>NZ_JAEKKT010000188.1 GCF_019510245.1 Streptomyces sp. | reverse complement strand
GCTGCCGGCGGCACGGCCGGCCGCAGCTCCGACCGTCGAGCCGCGGCCGGTGGGGCTGCCGGCACCGCGTCCGGCAAGGACGACCGCGGGTCCCGGCGGCGCACGCCCTCCGGCGGGGCCGCGGGCAGCGCGGCCGGCACGGGCGGTCGCGGCTCCGGCCGCCGGGGTGGCCGCCGCACCACAGCCACCTGAGCGCACCACCGGAAGTACGACGACACGCCGTCCGCCGACTGCGGCACCGCCGTGGCCGGCCGCGCAGTTGCCCGCGCCCCTCCAGGGCGCGATGAGGCGCGGGCTCACTGGGGTGGGCCCCGCGACGTACCCAGCCCGAAAGACCGCGGCACCGCCGTGGCCGGCCGCGCAGTTCCCCGCGCCCCTCCAGGGCGCGATGAGGCGCGGGCTCACTGGGTGGGCGCCGTGAGGTGCGCAGTGCGAAAGGCCGCGGCACCGCCGTGGCTGAGCATGCAGCGCCCCTTCAGGGCGCGATGAGGCGCGGGCCGGCTAAGCACACGCCGCGGCGTACCCAGCCCGAAAGACTGCGGCACCGCCGTGGCGCTGGTCGCGCAGTTCCCCGCGCCCCTCCAGGGCGCGATGAGGCGCGGGCTCACTGGGGTGGGCCCCGCGACGTAGCCAGCCCGAAAACCGCGGCACCGCCGTGGCTGAGCGCGCAGCGCCCCTTCAGGGCGCGATGAGGTGCGGGACCGCTGAATGCACGCCGCGAGGAGTGCCCCGTCAGGGGCGCGGGGAACTGCGCGGTCAGCCCCCACCGGGCCGCGCCCGGAATTCGGCCGGACGCCCCCTCCTAGGCCCCTCCGGCGAACGGCCCGGGCAGTTCCCCCGAGCCGCGGCGGATCAGGCGGGTCGGCATGACCACCGTGCGCGGTGGGGAGACGTCGCCGTGGATGCGGGCGAACAGCAGGTGGGCCGCGCTGGTCGCGAGGGCCACCGGGTCCTGGGCGATCACCGTGACGGGTGGGGTCAGCCGGGCGGCGAGCGCGAAGTCGTCGAAGGCGACGAAGGCGAGGTCGCCGGGGGCCGCGGTCAGGGCGCCGAAGGCGAGCAGTTCGTTGCCGGCGAGGAGGGCCGTCGGCGGGTCGGGCAGCGAAAGCATTCCGGTGACGGCCGCGGCCGCCTCGGGCCCGGTGCGCACGGCGTCCCTGAGCAGCGCCGGGTCGGCGGCGATGCCCGCGGCCGCCAGCGCCGCGAGGTAGCCCCGCCGGCGTTCGCCGAACGTCCAGATCTTCGGTGTGTCGCCCAGGTAGCCGATCCTGCGGTGGCCGTGTGCCACCAGCTGCTCCACGGCCTCCCGCACCGCGCCGAAGTTGTCGACCACCACGGCGTCCACGTCCAGGCCCGGCGCCGCCCGGTCCACGCAGACGATCTTCGTGCCCTGCGCCTGCGCAGGACGCAGGAAGCGGTGGCTGCCCGCGGCCGGGGTGAGGATCAGGCCGTCGACGCGGCGGGCGGTGAACGCGGCGATCACCTCGCGTTCGCGGCGCAGGTCGGCGCGGCTGGAGCCGATGAGCATGATGCTGCCGCGCTGCCGGGCGACGTCCTCGGCGGCGGAGGCGACCGCGGCCATGAAGGGATCGGTCACGTCGTCGACCAACAGGCCGATGATCTGGCTCAGTTCATGGGTGCGGCGTAACTGGCGTGCCACGTCGTCGCGTTGGTAGCCGAGCTTGCGGACCGCGGCCTCCACCCGCGCGGCGGTCCGCGGGGCGACGGCCGAATCGCCGTTGACGACGCGGGACACCGTCATCGTGCTGACGCCCGCTTCCGCGGCAACGTCCTTCATGGTCGGCCGGGTGGCTGCCACGCCACGTCCTCCAGCTGCGTCACGTTTGAGCGTCGACTCGTTAACGTTACCAACTCGCACGCGTATCAACGCCCTTGCAAACAGCGGGAGATGAGGCGCGACCAACACGCCCGGCGAGCGGGTGCACCACCCTTGACACCCCGCTGTGGGCGCCCCAAGAATCAGCCAAGCTGTTAACGATACCAACCAGAAGGCACAACATGGCCTCTGCAAGGGAACCACTGCTCACGGCACATGGGGTGGTCAAGCGTTTCGGCCACGTCCAGGCGCTCTCGGGCGCCGATTTCACGGCATACCCCGGCGAGGTCGTCGCCCTCATCGGTGACAACGGCGCCGGCAAGTCCACTCTGGTGAACGTCCTGTCGGGCGTCCTCGCCCCCGACGCCGGCGAGGTCCGCCTGGACGGTACGCCGGTGCGGTTCTCCGGTCCGATGGACGCCCAGCGGCAGGGCGTGGAGACGGTGTACCAGGACCTGTCGCTCGCGCCCGATCTCGACGCGGCGGCCAATCTCTATCTCGGCCGGGAGATCGTGCGCGGGGGGCTGCTCGGGCGCCTCGGCGTGCTCGACCGGCCCGCGATGCGCCGGGAGGCGGTCAAGGCCTTCGCCGAACTCGGCGTGGAGCTGAAGGATGTGACGGCCGCTGTGACAACGTTGTCCGGCGGACAGCGGCAGTCCGTCGCGGTGGCCCGTGCCGTCGCCTTCGCCCACAAGGTCATCTTCATGGACGAGCCGACCGCCGCGCTGGGCGTCGTCCAGCGCGCCCGGGTCCTGGAGACCGTCCGCCGGGTCGCCGACCAAGGCATCTGCGTCGTACTGATCAGCCACAACATGCCCGAGGTGCTGTCGGTCGCGGACCGGGTGGAGGTGCTGAGGCTGGGCCGGCGGGTCGCGTCGTACACCGCCGCCGACACGACGATCGAGGAGCTGGTCGGGGCGATGACCGGCTCGCTGGACGGGGCGAACGGGACCCGGGAGAACGGGACCGGGAAAGCGGAGGGCGCACGATGACGGCGCAGAGCGAGAAGGCCCCGGCGGCCGTGGGCGGCCGGTCCGCGCTGCCCGACTGGGTGCGCCGCGCGGCAACCCTCAACGAACTGTGGACCTTCGTCATCCTCGTGGCGCTGGTCCTGTTCTTCACGATCGCGGCGCCGGGCAAGTTCTTCACCACGTACGACATCACCCAGATCGCCGTGAACGCGGCCATCTACCTGGTGCTCGGCGTCGGCATGACGTTCGTGATCATCACGGCGGGCATCGACCTGTCGATCGGGTCGGTGCTGGTGCTGGCCGCGGTGGCGGCGGGTGAGTACAACATCCATCACGGCGGGGCGACTTCGGGCTGGGGCACGGTTGCGATCTGTGTCGTCATCGCGCTGGCCGTGGGCACCGCGTGGGGCGCGCTGCAGGGCGCGGTGGTGGCGACCGGCAAGGTGCCGCCGCTGATCGTGACGCTGGGCGGGCTCGGCGCGGCGCTGGGGATCGCCGAACTCGCCACCGGCGGCCAGGACCCGGCCGGGGCGGCCTCCACGCATCTCCAGAACAGCCTCGGTTTCGGCAAGGTGGCCGGCATCCCGTGGATGGTGATCCTGGCGGCCGTGGTGACCGCGGTCTTCGGCGCGGTGCTGGCCGGCACCCGGTTCGGCGAGCACACCCTCGCGATCGGGTCGAACCCGACCGCGGTCCGCCGGGCGGGCATTCCGGTGGGTCGGCAACTGGTCAAGGTCTACGGGCTGATGGGGCTGCTGGCCGGGCTCGGCGCGGTGATGTGGCTGGCCTCGTACGGCACGACGTCGATCGCCGGGCACTCGACCGACAACCTCAAGGTGATCACGGCGGTGGTCCTCGGCGGCACCAGCCTGTTCGGCGGGCGGGGTTCGGTGCTGGGCACGGTGATCGGTGTGTTCATCCCGGCGGTGCTGACCACCGGGCTGATCGTGATCGGCGTCCAGCAGTACTGGCAGGACGTGGCGGTGGGCGTGGTGCTGGTCGTGGCCGTCTACGTCGACCAGCTGCGCAGGAAGACCCGGGAACGCGCATGACTAGGGAGGATTCTGTGATGAGGAACGTTCGCAGCAGGCGCCGGTTGCTGGTCGCGGTGGGCACGGTCCTGGCCCTCGGCGCGGGGGCCGCGGCCTGTGGCTCGTCCGACGACGGTGGCGGCTCGGGGGGTTCGGGCAGCGCCAAGGGCAAGAAGGTCCGCCTGATCACCGGAGTGAAGAGCGACCCCTTCTACATCACCATGACCTGTGCCGCACAGGCGGAGGCCAAGGCCAAGGGAATGGACTTCACGGCCGACGGCTCCGCGCAGTGGGACGTGTCGGTGCAGCGGCCGCTGCTCGACTCGGTGGCCGCCTCCCGGCCCGACGGGCTGCTGATCTCGCCGGTCGACACCAGCGCACTGACGCCGTCGCTCAAGCAGATCCAGTCGGCGGGCACCAAGGTGGCGCTGGTGGACACGACGGTGACCGACACCTCGGTCGGCATCACCCGGATCTCGTCCGACAACGAGAAGGGCGGCCGGGTCGCCGCCGACGCGCTGGCCAAGCTGATGAAGGAGAAGGGCTCGGTCATCGTCATCAGTGTCAAGCCCGGTGTCTCCACCACCGACGCGCGGATCAAGGGCTTCACCGAGGAGATGGCCAAGTACCCGGGCATCAAGGTGCTGCCCACCCTCTACGACAACGACCTGCCGGCCACCGCGGCCTCCCAGATCCAGTCGACGCTCGCCGCGCACCCGGACCTCGGCGGGGTGTTCGCGGGCAACACCAACACCGGTCAGGGCATCGCCACCGGTCTGAAGCAGGCCGGCAAGGAGGGCGCGGTGAAGGTGGCCGCGTTCGACGCCGAGCCCGACGAGATAGCCTCCCTGAAGGCGGGCACGCTGCAGGTGCTGGTCGCCCAGGACCCGGCGGCGATCGGCCGGCAGGCGGTGGACCAGCTCGCGGACGCCTTCGAGGGCAAGTCGGTCAGCAAGTCGATCGGCACGAACATGGTGGCCATCACCAAGGACAACATGAACGAGCCGTCGGTCAGCAAGTACTTCTACAAGTCGCAGTGCTGAGCGGGAGTTCGCAGGACCCGATCTGACGAGTCATCAGCGGCCGGGCGGACCCGCCCTCTCGGGTCCTCCGGCCGCCGGTCGTGCGGGCGGCCCTGCTCAGTTCAGCGAGCAGGACGCGCCGTTCAGCGTGAAGGCGTACGGCGCGGAGTTGCTGCCGTTCCAGGTGCCGAGGAAGCCGAAGGACAGGGTGCCGTTCGCGGAGACCGACTGGTTGTAGTCGGCGGCGTCGGCGGTGACCTTGCCGCCGTCCTGGCTGACGGTCGCGTCCCACATCTGGGTGACCTTCTGGCCGTCCCGGAAGGACCACTGGACCCGCCAGCCGGTCAGGGCCTGGGTGGTGGTGACGGTGACGGTGGACTGGAAGCCGTCGGTCCACTGGTTGACCAGGTCGTAGGAGACCTGGCAGGCGGCCGCCGCGTGGCCGGTGGGACTGGCGGAGGCGGTGCCGTGGTGGCCGGTGCCCGCCGTGGCCGAGGAGGTGCCCTGGGGCTCCGGGTCGGGGTTCTTGTGGCCCGGCTTCCCGGTGGTGGCCGAGGAGGAGGAGGCCGCGGAGGCGGACGCGGTGTGCGTCGCGGTCGGGTCGGCCGACGGGACGACGGCGGTGGGGTCGGCGACGGGCTGACGGTCGTCGTGCGAGGCGGTGGCGGTGTCGTCGCCGGAGCCGCCGCCCATCGGCATCATCGACACGCCGAGCGCCACCAGTGAGATCAGCACCGCCGCGCCGAGCAGGCCGTGCCGCACCACCTTGCCGCGCCCGCCGCTCTCCTTGGGGTCGCCGCCATCGGTGTCGGGGGTGGCGGCGGGGCGGCCCGCGCCGAGCCGTACCTCGGCGGCGCGCCGGCGGCGCTCCAGGTAGGCGAGACCGCCCCAGCCGATGACCCCGCCGGCGAGCGCCGCCGGCAGCCCGCCGCCGTGCAGCCGCAGGCAGGCGGCGGCCTCGGCGCACTGCACACAGGTGGCGAGGTGGCGGGAGAGGTCGTCGGGCGTGTCGGCCGCCGAGGAGCGGGTGACCGCGTCGAGGAGCCGGGCGTAGCTGCGGCACTCGGCTTCCATCGGCGTGTCGAGATGGGCGCGGTGGCAGCGGTCGCGGAAGAGTCCGCACACCTGCTCCAGCTCCTGGCCGACGACGGACGGGTCGAGACCGAGCCGGCGCGCCACGGAGGAGAGCGGCAGCGCCTCCACCTCGGACAGCCACAGCAGCGAGGCGTCCGCCTCCTGCATGTCGCGCAGGCCGCGCAGCGCGACGGGCCGCTGCAACGGCGGACCCGTGTAGCGCGTCGCCTTCTCGGAGTTGAGCCACAGCCTGAGGTCCGGGTCGAGCTTGTGGCCCAGCCCGCCGGCCTCCCAGGTGGCGGCCGTGTTGCGCACGGCGGTGAGCAGCAGCGGGATCATCGGAAGCCGGGCGGCGCGCCGTCCGGAGCCGCGGACCGGCGCGAAGTCCGCCTCACGGGCCTCACGCATGCCGAGCGTGAAGGCCTCGGTGGCCAGCTGATTGGCCGTCAGAGAGCCGGACGTGCACAGGTCGGCGTAGGAGAGCACCGCGTCCCAGCATTCGGAGAACAGCGCTGCCTCGGCGGCGTCCTGAGGGGTCGGCAGGTCGGGCATGGGTCTCCTGCATCCAAAGCGAGGTCAACTCACCGTATCGGCAACGGAGTTGGGGGGAACCTCACGGCAGGCCCAGAGTTTTTCACGTCCCCTGCACAACTGACAAGCGGCATATTCAAATCCGGTTACCGGTGGTCGTGCCACGGAATCTCCCCGTCACACCCTTACCACCGGCCCCCGGTATCACGTCAACCGCTGTGCCGGCCGCCCGGAGAACACCTTCGTGTCCGCCGTGTCCCACAACTCCGGCCTCTAGTACGGACTGCGACCGCGTTTCGACTCACCGTTCCCGTAGGTCACTTGCGCCCGCCCGGCCGAGCCCCGGGCCGCCCTCGGCGTCACACCTGCGCCGGCGCCTCCGCGGGCAGGCTGTCCATGAAGGAACTGACGGAGAAGACCGCGCGGCCGGGTCCGGGCGGGCCGTAGCCGGGGGGCGAGGAGAGGCCGAAGTCCTCCATCGTCTGCCGGTAGGCCTGCAGCAGCCGGATGTGGTACTCCAGCGGGGCGCCCTGGGGGTTGGCCTTGCCGAGCGGGGTGGTCGGCTCCGGGCACCAGGTGGTGAAGCGCGGCGTGATGCCGTGCGACATGAAGAAGCGGAGCCCCTCGGTGGTGGACGCGATCGCCTCGTCGACGGTCTTGAACCCGAACGGCTCGGCCATCTCCACGCCGGCCACGAAGTTGGGGATCACGTTGCGCGCGCCGAAGATCTCGGCGGAGTCCAGGATCCGCCTGTGCCACTCGTCCCGGCCGACGTACCGCTCCTTGCCCGGGCAGTACATCTTGAACAGGTACTCGTCCCACACCTCGTAGTTGGGGTGGTAGATCTGCACGCCGTAGTCCTTGAACCGCTGCACGTCGTCCCGCGGCAGCGCCTGGGCCACGACCTTGCCGATCCACCGGCCCGGGAACCGCTCCTCGATGGCCTTGGCGTAGTGGCCGTAGAAGTCGGCCTCGTCGCGTCCGGAGACGGTCTTGGTGATCGCGCCGCCGGTCAGCGTGTAGGCGGTGGACGTCCCGGCGGTGTCGTACCGGTCGATGATCTCCAGGGCTTCGAGGACCTCCTCGACGTCCTTCACACCCGTGTACGGCCGCCCGGCCGCCTTGTGCTGGCGCCAGTTGTGGTTGATGTCGCAGTACTGGCACTCCTCCTTGGCGCCGAAGTACTGGCAGACCCGGAAGACGGTGAGGTAGATCAGGTAGCCCCACTGGATGGTCGGGGCGACCTCCATCACGGACTTCCCGTTGGCGAGCTTGTGCCGGTAGTACTCGGGCATGGGCGGCACCCCGACGTCGGCGATCCGCTTCCCGTCGAGGTAGAGCCCGAGCATGCCCTCCTCGTCCGCGGCCACCCGGTACGGGGAGGCCGGGTTCACCCGCACGGACACCACGGTCCGCCGCAGGTCGTACGGCCCGCCGGTGAGGATGATCTCCTCCGGCGGCCGGCGCAGCGCGGCCTCGCCCAGCTCGGGCAGGGTGCCGTGGTCGAAGGAGAAGATGAAGTACGACTTCGGCTTGACCTCGCCGCTCTCGTTGTCGCTCAGCGCGGACGGGTCGAAGGCCACACCGCCCCTGAGCAGGTCCTCCTTGAAGACGGCTTCCCTTGGTACGTGCGGGAACCTCTCCATCAGATCCTCGACCAGCGCGGTACGGCTGCCCATCCGTGTCTCCTCCCGGCTCAGGCGTTCAGCTCCTCACGGTATGCCCCCGCCCCGCGGTCAGCCGTGCCGGGTCCCCTCTCTGCGCGCGATGTGTCCCGGTACGGGGGTGTTCGGGGGCAGTGCGGGATCCGGCACCGGTGTGCCCCAGGCCGAGGTCAGGGGCAGGACGCCGGCCCACAGCCCCAGCTTTGCGTCCGGTCCGTCGCCGTCCTCCGGAGCCCCGGTGCGGATCTTGACGGAGGCCTCTGCCAGGGAGAGGACGAGCACAGTGGTGGCGGCCAGTTCCCTGCGGTTCGGCAGCCGGGCGTACGACCACTGGCCGGGGGCCGTGTGTTCGGTGAGGAGGCGCAGGCCCGTCAGTTTCTCCTCGGGGTCGATCACCCTGCGGGCGGTGCCGTGGATCACCGCGCTGCGGTAGTTGACGCCGTGCTCGAAGACGGACCGGGCCAGGACCAGGCCGTCGACGTGCGTGACCGTGACGCACACCGGGGTCCCGCCCGCGAGGGTGCGGCTGGCGACCGAGCCGTGCAGGTACAGCCGCCGCTCGTCCCGCCCGTACACCGTCGGCACGACCAGCGGGCGCCCCTCGACCACCACCCCCAGATGACAGACGAAGCCCGCGTCGAGAATCGCCTCCAGATCGGCCCGGTCGAGGCTGCCCTGCTCGCGGAGCCGGCGGTGGCGGGTGAGGTCGGTCGCCGGGAGGCGCGGGGGCAGCGGGTCCGGGGTCATGTCCGCACGCTACCGATATCGCGGCACGATGACCACACTGTTGACGATTGCAGCCATCGACCCCGCACAAGACAACGAAATCCGCAGGCCTGCCTCCGCCCACACCGGCCGCTCAGCCGTCGGCGGCCCGCCGTGTCGACTCCCGGAGCACCACGTGCGTCCCCAGCACCAGGTGCTGCCCGTCCGGCAACTCGTCGCGGTGCAGGGCGAGGCGGACGGCGGCGCGGCCCAGTTCCTCCTGGGGCACGTGGACCGTGGTGAGCGTCGGGTGGACGTCCCGGGCGACCGGGATGTCGTCGTAGCCGGCCACGGCGACGTCGTCGGGGATGCGGCGGCCCGACTCCCGCAGGGCCTGGATCACGCCGGTGGCGATCATGTCGGTGGCCGCGAAGATCGCGGTGAAATCGCGTCCGGAGGCGAGGAGTTCACGGGTGGCCTGGTAGCCGTAGGAGCGGGAGAAGACGCCGTCGAGGACGAGGCCGGGGTCCGGGGCGAGGCCGAGGAGTTCGTGGGCGCGGGTGAAACCGGCGACGCGCTGGGCGCTGGTGGACAGGCCGGGGACCCGGCCGAGGTAGGCGATGCGCCGGTGGCCGCCGGAGAGGAGGTGGCCGGTGAGGGCGAAGGCGCCCCCCTCGTTGTCGTAGTCGACGACCGTGGCCGGGACGCCGGGGCCGAGCGGCGGGCGGCCGACCAGGACCAGCCGGGAGCCGGACCGGTCCAGGGCGTGCGCGAAGTGGGTCATGCGGTCGTGGTACGCCTTGTCGTCGAGAGCGCCGCCCACCACGATCACCGCGTCGGCCCGCTGCTCCCGCATGGTCTCCACGACGGCGAGGATGCGGCGCGGGTCGCCGTGCGTGGTGCACAGCATGCACAGCCGGCCCTCCGCCGAGGCCTGCTCCTCGACCCCGCGGGCGATGTGCGCGTAGAAGGGGCCGGTGACGTCGTCGACGACGAAGGCGACCGTGTTGTTGGTGGCGCCGCCGAGGGCGCGGGCGTGCGCGTTGACCACGTAGTCCAGCTCGCGCATGGCCTTCAGGACCTTGGCGCGGGTGGCGGCGGCCACCGGGTAGGTGCCGCCGAGGACCCGGGAGACGGTCGACGCGGAGACCCCGGCCCGCGCGGCCACGTCCCGTACCGTCGAGGCGTCCCCGTTCGGCGCCGGCTGCGTCCGCTTCGCCACCGCTCGGCTCCCCTTCGTCATGTGTTCAGGTCACCCTACGAGACGGCCGGGGGCACCCGGCGGACGGCCCGTCACGCGGCCCGCTCGAGGACCGACTGGTCGATGGCGTGCAGCAGACCGGCACCGGTCAGCAGCCGGCCGGCCTCCTCCACGACGGTGAGGCCGAGCCGTGCCACCTCGTTGCCCTGCGAGCCGGCCGGGTGCGGGGTGAGGAAGGCGTTGGGGAGGTCGAACAGGGGGGAGTCGGCGGGCAGCGGCTCCGGGTCGGTCACGTCGAGGATCGCGGTCAGGCGGCCGGTGCGCAGCTCCCCGATCAGCGCGTCGTGGTCGAGGAGGGCGCCGCGCGCGGTGTTGACCAGCACCGATCCGTCCGGCATCAGGGCGAGTTCGCGGGCGCCGAGGAGATGCCGGGTCTCCGGGGTCTGGGGGGCGTGCACGGTGACGATGTCCGAGGTGCGCAGCAGCTCGTCGAGGGGCAGCAGGGGGACGCCGAGCCGGGCGGCCTCCGCCTCGTCCACGTAGGGGTCGGCGAGGGCGGCCGACAGGTCGTGAGGGCGCAGGAGTTCGATGAGGCGGCGGCCGATGCGGGAGGCGCCGACGATGCCGACCCGGCGGTGGAAGTTGCCGATGCCGGGGACGATGTCGCCGTACGGGAAGGTGCGGCGGGTGCGCAGCAGGTCGCGGAAGGCGAAGACGTCCTTCCGGGCGAGCAGGATCATCGCGAGGGTGTACTCGGCGACCGGCAGCGCGTTGGCGGCGGCGGCCGAGGAGACGACGATGCCGCGCCGCCACACCTCGGGCGTGGTGAAGCCCTTGACCGAGCCGGCCGCGCGCAGCACCGCGCGCAGTTTCGGCGCGGCGTCCAGGGCGGCCGCGTCCAGGACCGGGCAGCCCCAGCCGGTGACCAGCACCTCGGTGCGGGCGAGCGTCTCCCGTACCCCGGGGTCGGTGAAGTCGTGCACCACCAGAGTGGGATCGATTTCTACGTACTCGCGCAGTTGCGCCAGTACCTCCGGTGGGAAGACGTGCGGCACGTTCTGGGCTGTCATGGCGAACACTGCCTGGGGACGCTCGGGCGAGGAAGTGACCTTCCGGCTCGGTGACGCACGGAGAGCAACCGGTCTCTACCGGAGGTCTCGGCGAATGAGAGGGTCAATGGACAGGCACTCCCCGGAGGGGCCCGACACTCCTCGAAGGGGCGGCCGGCACTCTCCGGCGAACGACAGGGATGGGACGGCAGAGATGACGGATCCGGCGCAGACGGTCACCAACTGGGCGCGCAACATCACGTACACCGCGAAGGAGTTCCACCGCCCGCACTCGCTCGACGCGCTCCGGTCGCTGGTGGCCCGGAGCGCGCGGGTACGGGTGCTGGGCAGCGGGCACTCCTTCAACCGCATCGCCGATCCGGGCCCGGAGGGCGTGCTGGTCTCGATCGCCGGGCTGCCGCCCGTGATCGAGGTGGACACGGCGGCCCGCACGGTCCGGGTCGCGGGCGGGGTGCGGTACGCCGAGCTGGCCCGCGCGGTCCATGCGCACGGCCTCGCGCTGCCCAACATGGCCTCGCTGCCGCACATCTCGGTGGCCGGCTCGGTCGCCACCGGCACCCATGGCTCGGGCGTGGCCAACGGATCGCTCGCGGCGCCGGTGCGGGAGGTGGAGCTGGTCCTCGCCGACGGCTCGACGGCGAGGGTCGCGCGGGGCGGGGCGGGGTTCGAGGGGGCGGTGACCTCGCTGGGGGCGCTGGGGGCCGTCACCGCGCTCACCCTGGACCTGGAGGCGGCATATGACATGGCGCAGACTGTGTACACCGAGCTGCCGCTGGACGGCCTCGACTTCCCGGCGGTGACCGGCGCCGCCTACAGCGTCAGCCTGTTCACCGACTGGCGGGAGCCGGGCTTCCGGCAGGTGTGGGTGAAGCGGCGCACCGACCGGCCGGCCGTCGACTTCGGGTGGGCCGCGCCCGCGACCGAGGCGATGCACCCGGTGCCGGGCATGCCGGCCGCCAACTGCACCCAGCAGTTCGGGGTGCCGGGGCCCTGGCACGAGCGGCTGCCGCACTTCCGGGCGGAGTTCACCCCGAGCAGCGGCGACGAGCTCCAGTCCGAGTACCTGCTGCCGAGGGCAGCGGCCCTCGACGCGCTGCACGCCGTCGACGCCGTCCGGCGGACGGTCTCCCCCGTCCTGCAGACCTGCGAGGTGCGGACCGTCGCCGCCGATCCGCAGTGGCTCAGCCCCGCCCACGGCCGTGACTCGGTCGCCCTGCACTTCACCTGGGTGGACGACCTGGCGGCCGTCCTGCCCGCGGTGCGCGGGCTGGAGGAGGCGCTGGAGCCGTTCGACCCGCGGCCGCACTGGGGCAAGGTCTTCGCCGCTGCGGCGGCGGACGTGCGGAGGCGCTATCCGCACCTGGGCGACTTCCGCGCCCTCGCCCGGGACCTGGACCCCGACGGGAAGTTCACGAACCCCTTCGTGGCGGATCTCCTGCATGACTGACCGGCTTAATCAAACCCTTAACGTAACGCCTTGTCGAAAGCGCTTCCCAGGCCATAGCCTTGCGCCGCGTGAAGCACACATCACGTGACATCCGCACCGCGAACCGCTACGAGGTACTGCGGCACATCATCGCCGAGTCTCCCACCTCCCGGCAGGAACTGGCGGCCGTCACCGGGCTGAGCCTGGCCACGGTCGCCACCCTCGTCGGGGAGCTGCTGGAGCTGCGGATGATCACGGAGGTCGGCTTCGAGGACTCGGCCGGCGGCCGCCCCCGGGGCCTCGTCGCCGTCAACGCCTCGGGCGGCGCGCTGATCGGCGTCGACATAGCGGAGACGTACGTCCACGTCGAGCTCTTCGACCTCGCTCTGAACGTGCTGGCCCGCGCCGAGGAGGACATGCGCACCGGCGAGGACCGGCCGGAGCAGGTGGTGGTCCAGGTGGCCGCGGCGGTCGGCGCGGTGGTGGCGCAGGCCGGGATCGAGGGCGCGCGGGTGCTGGGCGTCGGGGTGAGCGTGCCGGGCCAGGTGGACCGGGCCACCGGCATCGCCGAGTACGCGCCCAACTGGGACTGGCACGACGTGCCGTTGCTGGACCTCCTCGCCGAACACATCGCCTACCCCCTCTACCTGGACAACCCGCTGCGGGCGTGTGCGGTGGCCGAGCAGTGGTTCGGGGCGGCGCGCGGCCGCGGGGACACCGTGGTGGTGAACCTCGGGACCGGGGTCGGCGCCGGGCTCGCGCTCGGCGGCGGACTGCACCGGGGCGTCAGCAACAGCGCCGGGGAGTGGGGGCACACGACGCTCGTCCTGGACGGGCGGCCGTGCCACTGCGGCAACCACGGCTGCGTCGAGACGTACGTGGGCGCGCCCGGGATCATGCTGAACCTGCGGGAGCGCAGCCCGCAGAGCCCGCTGCTGCACCCGGAGGACCAGACGGCCACCGTGGGCGCGCTGGCCCGGGGCCTGGCGGACGGTGATCCGGTCGCCGTCGAGGTCGTACGGGACACGGCCCGTTACATCGGCGCCGGGATCGCCAACCTGGTCAATCTGCTCAACCCCGAGCTGGTCGTGCTCAGCAGCTGGGTGGCCCGCCGGCTCGGGGAGCCACTGCTGGCGGAGGTGCGCGAGGCCGTCCGGCGGCACGCGCTCGGGCGGCCGTTCGCCGCCACCGAGATCGTCCTCTCCCCCATCCCCACCGACCCGGTCTGCCTGGGCGCGGCCACGTTCGCGCTGGAGGGCGCGCTGCGCTCGGTGGGCCTGCGCAGCGGCGGACGCCCGGGCCGGACCGCGCCCGCGGCCCGCTGACCGCTCCCGTCTCTCCGGCGTCGACGCGGTCCGCCCGGCCGTGGCCGACGCCGTCCCGGTGATCGAACAGTCCAAATCGCGGCTCCATTAATCCATTGCCGGGCCCCTCGGCGCTCTGCGAACGTCGTGTCGTATCCGCGGCCGGTCGGCCTCTCAAGCCGACCGGCCGTATGTCTGTCGTGCACGGAACGAGGGAGTACCCAGCGTGCCCGGAACCATCGAGGTCCGCGGTCTGTCCCGCACCTTCCACACCACCGTCCGGCGCCCGGGTTTCGCAGGCGCCCTGCGATCCCTGGTCAACCCCGAACGCGTCGAGAAGCACGCGGTCTCCGACATCACCTTCGACGTCGCCCCGGGCGAGCTCCTCGCGCTGCTCGGCCCGAACGGCGCGGGCAAGTCGACCACCATCAAGATGCTCACCGGGATCCTCACCCCGACCTCCGGCGAGGCCCGGGTCGCGGGCGTGGTGCCGTACCGGGAACGGGAACGCAACGCCCGCAACATCGGTGCGGTGTTCGGGCAGCGGACCCAGCTGTGGTGGGACCTGCCGGTGCGGGAGTCGTTCGCGATCCTGCGCGACATCTACGAGGTGCCGAAGGCCGAGCACGCGGCACGCCTGCGGGAGTTCGACGACCTGCTCGAACTCTCCGCCTTCTGGGACACCCGGGTCCGGCACCTCTCGCTCGGCCAGCGGGTGCGCTGCGACCTGGCCGCCGCCCTGCTGCACGATCCCCCGGTCGTCTTCCTGGACGAACCGACCATCGGCATGGACGTGGTGGTGAAGGAGCAGGTCCGCGAGTTCCTGCGGTACCAGGTGGCCGAGCGCGGCCGTACGGTGCTGCTCACCACGCACGACATGACCGAGGTCGAGCGGCTCGCCGAGCGGGTGGTGCTGGTCAACCACGGGCGGCTGGTGCTCGACGGCTCGCTGGACGAGATGCGGCGCCGGTTCGGCTCCACCTGGCAGGTGCGGGCGACGCTCGCCGACGCCCACACCCCGGTCGTCCCGCTGCCCGGCATCACCCTGGTACGCCGGGAGGGGCCGCAGATGGTGTTCGGCCCGGACGGTCCGGCCGCGCCCACGGTCCACGAGGCGCTGAAGCTGGTCATCGAGCGGTACGAGGTGACGGGCGTGGCGGTGGACGAGGCGGACCTGGAGGACGTCATGCGGGCGGCCTACGCGCAGGCGAAGGCCGAGGCGGTCTGAGATGGCCCTCCTGTACGCCTGGCGCGCCGCCCGGGTCACCCCGCTCGGCGAGCTGTACACCCCGCCCCGGATGACCGGGGTCCTGCTGCGGCTGACCGTGCAGGTGGTGCTGGTCGCGTCGCTGTGGCGGGGCCTGTACGCCCAGTCGGGCACGACCGCGGGCCTGGACCGCGGCCAGGCCGTGACCTACGCGGTGCTGGCCGTGCTCGCCTCCCGGCTGCGGGAGCTGGACCAGTACGCGGGCCGGGACTCGGTCATGCAGCACATGCACTTCGGCACGATCGTCTACTGGTACCTGCGCCCGCTGCCGCCCCAGCGCTACCACGCGCTGCGCGCGGTCGGCGAGCAACTGTACGGGCTGACCTGGGCGCTGGCGGGATACGCGGTCTGCCTGGCCGTCGGGGTGGTGGACCCGCCGCGGTCGGCCGCGGCGGCGGCGGTGTTCGCGCTCAGCCTGCTGCTCGGCCAGCTGGTCCTCTACTACGTCATGCTCCTCATCGACCAGTTCTGCTTCTGGACGCTGCGCAACAGCGCGGCGATGCTGATCCTTGTCTTCGCGCAGAACCTGCTGTCCGGGGTGTACGCGCCGCTGTGGTTCTTCCCGCACTGGTTCGTCACGCTCAGCTCCTTCCTGCCCTTCCAGGCGACCCTGAGCGTGCCGCTGTCGCTGTACGTGGGCCGCATCCCGCTGTCGGACGCCGGTTTCCAGCTCGGCGTCCAGGCCGGCTGGGTCGTGACGCTGCATCTCTTCACCCGTTTCGTGTGGCGGCGCGCCGCCCGCCGTGTCATCTCCCAGGGAGGCTGAGGCCGTGAACGCCGTCCGGATCGCCTGGCGCATCACGCGCCTCAACTTCCGCGCGCAGCTGGAGTACCGCACCGAGTTCCTGATGATGATCGCGATCGGCGCGGTCTGGCAGGTGTCGGTGATCGTGTTCGCGACCGTGCTGCTCACCCGGTTCACCGGGATGGGCGGCTGGGACAGCTCGGACGTCCTGCTCATCCCGGCGACGCGGATGCTGGCGCACGGTCTGTTCGTCCTGCTTCTGGGCCGGGTGCACGGGGTGGGCCGGTACATCCAGGAAGGCAGGATCGACGCCTACCTGCTGCGCCCGCTGCCCGTGCACCGGCAGGTGCAGCTGGAGTACTTCCCCACCAACGCCATCGGCGACCTGACCGTGGCCGCAGGCCTGATGGCGGGTGCGCTCGGCCGCAGCCACCTCGACTGGACGGCGGGCCGGGTCTCGTACCTGATCGCGGCGGTCCTGGGCGGGATGCTGCTGGAGGCGGCCCTGTTCACGGTGGTGGCCTGCGCCTCGCTGCGCTACCCGGCCGCCGACTACTGGAGCCGCTGGCTGGAGGAGCTCCTCGGCACCTTCGGCAGCTACCCGCTGAACGTGCTGCCCCGGGCGGTCGGCGGGCTGCTCACCTACGGCCTTCCGCTCGCCTTCGTCGCCTACCTTCCGGCCGCGGTCCTCACCGGCCACGGCCACTCCACCGTGGTCCCCTACTGGCTGGCGGCGGGCTCGCCCCTGGTCGGCCTGCTGCTCTACCTGGCCTCGCGGGGGCTGTGGCGGTGGGCGCTCGGGCACTACACGGGGGTGAACGGCTGACCGTCCGCGCCCGTGCCAGGTGCGCCCCACAACGCGCCGTCCGCGCCTGCTGGTGACGGGCCGTCGACGCCCTGCACACCGCACTCGACAACCGGCCTCGCAAGGAGCCCGACCACCATGACTGACCTGCACTACGACGTCACCGGCAGCGGACCCGTCCTGCTGATCATTCCGGGCGGCGCCGGCCATCCGATGGGCCTGGGCCCGCTGACGGAGCACCTCGCGGAGCACTTCACGGTCGTGACGTACGACCCGCTGGGCCTCGCCCACGGCCACCTCGGGGACCCGGTCGCCGACCAGACCGTACGGGACTGGAGCGAGGGCGCGCACCGGGTGCTGGCCGAGGTGCTGACGGACGGCGAACGGGCGTACGTCTTCGGCACCAGCGCCGGCGCGATCACCGCCCTCGACCTGCTGGCCCGCCACCCGGACCGGCTCCGGCACGTCATCGCGCACGAGCCGCCGTGCGTCACCCTGCTGCCGGACGGCGAACGGCTGCGCACCGAGCTCGTCGAGCAGCTCGACGCCGCCCGCCCGGCCCCCGGGACCCCGATGGCCGTCTTCCTCGCCCACGTCCTGCGCCCCTTCACCGCCTACCGCCCGCCGGCCGCCCTGCCCCGCCTCACGATCGCGGCCGGCATCGACTCGAAGGGCCTGCTCCTGCACCGCACGGCGGAGTTCGCCGCCGAGCACACCGGCGCGGCCTTCACGGAGTTCCCCGGCGGCCACCTCGGCGTCCTCGAGGACCCGGCCGGGTTCGCCGACCGGGTCGGGGAGACCCTGCTCGGGACGGCTGGAACGCCGTGACGGCGCAGGCGTGATGAGTTCGCCACCGGCTGCTACCTGAGCCGCAAACACCGGGCCTGGCGGAGGCTTCCACCGGCACGGCAACCTTCGGCGACCCGGCGGCCACCACAGGGCATGACGTCTGCACCACGCACATCGGCCCACCGCCGGGTCCGCGCCTACCGCAAGCCCGCGATCGGACTCCTCACCGCCGGCGGTCTGCTGGCCGGCGCCTGGTACGCCACCGCAGGGACAAGCTCCTGGTCTCCTGGGAGTCCCTGAAGAACGCCAGGTGCTCGGCCGGCACCTGTACCGGCACCTTCACGGGAACGCACCTGCGGCTGGTGGACTGGAACGGCAGGTTCGTGAGCGCCGGCACCGTGGTGAGCGCGCGGTTCACCGGTGACATCGCGGTCCTCAAGGACGGCGCCCTCACCTGGACCTGCCCGCCCGTCACCCCGAGCTACGGCACTCCTCTCACGGGATCGTCCCCGGCCACGACGACGCTGCGGATCGCGCGCCTCTCGCCGTGACGCGGGCGGCCGTCCGACGCGGCTCAGCCCCGCGCGACGGGCTCCACCTCCACTCCGTCCTCCTGCCACCGAACCCGCAGCCCGGCGCCCCCGTTCCACAGCACGGTCAACTCCCGTTCGCCGTCGGCGCGTACCACCGCCGTCTTTGCCAACGGTTCGGCGTCCGCCGCGCCGGTGAGCCGGCTCAGCGCGGCGAACAGGGTCGGGCCCTCGCCCGTGACCCCGGTCAGCGTGTCGTCGAGGCCCACGGCGGGCAGCAGCTCGGCCCGGAGTCCCTCGGGTGCCGCCCACCCGGTCACCCGGACCGGCGTTCCGGGGGGTGCCCCCGTCACCAGGAAGGCCCGTACCTCCGCGGCGCCGTGCACGAGCACCGCACTCGTCACCCGGGCGCCCGAACCGGCCCAGTGCCGCGAGGCCGCCCAGCCCTCGCCCACGCCCAGCGGCTCGATCCGCGTGCGGCCCGGGTCGTCGCCGACGAGCACACTGTTGTCGTAGGACGCCGAGGGCTCCGTCACCGTCGAGTAGCCGAGCCTGGTGTAGTACGGGTCGTAGCGGACGTCCTCGCTCCCGTGGTTGTGCAGGCGGACGACACCGTCCGAACGCGTCGACTGGAACAGCCAGTTGGCGGGCGTGACCGGGGTGACCGCGTCGGCGCGCTCCGCCGGGCCCGGTTCCTCCGCCGCCGTCCACACCTCGTGCTCCGGCGGGAGCAGCAGGCCGAGGAAGCCCTTGCTCGCCCAGTACGGGGACGCCGGTCCCGAATAGCCCTGCAGCACCGCCGCGTCGGGTCCGTGCCAGCCCAGGGTCAGGAGTCCGCGGGCGTCCACCGCGCCCCGGTCCAGGAAGTACTTCAGCGCGCCGGAGGCCAGCCGCCGGGTCTCCCCGGGGGACAGCGGGGTGCGGTCCGTGAGCGCGCCCAGCCACAGCGGGGCGGTGGTCGCGAAGCGGTACGTCAGGGAGCGGCCCTGGTGCATGGGTGCGCCGTCGCCGCCGAACAGGCGGGCGTAGTCGGCGAGATGGCGTTCCAGGCGGCCGCCGTACAGGTCGAGCAGCTTCTCGTCGCCGGCGAGCCAGGCGTGCAGCACCGGGTAGAGGTGCATCGCCCAGCCGTTGTAGTAGTCGTACTTGCGGCCGTCGCCGTCGGTGTACCAGCCGTCGCCGGCGTACCAGTCCTCGATGCGGGCCAGTCCGTGGTCGATCGCCCGGTGCGCGGATTCGGTCTCGTGGCCGATCTCCGCGAGGAAGCCGCCGACCGTGACCGGGAACAGCTCCCAGTTGCAGGGCCAGGGTTCGGCGGTCAGAGCGTCGCTGAGCCAGGCCGCGGCGCGCTGTCGTACGGCGTCGTCGAGCCGGTCCCAGAGCAGGGGGCGGGTCAGGCGCAGGGCGAGGGCGATCGACGCGGCCTCGACCAGCGGCTGGCTGCGGTCCTCGATGCGCGGCCAGCCGCCCGAGACGCCGGCCGCGAGTCCGTCCGCGTACCGCTGGAGCGCGGTCTCGTCACGGCGGAAGGCGGCGAGGAGCAGGGTGCGGGCGTACCCCTCCAGGCCGTCGGAGAGCCGGCCCGACCAGCTCTGGTGGTCGCCGGGGAGGTGGTAGAGGGCGCGGTCGTCGGTGGCGTACGGCTCCACGGCGGCGAGCAGCGCGTCGGCCGCGGCCTCCCAGTGGGCGCGGGTGTAGCCGGTGCGCGGGCTGCGGCCGCGGTCCTCGGGAGGCAGCTGCATCGGGGCTCTTTCTCGCTCGTACCGGACCTCGGGCCGTTCGGACCTGGGGCGCCCCGGTTCCGGTCGGGACGCCCCAGGGGCTCATCCCGCCCGCACGGTGCCGCGGGGCACCAGGTGCTGGGCGAGCAGTTCGTCGCGCACCAGGCCCGCGTAGACGGTGGCTCCGTACGCGGAGGTGTGCGTGTTGTCCTTCTTCTCGTCGTACAGGTACAGCGCCTTGGAGCCCTCCACGCCGAGGGACTCCACCAGCGCCTTGGTCTTCGCCGTGAGGTCGATCAGCGGAACGTCCTCGGCGGCGGCGACCGAGCGGATCACCTCAGGATGATTGACGCCGAGCCCGTTGACCAGAAGCGCGATGTCGTTGTTCAGCGTGCCGTCGGCGTTGAACCAGCGGCGCACGATGGGTGTGACCAGTACCGGCCGGCCGCCCTTCTCCCGTACCCCCGCCACCAGCGTCTCCAGATTCGCGCGGTAGGTCGCCTCGTCCGTGGTCGAAGTGGTGGTGAGAGTTGACGACCAGCACAGGCAGCCGGGTGAGCCGTCGGACCTGCTCTCTCCGCACCACTTCTCGTCCACCTTGCCTGCTGAGAAGTCGCGTTGGACGAGGTCCGGGGCAGGCGGCGCGAGCCGGTCCGGGACGGTGGTGCGCTTGCGGCGCCGCAGATGGCGTCCCTCGATTCGGTTGAGTCGCATCAGGCGCTCGACGCGCTTGCGGTTGACGGCGTGCCCGAAACCCCGCAGCTCGGCATGCACGCGGCGGACCCCGTAGGTGCCCTTGTGCGCGGTGTGGACCTCGCGGATCTCTGCAACCAGGGCGTCCTCAGCGGCCTGCCGCACGGTGCGGGCCTTCGCGCCGGCGAGCCACTGGTAGTAGCCCGGGCGCGAGACCTGAAGGACCCGGCATATCCGCTGCACGCCGAAGTCGGCGCGGTTGGCGGAGATGAAGTACCAGCGGCGGGTCTTCACTTCACCTCCCGGGCAAAATACGCAGCTGCCCGACGCAGGATCTCCCGCTCGAGCTCCCACTCCTTCTCCGCCTTGCGCAGCCGGCCGTTCTCCGCCCGCAGCCGGGCCAGTTCCTCGTCCCGGCTCTCCGTGTCTTGTTCACCGCGGCCGCGATCGCGGCCGGCATGTTCGTCAGCCTGCCGCACCCAGCTGCGGAGCGTCTCGCCGGTCACCCCCACGTCCGCCGCGACCGCCGCATACGTGCGCTTCCCGCCCGCCGCGCGGTACAACGCGACGGCGTCATTCCTGAACTCCTCCGGATACGGAGACTTCCGTCCCACCAGGACACCCTTCCTCGGATCTGCAAGATCCATTGTCAGCGTGTCCACACCGCCGGGGGCACCTCACGACCTCGACCTCGACCCACCACCGTCACCCTGAAACGCTGATCTCATGCAACCCCGCGTCCTCCATCCGGGGTCAGGCGCCTCCGCCGCTCGGGCCATCAGGCAGGCTCGTGCCGGTGTGCCTCCAGGGTTTTCGCCAGGAGGGCGTGGAGTTGCCGACGCTCGTCGGCGTTCAGTCCTGCCAGCAGTTCGGCCTGGGCCTGGTCGGCGTGGGACTGGAGCTCGTCAAGGTGGTGCAGCCCCGCCCGGTTCACAGTGACGACGTTGCGGCGTCGGTCCTCCGGGTCGGCGTGACGGTCGACATGGCCCCCGGACTCGAGCCGCTTCACGATGCCGCTGACGTCGTTGCGGTCCAGGCCGAGCCGCCTGCCTAGATCGGCCTGGCTGAGCGGGCCGTACTCCTCCAGGGCGGCAAGGACGGCGAAGTCGGCGCGTGCGGTCAGTGGCATGTGGCGCGCTGTCATACGTGCTCCGGCCGTGGACACCTTGTTCGCCTGCCAGCTGGTGAGTGCCCGCAGTCGTGCGGGCGCCTGGACGTCGTCCTCCGCCTTGCCCGTCCCTCCACTGGTGCTCAACTCCTCAGCGCTGCTCATGTCCTCACTGTAACCGTTGGGATGCCCCACAGAATTGTGTTACGTTGGCCTAGCCAACGTTGGATGGGCCAACATAAATGTGGCGGTCCGTCGTCGGTCCAGCCCTGCTGATTCGCACTCACCGAGTCCGGAGTCCTCAACCCAGGCCCACAGGCCCGTACCCAGCGACCCGGATCCACGAGCTCAGCCCTGCCAAGGAGGCAGTTCCATGTCCGACCACACCTCGCTCCCCGACCTTTCCGAACGGCGCGTCCTGATCCCCGGCGGTACCGGAGGAGTGGGGGAGGGCGCGGTACGCGCCTACCTCGCCGCCGGCGCCCAGGTCGTGGTGCCCACGCGCAGCCAGGAGCGCGCGGAGGAGTTCCGTGCGCTGCTCGGCAAGGCGGCGACCGAGCGTCTGCACCTGTTCGAGTTCGACTACACGACCTTCGCGGGCGCCGAGACGCTTCTCACGACCATGGTCGAGCGCCTCGGCGGCGTGGACGACGTCGTCGCTCCGATCGGCGGCTGGTGGCACGGCAAGCAGTTGTGGGAGACCGACGAGGCGGACTGGCAGGCCGCCTTCGTGGACCTGGCGACCGCGCACATGGCCGTGCTGCGCGCCGCCCTGCCCCGGATGACCGACCAGGGCGCGTACTCGGTGGTCGTGGGCCAGTCCGCCCACTTCCCCGTACCCGGCAGCGGGCTGGTGAGCATGGAGCAGACCGCGCTCCTGATGATGCAGCAGGTGCTCGCCGCCGAACTGCAGGGCGCCAAGCGGGTGTTCCTGCTCGAACTCGGCCCCGTAGCCACCCGCTTCGTCGAAACCTCCGACCCCGCCCAGGTGACGTCCGCGCAGATCGGCGCGGTCGCCGTCGCCGCCTCCGCCTCGACCCAGCCCGGCCGCCAGGTGCAGCTGCACGACTCGGCCCAGGCCGAGGCCGCCCTCGTCTCCTTCGGAACTTTCGGAGCCGCCCTGTGAACGCCACCGGTCTGACCTACGAGGTCCTCGTATCCCAGGCCATCCCGCTCGCCCTTCCGGATCTCCTGCCGGACGGAGGCACCCGCACCTGGGCGCCGGTCTCCACGACGCTGATCCTCGGCCGCCACGAGGCGGTCCTCGTCGACCCCCCGCTCACCGCCGCCCAGGCGGACATCGTCGCGGAGCGGGTGCAGGCCGGCGGCAGGAAGCTGACTTACCTCTTCTCCACCCACGCGCACGGCGACCACTGGTTCAGCGCCGCGAGCATCGCCGAACGGTTCCCCGGCGCCCAGGTGGTGGCCACGGCGTCGACCATCGAGCAGATGCACCGCGCCGCCCAGACGCGCGCGGGATTCTGGGACCGCATCCTGCCCGGTCAGATCCCGGACTCGCCCGTCACCGCCACCGCCGTCGAGGAGCTCGGCAACCGGATCCTCCTCGAAGGACACGACCTGCGTGTCATCGAGGTCGGGCACAGCGACACCGACGACACCAGCGTGCTGCACGTCCCCGACCTCGACCTCGTCGTCGCCGGCGACGTCGTCTACGACGGGGTCCACCAGTACCTCGTCGAAGCCCGTGACGGAGGCCTCGACGCATGGCGCCACGCCATCGACAGGGTCGAGACCCTGGGCGCGCGCAACCTCGTCGCAGGCCACAAGAACCGGGACCACGACGACAACGCCGAGCGACAGATCCTCGAAACCCGTCGCTACCTCGACGACGCCGGGGAACTGCTCAAGGTGGAGCCGACGGCGCAGGGCTTCTACGAGGCCATGGCCCAGCGGTATCCGGACCACCTCAACCGCAGCAGCCTCTGGGGCAGCGGCCAGGCCCTCTACGCAGGCCACAGCTGAGACTCCGCGCGGAAGGCGCAGGAAGCAGGACGGACAACGGATGGGCAGGCCTTGATTAGGATCCGTGGGGCCTGGAAAGGTCTGCCCAGACCACATACGTGATCGCAGACGTGCAACGGACCGGCAACGCCGAGGAACAGGCCGAGTACCGGTCGAAGGTGGTGGCGACGCTCGAGCCCTACGGCGGCCGGTACTTGGCCCGAGGCAGGCGGGTCTCGGTTGCGGAGGGCGGTTGGGAACCCGGGTCGCTCGTCCTGGTCGAGTTGCCTGACCTGGCCGCGGCGCGCGCCTGGAACGACTCCCCGGAGTACCGGGCGATCACCCCCCGCGCATCCGGAACACGGACAGCAAACGGCTGATCGTCCAGGGGCTCTGACGCCGGCCGAGGGTGTCAGACGTCGATCACCTCCGCCAGATCGGCGGGGGTGACGTCGCCGGGTTCGCGCCCGTCCGGGAAGAGGCGCACCCCGGCTGCCTCGTACCGACACATCGCGACCTCGAAGAGCCGACCTCAGTAATGAGAACCAAAAGCGGGGCGGCTGCGCGCCAGTCACCATGGTCGTCCCGGCGGTGCCGGTAGTTATCCTTGGCCCGGTGAGGTGGTGATCGTGGAGAACGCCCAGAGGTAGCCGGCGTGGTTGAGGCGGTCGTTCTTGATCGAGCGGCGGGTGATGCTCGACTTCTTCCCGGATGCCCTGGTGATGGGCGAGGAGCCGGCGTATGCCTTCAGGCTGCGGGCGTCGGCGAAGCGGGTGTGATCGTCCCCGATCTCGGCGAGGACCCGGGCACCGAACTGGGCGCCCAGTCCGGGGAAGCTCAGGAGCACCTCGGCGTCCGGGTGCTGAGGGAACGTCTCTTCCACCGCCTTCGCGAGGTCACCGGCGGCGGTGCAGGCGGCCTCCAACTGGACCACGAGGGCGAGCATCTGCCTGCCGAGTGCCTCCCCGACCAGCGGCAGCTGATGGGCGTAATCGCCGCGGAAGACGTCTCGCTGCCGGTCGGCCTCGGCTTCGATGCCGCGTTTGCGGCCGGCCCGCCTGAGTGCGGCCTGGATCTGGGCTCGGGTCAGCCGCGCGGCCTTGGCAGGCGTCGGTGCGGAATTGAGCGCACTAATCCCAGGCCTCGAGCAGGCGCGGGTCGGGCCAACACCTCACGAGCCGTTCGTGGCACCAGCGCACCCCGCGGGTCTCGGCCGCGCAGGAGCTGAAAGGCTCGCGTGCTGCAAGAGGTCACCGCGCGGTGGGCTCGTACCACAAGTGCCAACGAAACCAAGGAAGTTGAGGTCAGATGGGTGGCGCCGGAGGTGCCGATCTACGTTTGGGCCTGACCTGCCGGTGACTCCAAAGGCATCCCTCCGACGCCAGAGGCAGGCCGGACCGGCGTGCAGATCCTGGCGGCCTTAACAACGGATTAGTGACTCAAGCAAGCGTTGTAGGCCAGACTGGGACAAGGCCCTCAGGAACCTCCAGGGTTGAACTGGACGTTCACCTGCCAGATTTGCACGGTGGCCTGCCTCATGCGCAGGGAGCGAAGACCGTCACCGGATGCACGCCCCCGGCACCCGCCCGCGCACACCCGCACGGTGATCGCCTACACCATCACGCGGGACGCCATCAGAGCGACACGAAGCTGTCTCTCACCGATGCGGCGATCCGGCAGACCCGCAAGGACCTCGATCACCTCACCGTGCTGCCCGCCCAGGCCGCGCAAGCCGTCTTGAAGACATGCCTGCGCGCGTGGGTCAACTGCTGGGAAGGTCGCGCCGAGGAGCCCACCTACAAGGGCCGGTTCCGCTCCGCGATGTCCGTGGACATCCCGCAGGGCCGCGACCTGGACATCACGCGGGTGCACCGCCGGTGGGGCATGGTCAACACTCCCAAGGTCGGCCGGGTCCGTATCCGCTGGACCGAGGATCTCCCTGTCGGGAGCAGGGCGAACGAGAAGAACCGGATCACCGGCGGCCGCCTCGTCAAGCACGCGTTGGGCTGGCACATCGCCTTCCGCGTGCAGACCCTTGAACGCGCCCCCGAGCCCCACCAGGGGCCGGAGGTCGGCGTCGACGCTTGAGTCGACATCCCCCACGCCCTGTCCAACAAGGATCACCAGGACCATGGCCGCACGCGACGCCTGCCGAACGGTGACTCCGACCGCGACAAGTGGCTCACCCCGAAGGAAAAGGCCAAGCTCCTCCGCCTGGAGCGGCCGGCCGCACACCGCAAGACGTTCCGCAAGGGCGGGGAAAGGGCCTCCAGGCGTTTGCAGCACACCTACGACCAGATCAAGCAGCTCCGAGCAAAAGCCACGCGACGAGCCCTGGACCGGCAGCACCAGACCACCGCGTATCTCGCCCGCACATACGGCGTGCTGGTGGTCGAACAGCTCAACATCCTCGGCATGACCAAGAGACCGGCCCCCAAGCCCGACCCCGACAACGAGGGCGCGTTCCTGCGCAACGGGGCCAGGGCGAAGGCCGGACTCAACCGCTGCATCGCCCAGGAGGCGTGGGGGCCGACCGTGACGATGCTGACGTACAAGACCGCCCGATACGGCGGCCGGTTCGTCAAGGTTTCCGCCCCGCACACCTCCCAGCGATGCTCAGCCTGCGGATTCACCACCCCCGGCAGCCGAGAGAGCCTGGAACTGTTGTCCTGCAAGAACCCCGACTGCGGCTGGACGGCGAACGCCGACTGGAACGCGGCTCGGAACATCTTGCACCTGTACCGGACCAACCACGTCATCGTGGAGGTCCCGGCCGCCGGAAGGCGCGGTCACAGGGCGGGTAAAACCGTCAAGCCTGTGGTCGGTTTGACAAAGGTGTCGGCTCCGTGCGCGTTCGCGTCGGCTCCGTCTGCTGGATGTCAGCTCGTGGTCAGGAGCCGCCGGACCCAGGCGGTTCGGGTCGCCGACGCGGTCTGGGACAGCGCAGCCTGTGGCGCCATGCCGTCGAATCCGTGGAAACCTCCCGGCCAGACGTGCAGTTCGCACTGGACGCCGGCCTGGAGCAGCCGGGCGGCGTAGTCGATGTCCTCGTCGCGGAAGGTCTCGACGGAGCCGACATCGACGAACGCGCTGGGCAGGCCCGCCAGGTCGGTCGCCCGGGCCGGGGCGGCGTAGATGCTCACCTGGTCACCGCCCCTGCGTTCGCCGAGCAGCGCGTTCCATCCGGTCGCGTTGCTGGTGGCGTCCCAGATCCCCTCGCCCTCGAGTTCCCGGCTGCTGCGAGTGAGGAAGCGGTCGTCGAGCATCGGGCACATGAGTACCTGCCCCAGCAGCCGGGGGCCGCCGCGGTCGCGCGCCAGCAGGGCCACGCCGGCCGCGAGCCCGCCGCCGGCGCTCGCCCCGGCGACGACGATGCGCTCGGGGTCGCCGCCGATCTCGGCGGCATGCTCGTGAATCCACAAGAGCCCCGCGTAGCAGTCCTCGACCGGGGCCGGGTCGGGGTGTTCCGGTGCCAGGCGGTAGTTCACCGACACCACCACCGCCCCGGTGTCGACGGCCCAGTCCAGCACGCCCGCCACCCCGGTGCGGTGATCGCCGATGATCATGCCGCCACCGTGCATGTAATAGAAGACGGGCGCGCCTGGCGCCGAGCCCACCGGCTTGAGGACGAGCAGCGAGACGTCGGGAGCACCCGGTGGGCCGGGTACGGACAGGTTCTGCAAGTGGACGGTTCCGTTGCGTGTGAGGGCCTCGTCCGGGACCGCGAACATGGGGTTGGACCGCAGGTCCTCGATGTCCTCGGCGGTGATGGTCGGTGACAGGTGGTCGTGGACGACCGCCAGTACTGCGGCGAGCTCCGGGTCGAGCGGTGGGTGCGTCCTGGACATCGGCGGTTCCTCGGTTTCAGGGGGCGGTGATCTTGTCGGAGAGGGGGGCGATGATGGTGTCGGCGGCCCAGCGGGCGACCGCGGGCGGATAGGGCGCGTGGAGTCCGAGGACGATGTGGCTGAACCCGCCGTCGAGCGCCGCGCGGATGGTGTTGCGGGTGTCCTGGGGACGGTCGTAGGAGACGGGCAGGACGATGGATCGGGTGATCTCGGCCGGATTGCGGCCGATCTCGTTGCACAGCCGATCCAGTGCGGTGCTGCGCTCCATCGCCTTGTCGATGCTGCCGCCGGGCATGTTCCAGCGGTCGGCGTGCTCGGCCGCCACGCGCAGCGTCGCGGTGGCCTGCCCGCCGATGAGGATCGGCGGGCAGGGGCGCTGGAGGGGTTTGGGACTGCAGAACGCCCCCGTCAGGTGGTGGTGGTCACCATGGAAGTCGAACGGTGCGGTTTCGGTCCACAGTCTGCGGATGATCGTGCACGCTTCGGCGAGGCTTTCCACCGCGTGGGTGCCGTCGTGGAACGGAAGGCCGTGAGCCGCGTACTCACGTCGGGCGTGCGGCGCATCGGGCCGCGAGCCGACGCCGATGCCGAACTCGAGCCGGCCGCCGGAGACGACATCGACGGTGGCGGCGATCTTGGCCAGCAGGGCCGGTGCGCGGAACCTGTTGCTGGTGACCATCACGCCGAGCCGCAGCCGCTCGGTGCGGGCAGCGAGAGCGGACAGCAGCGTCCAGCCCTCGAAGGTGGGACCGTTCGGGTCTCCGCCGAGCGGCATGAGGTGGTCGAACAGCCAGGCGTGTTCGATCTGCGGGATACCGTCCGCCTCGTGCCAGACCCGGAGGACGTCGTCGTATGCGACCTGTGCGGGGGCGGTCATGATTCCGAAACTGGGTCCGCGGGCCGGGGCGAGGGGGCTGGTCACTTCGAGTCGATCTTCCCCAGCGGTTCGCCGGCCTCGGCCAGTGACCGTCGGGCGGCGGGCCAGGCGTCGTCGTCGAGGCCGAGCGCGGTGCGCAGGTAGGCGAGGGTCGCCTGCTGGACGACCGCTACTCGCTCGCGGCTTTCGTCGGTGGTCCGGGTGTCGTGGTATCCCTGGATGCCGCCGAGTCCGTGTTCCGCGCCGAACAGGGTCAGCAGATCGGTGACACCCGGGCCCAGACGGTAGCCGTCGGTGAACCAGTCCGGGCCGCGCACCGTCAGCGGGTTCTGGTCCGCGTCGCCCGCGACCACGAGGCTCGGAGTCTTCAGCTCGGCGAAATCAGGGCTCATGAACGGGAAGTACTGGACGGCCAGCGGGCTCAGGTCGGCGCCGCCGGTACCGGGCAGGCACAGCAGCACCGCCGCCCTCACCCGGGAATCGGTCATGCTCTCGCCGGGCGTGCCGTCCGCGTCGACCACCCGTGCGCCCGCAAGGGTGCTGGCGGTCTGTGCGCCCCAGGAGTGTCCGGCGACCGCGATGCGGTCGTGGTCGATACGGCCGGCCAGGCCGGGTACGGCGGCTTCGACGGCGTCGAGTTGGTCCAGGATGCCGGTCAGATCGTCCGTGCGGATGCGCCAGATGAGCGGGTTGCGGGGGTCGTCGGGGGGCAGCCCCAGCGAGTCGAGGTGAGTGGGCTGGATGACGACGAACCCATGCGCGGCCCAGAAGTCGACCAGCGGTGCGTAGTCGTCCATGCCCAGGGTCATGCCGTGCGAGAAGACCACGACGGGCAGGTGGTGACCGGTTGTCGGCGCGGTGACCCGCACCCGCAGATCCTCGCCACGGTCCGGGGCGGACAGCGTGATCGGCCGGACGGAGACGACCGGGACGGTGGAATCGCTGCCGCCGTCAGGTGTGGTGCTGGTCATGGCATGGCGCCTTTCAGGGGACGTCGAGTGGCTCGAAGAGCGCGACATCTGCCAAGATGACAAATACGGAGCGCTGCTCCGATTCGGAGCGTACGGAGCGTTGCTCCGTTTTACAAGCGGAGGCCCTCCCCGATGCCCACACCCCCGACCGACCCGTCCCCCGCCGGCCGCAATCGAGCCGACGTCCGCCGCAACGAACAGGCCCTGCTGGACGCCGCGGCCGCCGTGTTCGTACGCGCCGGCGTCCACGCCCCCGTGCGGCAGATCGCCGCCGAGTCAGGACTCGGCATGGGCACCATCTACCGCCACTTCCCCACCCGGGCGGATCTGGTGGTCGCCGTCTTCAAGCACCAGGTCGACGCCCTCGCCACCACCCCCAGGGATGCCACGGCCCCCGCCACCGACCCGCCGTACCAGGCCCTGCGTACGTGGGTGCACCGATTCGCCGACTTCCTGGTCACCAAGCACGGCCTCGCCGAAGCCATGCACTCCGACCAGGCCGGATTCGAGAATCTGCACAACGAGTTCGTCGAACGCCTCCTGCCCGTCCTCGACCGGCTGCTGACGGCATCCGCCGCCGCGGGCTCCACACGCCCCGACGTCCGCGCGTACGACCTCATGCTCGCCATCGGCAACCTGTGCATCGGAGTCGAAGCGTTCCCCGACTACCGCGCCCACCAGATGATCGACCTGCTGCTCGCCGGCCTCACCCGCACCGACCCGGCGACGCAAGAACACGAAGGAAACTGAGCACGCCTGCACCGTTCGCGCGAGGCCGCCTGGCCGACGAGGGCCTCGACTCGGCCGTCCGCTGCCCGACGCGACGGCGGTGCGGTGCGCTAATGCCGTGAGGTGGTCGGCAGGACCTGGTCGCTCGAGCGGTCGGCGAGCACGGACGACAACTCGTCGAAGTTGTCACGGAAGAGCGTCCGCAGATCCTGGCGCTCCGGATCGCCGTACCACCGGGCGGGCGCGCCGCGGAACACGCGCATCGCCACCTCGGCGGCCACGGTTGCCGCCTGCTCGGCAGCGCCGCGTTCCCGCAACGCCTCGGCCATCGAGGCGGCGAGCTCGGCGTGCTTGGTCAGGTCGCGCTCGCGCAGTCCGGGATTGGCCGCGAGGAGATTCTTCCGAACGATCGCGGCACGCCGATTGCGCTGGATGGCCTCACAGCGCTGTTCGAAGTCGGCGACGACGGTGTCGACGGGCGATGTTCCCTCCGGGGTGCCCGCGATGACGGCGACGGCCTCGCGCTGCATCGTCTCCATGGAGTGGAAGAAGACGTCGCGCTTGTCCGGAAAGAGCCGGGAGAAGGACCGCTCTCGGGACGTGCCGGATCCGCGCCTTCGCGGGCCGGGCCGCCAGGTTTTCGCCACCGCTTACGGGGACCCGTGGCGTCTTGGGCGAGAGCGTCGAGGAATACGCCCGGATCCCAGGTTCAGCACCGTGCTGAGGTCGACGGCCTCGGCAACCCCTTCCGCGGTGACCCCAGCCAGTTGCTCACCATGAGCTTCAGGGCCCCGTCCACGGGCGCGGTAGGGATTCAGATGACCACCGTCGGTGGCCGGCCGGCTCGGCGACGGCAGCCGGCTCAACAGCCTCATCCTGCATCAGGGCTTCGGCGTCGTTGGATCGTGTCCGGTTCATGATGGTTCGTTGAGCGTCGCCGACAGTCTGCGCGCCGACAGTCTGCGCGCCGAACCCACCGAACTGGGCACGGAACCTCGACGGCGGCGTCATCCGGGACGACGTACGCTCGATCAACGTCGACCGCCTTGAGGCGTCGGGCGGCATGCGGCTCTAGCTGGTGCTGTGACAGGAGCCCACAGCACCAGGGTCCGCCCTCGATCTTGCCCGTTTGCTCCTCGGCTGCCCGTACGCCGGGGAAAGCCGCGCTCGCCGCCGGCGGGCCGGGGCCGGGGCTGAACCATCATGGGCAGCGGCGGCCTGCCGGCGGTCCGCCATGGGCGGCGGGGACGGCGTCGACGGCGGAGCGCCCGTTTCGACGGAGCAGGCCCCGACGACCCGAGGGGAAGATGGACGTGAGCACCGAGCCCGGACACGACGGCACCGCGGCGGCACCACATCCGCGGGGGCTTGATCTCGCAGACCGTATCGACGACGGCGAGAGCTTCGACTACGTCGTGTGCGGCGCCGGTTCCGCGGGCTGCGTCGTCGCCGGCAGACTCGCGGCCGACCCCGATGTCACCGTGCTGCTCGTGGAGAGCGACGACGACGCCGACAGCGTGCGCGATCCGGACCTGTGGCCGCTCAACCTCGGCAGCGAGCGGACATGGGGTCATATCACGGAGCCGAACCCGCACCTGAACGGCCGCCGGCTGGACTACGCGACGGGCCGCGGACTGGGCGGCGGCGCCATCAACGCCGGCGTGTGGGCCCGCGGGCACCAGAGCGACTGGGACTCCTTCGCCGAGGCGACGGGTGACCCCGGCTGGGGTTACGCCCATGCGCTGGAGATGTATCGCAGGATCGAGGACTGGCAGGGCCCGGCCGATCCCGAACGCCGGGGCAGCGGCGGGCCCATGCACATCCGGCCGGCGCAGGACGTGCACCCGCTGTTCACCTCTTACCTGGACGGCGCCCAGAGCGTGGGGTTCCCCCGCTTCGACAGTTCCAACGGCGCCATGATGGAAAAGGACACCGGCTGCGCCGTCCGTGAGGAGAACATCCACGCGGGGCAGCGCCAGACCCCCTTCCGCGCCTACGTCGCCGGTCTGGTGGGCCGGCCGAACCTGACGGTCCTGCCGCACGCGACCGTCTCCCGCGTCCTGCTCGCCGGCCGCCGGGCCGTCGGCGTCGAGATCCTCCACGACGGTAGGACGCTGCGGGCTAACGCCTCGCAGGAGGTGGTCCTCTCGCTCGGCGCGATCGGCACGCCGGCCGTCCTCATGCGGTCCGGGATCGGCGACGAAGCCGAACTGCGCCCCTTCGGCATCCCGATCGTCCAGCACCTGCCGGGTGTCGGCCGCAACCTCGACGACCACATGCGCGTCGGCTGCGTGTGGGAGGCCAAGGACGTACCGATGCCCCCGCCGACACGCAGCCAGGCGGTCTGCATGTGGCCCGACGACACCCGGCCCGGGGCACCGGAGTTCGTCATGTACCTCTCCCCCACCGCCTCCGTCTCCGCCGAGAGCGCCGCCCAGTTCCCGCCACCGGCCCGGAGTTTCACCCTGATGTCGGCCATGCGCCCGCGCGGAGGCAGCCGCGGCCGCGTCCACCTGGCAAGCACCGATCCGCTGGACCGGCCACGCATCGAGACGAACTTCCTCGCCGACCCCGACGACCTCCGGTCCGCCCTGTCCGCCGTCGCCATGGCCCGGGAGATCGGCAACTCCGCGGCGCTGCGCCCGTTCGCCGAGCGGGAGGTGTCTCCCGCGACGTCCTCCAGGTCCGTCTGCGAGGAGTTCGTGCGGAACTCCGTCGAGACCTTCTGGCACCAGAGCGGCACGGCCAGAATGGGACGCGACGGCCTCGCCGTCGTGGACGGTCGGCTCAGGGTCCACGGCATCGACGGTCTGCGGGTCGCCGACGCCTCGGTCCTCCCCCACGTCACGATCGCCAACACGATGGCCCCGTCCATGGTCGTGGGCGAGCGCGCCGCCGAGACGATCGGCGCCGACCGCGGCTGACGGACGCGCGTTCCGCAGGGCCGCCCGGCCCCGAGCCCCGACCGCCGGACGGCCACCGCGAACGGCATGGGCACCGGCGGTTCGGCCACCGTCTGCGAGCTGCGCCTGGTGGTCGAAGAGGCAAAAGTCGCTCGCGCTGGTGCCAACCACCGGCCGGCACGGCGATGGCCCGTGGCCTGCGTCCGTGAGCTCCGTCAGTGAGGCGGTGGGACGTCGGAGACGCCCGAGGCCGGCCGCGGGGTGAGCGGCCTTCACGACGGAGGCCGCCTCGCCGCCGAAGGGTTCATGATCCTCGACGACGGCGTCGCCAACCGGACCCTGCTCGACATCACCATGGCGCTGCAGTGGGTCCGCGACGGCATCGAAGCCTGCGGCGGCGCCCCCTCCAACGTCACGGTGGCCGGACAGTCCGCAGGGGCCAGGGCCACGCTCTTCGGCTGCCCCGGGGCGCGCGGCCCGGGGAACACCGGGATGTACCCGGCATCGACGTCGGGCGCGTAGGTGAACTGGTTCTCGGCAATGCTGGCGCTGTCGGATCGCGGTTGGCAGAAGATGCCGCGGCGGAAGGCACCGAGCAGGGCGTGCGGTGTGAGCTCCCCGCCGATAGCGACCGGGATGCCGGGGCAGGTACCCAGCTCAACGGTCTCCCAGGGGTCGGCTGAGGTGAGCATGGCCGGGGTGGTCATCGTGGACCTGCCGAGGAGATGAGCTGCGTGCAGAAGTCGGCGAAGTGGGAATGGTCGAAGACCGTGCGGATCGGGATGGCGCGCGCGAGTCGCCTGCGGGTGGCAACGATCATCCGTGTCGCCTGGACGGAGTCCCCGCCGAGAGCAAAGAAGTCGTCGTCGGGGCGGACATCGGTGACGCCGAGCGTCTCTCGCCAAATGGTCTGTACGACGTCTACCAGAGAGGCATCCCGGGCGGTTGGGCGGGCCATAGTCTGCTTCAGGGTGGTGATGTCGGCTTTCCCGGTGGGCCCCAGGGGGATCGCGAGCACGGCTTCGAGGCGAGGCAACATGTGGCGGGGCAGCCGCACGTCCAGGTGCTGTTGGACCTGGTGCAGTTCGGCGTGGTCGGCCAGTACGAGCCATGCGGTGAGCTGGGTCTGGCCATGGTGTTCACCGGCGCCCACAGCCACGTCGTGCACTCCTGGATGGGTGCGCAGTGCGGATTCGATCTCACCGAGTTCGACGCGGTAGCCGTTCACGGAGACTTGGTTGTCGGCCCGTCCTCGGAACTCCAGCGCGCCGGCGGTGTTGCGAAGCCCGAGATCACCGGTGCGGTAGACGCGAACCGGGGCGGGCTCGCCGGGCAGGTCCAGGTGTGTGAACTGCGTGGATGTCGGATCGGGATGCGTGTAGCCGCGAGCAAGGGACGTTCCGGTGACGCATATCTCGCCCACCTGGCCGTCAGGGACAGGCACCTGATGCTCATCGAGGATCAGGATCCTGCTGCCGGGCAGCTCCGTCCCGATCACCGGGTGTGGGTGGCGTGCGAGCTCGGCCACGGTCACGCAGACCCCCTCGCCGCCGCCGACGAACTCCAACACGAGCTGACCTACGACGGGCTGCGGACCGCCGAAGCCAGGGGCAGCAACCGCGGGCGCCGCCCCGCCGTGGCGGCCGACAAGACCAACACCGTCCAGACCGCGTACCTGGAAGGCTGCTCGATCACCGCCCTCGCCCGCAACCACCACGTCAGCCGCGGCCCGATCCGCACCGCCGTCGCCGACCTCCTGCCCGACCACACCGCCAACGAGGACGACGCCCCCGCCCCGGACGCGCCGGTCACCCTCGACATGGCGAGCAAGATCGCCGACCTCCTCCGCACCACCGAGCTGGAGCCCGCCGAGCGCGCCGCGCTCGACCAGGAGTGACCGTACGGCGCAGCCAGGGCTCCACCCTGCGCGTCACCGCCGTCCCCGCCGTACACCAGCAACTCCTCGCCCGCTGCCAGCCCCTCGACAGTGGCCCCGGCGTTCCGGCTGTTCCGGCCCAGCACAAAGCCCGCCGCGAGTACCAGCACCGCGTCAGCGCTCTGGCTAGTGGCACACCATAGCCAGCCTTTCGGGGCCACGATCATCCCGTGGCAGGTTTCTGGCGCCAGTTGACCGCCCCAGGACGATCCGCGGCTCCGCTGGAAGTGCCGCGGGTCAGGGCTGGTCGCCCACGAGGGTGATGGCGCGTGTCTCGGGAACTCCCAGCATCAGTAGGCTCGTGATCGTCGCTGCTCGTGCGCCGAGGGTCCCGTTCGACAGGTCGCTGTCCGCGATGGTGAACACGACGCCGTAGGCGACCTGGCTCAGAAGGCCCGCCGGCAGGTGCTGTGCGAACACGTCGCTGTCCTGGCCTCGTTTCACAAGGTCGGCGAGGAGTTCGTCGACCGGCCCGAGCAGGCCGTGGATCGCCTCGCCGTACTCGCCACGGCGCAGCGCCAGCAGCACTCGGTACCGGTGCGCCACCGGCCAGACGCGAGCAACGAATTCGACCCACGCCGCGTCCGCCGCCGCGTTGGAGGCGTTGACTTCGGTGAGCACGGCTGCCATCTCGGCGACGGCCCGCTCCGTGAGTGTCCGAACCAGGTCGAGGCGCGAGGGGAAATGGTCGTAGACCGTGCGACGGACGACGCCGGCAGTGGAGGCGATGTCGCCCATCCCGGCGTCCGGCTTCTCTCCCAGCAGGTCGAGGGCGACGTCGAGGATGCGATCGCGCGTCTCGATCATCGAGCGCGCACGGGAGGACTTGGCGGGCACGACACAATTATTGCACACCCGTGTACATCGAAATCCACTACACACAGGTGTACAGTGAATCTCGCTGTACACCCGTGTACAGCGGAAGGCCGCACTGTGCCTCGAAGCTCAGGAGAGGAGAAGAAGGCCATGACCGCACCGACGCCGCACGCCTCGGCCCTCGTCCGCCCGTTCACCGTCTCGATCCCGGAAGCGGAGATCGACGAGGTCAAGCAGCGACTGGCCAGAACTCGCTGGCCGGATCCGGAGACGGTGGGCGACTGGTCGCAAGGGGTTCGCGTGGCGAACGCCAGGTCTCTGGTCGAGTACTGGGAGCGCGGCTACGACTGGCGGCGCTTCGAGTCCGAACTCAATCGCTTCCCGCAGTTCCTGACCGAGATCGACGGGCTGGACATCCACTTCATCCACGTCAGGTCCAAGAACCCCCACGCGATGCCGCTGCTCCTCACGCACGGATGGCCGGGCTCGATCGTGGAGTTCCTGAAGGTGATCGGCCCGCTGACCGATCCGGTCTCCTTCGAAGGAGACGCCGCCGATTCGTTCGACGTCGTCGTCCCGTCGCTCCCCGGGTTCGGGTTCTCCCAGAAACCCACGCAGACCGGGTGGACCGTATCGCGCATCGCCAGCGCGTGGGCGGAGCTGATGAAGCGTCTCGGCTACACGAGATGGGCCGCGCAAGGCGGCGATTGGGGTGCCGTCGTCACCACCGCCCTCGGGGCCATGCAACCAGAGGGGCTTCTCGGAATTCATCTGAACACCCAGTACGCCTTTCCCGCACAGATACCCGACACCCTCACGCCCGAACAGCGCGACGCCATGGACACCCTCGCCCTCTACACCGGCGAACTCGGAGGCTCCAACCACCTTCAGGGCACGAAGCCGGAGACTGTCGGATTCGCCCTGGCGGACTCTCCCGCCGGCCAGGCGGCCTGGATCTACGAGAAGTTCCAGTCCAAGACCGACAACCACGGGCTCGCAGAGGACACCCTCAGCATCGACGACATCGTCGACACGATATCCCTCTACTGGTTCACCAACAGCGCAGCGTCGTCCGCCCGCATCTACTGGGAGAACAGATCGCTCACTTTCGCAGGCCCGAAGGTGACGCTTCCGGTCGCGGTGACCGTCTTCCCGAAGGACATCCCACGCGTGCCACGCAGCTGGATCGAAGACACCTACAGCAATCTGATCCACTACGGCGAGGCCGACAAGGGCGGGCACTTCGCCGCCTTGGAACAACCCGAGATCCTCGTCAGCGAAATCCGCACCGGCCTGCGCACCCTTCGCTCCTGACACCAACGCACGAACCCAGGAGCGCAGGCGTCTCGCTCGGGCACCACTGAATCGACCCAAGACGCCGGGAG
>NZ_JAEKKT010000250.1 GCF_019510245.1 Streptomyces sp. | reverse complement strand
GACCGACTACGAACGAGACCATCAGGCCGACCCCACCGTGGAGCTGGCCGCTTGAAAGACCTCCACGACGCGAGGGGATTGACAGCCTGCTGCCCGCAGGACCGGGAGATCCGGTGCACCGACCGGCCCGAGTAGGCCAGCCGGAACGCGAACAGGAAGCACTTCACCCGCTCTCCGGCGAGATCGACCCAGACCTCTCCGAAGTCGACCTCGGCATCGGCGCCCGGCACATTGTGCCGGGTCAAGTAGCCCTCGGCCGGGACACCTTCCTGCGCCGCAATCGCCCGCCGGCGGGCCGTGACGAAGTCCCGCACCGTGGTGTACGGAAGCGTGACCCCGAACTCCTCCTCCAGCCGCGTGCCGATCCGCTTGGCGGTGTGCCGCTGCTTGCGTGGCGCCTCTAGATCCGCCCGCAGCCACTCGTCCACCGTCTTCTTGTACGGTTCCATCCGCGGAGAGATCCGCACCGGACGCTTCCGGGGATTCGCCACCGGCGAGGCCAGAGCCTCACGTACCAGACGCCGGTGCACCCCGTACTTCCGCGACAACGCCCGGATCGACAGCTGCAACTGCCAGCTGTCCCGGCGAATCCGGTCGAACAACTCCTGCTTGGACAAGGCCATGCGCAGCACCCACCCCCGGCGGACCACATCCACCGTTCCACTGCAAGGCCCAGGGTGGGGCCACTTCGCCTCACCACCACCCCTCAGTACCCCCGAACGCCCCGCCAGTGGGGCCCATTGGGCTCGCCTTGGTGGAGCCGCTGACGCTCGCCCTAGCCACTCCCGACCGTGCTGGCGGCCGCGGAGCGACAGGCGCTGGCGGGGGCAGCACGGTCGGTGCCCGCACACCGGGCACGGCACCGGATCGTCCCGGGTTTCCGCGCCGACACCCGGATGACCTCGCCCTCATCCGTCACGCCCTCGACGACAAGGCCCGGCAGGCCCGAAAACACCACACCCACAAGCTCATTGACATCGCGCACACCAGGGCAACGACGGCCGTCACCCTTCGTTACCACCGATTACGGGACAGAGCCGATCGCTTTACAGACCCGATCCCTGCTGGTCCAGGAAGGTCTGGAAGCGGTCGGCAGCCGGAGTGCGGGAGCTGGCCTCGGTCGGACCGGTCGGCTGATCGCGTGGGTGGGTCAGGAGTGTCCGAGCACCGGGTGTGATCGGTAGGGCGCGTACAGTTGGTGCAGGTCCTGTTCGCTCAGAGTCACTTCGAGTGCGGCGATGGCGTCGTCGATGTGGCGGGGTTTGGTGGCGCCGATGATCGGTGCGCTCACGGCGGGTCGAGTGAGCAGCCAGGCCAGGGCGATCTGGGCCGGCGGCCGGCCGTGTTCCCGGGAGATGGCGCCGAGGGTGTCGATGACGTCGAAGTCGGCATCGGCGTAGGCGCGGAAGCGGGAATCGGCCAGTGCGTCACTGGCCGCGCGCAGGGTGTGCTGTTCTCCGGTGCGGTTTCGGTTGCCGGCGAGGTGCCCGCGGGCCAGGGGGCTGTAGGGGATGACGCCGACGCCCTGGTCGAGGCACTGGGGGATCATCTCCCGTTCTTCCTCCCGGTAGATGAGGTTGTAGTGGCTCTGCATGGTGATGAACGTGGTCCAGCCCGCTGCCTGGGCGGTGTACTGGGCCTTCGCGAACTGCCATGCGTACATGCTGGAGGCTCCGACATGGCGGACCTTGCCGGCACGCACGATGTCGTGCAGGGCGGCCATGGTCTCCTCGACGGGCGTCGCGGGGTCGAAGCGGTGGATCTGGTACAGGTCGATGTAGTCGGTACCGAGCCTGGTCAGTGAGGCGTCGATGGCTGCCATGAGGTGTTTGCGGGACAGTCCCTGGCCGTTGGGGCCCGGCCCGGTGGGGTAGTAGACCTTGGTCGCCAGGATGTAGTCCTCGCGGCGGGGGAAGAGTCTGCCCAGCAGCCGTCCGCTGAGCTCCTCGCTCGTGCCTTGAGCGTAGGCGTCCGCCGTGTCGAAGAAGGTGACCCCTGCCTCGACGGCACGCCGGACGATCGGCTCGGCCGCGTCCTCGTCGAGCTGCCATTTGCGTGCCGGCATGTCCCCGTAGCTCATCATGCCGAGGCAGATCCTGGACACCGACAATCCCGAGGATCCCAGTCGGACGTACTCCACGTGTTCTCCTCCAGTGATCGCGGTCGATGGCGACACCCGTCGTCGCCAGCGCAATGCCGACAAGGTCGTCTTGCACGATGCGGGTGTAGTCACTGGTTTCCAAGGTCGCCTCGGATCTGCCAGCGGGACGTGGTCATATTCCACTCCCAGCGCCGGACCCGTGGGGCCTTGTCTCGCTGGCGGCTCGCCTCGTCGATGCGGCCCTGCTCCTGCAGAAGATCCGCGAGGTCGAGGGAGACTTGATGTCGTGGTCCGAGGCCCGCGTCGAGGTCCGCCCACGCAATCGGCTTGGTCCTGTGTCTGTCTTCGGTCTCGGCAGCCCGTAGCCAATGTTCCGCCTCGCGGGATGCGCCCGGTCGCGCAGGCGGCGGCCAAGTGCCAGCGCCGCCTCCACCAGCCCTGTCTCGGCAGCGCACCGAAGCCACCTCTCGCGCTCCCCGGTGTCCTGAGCGGTCATTCCGGTCACGTACATGGCCTGAACATGCCCAGCCTCGACAGCTCGCTGGTGCCAGTACTCGGCTTCATCCGCCCGCTGTCCGCTCATCAGGCGGGCGAGACGGTACATCGCTTCTGGTTCACCGGCCTCAGCAGCTTTGTGAAGCCACCGCTCTGCCTGGCCGGTATCGCGGCGTTCCAAGCGGTCGGCCAGATGCATCATGGCCCGTGTATCGCCGCAGCCAGCGGCCTGTCCAGACCGGGATCCAGATCATGCCGCACGTGATCGAAAGCCATTGAACCCTCCCGCGTTCGACACCCCCATCACCAAGGTGCCCTGGCTGGAGGGGATTTCGCTCACCTTGCCCTTCTCCATGATGGCCACCGCGCCAACAACAGTGACCGCAGAGGCACGGTCAGCGCCACAGTGGCTGCAACTCACCGTCCCGTCTCTGAGGGAGTTCGAACGCAAAGGGAACCACGTCTTGGGGCGTCTCCAGCAGAATCGCGGCGCGCTGGCTCCTGGCGGAGTCGCCGAAGGCCCGGTGCAGCGTGCTCTTGACCGTACCGGCCGCCATGCCGAGGGCAGCGGGGTGCGGCCGGCCTTCACGCGGGCCCGGTTGTCGTTCTGCCGCGGCACCGCGGTCACCTGCCGCTCGGCGATCGCGATGTCGTCGTGCCGCAGCCCCAGGGCCTCACGGTTCACGCTGGAGGCCGTGCAGTCCTTGGATCATGCACCGGCGCACCCAGCCTGATCACGTCTTTCAGGGGGAGGCGATTGCGGGTGGCCCGGCGTGGCGGGGCGGGCCACCCGGGTTTCGGTGGACCTCAGATGTGGCTCAGCATGGACACCAGGTCGGTGGCGACGCTCCTGTCGATGAGCTCGGGGACGGCCTGCACGCCCGGGCTGAGGGGCTGATCCGTGGTCGTGGCAAGCGCGGCAAGGCTGCGGGCCTGGAGGGTGAGCCCGAGGTCCATCGCCTGGATCGGATTGCCCTTGGCCGCCGTGAGGTTGATCATCTTGGTATCGGCGAGCACGACCAGTTCACGACCGTCGTCGAGGCGGTGGACGGCTCGTTCCTGCCCGCTGGCGCCCGATCGGTGCACGGCCCGCGTGCGCTCGGCCAGCGCGTCCGTGTCCAGCTCCCACGGCCTGTGTCCGACCCCGGCGATCACCGCACCGTCCCGCAGGACGTCCAGCTCGGCTGTGCCGATCACTCCCGGGTGGCCGGTGGCCAGGAAGAGCAACTGGGTCCGGGGCAGAAGTTCGCTCAGCTCTCCAACCTGATGACCCGCCATCAGTGCCTCCAGAGCGCGGTAAGGGTCGATGTCCGCCACCGCGACCCGGGCGCCCAGATGGGCAAGTGTGTCGGCGACCCCCCGCCCGCAGGGCCCATAGCCGACGACGGTCGCATGCGCACCGGGCAGCATGAGGTTGGTGGCGTTCATGAAGCCCTGGACAACGCTCTGGCCGACGCCAAACTCGTTCTCGACCAGCAATTTGAGCCGGCTGTCGTTGATGACGACTACGGGGAAGGGCGGCGGGGAGCTCCAGGATCGGATGCGCAGGCCGCCCGTGGTGGTCTCCTCGGTGGCCCCGATGAGGCCGGGAAGACCTCCTCGAGCCATCACGGCCTCGATAAGGTCCGCACCGTTGTCGAGGATGAGGTCCGGCCTGGAGTCCAGTACCTGCGCGATGTTCCCGCGGTGCTGGTCGAGGTCGTCCGATCGGTGGCCGATGACGGTGACGCCGGCTGCGCGCAGGGCGTCCGCGGTGTCCTCCTGAGTGGTACCGGGGGAACCCGTCAGGGTGACCTGCGCGCCCGCCTGAGCCAGGAAGGACACCAGAACAGCGGTCTTCGGCTCGATGTGCAGACAGATCCCGATACGCCGTCCCGCGAACGCGGCCGAGTGGGTCTGCATGGTGGCCGCGAGCAGCGGCATGTGACGGGCGGCCCACTGGGTGTCGTCGTGGGGGATCGTGCAGCGGACGGGGACGGTTGTTGTCATGACGAGATTCCTTGGCTGACGAGGTCGGTGAGGTGGGCACATGTGTGCCCTGGAGCTGAACCGACTTGTCAGCCGTAGAACTGGCTGAGATACGAGTGATCACCGAAGATCCACAGATGGCGGCTCCCGCCAGTCATGACCATCTGAGGGCCTCCCCTCCGGGAACGGTGACGGACATACCTGCACAGTCGACGTTATACGCATAACCCCAGTGCGGCAAGAGACCCTTCGGGTTCAGGCACCCACAGATACGGACCCGAGATCCCCCTTCTCAGGGCCGGACACCCCGGGCGGGCAACATGAACGTCGCAGACCGCCCGTGGTGCGTTGTGCGGGTCGGCGGCCGGTCGGCCGCACACCCACACCCTGCCCACCATGCGCAGGAGGTGGGATGAGTACGCGAAGGTCCTGACAGTTTCGTCATATTCCCATCACTCTCATCTGCATCATCCATGTATGCGGTGAATGCACGATGTTGACGGGCCCTCACCGGCCGGCCCTTACGCGCGCCGGGATTCCAGACGCGGACCGGCACCGTGCGCAGCCCCGCCCCACAGACCGTCGCCCGAAAGTGCGTAACAGCCGCCACCGCTCATAAGGCGCTCCCGGCCAGGCGCCCGACTACATCGGCCGCCGGAAACGCCGAGCTGGTAGCGCGCGGCGGTGGAAAAGGGCCACGCCGGAAAAGCATCGGAAGACGCGCACTCGCAGTCCGCTGAATTCATCTGCACTTTTCCGGCAGAGCTGAGGCTAATTCCGGAAGGGAAGTCAGAATTCCGTGGCACCGGGTGTGTACCGATCAGATTCTGCGACCGAACGGTCTGTCGGGGCAATGGCGGAACCTGGGGCGTTTGCGCGGCTGCACAAGTGAGAAGCACCGGTCGGGCCACCACCAGCCGAAGGGCGCTTATGGGTCTGATCTACACAAAACTCCTATTTGATACGGCAGTTGCCCTGTCCAGGCGTGTCGCTCCGCGTCCGGCCCGCAGTCCGGGAGCACGGCACCAAACGGCAAGGAATTGCGCATTTACTGTCCATTTTTCGGCTTCCAGTAACGGGGAAATGAACTCGTAACAGCTGACGCATTGACAGCCGCACCGCATACGGCGGCTAATTAAGCGCTGCGCACCGGCGTATGCATTTTTCCTGCCACCGGTCTCTTATGGAGGCCAGATCATGACAGGTGGAACATGAAGATATCCACGTGCGTGGAGAGCGGATTTCGACCGCTTCACGCCCTGCGGCGCGGCGCCGCGGTTGTGGGCGTGGCGGCTGTGGCCCTGGTGGGCTTCCAGCCCGCGGCCAGTGCCGGAACCGGCCCGGAGCCGGGCCGGACGGCCGCCTCGACACGGCTGAACACGGCCGCCTCCGATGCCGACAACCCCGGCACCGATCTCACGCCCCTCTGCGATACCCCCGCCAAGGGGCACGCAGCTTGCTACGCCCTGCGCGCGCCCGGCACGACGGCTCGTCTCAGTGCGACGCAGACACCGGCGGGACTCGGCCCGCAGGACATCCGCAGCGCCTACGACCTGCCCGCCGACGGCGGAGCGGGACAGACGATCGCGATCGTCGATGCGTACGACAACCCGAACGCCGAGGCGGACCTCGCCATCTACCGCAGCCAGTACGGGCTTCCGCCGTGCACCACGGCGAACGGCTGCTTCGCCAAGGTCGACCAGCGCGGCGGTACCAACTACCCCATGACGAGCGACTCATGGGCCGGCGAGATCGCCCTCGACCTGGAGATGGTCTCCGCCACCGCTCCGCAGGCGCACATCATCCTCGTGGAGACCGACAACGACGGCCTCGACAACCTCGCGGCCGGGGTCGACAGGGCGGTCGCCCTCGGCGCCAAGTACGTCTCCAACTCCTATGGCAGAAGCGGTGACTCCGACAGCGACCAGGCGACCTACGGTGCCTCCTACGACCACCCGGGTGTCGCCGTCGTAGCGGCGAGCGGTGACAACGGATACGGGGTCGCCTTCCCGGCGACCCTGTCCACGGTGACCTCGGTCGGCGGCACGGACCTGGTCGCCGACCCCACCAGTGCCCGCGGATGGTCCGAGACCGTCTGGAACCGCGACACCTACGCGCCGGGGTCCGGGTGCGCCACGCACCAGGCGAAGCCCACCTTCCAGAAGGACACCGGCTGCGCCGGCCGCAGCGTCGCCGACGTCTCGGCCGTCGCTGACAACGTTGCCGTCTACTCCACGTTCGGCTCGACCGGAACGGGCTGGCAGCGCTACGGCGGCACGAGCGTCGCCACGCCCGTGATCGCAGCCGTGTACGCCCTGGCGGGCAGCCCGCGTCCGGGTACATACCCGAACTCCTACCCCTACGCGACCGGCGGCACGGGCCTGACCGACATCACCAGCGGATCGAACGGCACCTGCGCCACCGCGTATCTGTGCACCGCTGGCGCCGGTTACGACGGTCCCACCGGTCTCGGTACACCGTCCGGCCTGGCGGCGTTCCGCAGCGGCCCGAGCGGCACCGTGTCCGGCGTGGTCAAGGACGCCAAGTCTGGCCGGCCCGTCGCGGGAGCCACCGTGGGCACGGGTCCCGACGTCGCCACGACCCTCCAGGACGGCACCTACTCCCTGAACCTCCCCGCCGGCCGGGTCGACGGCCTGACCGTGACGGCGTTCGGCTACCGGACCACAGCGCCGATCGCCCTCGACATCGCCGACGGCCAGACGGTGACCCACGACTTCGCGGTGGCGCCGCTGCCGCGCGTCCACGTCCGCGGCACGGTCAAGGACGGCTCGGGACACGGCTGGCCGCTCTACGCCCGCATCTCCGTCCTAGGGTCGCCCGAGGCCCCGGCATGGACCGATCCGGTGACCGGCGCGTACGACATCACCCTGCCGAAGCAGGCCGGTTACCAGTTGGACGTCAGCGCCGCGCTGCCCGGCTACGAACCCGTCATCCGAGCCGTGACGGTCGCTGCCAGGCCGGTGACCGCGAACGTCGCGGTGACCGCCGACCCGGACGCGGCCACCGCTATCGGCTACACCCCCCGCCGCACCGACAACGCCGAGACCTTCGACTCCACCACCGCGGCCCCCGCCGGGTGGACCGTGACGAACGCGGCCGGCACCGGCAACGGATGGCAGTTCGACGATCCCATCCAGCGCGGCAACGCCACCGGGGGTACCGGCTCCTTCGCCGTGGTGGAGAGCGACCAGGGGCCGTTCGGTCCGCACCAGGACAGCCAACTGACCACTCCCGCCTACGATCTGTCGCACGCGCAGTCCGCGGAGCTGAGCTTCGAGACGGCCTACGTGGCCAACCTCACCCAGCAGCACATGACGGTGGACGCCAGCACGGACGACGGAAAGACCTGGCAGAACGTCTGGGCCGGACCGAGGGTCGGCGGTTCGGAGGACCACCTGACGGTCGCCGTCCCGCTGCGTCAGTACGCCGGGCAGCGGTCCGTGCGCCTGCGCTTCCACTTCGTGGCCGACTGGGGCTACTTCTGGGCACTGGACGACGTGACCCTCCAGACCCGTCGCCTCGAGCCGGTCCCGGGCGGCCTAGCCGTGGGCACCGTCAGGGACGCGGCCACCGGCGCGGGCGTGGTCGGCGCCACCGTCGTCGACACCCGCACCCCGGACAGCGGCGCGGTCACGGCCGCCACTGCGGACGACCCGGCTGTGGGCGATGGTCTGTACACCCTGTTCCTGCCCGGCTCCGGCCGCCACGCTCTACAGGTCACGGCATCCGGCTACGCGACACTCACCCGCACCGCGGTGACGCACGACGACCGAGTCACCCGGGAGGACTTCCGGATCAGACAACACGGCTAGAAGACCTCGCCGTACTGCCGTCGGGAGCGGTGCCTTGCCCCAGCGGGCACAGCACCGCTCCCGACCAGCGGGCTCCGGGAGTCAGCCGTCGCACCGTGTACACGCACGCCGGCGACACGGGTACGGCCCTCGGTGCGAAGACACGTCCCCGAGGCCGACGGCCTGATGGTGCACCTGCGCGCGGGAGCACCGACCATGCATCACAGGTTTGACTGGTGACACTTCTGGTTTGCCGCAGATGTCACCAGTCAGACACGTGACGCATGAGTGTGCCGCACCCCACCGCGGAAGCGAGGGCGAAGAGGGACGCGGGACGCTACGGCAGGAGGACGTCGAAAACGGTGCGGAAGAACGCGTCCAGCGGCGCCGCCGACTTGTGGGCCCGGGCCGCGATCAGGGTGCCTTCCCAGGCACTCAGGACGAAGAGGGCGGTGGCCTCCGCGTCGACATCGCCACTCAGATCGCCCGCCTGTTGGGCCTCCACGAGGACGTCCCGGATCAGCGCCCCCCACCGGTCGAACCCGCCTGCGACCGCCAGGCGGATCTCGTCGCTGTGGTCGGCCATCTCCGCACCGAAATTGCCGGCCAGGCAGCCATGTACGAAGCCGTTGTCGACGGTGTCCTTGCTCAGGAACTCGAAATGGGCACGAAGCCGTTCCAGTGGAGGGCGGCCCGGTGTCGTGAGCATCTCGAAGCTCAGAGTGCTGGCGTACCGGCTCAGCGCCTCCAGGGCACTCTCCTCCTTGCTGGAGAAGTGGTTGTAGAAGGACCCCTTGGGAACCCCCGCCGCGCTGGTGATGTCGTTGATGCCGGTGGCGTTGAAGCCGCGCGCGTGGAACTGCTGAAAGGCCGCCTGAGCGATCTCCTCACGCTTGGACACTTGCGCCATGCCGTCTCCGCCTTCCGTCGGGCCGACCCGCTTTCGCCCCTCCGCGGACACGGACCCGGATCGCCGCGTGCGATTTTCGCGGCCGAGGACTACACCAAGGCGACCAACCATATTGTAGTCGTCCCGCCGAGGCACGAGCCCGCAGGCGCCCTCGGGGTGCGGTCCACCCATGGCGCCCCGCGGTGGGTCGTCGGGCACTCGACATGGGTTACCCTCGCCTAAGACGACCGGTCATTTTGACCTGTCGTCCTCTGAGCTCTGTCCTCACCAATACCGGCCTGTCACGGCGGCACGACATACAGGAGCAGCCAATGTCCACTTACCGGGCCTTCGAGGCCACCGGTGTCCACAACCTCCAGCTGGTCGAGCGCGACCTGGTCGACCCTGCACCGGGGCAGGTCCGCCTGCGTGTGGAGGCCTGCGGTGTCTGCCACACCGACGTGCTGGCCATCGAGGGACTGCGTGCCGATCCCTCACAGCCCATCGTTCCCGGCCACGAGGTCGTCGGCGTCGTCGACGCCGTCGGAGCAGGTGTCACCGCCTGGCAGCCCGGGGACCGGGTCGGCGTCGGCTTCCTCAACGGCCACTGCGGCGAATGCGAACCATGCCGCCGCGGCGACTTCGTCAACTGCCGAAACCAGGAACAGACCGGAACCACCATCGACGGCGGCTACGCCGAGGTGGCCTACGCCCGCGCCAGCGGGCTGGTACGGATCCCCGACGGCATTCCGGCGACCGACGCCGCTCCCCTGCTCTGCGCCGGACTCACCACCTTCACCGCCCTCCAGCAAGGACCCACCCGAGCCGGCGCCCTGATCGCCGTACAGGGCATCGGTGGACTGGGACACCTGGCCCTGCAGTACGCACGCAGCCTCGGCTACCGCGTCGTCGCCATCGCGCGCGGAAAGGACAAGGAGACATACGCCCGCCGGCTCGGCGCCCACGAATACATCGACAGCACCACCACCGACGCCGGAGCCGAGCTCACCGCCCTGGGCGGCGCCTCCCTCATCATCGCCACAGCCTCCAGCGGCGCCTCCATGAACCCGCTGGTCCAGGGCCTCGCACCGAACGGCAGGCTCGTCGTGGTCGGAGCCGCACCCGACCCCCTCACCATCGCCACCCCCGACCTGATCTTCGGCACCCGCACCATCACCGGCAGCCTCACCGGCTCGTCCATCGAGAACGAGGACAACCTCGCGTTCACCCTCGCGCACGACATCCGTCCCAGCACCGAGGTCATGCCCTTCACCCAGGCGATGAAGGCCTACGAGCACATGCTTTCCGGCGAGGCCCGCTTCCGCGTCGTCCTCGACACGACCGCCTGAACCAGCCCTTGACGCCGGGCGAGACACGCCTCTCGCCCGGCACCACCGCGCGGTTCGCCGAACGCCGTCACCAGCCGCCCGTCCTCCCGCGGAGGACCGCGTCCCGGCGGGCGGTGTACGGTGTCGCGGGCTCTCGACGGCTCCCGTCCGGTGCACCGTCCAGAGCGGTGATGGTGACAGAGCTTGCGCTTCGCATCAGTCACCTGTCAGAATGGTGACGTGAATCTCAACCATGTCTTCGTCTGCGGAAACCCGGCCCTGGACTTCGCGGCCACCCTCCGTGCCCGGCGTTCGACCCGGTTCGAGATGTTCGTGACCCCGGAGCGCCTGAACGCCTGGTACGTGGAGTCCGGACTCGTCGACACGGTCACAGGACGTCCGGGAGGCTATCACCGTGCGCGAGGCCGTCTACCGGCTCATCACCGACCGCCGTCTCGGCGAGGACTTCGACCGGGAAGCACTCGGCGTGCTCAACGCGGCGGCGCGCAAGACCCCGGTGACTCCTCAGCTCACCCTGACCGGACGGCACATCGACGCCACCCCCGAGCAGGCCCTGGCAACCGTCGCCCGACAGGCCGTCGAGCTGCTGAGCGGCCCGGACGTCCCGCTCCTCAAGGAGTGCGGGAACCCGGTGTGCACCCGCATCTACATCGACCGCTCCCGGGGCATGCGCCGCCAGTGGTGCGGCATGGAGTCCTGCGGCAACAAGATCAAGGCAGCCGCGTACCGCGCCCGCAAGAAGACGACGCCGGCCATGACCACCCGCTGACACCGGGAACGATGCGGGCAACTCGCACCGCCCGCGATACACCGTTCGCCGGACACGAACGCGCCCGCGGGAACAGTCAGCGGTTCAGGGCTAGCTCCAACGCCGTGTAGTTAGCGGTGGGGATGATGTGTCAAGCCGTCTGAAGCAGACCTGGAGCTCCTGCTAGAACCGTGTCGACCAAGATCACTGTTCAGCAGGAGCTCCATTGGACGCCAAGTCTGTCATTTCTCATGAGGTAGCGGTTGGGGCGGGGCCGTTCGCGCCCGGCCATCTGGGCGAGTTAACGCGGATCGTCCCGTTCGAGATGGTCGACGAGGTGCTGGCCGAGACCGGCAGGACGCAGCAGCGGATACGTGACCTTCCTTCGCGTGTGGTGGTGTATCTGCTGCTGGCAGGGGCCCTGTTCCCCGGGATCGGCTGGCAGCAGGTGTGGCAGCGGCTGACGGCCGGTCTGGAAGGGCTGGAGACAGCGGTTCCGACGGCCGGCGCGCTGGCGCAGGCCCGCAGGCGGGTCGGGACCGGGCCGCTGCGCTGCTTGTTCGACCTGCTGCGCGGGCCGGCCGCCGGGATCAGCACGCCGGGAGCCTGGTGGCGGGGACTTCTCGTCTGCGCTGTCGACGGCACGCTGGTGGCGGTGCCCGACAGCCCGGCGAACCAAGCCGAGTTCGTCAGGCACCGCTGCAACAACGGCGGGGCGGGATACCCCTCGCTCCGCCTGCTGGTCCTGGTGTCCTGCGGCACCCGTACCGTTCTGGACGCGGTGTTCGGGCCGACCACGAACGGGGAGACGTTCTATGCCCCGAGCCTTATCCGCAGTCTGCGCGAGGGCATGATCGTTCTGCTGGACCGGAACTTCGCCGTTCAGGCCCTGGTCGAGGCGATCACCGGGGCCGGCGCGCAGGTCCTGGTCCGCGTGAAGGAACACCGCAGGCTGCCGGTTCTGGAACGTTTCCCCGACGGCTCCTACCTGTCCAGGCTCGGAGCCGTGCCAGTCCGCGTCATCGACTGCGAGATCACCCTCAGCACTTCCCAGGGGCGCCGCACCGGCGCCTACCGCCTCGTCACGACCCTGACCGGCTCGCATGCGCACCCCGCCGCGGAGCTGATCAGGCTCTACCACGAGCGATGGGAGGTCGAGACCTCCTACCTGGAGATCAAGTCCACCATTCTGGGCGGCAGGGTTCTTCGCGCCCGGACCCCTGCCGGCGTCGCCCAGGAGATCTTCGCGCTGCTGGTCACCTATCAGGTCCTGCGACTGGCCATGGCGGATGCCACCAGCGACCGCCCTGACACCGATCCCGACCGGGCCAGCTTCTCCATCGCCCTGAACACCGCCCGCGACCTGCTCGTCCAGGCCGCGGGCGTCTTCAACGACACGGTCATCGATCTCGTCGGCACCATCGGACGCCGGGTCCTGGCCGACCTCATGCCCGACCGGCGCATCCGCACCCGGCCACGCGTCGTCAAACGCGCCATCTCGAAGTACAACGCGAGAGGCACCATCGACAGAACCAGCTACAAAGCCACCATCAGCATCAACATCCTGACCACCCGCACCCCTTGACGCTGGACACCCACCGCTAACTACACGGCGTTGGGGCTAGCTCGCCAGGGCGTCGAGTACGCCTGCGGGCGGGGGTTCACCGGTTCGCGGTGACGAAGATCGAGTCGAGCGCGCTGGTGGAGTCTTCCGAACAGGTCGAGGTACTTGCGTTAGATACGTGTCCCGGCTCGACATCGGCCATGTCAGGCGCGGGAAGCAACGCCGACACGTCGGTCAGGTCACCTCGCCCGAACTCCACCCGCCGGTCGTCGATGTCGGCGGGTTCAGATCGACCGACACGATGCGCGGGCGCAGCTCGGCGATGGGCATGGGGTGGATCACGCGCTCGAAGGCGGTCTTGAACTGCTCTCCGGGGAACTCCCGGGCCTCACCACCGGCATTGCGCGCCGACAGGAACGCGAAAGCCTCCGCACGGGTGCCGGACGGGCCCGCCGCGCGGAGGCTCAGAACGGGTCAGTCCTCCCAGTGATGGACTGCTTCGGTCGCCGTGACGTCACCGGCGTAGACGAGGGCCACACGGTGGTTGTACTGAATGGTGTACATCTTCTTGGCGCCGATGACGACCGCTCCGTTGGAGGGGAAGTAGTCGTCGGTGGCGGCGGGTTCGGCGGTGGCGACATAGGCCTGACCGGCCGGGATGGAGTACATGCTCAGGGGCGCCTGCGTCGAGGCGCCGAGGCCCGCCGGGTACTCCGCCTTGTCGGGGTAGCTCGATCCGTAGAGCGAGACCGCGCCGGTGTTCGCGGGACGGATGATCTTCACGCCGTAGCTGGTCTTGGTGTTGGCGCCGGAGGGGTTGTAGAACCACACTTCGGAGCTGCTGTACCAGATCGCCGTCCAGTCGCCCTGGACGTCGGCGACGACGAACTGCTGCCCGGACTGGGCCGTGCTGCCCCAGTCGTTGACCCGGTCGGTGCCCACGGCGGTGCCATGGATGGCCTGGTCGCCGAAGAGCGGGGCCGTCTCGCTCGGGGCGGTGCGCAGGTAGACGAAGTTCGCCTGCTGCTGCCTTTCGGTGCAGGCGGTCGTCTGCCCGGTCGGGTCGTCGGAGGGACACACCTGGATCGTCTGGCTGTTCTGCGCGAACGGCGGGTCGATCGTCACGACCGAGCCCGTCTGCGGAACGGCGTGCAGACCGCTCAGCGGGGCGCCCAGCAGGCTCATGAAGTGGTCCCAGTCTCAGAAGGGGCCCGGGTCCCAGTGCATTCCGGAGACGAGGGACGAGTTGGGACCGGCAACGTTGTCATGGCCGATGATGTGCTGACGGTCCAGGGGGATGTCGAACCGTGTGGCCAGGTACCGCACCAGGTAGGCGGTGGCCTCGTACTGTGCCTCGGTGTACCAGGCCGCGCCCTGTACGGCGTAGCCTTCGTGCTCGATGCCGACCGAGTGCAGGTTGGTCGAGTAGTTGCCCGCCTGGAAGGCGATGTCCTTGGTGGGCACCATCTGGGTGACCGAACCGTCCGAGGACATCACGTAGTTGGTCGCGGCGGGATTCGTGGGGTTGGCCAGGCCCGTGACACCGGCGTCGTAGGTGGTCTCCAGGTCGTGGATGACGATGGTGTCGATCCTGATGCCGTTGGCGGGCCGGTTGGAGACCTGACGGCCGGCGGGAGAGCCCGCGACGAAGGTGCATCGGACGGCGGGAGGGCACTCGGTGTCGGCGGTGTCCGCGGTCGCCGCCTTCAGGCCCAGTGCGGTGGCCTGTGAACGCACGGGAGCGATCGACGGGTCGGCGGCCAGGCGGACCCGCTGGCCGTCCTGCGTGGTGACGGCGGCTCCGCTGCGGATGGTGCCGAAGACGTGGTCGGCGAAGCCGGACGCGCCCTGCTGCTGCTTGGACTGGCTGTATCGGGCCACGGCGCCGTACCACCGGGAGGCGTCCGCGGGTGCGCCGCCGGTCAGCTGCTTCTCGTACGAGGCGAGCAGCGCTGCGCC
>NZ_JAEKKT010000187.1 GCF_019510245.1 Streptomyces sp. | reverse complement strand
CACGCCGCGCTCCATCACCACCGCGACCACCGACTCCGGACCCACACCCCGCCCCACAAGCAACCGCGCCAACCGGTTCGCCCGCGCATCCAACTCCCCGAACGACACCTCGACACCCTCGAACACCACCGCCACCGCATCCGGCGTCCGCGCCACCTGCCCGGCGAACAACCCCGGCAACGTCGCATCCACCAGCGGCCGAGCAGTGTCGTTCCACTCCTCCAGGAGCAGGCGACGCTCAGCCGGATCGAGCAGGTCGATCCGCCCGACCCGCAGCTGCGGATCCTCCGCCACCGTCTCCAGGACCTGGAGCAACCAGTCCCCGATCCGCCGCACGGTCTGCGCATCGAACAAGTCCCCCGCCGCCAGGAGCACACCCCGCAAGCCGGCCGGCGCACCGTCAGCGTCGAACGCCTCGCTCAGGTTCAGGTCCAGGTCGAACTTGCCGAATACCAGGCCGGTCGGCACCCGGTCGGCGCGCAGACCGGGCAGCTCCAGCCGTGCCGACTCCGTGTTCTGCAGGGTGAGCATGACCTGGAACAGCGGGTGGCGTGCCATCGACCGGGTCGGCGACAGCTCCTCGACCAGCTTCTCGAACGGGACGTCCTGGTGCGCGAACGCCCCCAGGCTGGTCTCCCGGACCCGCTCCAGCACCTCGTCGAAGGTCGGGTCACCGGACAGGTCGGTCCGCACCACCAAGGTGTTGACGAAGAACCCGACCAGGTCGTTGAGCGCCTCATCGGTGCGCCCGGCGACCGGCGACCCGATCGGGATGTCCGTGCCCGCGCCGATCCGGTTCAGGGTGACCGCCAACGCCGCCTGCAGCACCATGAACAGGGTCACCCCCCGCTCACGCGCCACCTCCAGCACCCGCGCATGCAGCTCGGCCGGGGCGTCCAGCAGCACCTCGTGCCCACGGTACGAGGCGACCGCCGGACGCCGACGATCGGCCGGCAGCTCCAACTCCTCCGGTGCCCCCGCCAACGCCTCCCGCCAGTACGCCACCTGCCCGGACAGCACACTGTCCGGGTCCTGCTCGTCGCCGAGCAACTCCCGCTGCCACACCGCGTAATCCGCGTACTGCACCGGCAACGGCTCCCACACCGGCGCCGCACCGCCCAGCCGTGCCGCGTACGCCTCCGACACATCCCGCAGCATCGGCCCCGTCGACCAACCATCACCCGCGATGTGGTGCATCAGCACCACCAGCACATGCTCCTGCGGCGCCACCGCGAACACCGTCGCCCGCAGCGGGACCTCCGCCGACAGGTCGAACGCGTAACCTGAGGCCTCGGCCACCGCACCGTCCAGCTCTTGCGGCGCCACCTCGACCACCGCAAGCTCGAACCCGCACGCCTCCACCGACAGGACACGCTGATACGGCTCACCATCCACCGCCGGCAGGACCGTGCGCAGCACCTCGTGCCGCCCGATCACGTCGTTGAACGCGGCCGCCAGTGCCTGCCGGTCCAACTCTCCGCTCAGTCGCAGCGCCACCGAGGCGTTGTAGGTGACGCTCGGACCCTCCAGCTGCCCCAGGAACCACAGGCGGCGCTGCGCGAACGACAGCGGCACCCGCTCCGGCCGCTCCGCCGGCACCAGCGCCGCACGCCCTTCGGTGACCGCCGATTCGGCCAGCCAGGCCGCGACCCCGGCCGGCGACGGCACCTCGAAGAACACCTGGATCGGCAACTCGACGTTCAGGACCGTCCGGATCCGGCTGATCAGCCGGATCGCCAGCAGCGAGTGGCCGCCCAGGGTGAAGAAGTCGTCGTCGAGGCCGACCCTCTCCACACCCAGCACCTGCGCGAACACACCGCAGAGGATCTCCTCGTGCACCGTCGCCGGACCGCGGCCGACGGCCTTGGCGGTGGAGGACAGATAGTCCGGAGCAGGCAGGCCGGCGCGGTTCAGCTTGCCGTTGGCCGTCAGCGGCAGCACGTCCAGCACCACCACCGCGGAGGGCACCAGGTACCCCGGCAGCCGCTCGGCCAGGAACACGAGCACGAGCTCACTCAGTCGCGCGGCGTCAGCCGTCTGCGCGGCGGCGGGAACGACGTAGGCGACCAGGCGCTTGTCGCCCGGGACGTCCTCGCGGACGACGACGGCGGCCTGTGCCACCGACTCGTGCGCGGCCAGCACCGCTTGCACCTCACCCGGCTCCACCCGGAAGCCGCGCACCTTCACCTGCTCGTCCGTACGGCCCAGGTGCACCAGTTCGCCGTCGGTGGTCCACCGCACCAGGTCGCCCGTCGCGTACATGCGCTCGCCAGCCGGGCCGAACGGGCAGGCCACGAACCGCTGCGCGGTCAGACCGGCACGACCCACATACCCGCGCGCCACCTGCGGACCGGCGACGTACAACTCACCCGCCGCACCGACCGGAACGGGGCTCAGCGACCCGTCCAGCACGTAGGCACGGGTGTTGGCCACCGGCACCCCGAGCGGCACCACGCCATCGGCAACCGGCTTCCGGTCGAGTCGGCCGGCTACCACGCCGATGGTCGTCTCAGTGGGCCCGTAGTGGTTGAACACACCACGGTCACCGGCCACTTCGAGCAGTGCGTCGACCAGCGTCGGCGACGCCGCCTCGCCGCCCAGCACCAGCACCCCGGCCGGCATCAGGGCGGCCAGGCCGGCTGCCGCGCCCAGCGCCGCCAGGTGCGAGGGCACCACCTTCACGAAGTCGATGCGGTTCTCCGCCAGGTACTGGGCCACGGCTGACGGATCGGTCACCGCGCCCTCCTGCAGGACGTGCAGTTCACCGCCGGTCGTCAGGCTCGCGAACACCACGGTGTTACCGAGGTCCGTCACCGTGGGCTGCAGCAGCGCATACCTACCGCCCGGCGTACCGAAGCCGACGTGTCCTGGCACCGAGGCCACGTAGTTCGCGAGCCCGCGGTGCGTCACAGCCACGCCCTTGGGCTTGCCGGTCGAGCCGGAGGTGTAGATCACGTAGGCCAACTGATCTGCCATCAAGCCGAGTTCCGGTGCAGCCGTGGGTCGTGCGATCAGCTCGGCCAGCACTGTCGGGTCATCCAGGGCGATCGTGCGCACACCCTGGGCTGCCAGCTCCCCGATCAGCGCCGCTTCGCCCAGCACGTGCCCGGCCCCGCTGTCGGCCAGCAGCTGGTCAAGCCGCTGCGCCGGGTACGCCGGGTCCAGCGGCAGGTACGCCGCCCCCGCCTTCCACACCGCCAGGATCGCCTCGATCGCCTGCAGGCCGCGTGGCAGGCACAGACCCACCAGCGACTGCGCGCCGACTCCCTGGGCGAGGAGGTGGTGCGCCAACCGATTGGCTCGCGCGTCCAGTTCGGCGTAGCACACCGCCGCGCCGTCGGCCACCACGGCAACCGCCTGCGGCGTCGCGGCCACCTGGGCCGCGAACCGCTGCGGTACCGGCAGGGCCTCGCCGGGTACCACGGTGTCGTTCCAGGTCTCCAGCACCAGCCGTCGCTCAGCCGGGTCGAGCAGGTCGACGGTGCTGACGCATGCGGTGGCCGGAGCACTGCTGAGCCAGTCCAGCACGGCCAGGAACCGGCGACTCACCGACGACGCCGCCTCGGCGTCGTAGTACTCGCGGTTCATCTCGATGATGGTCTGCACACCGCCCTCGGCCGCGTCACCGAGCACATCGATCTTCAGGCTTTCGGCGGGCCCGCTTGCCAGGCCGGTCCGGGTGATCGCGCAGTCGCCGAAACCGATCCGGCGGTCGGCCACCATGACGTCGACGATCATGTCGTACAGCGGGGTGCCGCCGACCCGCTTCAGGTCCCTGAGCAGGTCCGGGTACTGGTAGCGCTGGTGACGCAGACCGCTGTGGAGCGCTCGCTGCGTCTGCCGCGCAAGCTCCTCGACGGACATGCCCGGACGGACCCTGAGCCTGATCGGCATGATGTTCGCGGTCATGCCGGGGATGCCCACCTCACGCATGCTCGTGCGGCCACTGGCCGACACTCCGAGCACGACGTCCTGCGCCCCGGTGGACCGGTGCTGGTAGACGGCCGACGCGGCGATCACCAAACCGGCGAAGCTGACCCGAAGCCGCTTCGCGGTAGCCCGCAGCCCAGCGGTCGCGTCGACTCCGAGATCCTGCTGGTGGGTCAGCGATCGGCCGGCGAGGCGCCGCCCCTGCGGCCCCTCGGACGCCGTCTCCTCCTCATGGTCCGAGAACGTCTCCAGCCAGAACCGCCGGTCCCGGTCACGCTCCTGCGAACCCCGGTAGACCCGGTCGGTCTCGATCAGCTCCGACACCGACCGCAAAGCACTCTCGGCCGGATCCCCACCCGCCCGAAGCACCCCGTACACCTGGGACAGCCGCTCAGCGAACTGCGACAGACCATTGCCGTCGAGAACAATGTGGTGAGCACGCTGGTACCACAGGAAGCGATCCGACCCGAGCACGAAGAACGCATGCCCCGACAGCGCCCCACCCACCAGCTCCACCGGCGTGTCCAGATCAGCCTGGATCCACTCCTGTGCCACCGCACGCGGATCAGCCTCCCCCCGCAGATCCGCCACGTGAACCGGAACCTCTCCGGCATCCCCCAGGAACTGCCGCGGCGTCCCACCCTCCACACACAGGCGCAGACGGAAAGTCTCCGCCTCCTGCACTGTGCGGCGCAGCGCACGCACGAAGAGATCCGCGTCGAGTTCGCCGTGGATCTCCGTGCAGTCACCGATGTTGTACGCCGGATTGTCAGGCGCGAGCTGCTGCGCGTACCAGACCCCCAGCTGGCCGGACATCAGATCCCACGGACCCTGTGCGGAGGCACCCATTCTCGTATCCCTCAATCGATCGACGCACTCTGGAAGAACAAAGGCAGGACGCTGAACCACGGCACCGGGACCGCGCGAATCAACCAAACCGACCCAGGACTCCGTCGGACCCCGCCGCCGGCGAACAAAAGTGCACTAAGAGCCCTGTGGGCCTTGAAGGCCCGGAAGGCCCCTCAGGTCGACGGCAGTTCGGCCACCAGGCCGGAGCCGCAACCGTGTCGACGTCCCACACCAGGGTGGGCTCCACGGTCACACCCAACGTGTCCTCGATGTCCCCGCACAACGCGAAGGCGTACACCGACTCCAACCCGTACTCGGCGAGCGAGACACCCGGATCGATCTCCGCCACCGGCGTCTCCAGGTAATAGGACACCCGCTCCATCAACCACCGCTCGATGTCCTCACCCGACACCCGCACATCCACTACCCGATCAGTCATCGAACTCCCTCTCTCATCCGGAAACATGACGTGCGGACAGGTCGAGGAGCCGCCCGTCCTGGAAGCGCTCGACAGCGATGTCGAACAGCGCCTGCTCGGCACTCGCGCGCTCGTCCGGAGTGAGCACCGGGGCGCCACCGAGGCGTCCGGAGAGCCGGTCGAGGATCCCGAGGAGCGCCGCCTCCTGCTGGCGGTCATCGCCGCGCCAGACCGCGAGCGCGGCGGCGGCGGCGAGCAGCACCGTGTACCGGTCGGCCACCGCGTAGGCCTCCGGAGAGGCCCCGACCGTGAGGTCGGAGGGAGCCAGTGCGGCGCACTGGTCGCGCAGCGCGAGCACCTCGTCCCTGAAGCGCACTGCAAACCGACCGACAGGGCTCCCGGCCGACTCGCGCTCGGCGGTCTCGGCCAGCACGCCGATCAGCCCGTCACCGGACAGCATGCCGACGGCGAGCTGGTCGAAGTCCAGCGGCGGCAGATCCGCGCCGAGGTCGAACAGCTGCTGAGCGGCGGCCGGGTCGGCCAGCCAGGACTTCCGCGCCAGCCGGGGCAGTTGCGGCAGGATCAGCACCAGGCAGGCGGAGCGCGAGATGTGGGCGAAGGTGGCCGGAGCGGCGTCCCTGACGAGCTTCTGGAACATCGCGTAGGAGCCCTCGCGGAGGTAGCCCTGGGCGCCCATGACCGCACGCAGATCCTCGAAGGCGTCCAGTACGATCCGTGAGGTCAGGTACTTCACCGCCGGTGCGTAGAGCAGCGTGGCCTCCGGCGCCAGGTGGAGCGCCCGGAGTCCGACGCCGCAGAAGGCGTCGACGGCCAGCAGGTCGGCGTAGGCGCGTGCGAGGGCGGCGCGCACATAGGGCAGGTCGGCGGCGAAGCCACCGTAGAGGCGCCGCTCGTGCACGCACTCCAGCGCCAGACGCAGCGCGGTGTCCAACGGCCCGACGAGGATGGCTGGAAGCACGACTCGGCTGAGCTGGTAGGCGCGCAGGGCGTTCTCGATGCCCTGGCCGGGCCGGCCGAGCATCGCGTTGCCGGGGATCGGGCAGTCGGAGAACCGCAGTCCGCCGAGTTGCACTCCGTTCATGCCGGAGCTGGGGAACCGCGGCAGATCCAGCACGCGGTCGGCCGGCAACTCGCCCCGGGTGACGAAGAACTGGCTGTGGCTGCGGCTGCCCGCGACCTCACTGGTCCGTGCGAAGAGCACCATGGCCTCGGCACGGCGCAGATTGGTGACGATCTCCTTGCGCCCGGTCAGCAGCCAGCCGTCGTCGCTCGGAACGGCAGCGCACTCGGCGTGCGCGAAGTCGTTGCCGTGGTCGAGTTCGTGGAAGGCGGCCGCGATCCGGCCGCCCCCCAGCAGGATCTCGGCTGCCTTCGTGCGCTGCTCGTGCGTGCCGGCGGACCAGATGTTGACCGATCCGAGGAGGGAGCTGAAGCCGTAGCCGAGGCCGAGGCAGGGGTCGCGTCGCCACAGCGCCCGCTGCACTTCGGCAAGCCGGTCGGCCCGCACCAGTCGGCCACCGTACGCGGCCGGCACGAACTCGGCGTTCATGCCGTAGGCCTCCAGCAGGCGTTCGCCCTCGGCGAGCATCTCGTGCCGCTCATCGGCGGCGAGGATGGCGGCGTAGCCGACCGGGTTGTCCGCGTCCCGTGGGTTGCCGAACAGCGCGTCCAGTTTCTCAGCGCTCACGCGAGTCCTTCCCCTGCTGAAACGATCGCGGCGCCGGCGCCCCGAACGGGGTGACGGGGGCACCGGTGGTCGCGGCGTCCACGATGAGACGGGCCAGCGCGCCGTCGAGCCGGTCGTCGCCGGGCGCGGCGACCGGCTGCGGCACTCGCAGTACCGCAGCGAGCCTGGCCAGCAGGGCGCGCAGCGCCGCCCGCACCCAGAGGCCGTCCTGCCACAGCGGCTCCGCCGCATGCTCGGATTCACCCGTGGCCCACAGGTGCAGGCAGGCCGCACCCGCGTAGCAGAGCTCATAGGCGGCAGCCAGCTCGTAGGCGGCCATGGCGGGGCGGGCGGCGGGCGCCACGTCGGCCATCTGGCTGTGCAGGTAGTCGGCCATGGCGCCCAGTGCGACGGCCTGGTCGGCGAGCCCGGTGGGAGCGGGCCGGCCGCCGATCGACTCGACGAGTGCGGGCAGTGCTTGGACGACCGAGCATCCCTGCCGGGACACCATGGTCAGTGCGCCACGGTCGACGGGTCGGACCGGGCCGCCGGCCGAGACGGCTTCGGCCAGTCCGGCCGCATCGACGGTGCCGGTGGCGAAGCCACGGACAAGCTTGGGGAACTGCTGCACCAGGGCGGCGCGGTTCACCGGGGTACTGCCGTCGAACACGGCCACGATCTGGTGGTCGCGCCACACCTTCTGGAACGCACCGTACTCGTAGACATCGGAGAGGAAGGAACGTGCGCCGAGCAGTTCGGCGAGTTCCCCCAGCGTGGCGTCGACCAGGGTGGGCGCGAGTGCCTTGGCGGCCGCCGAGGTCACGCTCATCTCCGCGGTGAGGCTGTGGATCGAACGGGCGGCGACCAGCGCGGTCGCCTCCGTAGCCGTCAGTAGCCCGGCGCTGCGGGCCAGGACCGAGGCCGGGAAGGGCCGTTCGGCAAGCGGGCGCTTCTGAATGATGCGCGCCCCCACGAACCGGGCCGCGAGTCGCAGTGCGTGCTCACCGGCGCCGAGGGAGATGGCGGTGCACATCGTCCGGGTGAGCTGGAGCGCGAGCAGCACCGTCTTCAGGCCGCTTCCCTCCGGTCCGAGCAAGGCGTCGGCCGGCAGCAGCGCACTGTCGAACTCGATGCCGGAGATGTCGATCCCGCGGATGCCGTGGGTCAGCACCTTCGGCAGTGTCCGCCAAGTACCGGACTGTAACGCTGACTTGTCAACGAGGAAGAGGCTCTGCCCACGCCCGGAGCCCTCCTGGCCGGTGCGCGCCAGCAGAGTGACATGGCTCGAGCGGGTGGCGTTGTTGATCGGCCACTTCACGCCGTCGACACGGTAGCCGTCGGGCTCCGCCGTGGCGGTGACGGAACCGCTCAGCAGGTCGGCACCGTGCTCCGGCTCGGACAGCGCCCAAGCCACCGGCGAACCTGACATCACCGCGTCAGCGGTGGCCCTTGCCTGCTCCGGGTTGCCGGCGATCCAGATCGGGGCCACGCCCAGGTACGTCTTGGCGTGGGCCGTCAGTGCACTGATGTCACGGCGAGCGACGATGCGCCAGAGCCGGATCATCTCCTCGTGGTCGGACAGCGCGCCGCCCCACTCGGTCGGCACGTAGTAGGCCGACAGGCCCCACCCATCGAGGCGGGCACAGAAGTCCGCGGGGAACTGATCGTTCTCGTCGAGTTCCACGGACCGGCGGGCCGTCTCGTCGAGCGGGCCCAGGGCTTCGTCGAGGGCGGCCGCGATCGCGGCGCCCGTGCGGGTGGCGGTCACCTGAGGTCTCCCGCCGCCAGGCGCCGCACCTTGGGGTCCAGTTCGCGCGACGGGGTGAGCCGCACCGGCTTCGTGAAGCTGAGGCTCTCGTCGTCTTCCTCGGCGGTGCCACGGGTGATGGTGAGAGCGGCATTCTCCGGGTGACGCGCGATCCGCGCGTCGAAGGCAGCTCCCAGGCTCTGGTAGCCGCCGAGATCGAAATCCATGCTGTTCCCCTAGGCTGCTGCTCCGTCGGTCACTGTTGTTCCGGGGGTGCGGCGCACCGTTCCGGCTCCTACGTCAGCCGAGATGCGGCCGCCTCGCGTCGCCGTCCAGGCCGGACTACTCGCGAAGCGCACATCAGCGGCATCGGTTGCGTCGGCATTAGGGATCATGGCGGGGCCCGCCGACCACTATGCCCCAACCCTCGACGCTCGGTAAGTGACAGGAGTGCACGCTGACCCTGAACAGCCAGATGGTGCACAGGTGCTGGAATGCAAGGGTGTGCGGTCCCGGACGAGTGCGCGCGGGTGTCCAACTGCCGCACACACATCGGTTGAACATCCGGTCGCCGGCGAGCGGGGCCGCATCCCTCGAGCCGATGCCAAGCCATCACTCGTGAACAGCCCTGCTTTGACGGTCCGTTGCCATCGGGTCCGTGGGTGACTGCCCGACTCGGAGGTATTCATCCCACCTGTGTGGCGACGTCACCGTCGTTCAGCGGGGCTCTGCCAACAGGATGTAGAGGTCGGTCTCGCGATACCCGCTAACCTGCCGCACCTCGGTCCGCATCCCATGGCTCATGAACAGCTGGTCGACGACGGCGAGTTGTCCGCCCGTGCCGACCGAGCTCCGCCGACCGGGCCAATCGGGCTCGGTGACGTACGCGTCGTACGTGAGTTGCGCGCCTCCTCGACCCGGCTGCCCTGCAGTCCTGCTCGGCATGGAGCTTCGTCGAGCCGGAGCCGGCGCAGCAGTGCACCGGGCGGCTCCGACAGGACCTTGCCTCCGGCAGCTGGGACGAGCGGCACGGCCACCTGCGGCAACAGCCCTACCTCAACGGGTCGCTCGTCCTGCTCCGCGCCGCATGACGGCAGCGCCCCATCGGCTCCCCTGCCGGTCTGTGCCGGGCCCGCGCGCGACCGCCACGACAGGCCCGGCACTACTCGGTCAGCCGGTCGCCGCCTGGTCCACCGCGCGAACCCGTTCGTCCAGTTGCTGCGCGAACTCCAGCCAGGTCTCGGCGCACTGCCGGGCAAGGTCCACCACCAGGGCGCCGCAGTGCGTGGGCACGACCTCGGTGAGCTCGGACCATTCCTTGACCCCCATCGCGTTCTGCTGCAGCAGGCGCAGCAGTTGGCGGCCTTCCTCCTTGTGGCGCAGCGACGGGTCGCGCAGTAGTTTCTCCAGCACCATGGCCGGGTCGGACCGCATCAGCCGCATTTGCTGGGCCACGGTCGCTCGGGTCCGCTGGGCCGGGAGCACCACGCCCATGGCGCCGTCGCCCGCCTGCTCGGTGGCCGACGCCTCCCCGGCCGCCAGCCGGCGCCGGACATCGCTGACCGTCGCCGGGGAGAGCCCGGCCAGCCTGGCGACCTCGCGCAGCGAGGCCTCCGGGCGCTCGGCCAGCAGCTCCGCGGCCCGACGGCGCCCTTCCAGGCTGTTCAGCGGACGGACCTTGCCGTCCCGACCGACCCTCACCTGCAACTGCGGTCCATCCGCGGTCTCAGCCACCCGGCGGCGAATCGCCGCCACCGCCTTGGCACCCAGCCCCGCGGTCCGCGCGATCGCCCGGTCGGAAAGGTGCGGGTGCGAGGTCACGATCCGCTCGGCTGCTGCCCGCCGGTCGGCCAGGGAGAGTGGCAGACCATGGGTGACATTCGCCTCGACCGCCTTCAGGAAGGCATCCGCACTGCTGCCGTCGAAGAACTCAACCTCGATGGTCAGTTGGCCCTTGGAAACCGCGGCCAGCAGCCGGTGGGTCCCGTCGATCACGCGCATGGTGCGCCGCTCGACCAGGATCGGCGGAAGCGGGCCGTCCAGCTCCGCTAACCTGGCGATGTGCTCCTCGTCCCGGCCGCCGGTGCGCGGTGACTCTCCCAACTGCAACACGGCGGCCGGCACCACAACGGTCGATGTCAGGTCTCTAACAGTCCGCCTCACGTGCTCCCCCTGATTGTTGTCGGCTCCGAGCTGGGCCCAGGCGCGTGTCGATACTCCACAGGGGCGTCCCGTCGAGGTGCGTACCAGGTCCCGAAGGCTCGCTCCGCGAATCACCGCCAAGGTTCGAAGCCGGCCCTCAAGGAAACGTCCCAGCCAAATTCCAGTGACTCGATCATCACTTCCGCCCCATGAACTGTCGAGGGGTCACAACCAGCTAGCCGTGTATGGCTCGTCAATTGGCTTGAATCACGCATTGAATGACCAACATTCCTTCACCCAGCCCGTGGTTCCTCCCGTGACACCAGTCCGCGTCGGCGCGGGCAATGGACCCACTCATGGCGTTTTGAGCAACGCGACTACACCCTGGATGGTGTAACGAACGATAAACTGATGGGACATCAGCAGCCCTATCCGATCGAGTGTCCACTGCGAATCGTTCGGCCCGTGCCCTGCGGCACCCTTGGCGAGTTCGTCCTCCGGCTCGGTGAACTCCGCCTCGCTCAGCAAGCGCTGCACCGATCCGGCGTGCACAAGCAGTCGCCTGGTGATGACCGCTTTCTCCTCTCCCCGGGCGAACCCCTCGGCCGCCGCCCTTCGTATCTGCCCCCGGAATGCCCGCCGCCCTTCGGTCAGGCCTCCTCCCTGTACATACCTCACAGACAGGAGGTATAGCGCCTGAAACGGCCGAAGGCACAAATCCAGCGACATCACGCATTCAACGCGACCTGCACAAGGCGGGGTGCCCGCCGATTCCCGAGCGCATCCGACCCAGCGAAGCACGGTGGGCATTCCGGTCAAGTACGTTGCGGAACAGGGAAGTTCCTTTGTTCTCTGATTGTGTGGTGCAACATGAAAGGGTGCGGGGTCATGGCGTCACCGTGCCGAGCACTGTGGCGAGGACCACGCCTTCCTCCACGTGAATGACACGGAGGGTCCCGGGTCGCAACTGCTGGCCGGCGTGCCTCAGGTGCATCACCAGCCCGGTGCCGGTCGGGAGCACCGCGATGGCGAACAACAGCCGCCGCGCCCGCGCCGCCCAGGACGAGCCTGCCTCCACCGTCGCTTCCACCGTGCTCACTTGGCCGCCCTCCGCTTCAGGTACCTGGCGCGGCTGGGGGTGGGTAGACCGAGGCCAGGTAGCGGTAGCTCTCGTCCGGGAGGATCACCATGCAGGTGCGGTCCGGGTTGTGCTCGGCCCACCACTTGGCGACCAGGTAGGCGGCGCCGCCGGCGGGGCCTTGGAAGAGGGCGTGCCGGGCATGCACTTCGCGGGGGGCCTCGATGCCGGAGCACCAGTGGCCTCGTCGAAGACGGTGTGGTCGAGGCCGGCGGGCTACAGGCTGTTGCCGATGCCGCGCAGCTGCCGCGGCCCGTCGGGCTGGCCGAGCAGCAGGCTGCGGTGGCTGTCCACACCGATCGCCCGGGTCTGCGGGGTGTGCTCGCGCAGTGCCCGGGTGTTGCCGCACATCGAGCCGCCAGAGCCGACCGGACCGACCAAGCAGTCCACTGTGCCGAGTTGGTCGGCGAGCAGCTCGGCGATCACCCGGTAGGAGGCCGGGTTGTCCGGGTTGCTGTACTGCTCGGGGCAGAAGCTGTCCGGCAGTCGGACCGGAGCTCCGCCAGCCGGCGCAGCCAGGCCTCCTGGAAGTCGCCGACCTCGGCCGGCTCGGGGCAAATCTCCACCTCGGCACCGAGGCCGGTCAGCCGGCGGTACAGGTTGTCGTCGATCGCCGGGTCGCTCACCAGGAATCAGCAGACGGCCCATCAGGGCCGTCTGCATGGCCAGGGCGAGCCCGAAGGTCCCCGCAGTGGTCTCCACGGCCACGGTGTCCGGTCCTCACTCCCGCGCTCCTCGGCGCGTCGCAGGATATGGCAGGCGGGGACCACCTTCATCAGGGTGAATGATGCAGTACAGGGTGGGGCCGAGCCTGATCAACTTGGGCAGAAGCATCGCCTCGGTGATCGACTAGCAGGTGCGGGTGGACGCCGGCATGGGTAGCTCCCTCGGGTTCGGGCGCGGACGGCTCAGTCGCGGGCCGTCTGGGACTGGGACTTGATGAAGTGCGCCAACCGCTCCGTCCCGTCGGCTATCTCCTGGTGCGTCAGGTAGCTGACGGACAGCCGGACGGCGTGCTCGCCACCGCCGTCCGGATAAAAGTATGACATCGGGGTCCAGATCACACCGAACTCCTCCGCCGAGCGGATCAGCGCCGCGTTGTCGGCCTGGAAGGGTACGGTGAGGCTGAGGAAGAAGCCGCCGGTGGGCTCGTTCCAGCGCACCCCGAGGGCTTCCCGCTCGGCGGCCGGGAACTGCTTGGCGAGCTCCTCCAGGGTGACCCGCATCGCGTCGCCGTAGTAGGCGGCGGTCTCGCCGTTCAGCTCGGAGGTCCGACCGTCGGCCGCGAGCAGCATGCCCGCTACCACGGCCTGGCTGACGGCCGAGGTATTCACCGTGATCATGCTCTTGATCTTGGTGAGCTCGTCGGCCAGCAGGCCGGTGCGGCCGTCCGCATCCACCACCGTCTGGTCGGCCACCACGTAGCCGACCCGGGCGCCGGGGAAGAGCGTCTTGGAAAACGATCCCAGTTGCACCACCCGCCGGTGGCGGTCCAGGGACTTCAGCGTGGGCAGCTGCTGCCCCGGGCTGACCATCCGGTACGGGCTGTCCTCCAGCACCAGGATGTCGTGGCGCTGCGCCAGGTCGAGCAGGTCGAGCCGGGTCTGCAGCGGCATCGTGGTGCCGGACGGGTTGGAGTGGTCGGGGATCACGTAGAACGCCCGGGGACGGCGGCCGCGGGCCTGCTCGGCCAGGATGGCCGCTTCCAGATCGGCGCAGTCGAAGCCCGACTCGCGCTCGGCCACGGCGGTCGGGGTGACGTCCAGCAGTCGGGCCGCGCCGGTGATCCCCACGTAGCAGGGGCTGGAGACCAGCAGCACGTCCTCGGGTCCGGAGATCAGCGCCCGCACGGCGAGGAACATCGCCTCCTGGCACCCCACCGTGACCACGATGGACTCGGGGGCGACGTCGGTGTTCTCGTCCTTGCGCAGCGAATCCGCGATCAGCTCGCGGATCTGGCCGCTGGTCGGGCCGTACTGGAAGAGCGCGGAGCGCACCTGTCCGGGCGAGGCGCCCTGCGCCTCCAGGTGGTCAAGGTAGCGCCGCAGATGGGTGAAGATCTGCTCGGTGTCGAAGAAGCCGTCGTGCGGGCGGCCGGGGGCGAACGAGATCGCCTGCGGATAGCGGGTGGTGACCTCGTTGAGGAAGTTCATGGTGTCCAGCACCGGGTCACTGACACTGCCATGCAGCTCGGCCTTGCGCAGCCCAGCGGCCGGCGTGCTCCAAACCGCGCTCGGCGCCGGGGTGGCTTCGGGTTCCGCGCCGACCAGGGCAGGACCCGCCTCGGCAACTGACGGGGTCCCGGTGAGTGCCATGGCTTCGACCAGCTCCTCGGTGATCAGCTCCAGTAGGTGCGCCGCGCCGTTCTCGCCACCGACCGCGAGGCCGTACAGCACCGGACGGCCCAGCAGCACCGCGTCAGCGCCCAGTGCCAGGGCGGCCAGCACGTCGGCACCGCGGCGGATGCCGCCGTCGACCAGTACCGGGCACGCACCGCCGACCGCCGCGGTGATCTCGGCGAGTACTTCCAGGGTCGCCGGGACACCGTCCAGTTGGCGGCCGCCGTGGTTGGACACCACGATCCCGTCGACCCCGGCGCGCAGTGCCGCCCGGGCGTCGGCCCCGCTCAGAACTCCCTTGACCAGCACCGGGAGTGAACTGATCTCACGCAGCCAGTCGATGACCGACCAGTCGAGCGCGGGATCGAACTCGGTGAGCGCATGTGCGCTCGGGGAGGCGTAGTCGCCGCCGGTGAGGTTGGCCGGCACCATCCCGTCCGGCAGCCGGAAGTCGTTGCGCAGGTCGCGCAGCCGGCGGCCGAGCCGGGGGGCATCCGCGGTGAGCACCAGCGCCTCGAAGCCGGCCCGCTCGGCCCGTTCCACCAGCTGCCGGGTGGTGGAGCGGTCCCGGAAGCAGTACACCTGGAGCCAGAGCGGCGCACTGGCGGCCTCGGCAATGGACTCGAAGGTCCGGCCGGCGAAGGTGCTCACCACCACCGGCAGGCCGGCCTGGCCGGCGGCCCGCGCGGTAGCCACCTCGCCCTCCGGATCAGCCAGGGTGTGGTAGGCCATCGGCGCCACCGCTATCGGCACCGGCCAACTGTGTCCCAACACTGTGGCCTTGGTGTCGGGCGCCCCGGATCCGGACAGCGCCCGCGGCCGCAACCGCACCCGGTCGAACGCCGCCAGATTGGCCGCCAGGGTGCGCTCCTGGCCGGCACCACCGGCGATGAAGTCCCAACTCCCGTGGTCGAAACGGCTCCTGGCGGCTTCCTCGTAGTCCTTCAGGGTGAACAGGCCGGTGGTCTCGGGGCGTTCGGTACCCATCACGAAGTCAGCCGATCGAGCTCCACCGCTTCATACAGGGCACGGATGTCGGCGCTGCCGGAGCCTCGCGAACCGTTGCGCTGGATGAGCTCGAAGAAGAGCGTGTTGCGCGGGTAGGGCGAGCGGGTGAAGACCTGCAGCAGGTCACCCCACTCATCGTGGTCAGCCGGGACTTTGGTCTCGCGCAGCTCCTCGACCTGGGCGTGCAGACCGCCGAGCCGCTCGCCGAGCCGCTCGCCGAGCCGCTCGCCGAGCATGTCGTAGTAGCTGTCTGGTGTGTCGAGCAACGCGACACCCCCCGAGTCGCTGTGCACCACGATGGAGTCCATCGCCTGGGCACCGACCGCAACATACTCCGAGGAGTAGCGGGGGAAGCCGAAGACATCACGGTAGAAGTCGGCGTACTTCTCCAGGGTGCCGCCCTCAAGGCAGACCGCGATGTGGTCCAGGCCGGTGACCCGACCGGTTGCCGCCGTCGCGGTGACCCGGGGCGCGGGAGACCAACTACGACTGCCGGGAGTGCCGTTGACCAGCCGATCAGTCGGCAGCGGGGCGTGCACGACATCTCCGAAGCCGGACACGACCGGCAGGCCCTGCAAGGAACGCGTCACCGTGGCGCCGGCGGAAGCCGCCGCCACGGCGGTCGCCGCCACGGCGTCACAGGTCAGCGCGGTGTCGACGATGCCGTCGCCGTGCTGCTCCAGGAACCTCACGATCCCCCGCCCGGAGGTGACCACCAGGCGAACCTCACCCTTCTGCAGGAGCACCGAACTCCGCTCCGGTTCAACCGAGTCGGCCACCCGGATGAAGCCCATGGCGGACACGAAGTAGTCGACGGCCGGCACCGTGTCTCTCGTGTACAGCTCGACATAGCCGATGTCGTGCACAGCCATGGAAGTACCTCCAACAGGGCTGGGAACAGAATTCGGTGAGGGGGTTCGCCTGGGGCCTGCGGTCAACCGCGGGCTGCTACCAGCGCCACTCCTGCTGCTTGAACAGGTGGCCGGCCGGGATGTCGTGCTCCTTGCACCAGCCGAGGAACTCCTCGATCTGCCTGATCTGGTAGGTGTCCGGAGTGTAGGTGGTCGCCATCACGTGGCCCAGCCAGTCCTCCTCGCCCATCGCGTAAACGTAGGCCTCCTTGGCGCCCAGCTCGACCATGATCGCGGCGGCCTGCTCGGCGTTGGAACCGGACAGCTTGCGGGAGTTGCTCATCTTCTTGGTGACCGGGATGGTCAGCAGCGCCTGGTAGAGCCAGGTGAGCGGGGCGCCGTCGCACTCCATGCCGAGGAAGGCGAAGTCGGCGGTGCCCAGGTGGCCCTTGACGTAGCGGTAGAGCTTGGGGTCGATGCCGGAGGAGTCGGCACCGATGAAGACCTTCTTGCCCGCCAGCTCGGCCCAGTAGGTCGACTTGGCGCGGATGTCCAGGTCGCAGTGCTCGCCCAGGAACGGGGTGGCGGTGATCTTCCCGCCCGGAAACTCGACCTCGTCGAAGTCGTCGACCTCCACCACGTCGAAGCCCTGGTGCTTGAGCATCAGCGCGATCGACGGGTCGGCCAGGTTGCCGCGGGAGTAGCGCGGGCAGACGATCTTGCCGACCCGGCCGCGCAACTGCAGCAGGGTCTCCATGACGATGTGGTCCTGGTGGCCGTGGGTGATCAGCACCAGGTCGATGTAGTCCGGCAGGTCGTCCAGGGTGTAGCGGTCGTCGGCGTCGCTGTCCGCGCTGATGAACGGGTCGGTGACGATGGCGGCTTCGGGGGTCTGCAGCACCAGGCAGGCGTGGCCGAAGTAGCGGATCCGGCCTCCGGACTCGATGTGGCGGTCCTCGTTCAGGGCCGGAGTCTCGCTCAACATGGTGCGCAGCACGGCCGCCTGCTCGTCGTTCAGCTCCAGGGCCTCACGCAGGTGGGCCAGCGTGGTCGGCTTGACGCGGGCCTTGAACAGCTCCGTCAGACCGGGGTGCCGGAACGGGATGTCCAGCTCCAGCACGTCCTCGGAGGGCAGCCGCGGGGTGCTCAGGATGAACGGGCGCTCGATGCCGGTCTCGAAGGAGAGCTGCACCGACTGGCGCGACTCCTGGTAGTACGGGCTGTGGTAGAGCACCGGCTCCAAGAAGCGCAGCTGCGCCTGGTTGTCGGTGTCGTAGGCCAACTCGACCAGACCACCCAGCTCCTCCGGCAGCTTCGGGTAGAGCGGGGTCAGGTCGAAGCCGGTGGCGTTGGCCCGCAGGATCTCCTGACCGGCGGCGATCGCCTCGGCGAACTTCAGCATGTCGGCCCGGTCCCGCTTGATGGCGGCGAGCAGCTCGCGCACCTCATCGGCGCGCTCCTCCGGGATGTTGATGAAATAACCGCCGCGCAGCTCCGGATTGTTGCTGGCCGCGACATGCACCTGCGGGGACTGCAGGTACGACTCGAGCAGCGGGACATGCAGGAACGCCAGGTTCATCGCCGCCTGCACCGGCGCCATGGTGTGCGGCTGGGCGACAAACCTGTCCACCAGCGGCTCGATTATGACCTTGGACCGCAGAAACAACTGCTCATCAGTCATCTGCACCCCTCCTTCCCAGGAAAAAACGACACCATCAACAAGGCAGCCGACGATTCGGCGTACCTCAGCCCGGAATAATTCCATCCGGCCAGGGAACATAGCCTCCCGGCGCTGAAGAGATCAACATGCCTCAATGACTCGGGACACCGCTCGGCAGCAGTGTTCAAGTGCGCTTTGCGGCACTTGAACAGGCCGCTCGGACGACCTGGAGCGGGCGGCTCGGCAAGCCTTGACGCTGTGCGAAACAGCATGCCACCGTGAATTCAACCCTTAGACCCCTGCGAGGCATCGCGTGCAAAGCAAGCCGATCGAGCCGCCACCGCTTATCAACCTGGTCGATCCAGAACTCTATTCACATGGCGACCCTTTTGTGCAGTGGCGGTGGCTGCGCGCCAACGACCCGGCCCACTGGCACGAACCGGCCGAACTGCCCGGCTACTGGTCGCTGACCAGGTACGAGGACGTGCGAACCGCCTACCGCGATCACGAGACCTTCAGCTCCGCACACGGAATCCTGCTGCGGCCCGCCGACCACGGAGTCGACCCCGGGGGCGGCCGCACCCTGGCCCTCACCGATCCGCCGCGCCACCGCCAACTGCGCGGCGTGGTGGACGAGTGGTTCACCGTCCGGTCGGTCCGGACACTCGAGGAGGAAATGCGGGACATTGCCCGCGCCGTGGTAGACGGCGCCTTGGCACAGGAGTCCTGCGACTTCGTCGCAGAAATCGCCGCACGCATTCCGCTGTATGTCATCTGCAAGATGATGGGCATCCCAGAGTCGGACTGGCATTATCTGTACGATCTCACCAGCAAGGCATTCGCCGATGGCGACCCACTGACCCGCCGATTCGCCCACCTCGACATCATGGGGTACTTCGAGAACCTCCAGGAGGAGAAGGCGGCGGATCCGGGCGACGACCTGGTGAGCGCACTCGCCACCGTCGTCATCGACGGTGATCGGCTCAGCCCGGACGACATCATCCTGAACTGCGACAACCTGCTCGTCGGGGGCACCGAGAACACCCGGATCTCAGCGGCCGGCGGTATGCTCGCCTTCCTCCAGCACCCCGAGCAGTGGGACATCCTGCGAGCGGACCCGAGCCTGCTGCCGTCCGCCGTCGAGGAAGTGCTGCGCTGGACCTCGACCGCTACCCACATCATGCGCACCGCGGCCAGGCCGATCGGGATCCACGGCAAACGGATCGAGCCGGGCGACCGCGTGGTGTTCTGGCTCCCGTCGGCCAACCGCGACGAGACGGTGTTCGACGATCCGGACCGCTTCGATGTGCTGCGCAAGCCGAACCGGCATCTGGCGCTGGGCTTCGGCGAGCACTTCTGCCTCGGCAGCGTGCTGGCCAAGTCCGAACTCCGCCTAATTTTCGGCGAGTTGCTCAACAGCAGGGTCGACATCGAGCTGGCCGGAGAGCCGAAACTGCTGGAATCGATCGTCGTCAACGGCCCCGAGTCCCTGCCGGTCCGCCTGACGCCGCGGGGCGCGTGACCCGATGTCCACGGCAGAGTCCACCTCATCGTCCGGGAACCGCCGCGACCGGCCGGCCTCGGTCCTGGCCGGCCTCGGCACCTGCCTGCCCAGCACCGAGATCGACAACGCCGCGCTGATGGCCCAGCTGGGCACCACCGACGAGAGGATCCGCAGTCGCACCGGCATCGCCGCACGGCGCCGGGCGGCCCCGGGGTGTCCATGCGCGACCTGGCCGGCGAGGCCGACGCCAACGCGCTGAGCTCGGCGGGCCGGCGAACGGTCGGCGGCGTGGAGCTGACCACCACGACACCGGACCGCCCGTGCCCGGCCGCAGCGCCCGAGGTCGCCCACCGCCTCGGCCTGGGCCAGGTCCCGGCGTTCGACATCTCCACCGGGTGCAGCGGGTTCGTCTACGCCACCACGGTGGCCAACGGCCTGATCACCAGCGGCGTCGTCGACGGCGTCCTCATGGCGTCCGAAATCTACTCCCCGATCGTCGACCCGACGGACCGCGGCACGGCCGTGATCTTCGGCGACGGCGCGGGCGCGGTGGTGCTGCGCCGCGGCACCACCGCGGCGCAGGGCGCGCTGCTGGCGTTCGACCTCGGCGGTGACGGTTCGGGCCACCACCTCATCCAGGTGCCCGGCGAGCTCGAACAACCCGACGGCCCGCGCTGGTTCGGCGTGGCCGGCCGCAAGGTCTACCTGCGGGCGGTCGAACAGATGGCGCTGTCGGCCTCGCGGGTTCTGAAGGGCTGCGGATGGAGCCCCGGGATGGTCGACGCCCTGGTGCCGCACCAGGCGAACGGCCGCATCATCCAGGCGGTGGCCGAGTGACTCGGCGTACCGTCGCGGAGCGCGGTCTGCGAGATCGCCCGCACCGGCAACACCTCGGCCGCTTCCGTCCCGCTGGCGCTGACCGCCGCGCTGGCCGCCGGCCAGCTGGCGCCAGGCGCCGCACTCTCACCGCCTGCGGTGGTGGCTTGAGTTGGGGTCCGGCAGCCCTCACCTGGCCGCTTTGGTTTTCGGCGAGGGCATTTCGGGTCAACTCGTCGACGGTAGCCACGGAATTCAGCAGATACATGTGGTCGCCGGGCAGTTCCGAGTGCTGCACCCCCACGGTGGTCCGATCCGCCCACGCGAGCCTGTTCCAGTGCATTTTCGTCAACCGGACCCTGGAGGCGGAAAGCAAGTGGAACGTTGTATGTCGATCCCCGTGGATCGATCTGCGGGGCCGGCCATACACGTTACTGCCCACGCGTTCGGCGGAGACCACTATAAATCACCGGCATGATCGTTCATTTTCGGGGATGACCTTATTCGGCGACAGGCACGAGCGGGGAATTGTCCGTCGCACACAAGAACTCGGGGCGCGGGGATCGGGGATCCACTCGCGCCCGGAGGATTCTCCGTGCTGTTGCTCCGGCGACAGCATCAGGCTAATCCCCCCGAATGAACCAACAGATGGGTGGCTTCTAAAGCTGACGAGACTGGCACGCTCCGCCGCGGCCACCTTGGCACCATGCGCGACCCGGATCAAGACCGACCGCAGATGGTGCGAAGTGCCCTGTTCAACCGGCGCCGGGCCGCAGTTAGACGGGTAATCGGGGCCACGGCATGCTCGGTGCGGCGGTTGTTTGACTCCGACTCGGCACCCTGGGCCATATTGGGTCGCGGTGTGACCGGACGGTCCACATCATGCCCGCAGGAAGGACGACGTGATGACGAACCCGTTCGAGGACCCTGACGCGAACTACCTGGTCCTGGTCAACGACGAGGGCCAGCACTCGCTGTGGCCGGTCTTCATCGAGGTGCCGGCCGGCTGGACCTCGGTGTTCGGCGAGGCTGCGCGGCAGGAGTGCCTTGACTACATCGAGGCGAACTGGACCGACATGCGCCCCAAGAGCCTGATCGCTGCGATGGCCCAGAGCTGATCGGCCTACACCCCCGTCGGCGCCCCCGGAGGCCGCTCCCCTCGTGGAAGCGGCCTTCGGGGGTGTCGCGACCGGGCGCCGACTCCTTACGGTCGGATTCCGACGACTGGCGGGATCCGGCCCGCCGGGTGGTCAGGCGCGGCGATCCGGCGTCCTCCTTCACCCAACTGCACACCACGCGCACACGATCCGGAGACGCGGATGGACTTCAGCCTCTTCTACTTCGCCAACAACGACACCGAGCAGCAGGACTGCTACCGGCTGCTGCTGGAGGGCGCGCGCTTCGCCGACGACCACGGCTTCACCGCGGTGTGGACCCCGGAGCGCCACTTCCACGCCTTCGGCGGGCTCTACCCCAATCCCGCGGTCACGGGCGCCGCGGTCGCCGCGGTGACCAAGCGGGTGGCCGTGCGGGCCGGCAGCGTGGTGGCACCGCTGCACCACCCGATACGGATCGCCGAGGAGTGGTCGGTCGTCGACAATCTCTCCAACGGGCGGGCGGGGGTGGCAATCGCCTCGGGGTGGCACGCCGCCGACTTCGCGCTGCGCCCGGAGAACTACGAGACCCGCAAGAGCGCGCTGATGGACACGATCGACACGATTCGCCGGCTGTGGCGGCGTGAGTCGGTCGAACTCGTCGACGGCGCGGGCGAGTCGGTGTCGCTGACGGTGTTCCCGCCGCCGGTGCAGCCCGAGCTGCCGGTATGGCTGACCACCGGCGGCTCCCCGGCGACCTTCGAACTGGCCGGACGGCACGGCCTGGGCGTCCTCACCCACCTGCTGGGCCAGGAGGTCGGGACGCTGGCACAGCGGATCGCCAAGTACCGGGCGGCATACCGGGAGCACCAAGGCGACGAGGGGCGCGCCCACGTGGCGCTGATGTTGCACACCTTCGTAGGCACTGACCGCGAGGCCGTACGGGAGACCGTGCGCGAGCCGTTCTCCCGCTACCTCGCCAGTTCCTTCGACCTGATAGTCAAGGCTGCCGAGGCCGCGGGAGCCGACGGCGCCGCGATGACGCGGGAACTGAAGAACGTGAGCGAGGAGGACCGCCGTTTCCTGGTGGCCCAGGCCTTCGACCGGTACTTCGAGACCAGCGGCATGTTCGGGACCGTCGAGGAGTGCATGGCTACGCTCAAGCAACTCGCCGACGCCGGCGTGGACGAGGTCGCGTGCCTGGTGGACTTCGGCGTGGCGACCGACCAGGTCGTGGACGGCTTCCAGCACCTCGCCCGGCTGCACGACACCTGGCGTGCGCACACCGGGCGCTGAGGGCGCCCGTGGGCCGACACAAATGTCCCGGGGCGTCTGGGAGGCCCTACGGTCATCGGGTTCCACTGGGCGATGGACTGCAGCCACGCCGGCAGGTTGGCGACCGGGTAGCAGGTCGCCGACAGAAACGACGTCGGCATGGTCACGAACATCGCGACCGCGTTGACCCCCTGGGGCTCGCGGACCAGCAGCCCGACCGACCAGCCGAGCCAGGTCATCGCGAAGCCGAGCAGCAGCAGGAAGCCTTCGACCGCCTTGAAGAACCCGCTGTCGACACGCCATCCGATGAAGAAGCCGCCGTTCTTGAGGTCCCCCGCGACGCCGACTTCAGTGTTGATGACACTGGAGAGCATCGTCTGGATGAAGATGCCCGCCATGATGTGGTCGTGGTAGTTCCCCGAGGGCACGGACATCGAACTGCCGAACATGTACCCGAAGAGCACCGCGAACATGATCGGCACCAGCGTGACGTGGAGGATGCGCTGCGGCGTCCGCCTCAGATGCGTCATGTGCCGGCCGAAAGGCCGATCGAATCGCCGAAGTTGCAGGACTTCATCGGGCAGCCGTCTCCAACTAGCTCTGTCGCCGCCGAGGCGACCCCGGCGATGCCCGTCTCCAGGCCCACCGGCACCCGCAGTCCGTCGACGACGGGCGCGGCGATGCCCTCCCGCGAGGCCCGGCCAGCGCCGCCTGTGCCGGCCCGGCCATCGCGGCGGAGCTCACGGTGATCTCCAGCCGGTCGCCCCGATCCTCCGCTTGAGTTCGGCCGGTGTGCCCTCGGCGGCCAATCGGCCCTTGTCGATCACCGGGATGCAGTGGGCGAGTTGATCGGCCTCCTCCAGGTGCTGGGTGGTCAGCAGGACCGTGACACCCTCGGCGACCTGCTTGCGCACCGAGTCCCACAACACCGTCCTGCTGAGCGGGTCCAGCCCGGTGGTGGGCTCGTCCCGGAAAATCACCGGCGGGCTGGAGATCAGGCTCGCACCGAGGTCCAGGCGGCGGCGCAATCCGGTTTGCGCAGCGTCGCCAGGGTCCGTACCACGGTGGTCTTGGCAGCACAGTCAGGGCCGAGCAGCCCGTAGACGGTGCCGGCCTCGACCGGCAGGTCGAGGCCCCTGAGAAAAGACCGACGAGGTGCTCCGCCATCGCATCCGCGATGCGCTTCATCTACGGGGTGCGCGCCGCCCGTTGACCGGGCGCCGCGGCGGCCGTCAGCACCGCAAGCCGTGCGCTGCGCGGGTGCGCGGCACGGTGCCCGCTCCCCCGGGGCGTCCGTGCTCGCGCAGCGGCCCGACCGACAGGCCGCGCTCCTCGCAGGTGTCGAGGATCCGTGGCAGGGCGCCGAGGGCCGAGTGCCAGGCGCCCGGTGCGGAGGTGCAGTCGGAGTCGTGCAGCAGGATGGTGCCGCCGCCGTCAAGGTCGCGGGTGACCGTGCGGTGGACGGATTCCGGGGTGGCCCGGGCCCTCCAGTCCTCGCCCCAGGCGGTCCACAGCACGGGGGTGAGGCCGAGGCGGCGGGCCGCGAGGTGGGCGGCGGTGGACATCACGCCGTAGGGCGGGCGGAACAGGCGCGGGGCGCGGCCGGTGAGGGCGTCGACCGTGTCGCGGGCGCGCGCGAAGTCGTCGTACGTGGCGCGCGGGCCGCGCAGCAGCAGGGGGCGGTGGAGCCAGCCGTGGATGCCGATCTCGTGGCCGGCGGCCGCGATCTCGCGGACCAGGCCGGGTGAACGGCGCGCCTGGCAGCCGAGGAGAAAGAAGGTGGCGGTGACCTTCCGGTCCTCCAGGGCACGCAGGAAGAACGGGGTGGACACCGGGTCGGGCCCGTCGTCGAAGGTCAGCGCGACGTGGTCGGCGCGGCCCCGGCCGGCGAGGCGGGGCATGGCACGGCTGCGCAGCGGGCCGAAGGTGGACAGCACCGGGGCCGCGTGAGCGGCGGCCAGGACCGGGAGGGCGACCCGGGCGGTCGTGCGGAGCAGTTGTGCTGCACTCACGAGCGGTGGCCCTCCGGGTGATGGGCGTGCGGCGGGCGGTCGAGGTCGAGGGTGCGGCCGATGGCGTGCATCACGCCGGTGCCGGTATCGGTGGTGGCGACCCCGGTGCCGACCGCGCACGCCCAGACGGTGCAGGCGGCGGCCGCGGCGGCGGCGAGCCGCCGTAGGGCCGGACGGGTTCGGATCCTCTCTGCGGCGGAAGGCGCAACGGCCGGACGGGCTCCGGTCCCACCTGCGGCGCAAGGAGCCACACCCGCACCCGCTCCCGCACCACACACGCCACAAGGCGCCACACCCGCACCGGCTCCCGCCCCACGCACGGCGCAAGGAGCCACACCCGCACCGGCTCCCGCCCCACGCACGCCGGAAGCCGCCACGGCGAGCGGGACGGGGAGTGGGTCTCGGGGGCCGCAGGCGCGGGCTATCGCGTCCGCGGGTCCCCGGCCGGCGGCGGCGAACAGGGCGAGTCCCGCCTCGCGTTGCAGCAGTCCGCGCGGACCGCCGATCAAGTCGCAGAGGACGTCCTTGAGTTCGGCCGCGTCCTGGATCCAGGCGGCGACGCCCGCCTCGTCGAGCGCGGCCGCGTTGGCCGGTCCGTGGCCCGGTATGCAGCGGTAGCTGGCGACGGGCAGGCCGGCGGCGAAGGCCTCAAGCGAGGTCAGTCCGCCGGCGTTCTGGACGAGCACGTCGGCGGCGTGCATCAGACCGGGCATGTCGTCGACCCAGCCGAAGGCGTGCTCGATGCCGTCCTCGCGCAGCTGCCGGGCCAGCGCCTCGTTGCGGCCGCAGACCACGACCGGCACGGCCGCGCCGCAGCCCTGCAGCTCCAGGGCCACCTGCCGGACCGGGCCGACCCCCCAGGAACCGGCGACCAGCAGGGCGAGCGGGGCGGTGGCGGGCAGCCCGAACCGCGCCCGGGCGGCGCTGCGTTCGCCCGCCTGCGCGGGTCTGAAGCGCGGGTCCACGACCGGCCCGCCCACCCGGACGTCGCCCGCGCCGAGGGCCCGGGCCTGCGCGGCGGGCACGGCATGCGCGGCGAGGTGGACGTCCACGCCGTCGGCCACCCACAGCGGGTGCACCGAGAAGTCGGTGAGGTAGGTGAACACCGGCACGTCGAGGCGGCCGGCCAGCCGCAGCCTGCCCAGCACCCGGCTGGCCCCGGGATAGGTGGAGACCACGGCGCCCGTGTCCGCGGGCAGGGCGCGCAGCATGCGGTCCTCAGCGGTGCGCAGCAGGGCGCGGGCCAGCGGGCCGCCGCCTCCGGCGCGCTCGGTGCTGCTGTAGATGCGCTGATAGACCCAGGGCGCCCGGACGAGCATCCGGTGATAGCCGTCGCGCACGACCCGGCCCGTCCGGGCCGGCAGCAGGTCCAGCAGGTCGTAGCGGTCGACGGTGACGCCCTCCGCCCGGAGCCGGCGGTGCAGCTCGTGCGCGGCGCCGTCGTGGCCGGCTCCGATGCTGGCGGAGACGATCACAACGCGTTCGGCCGGCGCCGTACGACGGGGTGCCGCCGCGCGCCGCGGGCTCAGCGCGGCAGCGGCAAGGGCACGCAGATACACCGTACTTCCGAGGTGGAGCATGGGCTTGTTCCTTCGCAGGTGGAGTGAGACGTCGAAAGGGCGGGCGGCATCCGGCGGGCCCGGACCTCCTCGACGGTCGGCTCCCAGAACCGATCTCGACCTTGCCCTCGCTCCGGTCGATCACCTTGAAGCCCAGGACCGCGCACCAGAAGGCCGCGAGCCGCTCCGGATCGTGGCAGTCGACAACCAACGCGGTGACCGGCCGGAAGCTGATCAGGCACCTGATCGCCACCGAGCTGTCCGCGGACCCGGCTGACCGGTGAGTGGCAGCGGGCCATCGAGGAGGCCGTGGGCCGGGAGCGGGGTGGGACCGCGTAGCCGCCTCCGGTGCCGTCCGTCCGGGGCGGTCGTGCCCGGGCACTCGGTCGCGGCCGCCCCGCCGTGCGTCAGGGGTACGCACGGAGGGGCGGCCGCAGCCCGGACGCCCGCGGCCCGTTACGAGCGCCGCGGGATCCGGGCGGACCGTGACAGCGACAGGCAGATGACGGAGGTGGCGGCCCACACCAGGGGGACTGTCCACGGGCTCCACCATATGAGCGCCAGCGAGACGACCGCGGCCGCCAGCAGCGCGACGGTGACCGGCAGCACGACGTCGCGCCGGTACCGCCTCAGCTGCTCGCCGAGGACCTCTTCGACGATCTCGGCGACCCGGTCGTCGATGGTGTCCTCGTAGTGCACGAGGAACTGCTCAATGTCGTCGGTCCTGCCGGCCGGGCAGGGGCGGCCGGCGGCGCTCGAGTGTCGATCGGTCATGTCCCCACCATGTCGCACCGGGCGGCGCAGGGTCGGCAGCGTGAACCCACCGGCCGGACGGGGGGTAAACCCTACCCCCCGCTGGTGGGCTCTCCTCGCTGTCGACGGGTGGTCGGGTTGGGTACCGTCCCCTTGTTGAATCGAGGCGCGGACGGTGACCTGGTCGCCGCCCGCACTGCCCACGAGAGCGGGTCTGAAGCAGTTGACCGAGAACATCGTCGGCCGTGCCACCGGCAGAGCCCGGACGGACGCCCGGCCACCCCACGAGATGGTGCCGGGCAATCCGCTGCGCGCGCTGGCCTCCCCCGTGCTGTGGCGGGCGTCGATCCACCTGGCACTTGACGGTCTGGTGGCGCTGGCAGGACTGGCCGTGCTGGTCGTGCTGGTCGTCGCCCTCTGCCTGGCGCCGGTAGGCCTGGTAGGCCTGCCGCTCACGGTGGCGGCGGGGTGGGCGCTGTTCCGGCTGGCCGCCGTCGAGCGCGCCCGGTTCGCCGTGACCTGCGGGCTGGAGCTCGACGAGCTGCCGGCGCCGGTCTGTTCGTGGCGGTTGGCCAAGTCGCTGCAGTCGCTCGTCCACAACCTCTGCACCTGGCGGCTGATCGGCTACTTCGTACTGCTGACGCCGGTGGCGGTGGTGACCGTGGTCGCGGTGGCGCTGATCTGGGCCGTGCCGCTGACCCTGGTGCTGCTTCCGGCCTACTACCGGGGCCTGCCCGGCGGGCAGGCCCAGCTCGGGCCGTTCGTGGTGGATTCCCTGCCCCGGGCGCTGCTGGTCGCGGCGGTGGCGCTGCTGGGCGGCGCGGTCCTCTCCCCACTGATCGTCAAAATCCTGCTGGCGCTGGACACCGCGCTGGCCGTCGCACTGCTCTCCCGGCCCCGCGGCCTGGAACTGGAACAGCGGGTCAACGATCTGACGGAGAGTCGAGCCCGGGTGGTGGACGCCGCCGAGGCGGAGCGCAAACGGATCGAGCGGGACCTGCACGACGGTGCCCAGCAACGGCTGGTGGCGATGTCGATCACCCTGGGCCGGGCCAGCTCGCGGTTGAAGAAGTCCGGTGACCACGAGACCAACAAGCTGGTCGAGGACGCCCGGCGGGAGACCCTGAGCACCATCGCCGAGTTGCGCAACCTGGCCCGTGGCCTGCACCCGCCGGTGCTGACCGACCGAGGCCTGGAGGCGGCGCTCTCCGCCGTCGCCGCGCTGGTTCCGGTGCCGGTGCGCCTTGACGTCCTGGTGGAGCCGCGCCCCTCCTCCACCATCGAGGCAGTCGCCTACTTCACGGTGACCGAGGCGCTCACCAATGTGGCCAAACATGCTCATGCGACCCGCGCTTGGGTGGAGATCCGGCGGGAGGGCGCCCGATTGGACATTAAGGTTGGCGATGACGGGCGCGGCGGAGCCGATCTCGCGGCCGGCACGGGTCTGACTGGTCTGGCGGACCGGGTGTCCGGGGTGGACGGGCGGTTCCGGCTCAGCAGTCCGGTGGGTGGACCGACCGTGATCGAGGTGGACTTGCCATGCGGGTAGTGCTGGCCTAGGACTCCGCGCTGCTGCGCCAGGGCATCGAGCTGCTCCTCAGCGAACAGGGGATCGAGGTGGTCGCCGCGGTCGGCGACGGGGAGCAACTCCTGCGCGCGGTGGCCGAACACCGGCCGGACGCCTGTGTGACGGACGTCCGGATGCCGCCCACCTTCCTGGACGAGGGCCTGCGCGCCGCACTGGCGGTACGCGCCCGCTGGCCGGAGACCGGCGTCCTGGTGCTCTCCCACTACGTCGAGGAGCGCTACGCCATCGACCTGGTCAACACCAATGACAACGGGGTCGGTTACCTGCTCAAGGACCGGGTATCGGACGCCGAGGAGTTCGTGGACGCGCTGCGCCGGGTCGCCGCGGGCGAGACGGTCCTCGACCCGGAGGTGGTCAAGCAGTTGCTGGCCGGCAGCCGGCAGCGGGATCCGCTGTCCACCCTGACGCCGCGCGAGCGGGAGGTCCTCACGGCCATGGCGGGGGGCCGTTCCAACGCCGGGATCGCGGCCGATCTGGTGATTGGCACGGCGGCGGTGGAGAAGTACATCCGCAGCATCTTCGTGAAATTCGATCTGCAGCAGGAGGCGGGAGACCACCGCCGCGTGCTCGCCGTTCTGCGCTACCTGGGAGCCTGAGATCAGTACCACACCGATGAGGCGCCGCGGATGCCTCCTCACAGGGCTGGCCGTCCTCGTCGCGGTCGTCGCCGCGGCCAGCTGGGTCGTGGTCGCCTTGCTTCCGGCGCACCACCCGTACAGCGGCAACTGGCAGCAGGACGCGGCCGGCGCCAGCCAGGTGACGGTCCAGGCCGACGGACTCGGCGTGACGCTGAGTCAGGACGGCTCCTCGAAGGTCACGGTGGCCATGAGCGGCAGCTACACGGGCCATGTCCCGCAGGTCTCCGTCACCCGGTCCGGGTCGGACGTCACGGTCACAGCCGACTGCTCCAACGACTGCTCGGGGCACCTGCAGATCACGGTGCCGGCCGGCCTGGCCGCGCAGGTGAGCACCGGGGACGCCGGGATCCAGGCGAAGGGCCTGACCGGCCGGCTGGATCTGACCACCGGGCTGGGCGGGGTCGAGGTGGACCAGTCGTCCGGCCCGCTGACCGTGCGGAGCACGTACGGCGCGGTGACCCTCGCCGACAGCAGCGCCCCGAACGCCGAGGTGATCACCACCGACGGCTCGGTCAGCGCCTCCTTCACGGCGGCACCCGCCTCCCTGAAGGTCACCACGGGCTACGGAGGGGTCAACCTCAAGGTGCCTCACGACGCCACCTACCACGTCGACGCGCAGAGCTCCTGGTCGTCGCCGAGCGTCTCGCTGCCGAACACCGCCACGGACGCGCCGCACAGCGTGGTGGTGAAGACCACGCGCGGCAGCATCATGGTCCACTGAGCGCGCCCGTGCCGCGAACGACGGTGGCGTCGCCGGGAGGTTCCGGGGACGCCACCGTCGTTCGGACGATCAGCCGGCGACCAGCGAGGGGTCGACGACGATCTTCGCGTGCCGCTCCGGCTCGCGGAGTTCGGCGATCGCCCCGGCCAGTCCGTCCAGGCCGGTGACGCCGGTGATGACGGCACCGGCGTCGATCCGGCCCTCGGCGATGTCCCGCAGCGTCTGGCAGTACTCACCCGGGCTGCCGCCGAACGACCCGCCGATGTCCAGCTCCTTGCCGGCCACCACCCCGGGGTCGACCGTGTCGGGGCGCAGGCAGACGCCGACCAGCACGATCTTCGCGCCGGCCGGTGCGCCGTCGACGACCCGGGCGAGCACGCCGGAGGCGCCGACACACTCGAAGAGCACCACGTCGGTGGTCGGCACCCCGCGGTACTCCGTGGCCATCCGGTCCAGCATCCCGGGGATCACCCCGAGCGAGGACCAGCGGTCGTAGGGCGACTCGACGGCCGGGTCGATCAGGATGTCGGCACCCAGCCGCTCGGCCAGCGCCCGCCGCTTGGGCGAGAAGTCGACCGCTACGACCGGGCCGTGGCCGCGCGCCTTGAGCACCGCGACGACGCCCAGGCCGATCGGGCCGAGGCGGAGCACCACGGCGACCGAACCCGGACCGGGCTCGCCCCACCGGACCGCCCGGGCGGCGACCGAGAACGGCTCGGTGAGCGCGGCCGCCTTCGGGTCCAGACCGTCGGCACCGCCAGGGTGAAGACCTCGTTGAGGATCCTGTACTCGCCGAAGCCGCCCGGAAAGGCCGGGGTGCAGCCGACGATCCCACCGCCCTGCGGGCCGAAGCCGATCGGGGGGCCGCAGACGGTGCTCCCGACCGGCAGGGCCCGCACGGTGTCCGGGCCGTAGCCGACGATCTCGGCGGCGAACTCGCAACCGAGCACCAGGCCGTTCCGGATGTCACCCACGCACGACGGGCCAACCTCGTGGCCGCGGCCGCCGCCGCGCTGGCGGCGATCACCCTCACCCTCGTCACGCCCGCCATCGCATCCGGAGTCAGCGCCGCAGCGCAGCCGCGGGCCGCTGCCGCCCCGGCCGACACCACCGGCCCCACCACCCCGCCCGACAACAACGGCTGGGACTGGCAGGGGGGTTATCCCTACCCCGGTTCGGTGGGCTGGCCACGTGTCCGGCCTGGCCGAACTGCTGTTGGCTGGAGGGCAGATGGTCGGTGCGGGGTGGCGCAGGTGCGCCGCCCCGCAGCGCCACCGCGAACCACCGGTGAAGGCCACCGGCCTTCCCGAGAACGAGGAGTGGAACGATCAATACCTCAGGCCGCACCGCCCGACGGTGCACCACGACGACCGGCCACGGCGCGGTCGACCTCGCGGTGCCCTCGAGCACCGGCTACCGGATCGACGCACACAGCAGCAGCTCCGCGCCGCAGATCGCCCTGCCGAACTCCGACGGCGCGACGGCCTCTCTCGCCGTGGCCGCCTCCGACGGCGGCATCCACATCCACTGAGCGGGCACCACCGCCCCACGCCGACGACCAAGGTTGGAGAAGAACCATGCGCCACCCCTCCGCACCCCTGAGCGCCCCGTTAGGCAAGGCCGACATCCGGACCCTTGCGGGCGCCTCCGGTTCGGGCTCCGGTGTCCCGCGGATCCTTCCGAAGGCTGCGGCCGCTTCGGCGTTCCCCCTGCTGCTTCGCCGGGCGGCCACGGTCCTCACCGTGCTCGGGCTGGCGATGATTCCCTGGCTGGTCTTCCTGAACACCGGGCTGCCGGCCACCGCTCAGGCCTCGCACTGGGCCTGGACGTGGACGGGTCTGGACAGCTTTGAGGCGCTCGGCCTGCTCTCCACCGGACTGCTCCTCAGGCGCGGCGACTGCCGGGCCTGCCTGACCTCCGCCGCGACCTCGGTCCTGCTGCTGGTCGACGCCTGGTTCGACACCATGACGGCCGCCCCGGGTTCGGACTTCAAGCTGGCGGTGCTGATGGCGGTCTTCGTCGAGGTGCCGCTGGCGGTGGCCTGCGCGGTTCTCACGGCCCGGACCTTCCCTCGGCCGGGCCGCTGAGCGGAGGAGCTCGTGACGTGATCGGCGCTTGCGGTCCGGCCCGTTTCGGGAAGTCCCGGCCTGCCGCAACGGCGGTCCACGGGCGGTTCGTTCGGCCCGCTCGGGTCAACTGCCGACAAGGTCGGCGCCGGCACAAGCGGATTGCACACAAACACAACTGATTGACCATCAGCGATGTTCCGATGGCCTAATCGGACATTTAAGGAGGAATTATGAGGCATTCGCGGGCATTGATCGGCGCGGGCACTGCCGCAGCCGTCGCCACCTGGTGGTTCACCGACTCCGCGCCGTACCCGTACTCTCAGCGCTGGCTGCTCGACCTGCCGCTGCCGTTCCTGACTCTGAAGCGTCTGGACCACGTGCTGCAGGCCCGGGAGGGTGAGAGGATCCTGGAGATAGGCCCCGGAACCGGCCTCCAGTCGCTGCACGTCGCACCGCAGCTGGGCCCGAACGGCCAGCTGGACATCCTGGACATCCAGCAGGAGATGCTCGACCACGTGGGCCGCCGGGCCAAGGAGCAGGGCGTCGACAACATCGTGCCGAACTGCGCCGACGCACATGAACTTCCTTTTGCGGATGGCTCGTTCGATGCGGCTTACCTGGTGACGGCGCTGGGCGAGATCCCGGATCCGGCGCGTACGCTGGCCGAGCTGCGCCGGGTGCTGAAGCCGTCCGGGCGGCTGGTGGTCGGCGAGTTCTTCGACCGGCATCAGATCCGGCCGTCCTCGCTGATCAGCCTGGCGGAGGGAGCCGGGCTGCGGGTCGCCCGGCTGTACGGTCCGCCGTTCGCGTACTACGCAGTGCTGCGTCCGATCGACGCCTGACGCCGCTCGGGCGGTGCCCGCCCGGCCGAACCGTAGACTGGACGGCCGTAGCCGTAGCCGTAGGGCCCGACAGCAGCCTGCGGGCGAGGAACTCCACGGATTGCCGGGGTCCGCGCAGCAGGCGACCGGCGGTGTATACCCAGGCCGGTGCGGCCTGCTCGGCGCCCTGCATGCCCTGCGGGATTTCAGGGGTCCCGGCGCCATCGGCGGCGAAAGCCGCGGCTAGGCCGGCCACTACCGCCGGGGGCGACGACGGGGCGAACTCCCGGGCCTGCGACGGGCTTCCGCCGAGCACATGGTGACCGGCCCCGCAAGGCCAAGCACCGTCCGCGATGCTGATCTAGGGGCTGACAGAACAAGGTTCTGACCAGCCTCTTCACACAAGCCCTTCCGCCTGGCAGAAGCCGCCTTGCCGCGCCGGTGCAGGCCTCACGACCCTGATGCCAACCACGGCACGCGGGGCGACGGAGCCCCGCCGACAGGGACGGGAACTGCCATGCCGCACATGACCGCGTTCGCCAGGAACCAGTGGTACAGCTAGCACATCTTTCTGACCTGCGCTTATGCGAGGCGATAAGGATGTGACCTGCTAGGACGGGTTGCAGAGGCGATCGGAGGCAGTCAGAGGAAACCGCTCTGATTCGACCCCGGTTCGACCCGGGTCGCTCAGAGGCATCGACCTCTCGAACTGCCCTTTGAGCGACCGGTGTTGACCGGTACGGATCCAGGGTGGCGGCTCTGACAGGCCTCTCGGTCGTCTCCGGTCGAGCCGCGATGGGGACGCCTGCCTCCGACAGGTGCCAGAGCGCACGAAAGCCCCCAGGACGCCAATCCTGGAGGCTTCGCCGGCACCGACTGGAGGTCGGTTCCGGACACCATCGCTGGTTTCAGCGGGCCTTGGTGGCGTCCATGTCCTTGGGACGACCCCAGAATGCCACACCCCACAGCCCACCCGCACTACTCCCCGTCGGCTCCACGTCCGGATTTCTCCCCACCAGAGGCAGCCACAGGCCACCACACCACGCTGCAGGGACTCGCCTCCCTCCCCAAGCCCGCCGCCGACCTCGTCCTGCTCGGCGACCTCACCGGCCGCTACGCGGCAGGCAGCTACAGCAGGCTCAGCCCCGACGGCCGCACGGTGACCTTGCGCGGCGACCGCCAAGGCATATCGGAACACGGTCACCGCATCACCGCGGCGATCGCCTGCCACGTGGCCCGCGCCGACGGAAGCATCGAGCAGCTGACCCGGCTGCTGCTGCACCCCGATCACGAGGGCGGCCGCCACGCCCGACACATCGCCCTGCGCTCCGGGCAGTCCCGCGCGCTGGAGTACATCCACCGGGTGTGGGCCAGCGCCGTCACAGCCGTCAGCACTTGCCGCATCTCCGCAGTCTCGGGAGCGCCGGGCCATCCAGAGTGGGGGAAGCCCGGCGCGGAGCGCAGCCGCAGGCGCCCTTGATCGCACGGGACGGCCCGCGCACTGCACGGTCGGCCGGCTGTAGGGCCTCACTTGGAATGTCCCGTTCCGTCGTGGGGACCTGCGTGTTTGCGGTTTGTCTCATTTGAGGGCCAAGGCGTCGTGTCTCACGATCTTGGCTTCTCGGGGACAGTCGAGGGCTGGCGGACTAGCCGGTGAGGCCGCTGCGGTAGGCGTGGATGACGAGTTGGACGCGGTCGCGGGCGTCGAGCTTGGCCAGCAGCCGGGCGACGTGGGTCTTCACCGTGCCCGCGCCGATGTACAGCCGTTCGGCGATCTCGGCGTTGGTGAGTCCTTCGGCGACGAGCAGCAGCACTTCGCGTTCACGCGTGGTGACGGCCTCGGGCAGCCGCGGCGGTTCCTTGACGTGCGGTTGTGCCGGCCTGTTTACGTATGCCGCGATGAGCCGTTTGGTGACGCGTGGAGCGAGCAGCGCCTCGCCCTGGGCGACGGTACGGACGGCGGACAGCAGGTCCAGGGGCGGGGCGTCCTTCAGGAGGAAGCCGCTGGCCCCGGCGTGCAGTGCGCCGAAGACGTATTCGTCGAGGTCGAAGGTGGTGAGCATCAGGACACGGGCGTGGCCGGCGGCGGTGATACGGCGGGTGGCTTCGATGCCGTCCATCTCGGGCATCCGCACGTCCATGAGGACGATGTCGGGCCGGTGTTCGGCGGCTGCTGCGACGGCGTCCCGGCCCGTTGCGACGCTGCCGATCGACGCGAGGTCGGGGGCGGTGTCCACGATTCCGGCCAGGCCGATGCGGATCAGCTGCTGGTCGTCGGCGACCAGGACCCGGATGGTCACGGCCGCTCCCGTACGGGGGCAGTGGGCTGTGGCCGGTCCACGGGGATGCCGGCCCGTACCCGGAAGCCGCCAGTCGCGGCCGGCCCCGCCTGCAGGGTGCCGCCGTAGAGGGCAAGGCGCTCACGCATCCCGGGCAGCCCGCGTCCGGTGCGGCCCGAGGCAGGCCGGATGCTGCCGTCGTTGATCACCGTGAGGGTCAGCTCGTCGGGTCCGTACGCGACGGTGACGTGCGCGGTGCTCGCGTCGGCGTGCTTGACCACGTTGGTCAGCGCCTCCTGGACGATCCGGTACGCAGCTGCCTCCAGCCCAGGGGGCAGGGGCCTGGCTTGCCCGGTGACGGTGAGGTCGATCCGCAGGCCGGGGCGCCGGGTCCGTTCAGTGAGACGGTTCAGGTCGGCGAGTTTTAGGGCGGGGGCCAGGCCCGTGTCGCCTGCGTCGTGGGTGTCGTCGTGCAGCACGCCGAGCATGCGGCGCAGCTCAACGAGGGTCTGCCGGCCGGTGGTCTCGATCGCCTCCAGCGCGCTGCGCGCGTCCTGGGGACGGTCCTCGAGCACCAGGCGGCCGAAGCCTGCCTGGACGGAGATCACGCTCATCGAGTGGGCGATGCTGTCGTGCAGCTCGCGGGCGATCCGCAGCCGTTCCGCAGCCGCCTCCCGATCGGCGCGGTCGCGTTCCTGCCGCACCAGCGCGTGCAGATACCGGCGCCGCTGGCCGACCGCGAAGCCCACCGCCCAGGCGACGGCGAAGAGCAGCGCGAAGGGCACCACGGCCCCGGCGTGTTCGAACCTGGGCAGGCCGGTGGACAGCGCCATCGCCAGGGCCGCGGCCAGGGCGATTCCCGCGGTGCGGGCCGGGCGCAGGGACGTGACGCAGAAGAGCGCGAAGGCGAGCGGCAACCCGCCCCAGAAAATCGCCTGCGGATGCCACGGTGCCAGGCCGCACACCGCCAATGACAGAACAACAAGGGCCTCCGGCCAATAGGGCCGGAACGACTCCGGGGCCGCCTGCGTCTTCCGTTCCACGACCTGAGCCTATGCGTCTCCCGGTCATGCCCACATCGTCCGCGGGCCCTATGCCGTACGGCAGACCCGGGCCCGAAAGGACCCGCCCGCGGGCAGATGAAGAGTCTCGCCCGTCCCGGCATCGTCATGGACGTGATTCGATGCGAACATCTCACCAAACGCTTCGGCCGCAAGGCCGCCGTCGACGACCTCAGCTTCGACGTCCAGCCCGCCCGCGTGACCGGCTTCCTCGGTCCCAACGGCGCGGGGAAGTCAACCACGATCCGGGCCGTCCTCGGCCTGGACACCCCGGACGCCGGCCGCACCCTGGTCGACGGCGTGCCCTACCGCCAGGCCGAACAGCCGCTGCGCCGTGTCGGCGCGCTCCTCGACGCCGGAGCCGTCCACCGGGGCCGTACGGCGCGGGCGCATCTGGCCGCGCTCGCGGCCACCAACCACATCCGGCGCGGGCGAATCGATGAGGTGCTCGCCCTCACCGGCCTCACCGACGTCGCCCACCGCAGGATCGGCACCTACTCGCTCGGCATGAAGCAGCGCCTGGGCATCGCCGCCGCCCTGCTCGGCGACCCGCCCGTGCTCATCTTCGACGAACCCGCCAACGGCCTGGACCCGGAAGGCATCCGGTGGATCCGTAACCTCATGCGGTCGCTGGCCGCCGAAGGACGCACCGTCCTTGTCTCCAGCCACCTGATGAGCGAGATGGCCCTCACCGTCGACCACCTTCTCGTCATCGGACGAGGACGTCTGCTCGCTGACGTCCCGATCACCGACTTCGTTCCTGCCGGCGCCTCACTGGAAGACGCCTACCTCGACCTCTCCGAATCCGCCGTGGAGTACCGGACCGAAGGGACGGGACACTGATGCCCACTGCACTGACAGGTGCCATGGCCAGCGAGGTGATCAAGCTGCGCTCCCTCCGCTCGACCTGGATCACCGCCCTCATCACCGTGGCATTCGGCCTGGCGCTGAGCGTCATGGACGTCGCGCACACCGCCAACGCCTGGCCCCACATGACGACGGCCGACCGGGCCCAGTTCGACCCGGTGGGCGACTCACTCTCCGGCTTCGCCTTCGCCGTCCTCGCCTTCGGAGTCCTCGGCGTGCTGGGCGTCAGCAGCGAATACACCACCGGACTGATCCGCTCGACGCTGACCGCGACGCCCCGGCGCGTGCTCGCCTACACAGCCAAGACCCTCGTCACCGGCGGATTCGCCCTGCTACTGGGCGAACTGGCCGCGTTCACCAGCTTCTTCATCGGGCAGGCCATCCTGGCCAAGCAGCACCTTGACGTCGGTCTGGGCACTCCAGGCGTGTTTCGCGCCGTGTCCTGTGCCGGCCTCTACCTGTTCGTCGTCACCGTCGTGGGCTACGGCCTCGGGGCCGTCATCCGGCACACCGCCGGAGCCATCGCCGCGCTCTTCGCCCTGGTCTATCTCGGCTACGGCGCAGCCAAGGCCGCCGAAGGCTGGTCCTATCTGCCCAGCAAGCTCATGCTGAGCAACGCTGCGGACGCCCTCGGCCAGCTCCACCCGCACCCCCTCCACCCGGAACGCACCCCCTCCCTCTCCTTCGCCCTCGTCGACCTTGCCCTCTACCTGGCACTCGCCCTCACCTGCGGAGCCTGGCGCTTCACTCGCGACGCCTCATAGTCGCTCCGCCCAATCCGCGGCGGACTTTTCCGGCCCCCACGGAAGGCCATCACTCGGCGGGATCCAGAGCGTGGCACCGGCGCAGAGCAAGATCAGCACTCCGACGCGTAATCGATCAAAAGAGAGTGCGTCTCATCGCTCTGTCCCTTGGGCCGGACAAAGACCATCCTCAATGAGCCGCGTGCATCGTGAAGTCGCAGGTTACGGGTCTGGTGTGCGCAGGGTTCTCGATACTTGTGCAAGTCGCGGGCGGATGACTTCGGTGAAGATCGTCGGTCAGCGGGAAACTTCGCGGTTCGTCAGAACAGGCAGGGCCCTCACCAGGGTGGTCGCCCACTTCGCGTCGGTGCGGACCTTGCCGAGGACCCTCAGTTTCTGAGATGGGCGAAGCCGTGCTCAAGCTGAGGCTGCCGCCAGTACGCTGGTCCGCCGCCTCATCCAACGGCTGGCCGCCGACCGCCGCAAACACCGTGAAGAAGTTGCCCAACTGCGGGCCGCGCTCACTGCGGCAAACGGCGAACTGCACGCCCTGCGCCAGCACTTGTAGGGGTGAGGCGACCGCCCTGCGGGCCATCTCAACCGTCAGTAGCCTCTCAGGAATGACGACGTTACAAGATCTTGCCGCTCGCCTGGACCGAGTCGAGACGGAACTTGCACTGCATCGGCTGGCCCACGACTACTGCGTGGGTGCCGACCACCGCGACTCAGCCCGCTGGGAGGCAATTTGGACAGCGGACGCCGCGTGGGAGACCAGCTCGGACCAGACATTCACGGGGATCGAAGCCATACGCGCGGCGGTCGAGCAGCAGTGGCAGGCATTCCCGATCATGCAGCATGCCACTGCCAACCACACGGTGGAAATCGACGGCGCTGCCGCGACCGGACGATCGGACGTCGTGGTCCTGGCCCAACTCCGCAACCACCGCTGGATTGTCGGTGGAGGTACCTACGAGGACGAATACCGGCGCGAGGGAGGGATCTGGCGCATAGCGCGGCGCCGGGTAGTACGTCCCTTCGACCTTGCGCCGTTGGCACCAAGCGATGGGCCCGTCGATGTCGATGCACCGGTTCGGGCCACTGAGCAGTGAGCCCTTTCCAACGGTTGCGTCCAGGGAAGTGGTGTACGGGTTCGACCTGATCCGGGGGTCTGCTCCGGCGTCGGGATGATGCCCGCATAGATGAACGGCCACCGGCTGATCTTCGAGGTGTCGAAGCCCGAAGGAGATCAGCACGATGACCGCACCTGACAGTCTGCCCCTGCACGCCCTCGCCGAGGACAACCTCGCTGCGGCGAGTCCCGATCTGCTGCGCGCGATGGTCAAGACGTTCGCCGACGCACTCATGTCCGCGGAGGCGGACGCACTCTGCAACGCCGAATACGGGCAGGTCAGCGACGAGAGAGTCAACCACCGCAACGGATATCGCCCGCGTGAGTGGGACACGAGGGCCGGCACCGTCGAACTCGCCGTCCCCAAGCTCAGGAGCGGGAGTTACTTCCCGCACTGGCTTCTCGAACGGCGTCGCCGGGCCGAACAGGCCCTCATTTCGGTGGTCGCCACCGCCTACCTGCTGGGTGTGTCCACCCGCCGTGTCGAGAAGCTCGCCGAGTCGCTCGGCGTCACCCAGCTGTCCAAGTCACAGGTCTCGGCGATGGCCCGGCACCTCGACGAGCAGGTCGCCGACTTCCGTCGTGACGATGATCGGGATGGAGGCCCATTGATCGCCGTCTTGAACGAACGAGCGAGCGAGTCTTGGTCCTCACCGGCGTCGCCCTCTGAGACCGACACCGAGAACGGCCGCAGCCCACTGTGCGGGGGCTGCGGCCGTGGTGTGTCCGTGATGTGACTCAGACCTGGTTGTTCTGTCCGAGCTCGATCAGACGGCGGTCGACGGCGGCCACTTCCTCACGGGTGAGGACCGGCGGAACCCACTGCCGGGCCGCGCCGTGAGAGAGGAACTCCTCCGGTAGCCCGATCCCGTAGTACTCCACGTAGTCGGCAGCATCGAGCCGCCAGAAGAACCGTCCGTCGCTCATGATGGCGGTGCCGCCGGACCGGGAGAACTTGTTGCCCAGAATGTCCTCCGAGAATCCCATCAGTGCGATGACGGGAGTACCGGAGCGCAGATATCCGGCAATGTGTGCCCGCTCCCCGACGGCAATCTCACCCGTTCGCTGCCGAAGTTCCTCGGCGTTCTCCGAGAAGGCGGACTAGCTTGCAATCCTCCCGAATATCCCCAGGGGGGCGATGTTCGTCATAGAGATATCCCTTCCGTCTGCATCCTATGTGTCACCGCGAACCCACCGGAACCGGTGCACCCAGGGGGCCGTCCGGCCACTCGCGCACGATGCCCGTGGTGGGGTCGAGATCCACCTGGTGCTTGCTCACGCCGGTTACCTTGACACCCAAGGCTTCCGCAAGCTCTTCCGCAGAGCCGCAGGCGGCGTGGCAGGAGACGATCTGAATGGGGCCTCCCCTGTAGTGCGGGTTCTCCCGGACGAGCTGGGCTATCTGCTCAGGGTGAGTGATGAGGCCGTCGACGCGGAAATTGCCCGCCTCGTCGCCGTGGACAATCACGTCGTGGCCGTTGGCTCCGGTCGACCGCATGAAATTCTGGATCGTGTTGGCGTCGTCCCCGATGGCCGTCGCGGTCTCGCTGTACCGGACCTTGCTGCCCGCCAAGGTGAACGAGGCTCCGGCGCCCACGGTCAGGCTGCCGCCGGAGGCTCCGCCGGTCGCCATCTCGGCAGTCGGTCAGTCGACCTGGGTGTACGTACGTGAGCGCGGTACGCACACGCGTCGAGGCCATGCCACCGGGCCAGGCCAGAACCTAAGCCGAGGAATGGATCAGGTGGGCAGCGGCCATCGTTGAGCACCTCGACCCATTGAACGCACCGCCCCGGCTGCCCGACATTCCCAACCCAAGAGCGGACGACCTGAAACCCTTCCTCGGGCACTGGAGCCCCTACGGCCCTACCTACTGAACGCCCGCTCCCCACCCCACCTACCGCTTCGGACACGGGCGGTCCTACATGACGTTCCCCTGGCGCACATCACACCTGCTTGGTGCAGCCCTTCATTTTGATCGGAGCGCTCCGCTCCGATAGGTTGGGTGTAGGACGCATCGTTCTGCCGACTCGGAGGGCACATGGAGACGACGAGCAAGCCGACCGCACTGGTCACCGGTGGCAGCCGGGGTATCGGTGCGGCCACCTCGCGTGAGCTGGCGGCCCGCGGATACCGCGTGGCCGTCAACTACTTCTCGAACCGCGAGGCCGCCGACCAGGTGGTCAAGCAGATCGAGGCCGACGGCGGCGAAGCCTTCGCCGTGCAGGCCGATGTGCACGACCCCCGGCAGGCGGCCGAACTGCTGAAGCGTTCCACGGTCGACGGGCGGCTGGACGTCCTGGTCTGCAACGCCGGCGCCCGCTTCACCCCGACCCCGCTCCCCAGCCTGTCCTGGGAGGACTTCCACGCGAAGGTGACGAACGAGCTCGCGTCCGCCTTCACCCTCACCCAGCAGGCATTGACCATCATGGGTGCCCAGGGCGGGGGCAGGATCGTGTACGTCTCCAGCTCGGTGGCCGACGGCCCGCCCATGGTGGGCATGGCCGCGCACGGCACCGCGAAGGCGGCGCTCAACACCTTCGCCCGGTTCGTCGCCTACGAGGCCGGCCCGCTCGGCATCAACGTCAACGTCGTGGCGCCCGGCTTCGTGCGCACAGAGCGCAGCGCCGCACAGCCGGCGGAGTTCCAGCAGCGTCTGGCCGAGCACACCCCGCTCGGGCGGGTCGCGGAACCGGAGGATGTGGCCCGGGCGATTGCCATGCTCGCCGGCGGCGACGCCGGGTTCGTCACCGGGGCTGTCGTCACCGTCGACGGCGGGCACGGCGTGGGACGTCCCTGAGGGAGAATGCCGCTCCATGGGCGACACGTACACAGGCAAGCCGCGCGGCCGGCAGCGCGAGGCGGACCGTAACGACGCCCGCCTCTTCCAGGCCGCGCGTGAGGTCTTCGCCGAGCGCGGTTGGGACGCTCCCGTCTCCGAGATCGCGCGCCGCGCCGGCATCGGCATGGGCAGTCTCTACCGCCGCTACCCCAGCAAGGAGTTGCTGGCCCAGCGCATGCGGATCGCGGGAATGGAACAACTCGTCACGCAGGCGCGCACGGCGGTCGCCGAGGAGTCCGATCCCTGGGCCGCCCTCGTACGCTTCTTCCGCGACGCGTTGGCCGAGCAGGGAACGGGTGGTCCGCTCCTGCCTCTGGTCGGCGGCCGACTGCCGGCCACCGACGAGGTGCAGGCTGCCGCGCGGCAGTTGCGCGCCGCCCTCGAATCCGCCGACATTCCGCTGCTGCTCGAACACCTCACCCCTCAGATCCCCGTCACCAGCGAGCGCGCCACCGCGCTGCACCTGCGCTACCTCGACCTGGTCCTCGCCGGGCTGCGCGCCCCGGACCCCGGGCAGCCCACCGCCCTGCACGGGCCGGGACCGCAATGGGCGGAGCTTCGGGACCTGTGGAACGCGCCGGAAAGCTGACCCCGGCAGCGGCCCCCATACAAGTGGAACCGCCGTCTTCGGGTGCTCGGATGCGGCCCCTTTCTGCCAACGCCATGAAGGGGCCTTTCCCTTGACCGGATCAGGCACAGACCGGGACGCGATCGTGCGGCTCCGCGACCAGGTCGAGGACGGCACGATCGGTCTGCGCCGCCAGGGCTTCGACAGGGGCGACGCCGTCGCCGCGGACACCCGGCCCGAGCAAGGCGGCATGCGAGAGCGCGTCGTGCTCAGAAGGAGCGGGCCAGGGTTTGGCGGTAGGCAGGTGATCGGTACCGGTTCGGTGACTCGGCTGGGCTGGCCTGTTCGGCGGCCCCGCGTTCCGCTCCTCGACTCAGCCGGTGGCCCGCAGTGTGTCGTAGTCGGGCTGTGGGAGCCACCAGGCGGCGGCCGGGGGGCGGTGCCAGTGGTGGGTGCGGGCGTAGGTGTGGATGAGCTTCAGGGTTCGCTTGAGGGCTGGGGGTGCGGTGGCGGTGTTCCAGACGGCGTGCCAGTGGTAGAGCGGGACCGGGTCGGTCAGCGGCCTTGCGGTGAGGCCGTCGGGCAGGTGCGCGCCGATGAGGCTGAAGGCCGGGTGGCCGAGGGCTTGGACGGCGACCTGGGCGGAGGTGCGGCCGTGCCCGCGCACGCGGGTGGCCACCTGCAGGCCGAAGGCGGCGACGGCCTGGTCGACCCAGTCGCGCCACTCGGCGGTTTCGTCGGAGGTATGGACCAGGAGTTGGTGTTCGGCGAGTGCGGCGAGGGGGACACGGTCGCGGTCGGCCAGGGGATGGCCGGTCGGCAGGATGATGCCGATGGGTTCCAGCCCGACGGGCATCGTGGCGAGCGCTGCCGCGAGGGGGCGGCCGAGGCCGTGCGGGCGGCCGAAGGCGAGGTCGAGGTCACCGGCGAGCAGACGGGGCAGGGTCTTGGTCAGGCCGTGGCTCAGTGCCACCTCGAACGGCATGTCGTGGGTCTGGGTGCGCAGGTAGTGGAACAGGGGGATGGAGGGCAGGCCCTCGTTGGGCACGTCGATGCGCAGTGGCGCGTGGGTGTGGGTGACTTCCTCGACCAGGCGCTCAGCCTCCGTCAGGAGACGCCGGCCGCGCTTGACGAAAGTCTCGCCTGCGGGCGTCAGGGCGACGTGGCGGCGGTCTCGGACGAACAGCGGGACGCCGAGGCGCTTCTCCAGGCTGCGGATCTGGGCCGAGAGCGTCTGCTGGGCGATGACGAGCCTGTCCGCGGCCCGGCCGAAATGGAGTTCATCAGCGAGGGCGACAACGTAGCGCACCTGGCGAAGATCGAGGTCCACCTGCCCACCGTAACAGCCTGAGGCTGTCACGTATCCGATGAGGAGTGTTGGACCGACAGCACTCCAAAGCCGTTTACTGGTGAATCGAAGGCAGCATTCACGAGTGGGCTCCACCGGGAGCGGTTCGTTCACGGAGAGGGCGAAAGCGTTGAGCAGCGAGAAGACGAGGGAGTTTCTGACCGATCTGTTCGAGCAGGTGGAAAGCGGTGACTACATGCCGCTGCTCGACGCGCTGTCGGAGAGTTTGACCTGGACGGTGACCGGCTCTTCCCCGATCTCCCGCGTGTACCAGGGAAAAGACGACTACGTCCGGAACTGCTACGGCGCCTTGGACCAGCGGCTGACCACGTGGCCCAGCGCCCGTGTGAAGCGACTGATCGTCGATGGCGACCGGGCGGTCGTCTTCTTCCAGGGAATAGGCGGACTCGGCAGGAACGGCATCGACTACAGCATGGAGTACTGCTGGGCGATGCACGTCACCGAAGACCGGATCGATGAAGTCATCGGCTTTTACGACGGCAACAAGGTCTCTGCACTGTTCGACTGAACAATGCGGCACGGATACTAGGTATGAATTCGCCCCGGATATCGACGAGCCGTTCGCGGAGCTCTTCTGCGCGCCGCGCTGACGCGCACGCCCCGGATCCTCTGCGGAGAGCTGCTCGGCACCTCCCCGCAGTGTCGGGAGAACCGCCCGCATCCGGCTGGCGTCGAGAATCCGTGCCAGTGGCCCGTCCCTGCGACCGACTCGCGTGTCCGGGTATATCGGGTGGCCGGTCAGCCGGCGATTCCGTCCAGGTCGGTGACCGCCTCGTCCGGCAGCACCAGGTTCGCGGCGGCGATGTTGTCCCGCAGGTGCTCCAGCGAGGACGTGCCGGGGATGAGCGCGATGTTCGGCGACCGGCGCAGCAGCCACGCCAGCGCCGCCTGCTGGGGCGAGGTCTCCAGTCGGGCGGCGACCTTCGCCAGCGTCTCGGACTGCAGGGGCGAGAAGCCGCCGAGGGGGAAGTACGGCACGAAGGCGATGTTCTCGGCGGCCGTGCGCTCCACCAGGGCGTCGTCCTGCCGGTTGGCCAGGTTGTACAGGTTCTGCACGGTCACCACGGGCGCGATGGCCAGGGCCTCGTCGAGCTGCGCGGCGCTCACGGTGCTCAGCCCCAGGTGCCGGATCAGTCCCTGCTCGCGCAGCTCGGCCAGTGCGCCGAACTGCTCGGCCAGCGAGTCGTCGTTCGGGCGGCCGTCCGGGGCACCCAGCCGCAGATTGACGACGTCCAGGGCCTCCAGGCGGAGGTTGCGCAGGTTGTCGTACACCTGCGCTTTCAGGTCCTCGGGGTGCCGGGAGAGCATGAAGCTGCCGTCGGCTGCGCGGCGGGCGCCGACCTTGGTGACGAGGTGCAGCCCCTGGGGATACGGGTGCAGAGCCTCCCGGATGAGCTCGTTGACGACGACGGGGCCGTAGAAGTCGGAGGTGTCGATGTGGGTGATGCCCGCGTCGACCACCGCGCGCAGCACCGCGACAGCTCGGGCTCGGTCCTTCGGGGGGCCGAACACGTTCGGCCCGGTCAGCTGCATGGCGCCGTACCCGACGCGGGTGATGGTCAGGTCGTCGGCCAGGGTCAGGGTGCCGGCCAGCTGTGCGGACATGTCGTATCTCTCCAGAGGGTGCTCAGGATGTCCGGGCCGCCGAGGTCGTTCCGGTGGCCCGGTCTCCACCTTGCGCCTCGCACGCCCGGCGTGGCAGGGCCCCGGTGTTCCTGGGAGTGACAGGGACAGGCACCGTCGGCCGGGCGGTCTTACGGTGGGGCCATGGACGGATCGAACCCGCTCGGGGAGTTCCTGCGCGCCCGCCGCGCGCTGGTGCGGCCCGAGGACGTGGGCCTGCCCGGCGGCGGCCTGCGCCGAGTGCCCGGCCTGCGCCGCGAGGAGGTCGCGATGCTGGCCGGCATCAGCTCCGACTACTACCTGCGCCTGGAGCAGGGCCGGGACCGCAACCCCTCCGTGCAGGTCCTGGAAGCCGTCGCCCGCGTCCTGCGGCTCGACGCCGACGCCACCGCCCACCTCGTCGGGCTCGCCCAGGAGCGGCCCACCGCAGGCGGACACCGCACACGACAGGTACCGGCGAGCCTGCTCCAGCTCATCGACGGCTGGCCCCGAAACCCCGCCTATGTCCAGAACCGCTACTACGACTGCCTGGCCGCCAACGCCCTGGCCACCGCGCTCACCCCGAACTTCCGGCCCGGCGTCAATCTCCTGCGCGCCCTCTTCCTCGACCCGGCCGAGCGCGAACTGCGCCGCGACTGGGAGGACCTGACGTCGCAGGCGGTGGCCGCGCTGCGCGCCGAGGCCGGAACGAATGCGGACGATCCGCGACTACGGGACCTGGTCGGCGAGCTGTGCCTGCGCAGCGAACGCTTCCGCACCCTGTGGGCCCGGTACGAGGTGCGGCCCCGCCATGGCCGGGTGAGCCACCTGACCCACCCGCAGGTCGGCGAACTCGACCTGCGGTCGACCAAGCTCTCCGTGGACGGCACGGACGGGCTCAACATGGTCGTCTTCCACGCCGAGCCCGGCACCCGCAGCGCCGAACTGCTCGACATCCTCGGCAGCCTCGCCGCACCCCAGAACCGGGATGCTCGGCGGGGCAGCACGCAGGAGCGGATCGAGGACCAGTAACCCCCCTGGGAGCTGCGAGGAGTCCGGCTTCCCCTCTCCTTTCCTTCCAGCAGCTCTTCTTTGGACGTCTGCCGCGATCACTGACTTCAAGGGCCGTTCTCGGCCGCTGACCACCGCAAGCCGCGGGGTCTGTCCCATGGCGTGGAACTGGAGCGTCAGGCCCGGATCAGGATGCAGCTCTGCGACGGACTGTGTCACCAGTTCCCAGTGGCCCACCGGTTGACGGATCCGGCGGCCCCCCACACCCCCACACAGGAGCATGCATGCGCATTGGCTTTGCACTTCCCCAGTACGGCGCGATGGCCCAACAGCTGCACCGGGTGGCCCACTTCGCTCGGCAGGCCGAGCAACTCGGCGCCGACAGTCTGTGGCCGATGACCGCGTCCTGGCCGCGGTGAACCCGACCGTGGGCTACGAGGGCGTATCCCGGGTTCGAGTTCGACCCGGCCACCGTCCAGGCCCCTGGAAGAGGTCTGCCGAATGGCCGCGGCAGAAAGCCATGACCCGGCAGGCATCGACGCGATCCTGCGGATCAATCCCAAGGCCGGGGTAAGCGTGGAGGCGGTCGCTGACTCATCCTCCGCACACGGGACACAACCGATGTCGATCACGTCTTCGTGGACCTCACCTACCTGGCCGACCGGGGTGTGGACCAAGCGCTCGAACTGGCCCACAGGACGCTGCAACTGACCCGCTGACGCGCTGACTCCCTGCTTCCGGCGGCGTCTGCGGGCTCAAGGCCACCGGTGCCTGGCGCCCCCGTGATCTGCCGCAGCCCTGTGTGAAAAGCGCCTCAGCCCTTTGTGAATCATCCGCATCGTATGATAAACCGGAGTCAATCACACACTACGAATGATTCTGGTGTGAGGGTTGGATCCCCTTCGTTTGAGGAGTTTCTGTTGTCCACTTCGATCACCTTCTCCGAGTACGGCGCGCCCGACGTGCTGACCTTGTCCGACGCCCCCCTCCCGCAGCCGGGTCCGGGCCAGGTCCGCGTCAAGGTCCGCGCCATCGCCGTCAACCCCGTCGACCTCAGGCTGCGCTCCGGGGAACTGGCCGCGATCATGCCGCTCGAGTTCCCGTTCACCCCCGGCAACGACGTCGCCGGGGTGGTCGACGAGGCCGGCGAAGGCTCCGGGTTCTCGCCCGGTGACGAGGTCTTCGGCGCAAGGCACGGCGGCGCCTACAGCGAGTACGTCCTGCTGGACGAGGCGTTCGCCAAGCCCGCGGAACTGTCGTTCGAGACCGCGGCGGCCATGATCACGGTCGGCGAGACCGCCTACCGGGCCCTGGAGCACCTCCGCCTCTCGCCCGGGCAGACCCTGCTCGTCCACGGCGCGGGCGGCGCCGTCGGCGCCATCGCCGTACAGCTGGCCGTCGCCCGCGGCCTCACCGTCATCGGCACCGCCGGCGAGCGCGACTTCGAGCGTGTCGGCAAGCTCGGGGCTACGCCGGTCCGCTACGGCGAAGGCTGGGCGCAGCGGGTCCGCGACGCCGCGCCGGGAACGGTGGACCGCGTCCTCGACACCGCCGGTGCGGGTGTCCTCCCCGACTCCATCGCCCTCACCGGCGATGCCGAACGGGTCATCACCATCGCCGACCTGACCTTCACCGAGCACGGGGTGCGCTTCACCGGACTCGACCCCGCCGACCGGTTCCCGCAGGCCCTGCCCCTGCTGGCCGATCTCGTCGCCCGCGGCGACCTCGACGTGCCGGTATGGCGGACCTTCCCCCTCGCCGAGGCCGCCCAGGCCCACGCCGAGATCGAGGCCCACCACGACCAGGGCAAGGTCATCCTCGCGCCCTGACCCGGCAGCTCCCTCAGCCGGCCCCAGAGCCCCCTGCGGAGAGATCATTTTCTCCGCATGAACAGAAAAGCGAACCATTCATGAGCACCAAGACCGCGATCCCTGTCGCCGACGTCCTCCGGATCGTCCAGGAGTACTACGACTCCGTCGACTCCCGGGACGCCGCCCGCGTCGCCGACAACTACCTCGTCGCCCCGGACACGACGCTGCAGTTCAACGCCGACGACCCCATCGTGACCGTCGAGGCCATCAAGGCGTTCACGGCACAGCTCTTCCAGAACGTCTCCGTCAGGCACACGAAGATCGAGGTCTGGAACACCCCGCTGATGGGTGACATCGTGCCGGTGGACCTGGCGCCGGCCCGGTCCGCCTCCACCGTGACCGTCGCCTCTACCGCCCTGCCGACCTTCTCCATCGACACGGGCTCCGAGGTGACGCGTATCGCGGTGCCGGCGACCTCGATCTTCACCATCGACATCGCCTCGGAGAAGTTCGTCTCCGTCCACAACATGTTCGACCTTGCCAAGGTCTACGCCGCCCTCGGCAACTGAACCGAATCGGACACCGACCCACCGACTGCAGGTGCCGGCCGTACCCGATCAGAGCAGACAGGCACGGCCGGCACCCCGATTCCCGCAACGCAGTCCGGACCTGCATTTCGGGCTCCGAAGGACCGCCTTCGTGCGCCGAACCGCACTCACCGGCCCCGGAGCGACGGCGCGACGGCGGGACAGAGGAGCAATCCGACCGCGTCAGCACCGTGGAGCCGGCAACCGGCCCACAAGCAGGTGCCGACAGCAATCTCCATCAGACTTGTATCCAGCAGGCTGCTTGAAGTTCTTCCGGCCGAGCTGGTTGATGTGAACGACCCGCCCGGGAGGTTCCGATGCTCAAGAAGATCCGTGAAGACCTGTGGGAGACCCGGGGCGAGTCCCCGTTTCCGGGACTGACCACGCACGCGTACCTGTGGACGCCGCCGTCCGGAGGCAACGTCCTGTTCTACTCGACCGTCACTGACGCGGACTTCGATGAGATCGAGCGGCTGGGCGGGGTTGCGCACCAGTATCTGAGCCATCACGACGAGGCCGGGCCGATGGTGCGCGAGATCGCGAGGCGTTTCGGGGCTCGGCTGCACGCCGGGCGCGGTGACGCCAAGCGGATCGCGAACGTCGCCGAGGACGGCGTCTGGCTGGATCGCCGGCAGGTGGACGAGAACGGAGTGGAGGTCATCCCTACGCCTGGCCATACCCCGGGCAGCACCTGCTACCTCGTGAGTGGTGCGCGTGGCGAGCGTTATCTGTTCACCGGCGACACCCTCTATACCGAGCGTGACGGCACATGGGCTGCCGGGAACCTGCCGTTCAGCGACCCGGACGCACTGGCCAACAGCCTGGAGCTGATCGCCTCGCTGCGGCCGGACGTGGTGGCCTCCAGCGCCGCTCCCGGGGGTGTCGGGGCGCACGACCTGCACGACGGCGATGACTGGGCCGGCAGGGTGCGGGGTGCACTCTCCTCTCTCGGCCGCTGACTGCCGCCCGTGTCGCGCAGAAACTCCTACCGGCCCCATTCCAGCACTCCGCACTGATCAGCCCCGCCGGCGGGTGACCATCCTGCGCTACGCGTGGCACGGAAAGTGCGTGGTCTTCTCCCACTCCATCACGCAGCCTGAGCGACGTGTCGTACGTGCGACCACGACCTATCACACGCTACGTATGCTTTAGGTAGATTGGCCTCATGTCCTCGACGCCTGTCCACCGCCGCCGACCGAGCCTGAGCAACCCCCGCGTCCAGCGCACCCGCACCCGCATCCTGACGATCGCGCGTGAGCTGCTGCCGCAGGTCGGGCCGACCGGACTGACCTACGCGCTGCTGGCCGAGCGGGCAGACGTCACCCGTCAGACCCTCTACCGGCACTGGCCCAACCGCGCCACCCTGCTGTGCGATCTGATACTCGAAGGGCCCGACCTCGGTCCCTATCCCCAACCCGGCAGCGATGTGCGGGCCGTGGCCACCGCCTGGGTGAGGAGTCTGCGCGACGGCAACAGCGACGCCGCCATCCGTGCCGCCGTCCTCGCGGTCACCGCCCAGGCCGACCACGACCCCGACAGCGCCCAGGCGCTCGCCCGCATCATCGAGGACCGGCACGCGGACCTGAACAGACTGCTGGAACCATCCGGCGTCCATGTCGACGACGACGAATTCACGTTGCTCTACGGCCCCGTGCTCGCCCGGCTCTTCCTCGACCGCGGCCAGGTCACCGACACCTTCGTCGACGCCGTCGTCGCGCAGTGGCTCACCACCCTGAAACGGTCAGGCGCCCTGCCGCGGCCGCACACTGCGACCGGAACCGGATCATAGCCATGGGCGCGAGTTGTGCCGCCGCACCGACAGGGCGCCTGCTCACCGGCCTGTCGCGGCCGTGGGCACGACAAGCCACGTATCCGCGCGGCGCTCAGGAGTCCTGACGGCGTATCACCCCACCGCATGGGGGCGTGCTATGCCGCGCAGTCTGCTCCGAGGCGGCCTGGCCGGACGTGCGATGGGGGATCGGGCTGCGGCCGAGTATGAAGCGGGCAGGCACGGGTCCGCAGAGAAAGGTGTACTCGTCGGCCTCGGCTCGTAGTGCCCTAGGACCATGGGCTGAGCGCAGTTCGGACCGGAGGCCGGTAACGACAGCGGTTCCGGTCACTAGCTTGGGGGAACAGCCTGGTCACCCCGGGTGCTGGATGCTTTCGAGGAGTTCGATGCCCATCAGCGGCTACACGTACCTCTGCCGGTTCGACACGCTGGAAGAGGGCGTGCGCCGGCGGTTCGAGGCGGAGGGCGTGCCCGTCTCGCTCGTGCTGACCGGGGACGAGGTGTTCGCGATCCACGACGTGTGCTCGCACAGCGCTGTGTCGCTCTCCGAAGGCGAGGTGGAGGGGTGCACGGTCGAGTGCTGGCTGCACGGTTCCCGCTTCGACCTGCGCAGCGGCAAGCCCCTGGACCCGCCGGCGACCCAGCCCGTGCCGGTGTATCCGGTGCGGGTCGAGGACGCAAGCGTGTACGTCGAGATCGTGCCGCGGGGTGGTCGGTGACCGATCCGCCGGAGAACCTCACGGGTGAGCGGGCCGACGCCGCGCGCAACCGTGCCCGGCTCCTGGAGGCGGCCGCCTGGCTGGTGGCCGAGCGGGGTGCCGAGCATGTGACGATGCACGAGGTCGCGCAGGTGGCCGGGGTGGGCAAGGGCACGCTGTTTCGTCGGTTCGGTGACCGCGATGGCCTGTTGCTGGCTCTCTTGAACGACGTCGAGGCGGAGTTTTACGAGGCGTACACCCTCGGTCTGCCGCCGCTGGGGCCGGGGGCGCCCGCCAGTGACCGGCTGATCGCGTTCGGGCACGCCCTGATCGCGCGAGTCGCCGACGAGACGGACCTGGGCCCGGTACTGGGGCGCCTGGTCTCCAGCGAGCGCCGCCAGACCTCACACTACGGCCGGGCCTTCCGCAACCACGTCACCTCGCTGCTGGGGGAGGCGGGAGTCGTGGGCGACCGCACCATGCTCGCCCACGCTCTGCTCGCCTTTGTCGACCTGGAGACCCTCGACCACCTGCGCACCGACGACCAGGTCACCACCCTGCGCCTTCAGGCCACTTGGGCGGATCTGGTACGGCGGGTGACCGAGGCCAACGAACGATGAACGTCCCTCTCCAGTGCGTCCGCTCTCACGGGAGGGACACGCGCACGGCATTGGCCCCGCCCCTGGCCGCCGCCTCGTCGGTGTCCTGAGCGGTGCGGTGGACCACGACGTTGCCCAGTGCCCGGGACAGGTGGGAGACCAGGGCGGCCACGCCGTCGTGCCAGTCGGGCTGAGCAGTCGGCGGAGGGACGACGATCAGCTCCAACAGGTCTGCGGGATGTGTGGCCGTTCCCTCGATGACGGCGCCGGTCAGGGCCAGGTAGAGCGGTGCCGGTCGGAGGCGCGCCTGTGCCTCCCGACGGACCATGTCGATGACGGCGTCGCGTAGGTCTACCAGCTGACGCAGGGCGCCCCAGGCGATGTGACCGGTGACGAGATGTACGGCTTCCCCCTTGCGCCTGGGCGCGATGAGGCCGAGCAGACCAAGGCGAAAGAGCGCCGCTTCCAACTGCGTCGACGTCACCGCTGCGTTCCTGGACAACTCCTCGAGGGGCAGGGCTCTGTCCGCCTGGGCGATGTGATGGCCGACGAGGGCGGTGAGGAGCCGACCTGAGGTTCCGGGGAACAGAGCCGACAGCGGGGTCTGGAAGTTCATGTGTGTCCTGGGAGGGGGTTCTCGCCGGCTCCGCAGACAGGTGGCATCGACGACGAAGCCGGCGAGAGTCAGGGGGCGCGGGGTTATGAGCGCTCGGAGATGTCGTAGACCTGCTCGTCGGCGATGGTGCGTGCGGCCTCGTGGAACTCCGCGAGCACATCGAGGAAACCGGTCCGGCCCCACACCGCCAGCCCCAGAACGGTGACGCCGACCGCCGTGATGTGCACAGCACCGGTGAGGTCCCGGCACGAGGCCGCGCGCATCGCCGACTCGTCTCCGCGGGCCCACGCCCGCGTCGCCTCCGCCACGGCGAACTCGTAGTGCGGTGGGGCCGAGACGGCGATCTCGTCTGCCCGCCGCACCAGGTCGTCCAGCCGCCACGGCCTGCCGGTCAGCTCCATGATGCTGATGGTGGAGCGCAACAGGCCGTTCAAGATGGCGTACACCTCCAACGAGCCGCCCGCGTACAGACCGTCCAGCGCCTCGCGCACCGCGACGGGGTCGTGGTGCGCGTAACCCCGGACGACGTCCAGAGCACGGTCGCGGGAGGTCTTCTGCGCTGCGTCGCTCATGTGAATCACCCTAGGGACGCCGAGTCGCGAGCGGATCGGTCTCTCGACGCAGTGCGCCTCGGAAGAAAGCACTACGACCACCGGCCGCTCCCGGGCAGGACGGGTGGACGGGTGGACGGGTGCAACCCCAAATCCGGTGCACGCCCCGAGAGCATGCAGGAAACCGCATAGGCCGCCGACTGCATGGTGCGCGCCGACGCAACCGATCTCACGACGAAGCCGCACCGGCGATCTCCGGTGCGGCTTCGTCACCTCACGGGTCCGCGCAGAGGCCCCGCCGGCATGCTCCCCGGCGAGCCTTGCCCTGTCACTGGCAGATCTCACTCATGACTTTCCTTCGCGACGAGGTCCTGATGGCAGCGGTGTTCGGGTTGCCAGTTCGAGCAGGTGGTCGACCGACCACTGGTCGTAGGCGTGTTCGCCGTACGTGGCGGCCAGGATGCGGCCGTCGGGCGCGATCAGGAAGTCGGCGGGAAGGCCGAGCCGCCCGCCGGGCTGCCTGCGGGCCGGCGGACGCTCCTGCCCGCGGAGGATCCGCCACGCACTGCGCAGGACGGCCCGGGCGGTCGGTGCCCAGGCGCGCGGGCTCAGTAGTGCTCGTGGTGCCGACTCGACGCCGAACTCGGCGTACAGGCGCTTGGTGGGATCGGCTATGACGGCGAAGGGGAAGTCGGCCACGTAATGCCGCAGTTCCTCGGCGGGCGAGTGGAAGACCACGACCTCGCGGATTCCGACTTGAGCGATCTCCGCGTGCCGTCGCACCACCGACTGAAGGTGCAGGTTGCAGATCGGGCAGCCGGCGAACCGCCGGAACTGAAGATGTGTCAGCCAGTCACGGTCGGGCACGGCGACCGGGGCGCCCGAGACGGCCGTGAGGTCATGGGCATCGACAACGGCACCGGGTCCTAAGGTCCCTGGCCGTATGGGCCTTCGAGGCGTCCGCATGCTACTCCCCCTTCTTTTAGGCGTACGGCATACGCCTACCAGCGTAGGCGTATGCCGTACGCTGTCAACTGCCATGCCTCGCCCCCGTTCGCTCACGCCGGATCAGCTCGCCTCGGCCGCCCTCACCGTCCTGGATCGCGACGGTCTCGCCGGTCTGTCGATGCGCACGGTCGCCAAGGAACTGCGCATGAGCACGATGGGGCTCTACCGCTACGTGGCCGACCGCGAGGAACTCGAACGGCTGGTGGTCGAGTTCGTGCTGGGAACCGTCGACACCGAGCCGCCGCCCCCAGACATGTCATGGCAGGAGCGGATCGAGACCCTGGTGCGGCGCCTGCGCGACGCCGTCAGCGCCCATCCCGCCGTCGTGCCGCTGACGGTCACCCACCGGCATCGGTCCCACGGGGTGCTGTGCTGGTCGGAAGCGGTGCTCACTGTTCTGGTCGAAGCCGGCTTCGACGGCACACCACGCGTCATCGCACTGCGGGCCCTGCTGAGCTACGTCATCGGAGCCATCCAGCTGGAGCACCTGGGGCCCTTGGCGGGCGAGGGCACGGTCGCCATCTCCGCACTGCCGCCGACCGAGTTCCCGCGCCTGGCCGAGACCGCGCACCACGCGCGGGACGTGACCGCCGGCCAAGAGTTCTTCGGCGGCCTCGCCGCGCTGATGCGCGGCCTGAGCAGGTAACCGACACGGCCTCGGTCGGCGATCACCGCGGTCTGCCGTCCGAGGTCGCGTCCACGCAGTCCGCGATCTGCGCAACCTCGCGGGGACAGGCAGTGCCGCAGACGCCTCCAAAGACGCTGAACTTTGCAGAAGCAAGAAGTGCGACCCGTTGGCCGCAGAGAGTCCCCGCGTGGAGCGGGTACTGCCCGTGTTGTAGGGCGCGAGTCGCACACGATCGCTGTAGGTCTCAAGCATCTCGGCCGTGGAGAACGACAACACTGTCTGCGGGAACTTGCGATATGGCCCGGCCTTGGCAAGCTTCATGAGCCGCTCCTGCGCCAGCCAGAAGAAGACCCTCCCGTTCAGCGCATCCGGGAACTGCTGCTCCGTCGTGTCGTCGGCCACACGGGGAGGAAGGAGCCGCAGTGGGCCCTGCTCCCGCACGACCACCGGACTGAGCCCCTGCCTCTGCAGTGGGATGCTCCTCGTGCGCACGGAGCTCAACACCTCGGTCCGAGTCTCCTCCTACGGCCCGTACAGGTCCACCACCGCGGCGGTGCTCAGCAGGCCGTGCTCTTGAATGTTGGGCCAGGCCCCGTCGCCGGCCACATGGAACAGCGTTGGATGCTGCGTATGAGATCGTCTGGGTCCACGGGCGGAGGTTATCCGCGCACGGCTCAGGACTCGAATCAGGACGAGGTCATGAGTTGTCGCCAGCAGATGATGACGCAGCCGAGGGTGATCAAGGCTTGGTGGATGTCGTCGCGGCGTTCCCAGCGGATGCGCAGGCGGCGGAACCAGTGCAGCAGCGCGGTCGCGCCCTCGACGACCCAGCGGTGTATGCCCAAGCCAGAGCCAGTGTTCGGTGCCGCGATGGGCGATGTGCGACCTGATCCGGAACAGGCGGACCCTGTCGCGGTAGACGTTGTGGTCGTAGCCGCGGTCGGCGTAGATGCGCCGGGGACGGTGTAACGGCTGGCCGCACTTGCCCCGGATCGGTGGGGCGGGTGCCACTGCACAGAGCGACACCGGGAACAGCACCACGACGAGTGAACGGGCACACGGACGTCTCATCACGTTGTCCCTTGGGCCGGACACAGGCCATCGCCAAGGAGAAAAAGACATCCGTATTACGAACCTACGCTGAGCACAGCGGGTGAGCCCGGGGCTTCGTCGCGCTGCCAGCTGTCACCGGCGAGTCACAAACCCCGTGGACACCCTCCCAGCACAGGATCCCGAAACTGGACATGCATGTCCGCATGGGACTGAATGGACGCCCCTGGACGCGTTCTACGACATGTGCGATGTGGTACCGCAGGACTCCCACGCCAACACCGCAGATCACGCGCAAAGATCCGGACCAGGTGCGGCCAACTCGGCCCAGCAGCAGACGATTCCTCCCCTTGCCTCAGGTCAGAGGCGACGGCGAGCGTGTACCACCAGCAGACCAAGAACCTGCTGGCGACCGCATCCCAGGCTGCACGGCCCCACGACCACTTTCACAGTCACCCGGTTACGCCTTCCAATCATGACCGTGACCTGCGAAAACATCCCGGGAGGGCGAATTCGACCCGGATTCGCAACGGAGGCCTCCGATCACAGCAACTCTCCTTCTCGATCTGCAGCTATACAACTTCTGCCGCTGTACCAGCCGTATGCCGCCAAGTAAGCGCTAGAGAAAGCCTATTAAGGACATAGTTCGCAATTGAGTGGTCACAGATCAACACCGCCCGACAGTGCAGGCACACTGCACGGCTGCTGTCCCCGTCAGCGGCGGGCGGCGGCACGGCGCCTCGCATCAAGGCTCTCACCAGGGCTTTTCCAAGCGCCCTTCCGTGACACGGAAGCCGCATTGCGCCCCCGCACGCCCCGTCTCGACGATGTCGCCACGACCCAACGACGGGAGCCGAACGCCATGCCGCACATCACCGCCTTCGCCAGGAACCAGTGGTACAGCTAGCGCACCTTTCTGACCTGCGCTTGTGTGGGGCCGATGAGGCTGTGACCTGCTAGGACGGGTCGCAGAGGCGATCGGAGGCAGTCAGAGGAAAACACTCTGATTCGACCCCGGTTCGACCCGGTCCGCTCAGAGGCAGTCAGAGGCAACGACCTCTGCAACTGGCATCTGACGGACCCGAGTTGGCCGGTGTGGATCAAGAGTGGACCACTCTGGCGGTGCTCTGTTTCGACCTCGGTCGAGCTGCGATGGGGACGCCTGCCTCCGCTCGGGGCCGGGCAGAAAAGGGTCTTCAGGATGGCCGTCCTGGAGATCTTGCCGGCGCCGATGGAGGTTGGTTCCGGGCACCACCCGTGGTTTTAGCGGGCCTGGGTGGCGCCCACGTCTTTGCGAGACGACCCCACCGTGCCAGACAGCACCCACAAAGCCCTCTCTCAACGTCACTCGACCCAATTCCACGGCATTAGGGAATACGCCCCACTGCCGTCGGCTGCGACCGATCTCATTCTGCTCGGCGACCTCACCGGCCGCTACGCCACCGGCAGTTACAGCAGGCTCAACACTGACGGCCGAACCGTGGCCCTGCGGGACGACCGCCAGGGCGCGGCCGAGCATGGCCACCGGATCACGGCGGCCATCGCCTGCCATGTGGCCCGCGCCGGCGGCACCATCGACCAGCTCACCCGACTGCTGCTGCACCCCGACCACGAAGGCGGCAGGCACGCCCGGCACATCGCGCTGCGCTCCGGGCAGTCCGGCGCTCTGGACTACATCCGCCGGGTGTGGGCCAGCGCTACGGCAGCTGTCAGCGCCAGCATGGCGCTGGGGTCCCGGCACGACGCGTACGAGGTTCTCGCCGCGCTGCGGGACCGGATCGAGACGACGCCCTGGCGCGGGGAGCGGGGACGGACCGCGCTGCGGGTGCTGCGGGCGCATCTGACCTTCGCCGAGATCGCGGGCGGCCCCCTGCACCACGCCAGTGAACGGCAGACCGCGGAGGAAGCGGGCATCTCCCGCACCACGCTGCGGGCCGTCTACGACACCGTCCTCAAACCAGGCGGCTGGCTTCGTCGGCTGCGGACCGGTCACGGCCGGGAGGGTTCGACCTGGTACCTGGGCGACGGCAGCGCCCCCGGCGACGGTGCCCCGGTTCTGCCGTCTCGTTTCTGGACCACTCAGTTCCCCCCCGACCCGGCACTTGAGGAGTGGACCACCCCTGAGACGGCCACGACGGCCGATATCGATTCCACCGTCCTCGGCCGACTCATGGGCCACGACGCCTTTGCCCGACATGGCCTCGGCGGTGCCGCCCTCATGCTCATCAGCGCTCTGCACCAGCGTCCCGCCCAGACGGTCAGGGAGCTCGTCGGTACTTCCTCGGTCTCGCGAGCGACCACCTATCGGACCCTGCAACGCCTCGCCTACCACGGCCTCGCCCACCAGACCGGGGAGACCTGGTCCCTCGCGCCACGGGCTCTGGAGGGCATCGGTAACAGCCGTCCTGAGTCTGATACCGGCCCGGAAGCAGCTCCGGCACAGGGCTGGGACGAGGTCGCCGAGCACCACTGCACCACGGGCGTTGCAGCCCGCCGCAAAGCCCGGCACGCGGCTCAGCGTGCGGCGTACCGGGAGGCACTGGAGCGGCTCGCGGAGCACCGGAGCAAGGCCGTGGTCATCGTCCGCGACGGGCACCAGGTACTGGTCCCCGCACCACGGCCCGACGAGATCCCGCCCGCGTGGCACGCCCCGGGCGGAGGTGTCCTCGACCCGGCCACCGGCCGCCCTGCCACCGACTGGCGCATCGCCACCGATGGCCGCCTGATCCTCATCACCCCATCGGACCAGCGCAGTTACGACGAGCTGGCCGCCGCCCATGCCGAAGCCCTCAGCGAATGGAACTCCGCCGCATGAACCCACAACGCCCTCCAACCACCGCAGCCGAGAACCGGCCGGTGACGCCTGAGGCTCTGCGCGAGCAGTACGAGTCCGGGGCTACGGTCGACGAACTCGTCGCTGCCAGTGGGCTGTCGTACGGCACGGTGCTCAATCGGCTGCACGATGCCGGCACGGTGATGCGCACGTCGTGGCAGACCCGCCGGATGCGCCAGGATCCGCAAGCGCGCCAGCGGCTCGCGGCCCACCTGCGCACCCTGTACGAGCAGCACGGCGCGACCCTCACCGAGCTCGCCGCGGCGGGGGCTGGGACGAGGCGTGCTGCCCGGCGCCTGCTGATCGAGGCCGGCGGCGCTGTGCGCACCACGCAGCAGGCACTGCGGATGCGCGCCGCGGCGCGGGCCGCCGAGCGGCAGAAGCTCGCGGTGTCCCTGCGGGTCCGGTACGAGGCTGGCGCCTCTGTGCCGGAGCTGGCTGAGGACTGCAACTACTCGGTCGCCACGGTCTACCGGCTCCTTCACCAGGCGCAGACCCCCATGCGGCCCCAGCACCGACATGGCCGTACTCCCGGCGAGGGGGAGCGGTCGTGACCCACCCAGGCTGTGCCCTCGCTGGTCTTGCCGGGCGTACCGGTCAGCTGCCGACTGCGCAGTGGTGCCATCCCCGCCGCAGCCGCGCGGCACGCGCCCCTCCACCAGCGCCGCGCGAAGCGCGTGCGACCGCACCGGCCGCACAAACAACACCCCTCTACCTTCTGGAGATCGAACACACGTGAACGAGAACACCCGTCACAAGAGCCTGGCGGCGGCCACAGCCCACGCCTGGGACGCCTCCGTGATCGTTGTCGGCATGCTCAAGGGCGGCACCGGCAAGACCACCTCCGCCTGGTTCATCGCCCTCTACTACGCGGTCGTCCTCGACCTGCCGACGCTGCTGCTGGACGCCGACGCGACCAGCCAGTCCGCCTGGGACTGGTTCAAAGTCGCCCAGGCCGAAGGCTTCGACATCCCCGCCAACCTGGTCATCGAGCGGTACCCGTTCGACGACATCGCCGAGTACATCCGCGCCAAGCGCGCCCAGTTCGGCGCGATCGTGGTCGACGCCGGCGGCGGCAGCGCGCGCATCTTCCACGAGGCTGTTACCGAGGCGAACCTGCTGCTCGTGCCGGTCGCCCCCACCAAGATCGAGCGCCGCAAGCTCGTCGCCACCTTCGACGAGGCCGAGCGCGCCGCCGCCCGCAACGAGCACGACGTCACCGCCCACGTCGTGATGGTCAAGGCCGACGACCGCACCAGCCTGCCCCGCACCGCGAAGGACAAGCTGCTTCAGCCCGCGAAGGGCGAGGGCATCGGCCCGGACCGCGACGAGCCGTTCCCGCTCGCCGAGACGGTCATTCACTCCTGGGTGCACTACATGGAGGCCTTCGGCGAGATCCCGACCGAACTGAGCGAGTACGCCAACCTGATGATGGAGCTGACCGAGGCATGAGTGAAAAGAACGAAAGGCCGAAGCCTCCGGCCCGCCGCACAGGCGGTCGCACCCTGGGCGGGGCCAAAAGGACAACCCCGCCGCCCCCTCCGCCGGCCGCTGAACTCACGCCGGAGCAGTTCGTCGCCGAACAGGACGCCGCTCGCGGCGAAGGTGGTCCCCCTGCCGGCGAGCCGCAGGTTCAGTCCGCTCCTTCGACGGTTCCCGTCGAGCGGTCGGCACGGGGCCGGACCGAGGCGGCGCCCGCAGTGGCGGAGCCCTCCGCCCAGCCGACCGTTGAGGTCACACAGAGCGGCCCCGTGACGGAGCCAGACGCCGGGCATCTGGGCGTCGCCGCCCCCGGGACGAGGATGGATTTCGCTGGGGAGCCAATGGAGACACGGGTGCCGCCTGTGCTCCCGGCTTCCGAACCCGCAGCACCTGCGGTCCAGCCCACGCGGCCGACCGAGCCCGTTCCGCGGCACGGCCCGGCTGCGGCTCCTGGCGCAGCCCCGGCCGCCGAGGTGGCGCTTCGCCCGGTAGCTCCTCCGGCGGCAGGCGGCAACGGTTTCCCGGTGAAGAACGATATTCCACGGGCTCGCCAGGAACAGAACGTGCAATCGCAGGCAGCGCCCAGCGAAGGAACACCGTGGGCTCAGGGATCCGGCCGTCCCAAAGACATTCCTGAGACGGCCGTCGTTCTCAACCAGCGCATCATCGCGCGCGAGAGCCTCGACTCGTCGGTCCCTACTGCACTGAAGCTGAAGAAGCGGATCAAACGCTTCGCACTGGACAACGAACTCGATCACCTGCCCATGGGCGACATCGTCTCGGTCGCGCTGGACGAGTGGCTCACCGCCCGCGGGTTCTGAGCCCAACTGCAGTGCACGAGGGGCGGCCAACCCACGCCGGGATGCGGCCGCCCCTTCTGCCGACTATTCCAATAGCCCAGTAGGCGGATAGCCATCCGCCTAGCCGGACCGACCGGAGCAGCTCTCGTGCCTGATCACTCCCCCTACGCCCGCCGACTGCGTGAAATCGCCGACGCCCTCGACGCCGAGTTCCAGCCCACCGACGACGCTCTCACCCCGCACCCGGACACCCTGAACATCATCAAAGACCGGCACACCAAGCGAGGGCAGCTCAACCACGCCGTCCCTGAAGTTCTTCAGTTCCAGCGCCGGATCCGCCGCTGCAACGCCGACACCGACATCCCTCACGGTGACATCGTCGCTCTCGCCCTGGACGCCTGGCTCCGCGCAAAGGGCTACCCGCCCGACCTCAAACGGTCAGAGACAGAAGTCCGCTGACCCGCCGTCTCCCCCTCCTGGAGAGATCGAGACGCCTGTTCTTCCTTGCGTGCCCGAGCGTTCACCCGCCTCGCGAGCAGGCGGAGACCCTCCTCAACCACTGGATTGTCAGCTGTCGGCGCTAAGATCGCTCCCCAATTCCTGACAGCACAATGGGGGGCGTGGCTACGGGGCAGATGGCAACACCGCGTGGTAGTCGTGGAGTTCAGCCGACATGGGTATGGCTCATGGTCCTGACCGCACACCGTGGGATCTGTGTCTACTGCGGACGGTCGCGCGCTACCACGCTCGATCATGAGAGGCCGGTGGCAGAGCGGGGACTAGACATCTGGTGGAACTTCGTGCCAGCGTGCGGTGACTGCAATCGATGGAAGAACGGGCGCACAGCGCGCAACTGGGTCCGTGACATGGATCTGCACCACCGCTACCCGAAGCTCGGCTTCACCAGTAGGGCGATGCGTCCCGAGGTCTATGTTGGGATTCCGCGCCGAGTTGAGCAAGCCCAGAGGGAGATTGCCGACGTCGACCGCCGCGACTGGTTCCGCCACCACTCGAGGCCGAACTCGGTGTCGAACTGCTCCACCGCACCACCCGCCGCGTCGACCTCACCGAGGCCGGCCGGGCCTACCTCGAGCGGGCGCGCGATCCTCGCCGACGTCGACGAGGCCGCCCACCACGCACGGCTCGTCGCCGCCGGCGCGGTGGGCCACCTCTCGATCGGGTGCGTGGGCTCGGCGACGTACAGCCTCCTGCCCACGCTCTCGCGCCGCCTCACGGAGGAGCTTCCCGGCGTCGACTTCTCCTTCCGCGGCGAGATGCTGGCGCCCGACCAGGTCGAGGCGCTGCGCACCGGCGCCATCGACGTCGCGCTGCTGCGCCCTGTGGCAGCCGACCTCTCCCTCACCGTGCACACCCTGCGCCGGGACCGGCTCGTCGTCGCCGTACCGGTCGACCACCCCCTCGCCCGCCGGAAACGGCTGCGCGCCGCGGACCTCGCCGGTGCCGACCTGATCGTGCACTCCGCCGACCGCCGGTCGGTGATGTACGACGTCGTGCTGGGCCTGCTGCGCGACGCCGGTGTCGAACCGCACATCCGCCACGAGGTCGGCGAGACCTCGACACTGGTCACGCTCGTGGCCGGCGGCCTCGGCGTCGCCGTCGTACCCAAGCCCGTGACCGCGCTGGCGCTCGACGGCGTCGCCTACCTACCGCTGGCCGGGGCCGACGCGCGTGTGGAACTGGCCGTCGCCCACCGCGCCGAACGCTCCGAACCGCACCTGGCACGCACCGTGGGGATCATCCAGGCGATGTTCTGAGACGTCCACCGATGGTGGTGCCGTCGCCGTGACCGGTGCGCGTCGGGCGGCACGCGAGAGGTGCCGGGACGCGGCGGTGGGCGGGCCCGTCCGCCCGGTGAGCCGGTCCATTGATGACGTCGGAGGCAGTTGCTGTGGAGACCCGGCCGCCTCGGCTACGTCGCGGATGGTCGCACCAGGTGCACTTCGCGCAGCCGGATGGTGGTTGCGGGGCCGGCCGCTTCGAAGCGAACCTTGACGGGTCCGGCGGTACGGTCCGTGTCGAGCGGGAACACCTGGGAGATTTCCTCGCCTTGGCGATCTGAAGAGGGACTGATCATGCCCAGCGTCTGTCCGCCGACCAACACGCGGGTCGGTCCGGCGCTCCCGTCCGCGAGGTGGGTCACCTGCAGGCCGGTGGCGGTGCCGTCCCGGTCGGTCAGGCGGTAGGACCACCATCCCGTGGCAGCCCGCCACCTCAGCCCGTCGGTGAGGCCGGACCACGTGTCGTGCCCCAGGAACCGGTGGTTGCTTTCGGGCTGTTGCTCGCCGGCGGCAATGGCGTCAACCGTGCGGTCGTGCAAAGCGAGTGCCGCCTCGTCGGTCGCGCGCAGCTCCGCTCGCCGCACCTGGAGGCGCTCCGGTTCCGCCAGGGGGAAGTAAATGACGTAGCGGGAGTCGTGGATGCCGGCGAACGGGACGAGGGTGACGGACTCGCCCGGTCGCGCGTCACGTGATCCAGGGCGAACCCCAGCCGGTCCGGAGCGAGTCGGCATACGCCGGCCCTCAGGTCGGCGGGGCTGCGGGTGAGTACGATGGGCAGGTGTTCCAGGGGGCGCAACGGGCCGCCGGCGACGTGACCCATCCTGGAGTCGTCGGCGAAGAGCTCGACCAGGTCGCGCCGGTCGCCCTCGGCCGCCAGGACGCTGGGCCCGTAGCGGAACGACACCATGGCGAGCCGTCGGGGAGCAGTTCGGCGCTGATGCGCGGGCGAAGGCGCACGGTGACCGTGTCCCCTTCGCTCCACTGCTGCTCGAGGCGCAGGTGTGTCAGGGGTTGTCCGCCTGTTCCTGGGAGGGGCGTGAGCGGGGCGGGTCCGTCCTCGGGCGGTGGGAGCCCCGCGCAGCACGAATTCGACATCGTTGTCGTAGGGGGCTGTCCCGGTCTGCTCGAGCACACCCAACGGCGGTGACCGTTACTGGTGGGCCGTCACCAACATGCAGAACGAACTCGCCAGGAAGTTCGGCCTGAACAACCCCGACAGCCGCTGGCTCAACGTGGGCGAGATCAGCGCCGAGGGAGAAGGCGCGGGCGGGGGCGCCAGCCCCGGATGGGTCGTGCTGAGCGGGCACGACGCCGACGGCGCCGCGGGCACCAGCGGACAGTCGATGAACCGCTGGTACGGGGGGATGGTGCACGAACTCGGACACGCCTTCGGCCTGCCGGACGCGGCCTCGACCGACGGCACACCGATGTCCGCGTCCTTCTACGACTACCCGAACACCCACTTCAACCAGAGCCAGAAGAACCAGATCCTGAACGGCCCCTACGGGAGCTTCCTGTCCTGACACCGACCGCCGGCAGCGGGGCATCGGTACGATGCCCCGCTGCCGGTGCAGTGAGCCGAGCGCTCTGCCCGTTGGCGGTCGTGGCCAAGAAACCCCGCCCGTGCCGCCGGGGCCTGCCGCGCACGACGGTCACCCGAACCTGTGCCCTCGCCTCGGACCGCGGTCGACCCCACCAGATCGGCGTCGAGGTCACGCCCGGGTGCGGTCCCCGATCTCGCGCGAGCCGCGTCATGCGTCTGATGCATCGCAGACCCGAACTTCTGGTGAAGCCCCTGGTCTTTACGCCGCTCAAAGCGGATCCGCATGCTGGCTGTCATCACCCCGTTACGTCGGTCATGAGATTCATCGACCCACGTCGCTCTCTGGGAAAGGCACCATGACAATGACGTCCAGCGCCGCAGTGTCGGATCTCGAAGCCTCTGACGCCGAGCTGGTGGGCCGCGCCACCGGCCTGGTCCCGCTGATCCGTGAATACGCCATGCAAGGTTCCGAGGCGCGTCGAGTGGCCCCCGAGGTGGTCAAGGCGCTGGAGGACGCGGACATCTTCCGTCTGCTCGTGCCCAAGCGGTACGGCGGCCACGGGGCGACGTTGCGCACCGCCGTCGACGCCGTGGCGGAAGTGGCCCGCGGTGATGGCTCGACCGGATGGATCGCCGCCCTGATGACCGTCGGCACGGGGTTCGCCTCGACTTCCTCCGCCCAGGCCCAGGAGGACGTCTTCGGTGCGAACGCGAAGGCCAAGGTGTGTGGCGTCTTCTCCCCGGGCAGCAAGTCGGAGCGGGTCGACGGCGGTTACCTCGTCAGTGGCCGCTGGCCGTACGCCTCGGGCTCCTTCGCCGCTGACTGGGGGTCTCTGGGCATCCCCGTCGAGGGCGGCGAGCTGGCGCTGGCGCTGATCCCGGCGGAGGCCTGGACGATCGAACCGACCTGGTTCGTCGCCGGAATGCAGGGCACGGGCAGCGACACCATCGTGGTCGAAGACCACTTCGTGCCCGATCACCGGATCCAGCCGGTCAAGGACATGTTCGAGGGGCGCTATCTCACGCCGTACACCGACGAACGGATGGCGTCGATGGCCTTCAACGCGGTCGCCGCCGCCATTCTCGTCGCACCGCAGATCGGTCTGGGCCGGCACGCGCTGGAGATCACCCGGGCCAAGCTGCCCCGGAAGCCGGTGGCCTACACCAGCTACCAGGAGGCGCGGCTCTCCCCCACCCACCAGCTCGGTGTCGCCGGTGCGGCCACCAAGCTGCACCTGGCCGAGCTGACGGTGGAACGGATGTGCCTCGACATCGACCGGGCCGCCGCCGAGCGCCGACAGCTCGACCTGGAGACCCGTGCCCGGATCCGCAATGACACCGGCGTGGTCGCCGAACTGGTCACGGGCGCGATCGACGGACTGCTGACCGCCAACGGCGCGGGTTCCTTCGCCGAGGTCAACGTGCTGAACCGCATCTGGCGGGACTCCGAGACCGCCGCCCGGCACGCCCTCGTCACCCCCGAGATCGGCAAGGAAGCCTACGGCCGACTGCTGCTGGGCAACGAAGAACCGACGATCGCGCTGTGAGGACAACGACCATGCAGACCCCGCCTGCCCACGCCGCGCAGCAGGGCGGCCCCGCCACCACCGACGACCCCGTCGACTACCGGCGCGCCCTCGGGCACGTCCCCACCAGTGTGGCGGTGGTCACCGCGAGCGTCAGGTCCGGGCCCGTCGGGATGACCGTCGGCTCCTTCACCTCTGTGTCGCTGGACCCGCCCCTCATCACGTTCTTCGTCGACCGGTCGTCCAAGACCTGGCCGCGTCTCTACGAGGCGAGCCACTTCGGCGTGAACATCCTCGGCCATGGCCACAGCGAGCTGTGCAAGTCGTTCTCCCGGCGCAGCGAGGACCGCTTCCTCGACGTGGACTGGCACCTGTCGGCGCGCGGCCTGCCCCTGCTGGACGAGGCGATCGTCACCCTGGAATGCACGAGGTTCAAGGTCGACCTCATCGGCGATCATTACCAGGTGGTCGGCCGCGTCGAGTCACTGGAACTGCGCGCCACCGATCCCCCCCTGATCTTCCTGCGCGGCGGCTTCCTGGACCTGAGTGCCTCGGGCACGGCGTCCGGACGCGACGAAGGGGACCAATGATCTACGAGCACGCCGAACTGCGGGTCCATCCGGGGGCGGGCGTCCGGCTCGAAGCGGACTTCGCGACGGCCCGGCATCTGCTGCTGGAGACTCCCGGGTGCCGATCCGCCGAACTGCTGCGCAGCGTCGACCACCCCGACACGTACCTGCTGCACGTCGGTTGGGAACGACTCGAGGACCACACCGAGGTTTTCCCCGGAACACCGCAGGCGAATGCCTTCGCCGAGGCAGTCGCACCACACTGTGTCGCCAGGCCCCGGGTCGTCCACTATGCGGCCCACGAGGACAGCACGACCGCCGGGTGACAGCCGGCCCGCGGACCGGAGGCATCCAGGGGCCGTAGGCCTCCCTGGCCTTCCACGGAGCGGTGTGCGTCACGGGCGGCCGAACGCACGCCCGCCTGTCCGCCGCATCCCGTGGCCGGCGTCTCTTCCAGGGCCCCTGGGCATGAAGCCCTCGCGCCCCACGACCAATTCCGTCAGCGCGCTGACGTGCCCTGCAGACGTTTCGAGAAAGACGAAATGGAGACACACCATGGGTCGCATTGTCATCAGCGGAGCCTCGGGGGACTTGGGGCACCGCGTCACTGACCTGCTTCTGGCCGCGGACCCGGATGCCGAACTGACGCTTGTGACGCGCACCCCAGAAAAGCTGTACCAGGGTGGGACACAGCGGCACCGCGTCTGCCAAGGCGACTACCGGGACGCGGCTTCCCTGGACGCCGCTTACAGCGGCGGGGAGATACTCTTCCTCATCAGCGGACTGAACCTCGGACGAAGGGTTTCCGAGCACCGGAATGCGATCTCCGCAGCACAACGGGCCGGTATCCGGCATATCGTGTATACCTCGGTGGGAGGCGTGCAGCCGAACAATCCGGCACTGTCGTCCAGGGACCACTGTCAGACCGAGCTTGATCTGCGTGCGTCTGGTCTGACGTACACGATCCTCAGGAACTCCCTCTACTCCGAAATCGTCAGCAACGTTCTTGTGGCGCCCGGGGTGGAAAGCGGACTGCTCACCCAGGCGACGGGTGATGGCTTCATCGCTCCGGTCGCGAAGAGCGATGTAGCCGACAGCGCTGCCACCTGCCTGCTGCAGAACGAGCGGCACGCCGACGCGGTCTACGAGATCACCGGCAGCGAGTTGCTCAATTTCCACGACATCGCGGCGATCGCTACCGAAGTCCACGGCGTCCCCGTCAAGTACGCGCCGGTCTCGGTCGAAGAGCGCCTCGCATTCTTCGATTCTGTGGGGATTCCCCGGACCTATGACCCCAGCATGCCGCCGAGCGCGGACGGGCACATGTGGGCAAGTGACGAATTGATATCCGCCGAAGTAGCGATCTCTGAAGGCTACCAAGCCATCATGTCGCACCATGTCAAGCACATCACGGGCCGAGAACCTGTTCCCCTGCGATCTGTGATGGAGCGTTGCAAGTCATTGCGCTACGACGAGATAGGCGCGCATGTTTCATAAGCCGACCCTCCCATACATTCGATGTATGGATGAGGCAACTTTTTGATATTTGCCAGATAGCATTGCCTGACTCAGTGAGGAGTTCCTCGAGATGGTCGAGGTCAAAGTGGATTTCGTCCGGTGCGACGCCAACGGCACCTGTGCGGCGCTGATGCCGGACGTGTTCCGGATCGGTGAGAACGGACTGCTCGAACAGTTGACGACCGAAGTCGAGGACGGTCGTGCGGACGAGCTGGAGGAAGTCATCCTCTGCTGCCCGCTGGGGGCGATCTCACGCTCATGAACACGCCCCTTCCGCACTTCGAACCGTTCTCCCCGGATGCCCTCGCGCACCCGGGCGGCGCCCTGGCCGAGGGCCCTCTCGCTCTCGGCTCGGCCGGCTACACCGTCCTGAGCCACGAGCTCGCGACCACCGTGCTGCGGGACAAGCGATTCCAGAACGCCGCACTCAAGCTGATGGAGGACTTCGGGATCACCGACGGTCCGGTGCACGACTTCCGCGCGCACAGTCTGCTCATGGCTGACGGCCCGCGTCATCTCCGGCTGCGCACGCCGCTGGCCCGTTTCATGGGACCGGCGACCGTCGAGAACATCCGCGACGCCCTGCGGCAGATCATCCAGGACCTCGCCGCCGACCTCGACCCGTCCGCGCCGGTCGACTTCCACGGTGCCGTCGACCGGCGTCTGCCCGCGCGGGTGTACTGCCACCTCGCCGGCGCACCGGTCGAGGACGCCCCCAAGGTCGCGAGCCTCTCGGAGCGGACCCTGTCGCTGCTGAACCGCGACCCGAGCCTCACACCGGTGATCGTCGGTGCGTACGACGAGTTGTTCGCCTACCTGGAGGAGCTCGTCGCACGCAAGCGCACGCAGGGCCTGGGCGAGGACATGCTGTCGTTCCTGATCGCACAGCACGACGTCGGCAAGCTCTCCGAGAAGGAGCTCTTCAACGAAGCGGCCGCCATGCTCGAGGCGAGCTCCGTCAACACCACGCACCAGACAGGTCTGGTGGTGTGGACCCTGCTGCGCGACCGGGAGGTCTGGCAGCGGCTGGTCGAGGATCCGACGCTGATCCCGGCGGCGGTCGTCGAGGTGCTTCGGCTGTACCCCCGGCCCGGGGTCATCAGCAGGATCGCGACCGAGGACGTCGAGCTGAACGGGACCGTCGTCCCCGCCGGTTCGGACGTCCACGTGGCGGTCTGGTCGGCCAACCGTGATCCGGCGCGCTTCGAGAATCCGGCGGACTTCGTGCTCGGACGTGAGCGCAACCAGCCGCTGACCTTCAGCACGGGCAGCCACAACTGTCTCGGACAGGGGCTTGCGAAGGTCGAGATGGAAGAGGTCGTCAGCTACCTGGTGGAGCGCTGTCCGAATGCCGTCGTGGTCGAGGAGGACACCGAGATCGGGCAGGCCGGCGGCCGGTGGCTCGTGAAGTCGCTCACCGTTGACCTCAAGTCGTAGGCGGGACGTGATGGCGGACACCGAAGGGTCGCTGACGGAATGTCTGGCCTCGCACTGGGCCGGCCTGTCGTTCGACCAGATCCCGGCCGAGGTCGTCGGCCGGGTCAAGGACAACATCCTGGACACGCTGGCGGTGGCGCTCGCCGGGGTGAACACCGACGAGGCGCAGCGGGTCAGGGACGCCCTGACGAGCACGCAGCAGTCCGAGTCGGGCAGCCTCGTCTGGGGGACACCGCTCCTGCTCCCCCCGTCGCACGCCGCGCTGGCGAACGGGACGTCGGCACACGCGCGCGACTTCGACGACGGAGGCGGACCGGGGCACGCGGGTTCCACCGTGCTGCCGGCGGCCCTCGCCGTCGCCGAGGCGACCGGCGCCGACGGGCGGGCACTGATCGCGGCGACGATCGCCGGGTACGACATCGGCTACCGGACCCTGCAGTCGCTCGGCGGCTTCGCCGCGCACACCGACCGGGGCTGGCACTCCAGCGGCACCATGGGGAGCTTCGCCGCTGCCGCCGCCGGCGCGAAGGCCCTGGGACTGGACGCGGAGCGCTTCGCCGACGCGCTGGGCATCGCCGGATCCTTCACGGGCGGCGTCTGGGCGTTCATCGACGACGGAGCATGGACCAAGCGGATCCATCCCGGCAAGGCCGGGGAGACCGGTGTCGACGCGGCGCTGCTCGCGCGCGCCGGGATCACCGGCCCACGGCGGATCTTCGAGGCCGAGTGGGGCGGCCTGTTCGCCGTCTACAACGGCGGACAGGGGTACGCGGACAAGGCACTGCAGGACCTCGGCGTCGACTTCAACGTCGCGACCGCGTACATCAAGCCCTACGCCTGCTGCCGCGGAAGCCACTCCACGATTGACACGGTGCTCGCTCTCATCCAGGAGCGGGATCTCAAGCCCGAGGATGTACGGCACATCTCGATCACGGCCGGTGAGACAGCGGTGAACATGCTGTCGGTCGACCCCATCGAGACGGTGTTCGACGCACAGTTCAGCCTCCCGTACGCCGTGACGATCGCCCTGCACCACAGGAGCGTCGGACTTGACCAGTTCGACCCGCCCCGCATCGACGAGCCCGGCATCCGGGCGACGTTCCATAAGATCTCGATGCACGTCGACAGCGGCATCCAGCTGGAGGACGGGCCACGGCTGGCGGTGGAGTTCACGGACGGCGAGACGGTGACGCTTCCCGCCGGCAACCCCACCACCGCCAAAGGGTCGGCGCAGAACCCGCTGTCACACGCGGAGGTCGTTCGCAAGGCGGAGGCACTGCTCGGGCCCTACGGGCACGAGGCCGCGCGAGACCTGGTGCGGGCGGTGGAGAACCTGGACGACGCTCCGGACCTGTCGGAGCTCCTGCGCGCTCTTCGCGCCGGAAGACAAGGAGAGTGACATGGTCACGAGCGAGGGAACGCGGACGGTCGAGCGGACCGAGGTCATCGCGTCCGAGCCGACTCAGTCCCTGGCGGCCGCGCTGGACATCGAGATGCCGCACGCGGCGGGAGACCCGGTGCCCCCACTGTGGCACTGGACCTACCTGCTGGAGCGCGGCCCGGAACACGAGCTCGGCGAGGACGGCCATCCCGTGACGGGAATCCCCGCCCCTCCCGGCCCGGGACGCCGGCGGATGTTCGGCGGCGGCAGGGTGACGACGCTGCGCCGCCTCCTGATCGGGGAGCCCGCGACCAAGGTGACATCGATCAAGCGGTCCGTCGACAAGGCGGGCAGGACCGGACCACTGACGCTGACGACCGTCCTCCAGGAAATCTTCCAGGGCGGCGAACTGGCGATCCGGGAGGAGCAGGACATCGTCTACCGCGCTCCCGGCTCCCGGGCGCTGCCGCCCCCGCCCGCGGCGACGACGGCCCCGGCCGGGCCGACGCTGGACCTCGCGGTCGACGAGCGGCTGCTGTTCCGCTTCTCGGCGCTGACCTACAACGCGCACCGCATCCACTACGACCTGGACTGGTGCCGGCGGGAGGGGTACGACGGTCTCGTCATCCACGGGCCCCTGCTGGCGCTCATGACGGGCGAACACCTCCGCCGCCAGGGCATCGATCTGCGGGGCAAGACCTTCGGCTACCGCTTCGTCTCCCCGCTGACCAAGCCGCAGACCATCACGGTCGTCCCCGGCGCGGACGGGCTGCAGCACGGTGCCGAGGCACGCGGCGCCGACGGAACCGTCGCCGCCGTGAGCACCCTCACGGAGGTCTGAGACCGTGACCGCATCCACCACCGATGTCGCCGTCGTCGGCGGGTCGACCGCCGGCCTGCGGGCCGCGGAAGCCGTCGCACGCCACGCCCCGGAGCTGAAGGTCACGGTCATCAGCGACGAGCCGCACCTGCCGTACGAGCTCCCTCCGCTGTCCAAGGTCTCCCTGCACGAACGGCTCGACGTGGACACGCTCGTCTATCCCTTCGCCACGGGACTGCGCGACCAAGGGGTCGACTTCAGACTCAACACCCGTGCCCGGGCGCTCGACACGAAGGCGAACACCGTCCTTCTGCCCGACGGAGCACTGACGTATCGTGCGCTCGTCATCGCGACCGGATGCCGGCCGGTGATCCCTCCCCTGTTCGCCGGCCGGGCCGGTGTTCACACGCTGCGCCGCTTCGAGGACGCGACCGCCCTGCGTGCGGCGGTCGCCGATCCGGGGGCCTCGGTCGCGATCGTCGGAGCCGGCTTCATCGGAGGCGAGTTCGCCTCGACGCTTCAGAAGGCAGGGCGGACCGTCTCGCTCGTCGACCTGGCGGCGAAGCCGCTGGGGCGGTTCGGCGAGCCGGTCGCCGACGCCTACGCGGCACTGCACCGGAAGGCGGGCGTCGGCCTGTTCCTGGGCAGCGGCGGCGTCGGCGTCGCCGACGAGGACGGGCACCGCTCGCTGGTGCTCGACGACGGCACGTGGCTGCCCGCCGACGTCATCGTCGTCGGAGTCGGCGTCCGCCCGTCGATCGACTGGCTCCAGGACTCCGGGCTGGTCTTCGACAACGGGATCCTGGCCGATGCCACTCTCCGGGCGGCGGACAACGTGTTCGCCGCCGGAGACATCGTCCGCTGGCCCAACGCGCGGTTCGAAACCGTGATGCGCGTCGAGCACTGGACCAGCGCTGCCGAGCAAGGACGCGCCGCGGGAATCAACGCGGTGAAGCTCCTCCGCGGCAGCGAGGGCGAAGGCTTCACGAACGTGCCGTACTTCTGGTCGGACCAGCACGGCGTCCGCATCCAGTTCGCGGGCCATCTGGCCGGCGACGAGGAGATCGTGGAGAGCCGCGCCGCTGACGGCTCGCTCTTCCTCTACCGCCGGGGCGAGGCGGTGACGGGCGTGCTGGCCTTCGAGCGGCGCGCCGAGTTCGTCAAGCTGCGGGCGCGCCTGCGACGGGAACTGAGCTGGCAGGCCGTCGGCGAGTTCGTGTTCTGAACAATCTGCAACGAGGAGTAACGGTGATGGGTGAGGCAGCGGACCGGCGGAGCGCGGTCATCACGGGAGCGGCCCAAGGACTGGGCGCGGAGATCGCATTCCGCCTTGCCGGTGAAGGGTTCGCGATCGCCCTCCTGGACCTGCAGAAGGAGGGCCTGGAACAGACCAGGGAGAAAATAGAGAGCCGGTTCCCGGACACCACGGTCCGGACGATCCCCGTCGATCTTTCCAGCGAGGAACTCGTCGCCGACGCGTTCGCGGAGATCGACGCCGTTCTCGGGCGTGTCGACGCGCTCGTGAACACCGCGGGTGGCAGTGGGACAGAGCAGGTGCGCGACATCGACGACCTGTCGTCGCGGACCTGGCACACCGTGCTGGACAACAACGTCACGAGCGCGTTCCTGTGCTGCAGGTACGCCGTCCCGATCATGCGCCGGAACGGCTACGGCCGGATCGTCAACTTCTCGTCCGCAGTGTCACGTGGCCTCTCCGGCCCGTCCGGGACCGTCGGCGCGCGGCTCGCTTACGCCACGTCCAAAGCCGCGGTCAACGGCTTCACCAGGCAGCTCGCCAAAGACCTCGCCCGCAACGGGATCACCGTGAACGCGGTCTCCCCCGGGCTCGTCCTGCCCGAGGAGGGCCGTGTGAGGAGGGTGTTCGACGCACTCCCCGACACGGACCAGGCCGCCATCCGGGCGGCCATCCCGGCCGGTCGAACCGGGACCGCCCATGAGATCGCCTCGGCCGTCGCCTATTTGGTCTCGGAGGACGCCGGCTTCACCTCCGGCACCATCCTGAGTGTCGACGGCGCGGCCTCCTAGCTCGCCGTCCTCAGCCCTCAACCGCCACATTCCAGAGCGACAAGAAAGGGAGCCGACCGTGCTCCGGTATCCGTTGGTCCTCGTGCCCGCGCTGGGCTGCGACGCCCGGCTGTGGCAACCAGTCATCAACCGGGTCCATGACCTCTTGGAATGCGTGGTCGTTCAAGGCAGCGGGGACTCGATCGAGTCCATGGCGGACGATGTGCTCGCCCAGGCACCGGACCGGTTCTACCTGGCCGGGATCTCGATGGGAGGCTATGTCTCCTTGGACATCGCACTCAAAGCGTCTGGGCGAGTCGCGGGACTGGCGCTGCTGAACACTTCCGCGATTGCCGCACCGACCGACCGCAGGCAGAGCTCGATCAGCGTCATCGAACTGGCCGAGTCCGGCCGGTTCAGCGAGGCGGTGGACCGGGTCAGCGGTGCCGTCGCGCCGGCCCGCCCCGATGTGACCGCCCTCGCGGCCGCGATGGCGCGTGACCTCGGCGCCGAAGTCTTCACGGCCCAGCAACTCGCGGTGCTGGACCGGCGCGATCGCACATCGGAGATTGCGAAGATCGAGGTGCCCACATTGATCGTCGCCGGTGATGCCGATGCGATCACCCCACTCCGGCTGAGCGAGGAGATGGCGAGCTCGATCCCCGATACGGAGCTGCACGTACTCGAAGGGATCGGCCACCTCTCGCCCCTCGAAGACCCGGACACAGTCGCGTCACGCCTCCGCGACTGGCTCGTGCGCGTCGACGGCCAAGCACAGAGGACAACGCCAACGCCATGACGCTCTCCTCCGGGCCAAGCCGCCGCCGAGCCCCCGCCCGGTGACCCGAGCCGTCCCCCTCGACGAGGGCGCTGCTGCGCTCGGCCTAGGCAGGCGGCCCTGTCCGCCGAGCACACTGCGCACCAGCCGTAGACGGCGGAGAGACCGGGGTGCCTCCTACTGCACCCGCTCAGTTCCAGGTCACGGGAAGTGCGGTGAGTCCGCGGAAGAACCAGCCGTGCCATGCCTCTTGGCGACGCGGGTCGGCGCGCAGTCCGGGAAGTTCCGTGTACAGCAGTGGTATCGCGATCTCCCCGATGCCGATGCGCGCGGCCCAGTGACCGGCGCACAGGTGCACGCCGCTGCCGAAAGCCAAGTGCGGCTGTCGGGGGCGGGTGATGTCGAACTCGTCGGCGCGTTCGAACTCGGCGGGGTCACGGTTGGCCGCGCCGACGACAACGCCGATCGGTGCGTGCGCCGGAAGCGTCACATCCCTCAGCACAACCTCACGCGTCGTCACCCGACGGTACATGCCGATCGGGGACAGCCATCGTACGGTCTCGTCGAACACCGCCGGCCACAGGGCCGGATCGGCGAGCGCCCGCTCGCGTTGGCCGGGATGGCGGCTCAAAGCCCACACCGAGCTCGTGATCGCGTGCTGCGGTTCGTTCATGCCTCCGGAGATGATCAGGTTGATGTTCGCGGTGGCCTGCGTCAGCGGGAGCTCTGCGTTGGCGAACGCGGACACGATCGTGTCGTCCGGGTGGGACCGGTAGAAAGGGATGAGTTCGTCGAGCAGGGCATCGACCTCCTCGCGGGCCTCGTCGTTGCGCCGCCAGATCTCCGGATCGTCGAAGAGGTTGCCAATGCCCGCGACGAAGGCGTTCGACCAACGCCGCATGTCCTCGATGTCGACGTCTTTGAATCCCAGCAGGTCGATCAGGTTCTGCGAGGCGACGGGGGCGGCGTAGTCGCGGTTGAGCTCGGCCTGGTCGGGGCCCTGCTCACGCAGGACGGCGAGGTGAGTGCGAGCGTTGTGTTCGAACACCGGGGCCCAGCGGGCGCGCAGGTTCTTGGGCCGCAGGGTGGGGTTGATCACTCGCCGCTCGGTCGCGTGGTCGGGGTCGTCCTTGCTGAGCATCGGCCGGGCGCCCACCGCCCTGGCCATGGTGCCGCCGTCCCCGGTGAGCTTCGCGCTGTAGGTCTGCTGGTCCTCTTCGATGGCCCGGCACGCCCGGGACGAGGTCACCAGATACAGGTTCAGCGGGGGGACCCATGCCACCGGAGATTCGTCGAGCAAACGGCGGTAGGTGGGGTAGGGATCGGCGGACATCACCACGGGGTCCACCCAGTCCGCGCTGGGCACAGGAGAAGGCGACGTCATTGTCATGGGAGCTCCTCGGAGGAAGTGCGGATACTCAGCGGGCCGCCACGGTCTCCCGGGCGAACTCCTTGAGGCTGAACCCCGGATCGCGCAGTTGTCCGGGTTCTGGTGAGCGACCGGCCGTCAGCACGCGCCGCGCCGCCACGTGGTCAGCGGGACGATTGAGCGATTCGACAGCGACGAGGCGGCCCCGCCGGTAGCAGCAGACCGAGAAACGGCCGGCGTCGGGATCACCGGTCACGACACTCTCGTCATCGGGCCGGCGCACGCCGGCGATCTGCAGCTTCAGCTCACCTTGGTGGCTCCAGAACCAGGGCAGGTCCGCGTAGGCATCAGTGCCACCGAGGATCGTCGAGGCGACGTGGCGCGCCTGGTCGGTGGCGTTCTGTACCGACTCCACCCGCATCCGGACACCGGCGTGCACGTTGGGGTGGTTGGCGCAGTCGCCGACGGCGTATACCGCGGAGTCGGCGGTGCGCAGATACTCGTCGACGACGATCCCGTCCGCGACCGGAAGGCCGGCCTGGACGGCGAGTTCGACCCGCGGCACGACGCCGATACCTACGACTACGAGATCAGCCTGGTACCGCACACCCGTGGTGCTGATGGCACCGTTCACGCGACCGCCGTCTCCGGTGAACCGTGCGACCGCCTCACCGAGCCGTAGATCGGTGCCGGCCGTCCGGTGTGCGGCCGTGAGGTGGGAGGCCATCTCCGCGGACAGCGCTCGGCCCAGGGGGCGGTCCGCTGCCTCCAGGACGGTGGTCCGAAGCCCGTGCTTGCGGGCCGCCGCGGCGAACTCCAGGCCGATGAACCCGGCGCCGACGACGAGCACTGCCCGGCTTCGGGACAGGGCCGCACGCAGGGTGTCGGCGTCGCCGAGGGTACGCAGCGTGTGGATGCCCGCCAGGTCGGATCCTGGGACGGCGAGCGTGCGGTTGGCCGCCCCAGTGGCCAGCACCAGGACGTCGTAGGGCAACTCGCGGCCGTCGGAAAGCCGAACAGTGCGTGATGGCCGCCCCAGACCGGTGGCGGTGACACCGGTGTGCAGGTCGATCCGATGGCCGGCGAAGTACTGTCGCGCCCGCAAATGGGGCGTGGCCGGTGTCCGGGTGGGTGACAGGTAGTCCTTGGACAGCGGTGGACGCTGGTAGGGCAGGACGGGCTCGTCGCCGACGAGGGCCAGGGGACCGGCATGGCCGCCCGCGCGCAACGCATCCGCCACCTGGACCCCGGCATGTCCGGCACCAATGACGACCACGCGGCGGACGGCAGGGTCAGACCTGGGACTCGGGCACATCGACCTCGACCTCCTGCAGATCTACGCCCAGCGTCAGCTGACACCCCAGGCGGCTGCGTAGCCCGTCGCGCGGGCTGGCCGTGCACTCGAGCATCTCTTCCTCGTCGTCACCGATGGGCGGCAACCCGCTCAAGTAGGAGTCGCGAACGAGGACATGGCAGGTCGCACACATCGCCTGCCCCCCGCACTCACCGACAATGCCGGCCACGCCGTTCTCCACTGCCGCGCGCATCACGCTGACACCAGCGTCCGCCTCGACGATGTCCGTCTCGCCTCCGGCATGGTGGAATTTGATCTCAGGCAACAGGACCTCTCTCGTGGTGCGTCATGAGCGACGGACGGCACGGCGCCGTCCGTCAGCCGAGCGGTCCCCAGAAGGTCTCGCCGCCGTAGGTGTCGAAGAGCGGCGTCAGCGTCTGTGGCCACACGCCGGCCTGGACCTTCCGGCGCTCGCCCTCCGGCCGTACGCGGCCGTCCCAGCCGACCTGCTCCATGTAGTAGTACAGCTGCATCACGTGCCCGTCGGGGGCGACCGCGTGGATCACGTAGTCGATCCCCGCGTGGATCTCCTGCGGCAGGTCGATGAGCTTGACGCCCTTCTCCTCCAGGAACTCCTTCGCCTCGCGGAGTTGCTCGTAGGAACCGACCTGCACGCCGAAGGCGAGCAAGGTGCTGTCCTCCCGCGCGCCGAGCACGCCGCGCAGTTCCAGTGGGAGGAGCGTCAGGCTGTGATGCTCGGTGTTCGCCCGCAGGAACAGGACGCGGTGCCCGGCGACCGAGGACTCCTCGCTCTTGTGCAGGCCGAGGCGCTCGGTGTAGAAACGCTCCGCCGCGTCGAGGTCCTCGACGAAGATGCTCACCGGTCCGATCCGCACCGGCTTGAACGGCCGCGCGAGCAGGACACCACCGACGTCGTACGTCTTGGGCAGCTCATCCAGCCAGCGGTGGCCCGACGTCAGATCGACGCCGCCGGCGAGGGCTTCGGCAAGCTCGGTCGACTCCGCCTTGTACGGCAGCTCGGGGTGCTCGTTCAGCCACGGCCACGTCACCTCGGGCTTGCTCAGGCCGTCCCAGCCGACCTGCTCGATGCCGTACTCCAGCTCGTTGGTGTGGCCGGTCGGGTCCGGGAAGTAGGTGTGCCAGTTGGACCCGGGGTCGCGGCCGTAGCGGCCGATCTTCTGCCCGAGCTCGGCGAGCCAGCGCCGCGCCTCGACCACCTCGCGGAGGCTGCCGACCTGCCAGGTGATCTGGTTGACCGTGATGTCGAAACGGGCCGGCGGCTCCCGGTGCTCGACCCACGGGCGCGGCATGAGCACGAAGGTGTGGTGGTCGCTGTTGTGCCGCAGGAAGTAGACGTGCTTGTCGGGGACCGAGTCGAGCCAGGGGCCCGGGTCATACTTCTGGAGATCGAGCTTGTCGGACTCCGCGAACCCGAGCACGTCCCGGTAGAACCTCGCCGACTCGCCGGTGTCGTCGACGCTGATGCCGAAGTGGTTGAGTCGGCGGATCTTGAAGGGGCGGTCGTACAGGACGCCGCCGACCTCGAACTTCTCCGTGGTCATGGTCGTCTCCTCAGTCCGTCGGCTTGACGACTTCGTTGCGGATGGCGCCGATCAGGGCGGAGGAGACTTCCACGACGTCACCGGGCTTGAGGAACAGCGTGTCCGGGAACGATCCGTCGGGTCCCTGCCGGCTGGAGTCGACGGCGGTGCCCTTGGGCGTGCCACTGGCGATCAGGTCGCCGGGCAACAGGGTCGTGTCCCTGGAGAGATGCTCGGTGAGCGCGGCGAAGGAGTGGACCATGGAACGCGTGTTGCCGCTCTGGCGCACTTCGCCGTTGACCCGGCATTCGATGGGAATGTCCTGCGGATCGATACCGTCGTCGACGACGATCCAGGGTCCGATCGTCGCGGAGCCGTCGAAGTTCTTCGAGTGCATGAAATCGGGGCCGAAGGAGACGTTGTCCCTCACCGACCAGTCGTTGAACAGGGTGTAGCCCCACACATGGGAAGCGAGGTCATCGCCCTTGATGTCGCGGCCGCTCCTGCCGATCACGACGGCCACCTCCGCCTCGTAGTCCAGCCGCTGGGTGCGTGCCGGGTAGCGCAGGGGATCGCCGCTCGCGGAGACGGCGCGGTGGTCCTTCACGAAGAACTTGGGTCCTCCCGCGAGGAGACGGTTGATGGTTTCCTCGGTGTCCTCGCCGTGGGAGTTCTCGGCCGCGCTCTGCATGTGGTCGGCGAAGTTGGCAAGAGCGCACAGGACGCGGGACTGTCCCTCTACCGGGGCGTGCAGCCGCACCTCGTCGAGTGCGAACCAGAGCTGCTCCCCTGTCAGCCCACGCACGTCCTGCGCCTGGTCCAGCAGGTACTCCAGCGCGGCCCGCGCACCGTCCAGGGCCCGCGCCCCCTCCTCGATGAACGCGTTGAGCTGGGCGGGGACGGCTGCGGCTGCCTCAGCCAGTGGCCGGGCGGCAGGCGAGGTCTCGGCCAGGTATTTCGCGTACGCGGCGTTGATGTCGACGACGGAACCTTCGTGCACCACACCGACCCGCCGTGCGGGGCCGAATACTGCGACCTTCATTGTTCTCCTTGTGAACTGGTGATGGGGTAACGCCCAGTACGGCGGGGCGTCAGGTCACGCCGCGCCGGGGTCGACGCCGACCTTGTCGAAGAGACGTCCGTCGGTGGGGGTGAGGCTGTAGATGGCGAGGCGTTCGATCTTTCCGTTGCGGATGGTGAAGAAGTCGGCGAGTGCCACGGCACTCCCGTTGGCGATCAGGTCGATCTCCACGGCGACGTTCTCGCCGTCGACGACAAACCGTCGGGGGTTCGGCTTCATCGCACCGGGCTCGAGGCCGTTCTCGTACATCCGCCTGATCGCGTCGGCACCGGTGAGTGTGCCGGCGGCGTTCTGGAGAACGGCGTCCGCGGCGAAGAGGTCGGCCACGGCCCGCGGGTCGGCTGCGGTGACTGAGGCGAAGTAGGCGTTGACGACCTCGACGGGGTCCGTCATGACTGCGCGTCCTCTCTCGTTGTTCCTGGTGTCCGGTTCATGCCGGGAGGTATTTCGTCGACGCGTAGACGGACTTGTACTCGAGGTAGGCGTTGATCCCCTCCGGACCGAGTTCACGGCCGATGCCCGAGTCCTTGTATCCGCCGAACGGCGCACCGAGGTCGAGGGTGTAGTAGTTGAGCCCGATCGTGCCGGTACGGACGCGGCGCGCCACGGCCAGCGCGCGGTCCTCGTCGGCGCTCCACACCGAGCCGCCAAGGCCGTAGTTGCTGTCGTTGGCGATCCGGACCGCGTCATCGTCGTCGTCGAACGGGATGAGCGCCATGACGGGGCCGAACACCTCTTCCCGGGCCAGCCGGTCGGCGTTGTCCACGTCGGCGAAGACGGTCGGTTGCACAAACCATCCGCGGCCCAGGTGATCGGGCCTGCCACCGCCGGTGACGAGTCGGGCGTCCGAGTTCTTGGCGATCTCTATGTAGGTGAGGACGCGCTCCAGGTGTGTACGGGTGGCCATCGGGCCCAGGGTCACAGTGGGGTCGAGAGGGTCCCCGAGTCGGTAGGCGTCCGCGAAACCCGCGACGGCGTCGACCACTTCGTCGTAGCGGGAGCGTGCGATGAGGATCCGCGACTGTGTCGTGCAGGTCTGGCTGTTGTTGAGGAAGGACGCGTTGTCCAGGCCGGCCAGCAGTGTCTCGACGTTGCCGTCCTCGAGGAAGATCGCAGCCGATTTGCCGCCCAGTTCGAGGGTGACCCGGCGGATCAGCCGTCCGCACTCCTGGCCGATGGCCCGGCCGGCCGCGGTGGACCCGGTGAAGGCGATCTTGTCGACCAGCGGGTGGGACACGAGCGCGGCGCCGGCGTCACGGTCACCGAGCACGATGTTCAGCACGCCCGCGGGAAGCCCGGCCTCCTGGGCGGCGTCGGCGAAGACGTACGAGTCGAGCGCGGTCTCCGGCGAGGGCTTCAGGACCACCGTGCACCCGGCGGCGAGCGCCGGCGCGATCTTGAACATGGCGAGCGCCTGCGGGAAGTTCCACGGTGTGATCGCACCGACCACGCCGACCGGTTCGCGGCGGACGATCGTCGAGCCTGCCAGGCTCGGGCGCGTCTCCTCCAGCGGAAGGCTCTCGACGACATCGGCGTAGATCCGCAGGAGGACGGCGGGCGCCCCGCCGTTCAGCATCTGAGAGAGCCCGATCGGCATTCCGTTCTCGCGGCTGACCAGAGTCGAGGTGTCACCGGCGCGCTTTTCGAGCGCGTCCGCGAACCTGCGCAGCACCTCGGCACGTTCGGCCGCGGTGGTACGACCCCACGGGCCTTCGTCCAGTGCACGCCGGGCGGCGCGGACGGCGGCGTCGACGTCCGCTTCCGTGCCCAGCGCGGCCACGCCGATGCGCTCACCCGTGGCGGCCTCGATCTGCTCCTGCACGCGGTCACCGCTCGGGTCGACCCACGCTCCGTCGATGAAGAAGCGCTTGCGGTCGAGGTCGCTGGGGCGCTGGGTGGTGAGGGACATGGCTTCTCCTGCCTGTCACAAGACGGACATCGCCTGTAAACAAAGGATGTTGGCCGGAGCCGGAGTTGACGAGGCCGGGAATGTTCGCCCGGTGATTCATCTGGTGCATGAAGGTGTGCGCAGACCCACGGGCACGGCGTGCTGCGCCACCCGTACGCCGGTGCGGCTGTCAGCCGGCTCGCTGCAGGATGGCCTTGGCCCGTGCGAGGACCGGGGCGTCGACCATGTGTCCGTCCACGCGGGCAGCGCTGCTCCCGGTGGCGGATGCGACGACGCGGCGGGCCCAGCGGACCGCCTCCTCGTCGGGCCGGAACGCGGCGTGGGTGAGCGCCACCTGCTTGGGGTGGACGAGGAGCTTCGCCGTGAAGCCGGTCTCCTTCGCCCGTCTCAGATCCCCGTCAAGGGTCTCGGCGTCGTCCAGCGCCGTGGTGACACCGTCGACGGGGCCTGGCAGCGCGGCCGCCCTCGATGCGAGTACCAGGGACGACCGGGCGTGGAGCATCGCGCTCCACCCGGGGTCGGCGCCCAGGTCGAGTGCGTAGTCGAGGTGCCCGAAGGCCAGGCGGGCGACTGCGGGGGTGCGGGCGATGTCATGGACGCGGACCATGCCGATCGCCGACTCGATCAAGGCGATCACCGGTACGCCGGCCCGCTCGGCGGCAGCCGTCGACGACTCCGGCGAGTCGGTTTTCGGAACCATGACCGCCACGAGGCCGGGAATGCCGGCAAGAGCGTCCAGGTCGGTGCCGTACAGCGGGCTCGACGCGTCGTTGATCCGCACGCATGCACGACCGCCGTGTGAGAGCCACTCGACCGCTGCTGCGCGCGCTCTGTCCTTGCGGTCTCCCGCGACCGCGTCCTCGAGGTCGATCACCACCAGATCTGCGCCCGAGTCGACCGCCTTGTCGAAGCGCGCCGGTTGATCGCCGGGCACGAAGAGAAACGACCTCGCCGCTTGTACGACGTTGTCCCGATGCGTGTGCGGCATGCTGACCACCCGAACCTAACGGCGGCTGTCCGTGAGCTCTGTCGGCGGCAGTGCTCCGAACTCGGCAAGTACGGCGTCGGTGTGTTCGCCGACTTCCGGAACCCGGCCCATGACCGGCTTCGCGCCCACGAAAGTCGCCGGCGGAATG
>NZ_JAEKKT010000249.1 GCF_019510245.1 Streptomyces sp. | reverse complement strand
AGTCCACTGTCGCCTACCTCTTCTTCGGAGGCATCGGCCTTGTGCAACTGCCCCTCACCTCCAAGCTGCTCGAGCGGTACAACCCCCGGTGGGTGCTCTTCACCGGCCTGGTCCTCATCGGCGCCAGCGGGCTGTGGTTCGCCGGCGTTCCGACGAGCGATCGGACACTGACCGCCATCGTCGGGCCGCTGGTCCTCGCCGGCGTCGGCTCGGCGCTCGCCTTCGCCGCCATCAGCGCGGTCGCGGTCAACACGCTGCCCAACCACCTCGCCGGCATGGCGAGCGGCGCCACGAGCACGTTCCGGGACCTCGGGTTCGCGCTCGGCCCCGCGATCATGGGTGCAGTCGCGCTGAGCCAGGCCGCCAAGGAGATCTCCCGCAACCTGGCGGACAATCCGACCCTGAGCAAGGCCTACGCGGCTTTTCAGGCCGCTCCGGCCCATGCTCCCGCGGATCAGAAGCCGCAGCTGGAGGCGGCGGTGCACGCCGTGGGCTCGGGCCCGCTCGGCGCCAACTCGGTGCCGGGCAGCATCACTTCGCCGGACGGTCACGTCATCCCCTTCAACCCGCTCAAGGACGTCGCTTTCCACGCCCTCAGCAGCAGCTACTCCCTGGCGTTCGTGCTCGGTGGCGTGGCCGCTCTGCTGGCGGCGGCGCTCACCCTCGTGGGCGGGCCCGGTGGCGCGGACCAGGCTCATCTCGACGACGACCCGCACACCCTCGACGGCTGACCGCCCGACGGGCACGCCTGCGCCGGGACAACCGGAGCGCTCGCCGCGACTCCCCGAAAGCGGTAGTCGCGGCGGGTCATGGCGTACAAGAGACAACGATCAACCGACACATTCGGACGGGAGCCGCACCATGACCACGACACACCCGGGGACGAGCAGGAACGACGTCCGGACACCGGCCACGGTCGCCGAGGCGGAGGCCGCCTGGCTCGTCGCGATCACGAAGGGGGACGAGGAACAGCGTGAACTCATGCTTCCCGACTGCGTGATCGTGCACGGCCCGGTCGGGAACGTCCATGAACGCGAGCGCTTCCTCGGCTACAACGCGTCCATGGGACCCACGGTCGAGGCCGAGACCAGCGAGGTGACCTGCCGGGAGCGGGGCGGACGGGCCGTCGTGACGTGCTTCCAGAAGATGCGCATCCGGCGCCTGCCCGACCTGCCGCCGTTCCTGGTGCAGGCCGTGGCCACCCGGGTGTGGTTCTCGACCGACGAGGGATGGCGCCTCGGTCACATGCAGCTCTCCCGGCGGCAACCGTCGGCATGACGCGCTGACGTGCCGGTTTCCTCGCCCCGCGAGAGGTCACGAGGTGCGAATGGGGATGCCCGGCCTCCAGCCGAGACTCCTGGACAACCCCAGTCCGCTCGCGACCAGCGAGGGAACGGCCGCCTGCAGTTTGATCGAGCCCGCGGCAACCACGACGGAGAGGGCCGCGACGACTTTGCCGTGGCCGTCGACGATGCGTGTCGCGACCGACTCGGCCCCCTCACTGAGCTCCTCCTTGACGACCACCGTTCCGGTCGAGCGACAGGACGCCAGCTGGCCTCGGAGTTCGGTCGGGTCCACGATCGTTCGGGGAGTGAAGCGTCGCAGTCTTCCGGCCAGCACCTCGTCGATGAACGCCGGACTGCTGTGGCTCAGCAGTACCTTGCCGACGCCCGAGCAGTGCAGGGGCAGCTGGCCGCCGACCTGTGACGTCAGACCGACGGCGTTGTGGGCCGACAACCGCTCGATGATCACGGCCTGGTCGCCCTGGAGTACAGCCAACTGCACATGCTGGCGAAGAGCCGTGTACAGGTCCTCCACGAACGGCTGCGCGGCGCTGCGCAGCGTCTCGGCGCGTGGTGCGAGGGTCCCGAGGCGCCACAGCGGCAGGCCGATCGCGAAGCGGTTGTCGCTGGTGCGTTCCAGCGCGCCCGCCTCCACGAGTTCGAGCGTCAGGCGCCTGGCGGTGGCGTGCGGCATGCCGGTGCGCCGGACCAGGTCGGCGAGGCTCAGCTCGGTGTTGTTGGGGTCGAAGGCGAACAGCAGATCCCAGAGGCGGGAGCTGACAGTGCGTCCTGGCTCGTTCGCACGAGGCATGGGCCTCTCCTTCATCCTGCGTGGCGCCGTGACTCTACCTCCAATGTTCGTTGGATGAATGAAGCTGTTCTTTCAGCGCGTACTTTGCCGAACTCTTGCAGGCAGCCAGTCACCACCTCGCCAGAGGTCAACGGGAGTGAAAGAGCATGATGACTACGGAAGCAGGCCCCAGGATCGCGATCCTCGGTGGCGGCATCGGAGGCCTCGCTGCCGCGGCCTTCCTCCGCGACAAGGGCTTCCACAGTGACGTCTACGAGCAGGCCGCAGCCCTCACCGAGGTCGGAGCCGGCCTGGTGATCGCCCCCAACGCCGCCCGCCTGCTCCGGCGTCTCGGCGTGCTGGACCGGTTCGTCGAGCGCGCGGTGCAGATGGAGATCGGCTGGGAGTTCCGGCGCTGGGAGAACGGCACCGTCCTCTCCGCGGAGAACCTCCAGGCCGGCTGCAAACGTTTGTACGGCGAGCACACCTACACCGCCCACCGCGCAGACCTGCTGGATGCCTTGAGGTCGGCCGTCCCCGAGGACTCGCTCCACCTCGGCAGGCGCTGCGTCTCGGTCGAGTTCGAAAACGACCAGGCGGTGCTCCGGTTCGAGGACGGCGAAACAGTTCGCCCGGACATCCTCATCGGTGCCGACGGAGTCCACTCACGCGTGCGTAGCGCGATCGTCGGGCCGACTCGGACCAGGGAGTCGGGCATCTGCGCCTACCGGGCCCTCGTGCCGGCGCACAAAGCACCCGAGTTCGCCAGGCGGCGCGCCCAGACCCTCTGGATCGGCCCCGACCACCACCTCGTGCACTACCCGGTCTCCGGCGGGGACTACGTCAATCTCGTCGCCTTCGCACCAGCCGGTGCGAGCAGTGTCGAGTCGTGGACGGCCACCGCGACGCTCGGGGAACTGCTCGACGAGTTCGACGGCTGGGATCCGCGCCTGGTGGAGCTGATCAGGTCGGCCGACACACCGGGACGCTGGGCGCTGCTCGACCGCGAGCCTCTCGACAACTGGAACCGCGGCAACGCGACCCTGCTGGGTGACGCGGCCCACCCGATGTTCCCGTTCTTCGCCCAGGGCGCTGCCCAGGCGATCGAGGACGGCGCCGTCCTGGCCCTCTGTCTGGCGGAGGACCCGGACAACCCGCTGGCGGCCCTGGGGCGCTACGAAGAACTCCGCCGACGCCGCACGGCGCGCCTGCAGGAGGTGTCGCACGGGCGGTCCCACATCAACCACCTTCCGGACGGCCCCGACCAGCAGGCCCGCGACCTGGCGTACTCGCAGGCCGACCCGCTCAGGTCGAACGGCTGGATCTACGAGTACGACCCCGAGGTCGCCGTCTCTGCCTCCGTGTGAGCGGTCCTGCGGGAGGCACATGTGCCTCCCGGGGGACATGGACGCGTTGGTTGATGAGAACGTCAGGCGAGCCCGATCTGCCGCATGAAGGTCAGCTGGTCGTAGATGGTGAACTCCGGCCGCCTCGTAACTCGCGGACGGCGTGATGCAACCGCGTCACGCCGTCCGCGCGGCTGCGCCGACCGGACTCGCACCGCCTGGAACGACGTACCGGGCCGCCCAAAAGTCCTGCCCAGGGATGTCGGCCTGTCTCTGTCGGACAAGGCGTTGACCATCCAACGAACACGGCCATTGTCGTCACCGGGGCCGCGCCCGAGACTCCGGTACGGATGGCCCGAGATACGGCCCTGTTCCGGCGACTTTTGTCGGAACCCTGAGTATGTCCAGAAGGGCGGACCACCGAATGGCACCCGCAACCGGTAGTGGGCTCGTCGTGCGAACGCTGCAGCGAGCCGGAGTCAACGTCGCCTTCGGCCTGCCCGGAGCACATATCGACGGCATCCTCCAGGACGCCCTCGACGCCAAGCTCCGGATCGTCGACGTGCGCCACGAGATGAACGCCGGCCACGCGGCCGAGGGCTATGCGCGCGTCACCGGAAACCTGGGAGTTGCCGTCGTCACGGCCGGCGGCGGCTTCACCAACGTCCTGACCTCTGTCGCCAACGCCCATCTGGACCGAACCCCGGTCCTCTACATCGCCGGCTCCGGCCCCCTCGAGACGGACCAGGTCAACGACCAGCAGGCCGGGTTCGACCAGGTCGCGATGGCCACCCCGGTGACCAAGTTCGCGCACCGCGTCACCCGTACCGAGCTGATCCCCCGCCTGGTCGCCCAGGCGATACGCATAGCGCAGTCGGAGCCCAAGGGCCCGGTGCTCCTCGACATTCCCTGGGACGTCCTGCGCCAGCAGGTCGACGCGGACGAGGTCGAGGACTACCGCCTCGACATCGACGGCACCGGCATCGCCCCCACCGATGGCATCGACCGGATCATCGAGGCGCTCGCCGCCGCCCGGCGGCCGATCGCGCTGGTCGGCAAGTCCTTCGTCACCGCCGAGGCACGGACACGGTTGCACGAGTTCGCCGCCCGTACCGGAGTGCCCCTCTTCTCCGACTGGGAGGGCCTCGGGGCGATCGTGGGCTCAGAGCAGCACGTCGGTCTCATCCAGTCCCTGGCCACCGTCCCCGAGGACGAGCGGCCCGACCTGGTCCTGTTGCTGGGGCTGCGCTTCGGACTGGCCACGCAGTTCGGCACGGGGAGACTGCTCCCGAAGAGCGCGCGGATCTTCCAGATCGACCCCGACGGCCGTGAACTCGGCCGTCTGCAGGACGTCGAACTCGGCGTCCAGGCCGACCCGATCGGCACGATCGGCCTGCTGTACGAGCGCCTGGGCGACAGCCCCGTGCCCTCCGGGCGCGACGACTGGCTGGGGACCCTGCGGGGCATCTCGGCCACTCGGCGATCCGCGCTCGCCGCCGAGACCGAGGAGCACGAGGACGACGCGATCCACCCGTACCTCGCGGTCCGTACGATCGCCGAGAGCGTCCCCGACGACGCCACCGTGGTCGTCGACGGCGCCCTGACCGAGCTGTGGCTCTCCGAGACGATCGCCCTCGCCCCGCTGGCCCACTACCTAGGGCACGGCTACCTCAGCTCGATGGGCAGCAACTTCGGCGTGGCCCTGGGAGCGCAGTACGCGGCCCCCGACAAGGCGACGATTCTCGTCACCGGCGACGGCGCCGTCGGCTACAGCCTCGCCGAGTTCGACTCCCTCGTCCGCGCGGGACTCCCGGTCGTCGTGATCGTCCTCAACAACCAGGCCTGGGGCGCCACCCTGCACACCCAGCAGTTCCTGTTCGGACAGGACCGCGTCACCAACAACCGCCTGCAGAACGGCTCCTACAGCGGCGTGGCACGGGCTCTCGGTGCGGACGGCGTCGACGTCACCGAACTCGACCAGCTCCGCCCGGCGATCGAGGCCGCTCTGGCGGCCCGCCGGCCGACCTGCATCGACGTACGGGTGAGCCTTGCGCCCATTCCGCCGGAGGAGCGCGTCCTGAACGGCGGGGCTCCGTTCGGCGGCATCGAGATCGACACATGAACTTCCACTGCTGAACCGCCACTGCTGAACCGCCACTCCTGAACCCCCCACGAAGGAGAACCATGAACGTCACGACTGACGCCGGAAGCAGCGACGGGGCCGTCGATGACCGGCGTCATCGTTTCCTCGGAAAGACCTGTCTCGTGACCGGCGGCAGCAGGGGCCTGGGTCTGGCGGCCGCACAGGCCTTCGCGCGCGAGGGTGCGCGTGTGGTCATCGTCGCGCGGGACCCGGACCAGCTGAAGCTCGCGAGCGAACTGATCGGCGAGGGCACGATCGCCGTGGCGGCCGACCTCTCCTCAGTGGCCGGCATCAAGGCCGCCGTCACCGAGGTCGCCGCACAGGTCGACCACCTTGACGCCGCCTTCCTCAACGCCGGGCAGGCGGGCATCAAGCGCCTCGACGACATGGACGAAGCCACCTGGGACATGGTGTTCGACACCAACGTCAAGGGCTCGTTCTTCCTCATGCAGGGTCTCAGGCCCTTGCTCGCACCCGGCGGGGCCGTCGTCTTCTGCGGCTCGGCGGCCGGTCGGAGGGCCAGCGCGGGAACCGCCGCCTACGGCACCAGCAAGGCCGCGCTGGAGCACCTGACACGCATCCTCGCCGCCGAAGTCATCGGCGACGGAATCCGGGTCAACATCGTCATTCCGGGCGGCATGAACACCGACATCGCCGCCCGCACGACGGGCCTTCCGCCCGGCGGAGCCGAGGCATTCCGGGAGCGGGTCAGGCTCAGCACTCCCATGCTCCGAGAGGGAGAACCGGACGAACTCGCTGACGCGGTGCTCTTCCTGGCCTCATCCGAAGCCGGCTACATCACGGGCGCGGCCCTCCCGGTGGACGGCGGCGCCACCGGCTTCACCCGCCCGTCGGCATAGAGACGAGCGAGGACAACCAGCATGGAGTTTCCCTTCGGCCAGCCGACCGACGCCATCATCCAGTTCGCCTACACGGTCCCCGACCTCACCGCCGGGATGCGCTGGTGGACCGGTGAACTCGGCGTCGGCCCCTGGTTCGTGAACGAGAGGATCGGCGGAGCGGGCTCCACCTACCGTGGTGAGCCGGGAAAGGCCGAGTTCACCCTCGCCCTCGCCTTCTCGGGCCACACGATGGTCGAGCTGATCCAGACCCTGGACGACGAGCCGTCCATCTACAGGGACGCCCACGCGCGCCGTGGCTATGGCTTCCATCACGTCGCCAAGGCCGTTCCGAACGTCGAGGAAGAGGTCGCACGTCGTGAGGCGGGCGGAGCGTCGGTGCTCTTCCACGGTCGTGTCCCAGGGGGTGAGGTCTTCTTCCTGGAGACCGGTGAGGAGGCCCCGGGGATGATCGAGCTCGTCCAGGACAACGAGGTCACGCGCGGGATCTTCACTTCCGTCTGGCGGGCATCGGTCGACTGGGACGGCACGCGCCCGCTGCGCGACTTCGCGGAGTTGCTGCCGGCGGCCTGACGGGAGCCGAGCGGGACGCGGGCCGCCTTCCGGCAGGAGGCCGGAAGAGCGCTGTGGACGGTCGGCCGTCCACAGCGCTCGCCGCCTACCGGATCAACGTCGGCAAACCGTACCTGGCCCTGCTGCTTGCGGCACTGGCTGGTGTGAGACGCCTCGCCTCGCGCCGCTGTACGTAGGACGGGTGGGCCATCGTGCCCTCCGGGCCGCCCGTCGGCGTCTCCGCGTCCGTCGCGACGGCGGCGCACCGCCCCAGCGACGGGAACCGCCTCCTCGGTGGGAGCGGCGGGCAGGTCACACGCCCTTGGGGGCAAGGACGATGTCGAAGCGCACACGGCTCCATGTGCCGTCGAGGACGCGGCCGTCGGGGGTGGGCGTACCGGCGGGCTGCTGCTCGAATCGCTTGATCAGCGAGTCCTTCACGCCGAAGACGGTGTCCTTGCGGCCGATCGGGTCACCCTCGGGGAAGATGTGGGTCACCAGCGTGCGGGCTCCTTCGTGGGACACCATGAAGTGCAGGTGGCCGGCGCGCAGCGGTGAGCGGCCGACCGCTTCGAGCATCTTGCCGACAGGCCCGTCGTCGGGGATCGGGTACGGCGTCGGGGTGAGGCCCCAGAAGCGGTAGCTGCCGTCGGCCGCGGAGAACAGGTGCGCCCGGCCGGCGCGCTTTCCGGCCTCGTACTGCACGTCGTACAGCCCGTCCTCGTCGGCCTCCCAGACCTCGATGAGCGCGCCGGCGAGCGGGGTGCCGTCGGTGTCGGTGACGGTGCCCTCGACCCAGCAGGGCTCGCCGGGGGCGCCGAAGGCCAGGTCCTCGCCGAGCTCGATGGCGGGGGAGTCCTCGACGAAGAACGGCCCGAAGACGGTGGCCTCGGTGGCGCCCTTGTAGGCCTGGTTGTTGACGTTGATGGTCTGCATGCTCGCGCCGAGAGTGTCGGAGAGCAGGATGAACTCCTGCCGGACCTCGTCGGTGATGTGGCCGGCCTTGGTGAGGAAGTCGATCGCCGTCCCCCACTCCTCCTCGGTCAGCCGGACCTCGCGGATGAAGGAGTGCAGGTGCTTGACCAGGGAGGTCATCAGCTCCTGCAGCCGCGGGTCCTGGCAGGCGTCGAAGGAGGCCACGACGTTGTCGACGAGTTGCTGCTCGACGGTCTGCTGCTCCGGCGACACCTCGCGGTAGATGGTGCCGTGGGCACCGGCCTCGGCCGAGCCGGGGTTGACGTAGGTAGCCATGACGGCCTCCTTCAGTTGATCGGGTCGCCGGCCCACGCCGCCTTCAGCAGCGCGGTCAGGTTCTCGTCGGTGACGGGGGCCGGGTTGTTGTCGGGGATCGCCTTCATGATCGGCCCCAGCGCCTTGGCGATGCCGTCCTCGGGCATGCCGTAGTCGCGCAGTGCCCTCGGCGCGTCGAGCACCTCGCGCAGGGTGGCCAGGCCGGCGCCGGCCTTCTGGGAGCCGAATGCCTGGGCGATACGGGCTTCCGCCTCGGGGGCGTGCGGGGCGTTGAAGGCCAGCACGTAGGGCAGCACGACCGCGTGGGTCTGTGCGTGCGGGAGGTTGAACATGCCGCCGAGGACGTGACAGATCTTGTGATGCATCCCGGAGCCTGCCGAGGCGAACGCGACGGCGGCGAGGTAGGCGCCGTACAGCGTCTGCTCGATGCCCTCGACGCCGGCCGAGTCGTCGGCCACCGCCGGCAGACCGGTCGCCAGCGCGCGGATGCCCTCCTGCGCCAGTGCCCGGTCGATCGGGTCGGTGCGCGGTCCCCACATCGAGTCCACGCAGTGCGCCATCGCGTTCAGGCCGCTGGCCACGGTCATCTCGCCGGGCAGGGAGGTGAGCAGAGCGGCGTCGTAGACGACCGAGGCGGGCAGCACCTTGTCGTCCACGCCGGTGGTCTTGGTCTCGCCTTCGGTCAGGCCCCACACGTTGGTCGCCTCGGAGCCCGCGTACGTGGTGGGCACCGCGACGATCGGCAGCCCGGTGGTCAGCGCCACCGCCTTGGCCAGTCCCGTGGTCGAGCCGCCGCCGACGCTGACCAGGATGTCCGCTCCCGCGTCGACCGCCGTCCGGAGGGCTCGCCCGGCGACCTCGACCGGCACGTGCATCACGACCTCTTCGTGACGAAGGACGACCGGGATCTCCTTGGCGATCGGGTCGGCCAGCTCCTTCTCACGGTCCGACGCGATCAACATGACCTTGGAACCGCCGAGTGCCTCGACCTCCGCCGCCACGGCGGCGGGTGACTCCCCGGCCGCGAACACCACCCGCTGGGGAAGGGTCGCGTGGGTGAACTTCATCAGGCCTCCACCAGCCATTGCTTGCCTTCACCGTAGAGCTGCTCGACGGCTGCGCCGGTGAGGCCGGGAAGCCCGTCCTTCACCGTGAATCCCGCCTTGGTCTGCAGGTAGGCCAAGTACCGGTAGCCGGCCGGGAATTGGCCCAGGAGTTCCGGGGCCAACGTCAGCGAGGCGGCGGGGTCCACGACGTCGAGCCGGTCCTTCTCGTAGATCGGCTGCCGACGCACCAGGGTCCAGCGACCCTCGTGGCGGGAGAGGAAGTCGTAGAAGCGGCCTGTGCATACGACATCGACCTCGACGCCGTCGACGCTCGCGCGCTGATTGATCGTCATCTTCGTCTGGGCGATGGCGCGGTCGCCGACGATGTCCGCGGTGTGGCCGCCCAGGAAGTGCAGGATGCTGACGCCGTTCTCGAAGCCCTCGCGGCTGGCCTTGATGAAGTCGGTGGCGCTGCCCTGGAACCAGGTGGCGCTCATCCAGCCGTCACGCGGATGCCAGACCGTGGCGAAGCGCTCCCAGTCCCCGGCGTCGCGCCACAGCGCCCAGTTCTCGATGAGCCGCCGTATCTCGTGGCGGTCGTTGTCGGCCTGCGACATTGTTGACTCCTCGGAGGGGTGGAGATGCTGGTACAGGGGCGCGGTCAGACGGACCGGAAGAACTCTTCGAGCTCTCGGTCGAGCCGCTGGGAGGCCTCTGTTTCTCGGGCGTCCGCCAGCCATGCAGCTCCCACCGCCGGGCTGAAGGCCGCAGCGAGGCCCCACAGCCATGGGAGCAAGGGCTCAGGGCGCGGCGCACGCCGTGTCACGTGCTCCGTACGACCTCGTCGCATGTCAGATGGGGTAGTGGCGGGATCCGGACTGGATGGTGATCCAGCGCAGCTCGGTGAACTCCTCCAGCGCGGCGCGGGACCCGAACCGGCCCCATCCGCTGGCGCCGACACCGCCGAAGGGCATCTGGGGTTCGTCGTGCACGGTGGCGCCGTTGATGTGGCAGATGCCCGACTTGATGCGGCGGGCCACGTCGAGGGCGGCGGCCGCGTCCTTGCCGAAGACCGCGGCGGACAGTCCGTACTCGGTGTCGTTGGCGACCGTGACGGCTTCGTCGGTCGAATCCACCTCGATGATCGAGACCACCGGTCCGAAGGTCTCCTCGGTGTAGATGCGCATGTCCGGCGTGACCCCGCGCAGCACGGTGGGGTGCACGAACAGGCCGTCGGCCGTGCCGCCCGCCAGAACCTGCGCGCCCTTGGCGCGGGCGTCCTCGATCAACTCGACCACGTGGTCGCGGGCGGCGCCGTGGACCAGCGGACCGACCTGTGAGGCGGGGTCGCTCGGGGGTCCGACGACGAGCTTGGCGGCACGCTCGGCCAGGCGGGAGGACAACTCGTCGGCGACAGTTCTGTCGACGATGACGCGCTCGGTCGACATGCAGATCTCGCCCTGGTTCATGAAGGCGCCGAAGCTGGCCGCGGCGGCGGCCTCCTCCAGATCCGCGTCGGGGAGCACCAGGAAGGGCGCCTTGCCACCGAGTTCGAGTACGACACGGGTGAGGTGGCGGCCGCCGAGTTCGCCGATGATACGGCCGACCCGGCTGGATCCGGTGAAGTTCACGCGTGTCACGGCGCGGTGGGCGATCAGCGCCTCGACGACGCTCGGACCGTCCTCGGGCGCGTTGCTGATGAGGTTGACCGCTCCGGCGGGTACGCCGGCGTCGTGCAGCACCTGGACGATGGCGGCCTGGGTGAGGGGTGTCTGCTCGGAGGACTTCAGCACCACGGTGTTGCCCCACACCAGCGGCCACACGATGGAGCGCACGCCGAGGATCAGCGGCGCGTTCCAGGGTGTGATGCCGACGACGACGCCGACCGGCTGACGCACGCCGAGGGCGGTCAGGC
>NZ_JAEKKT010000186.1 GCF_019510245.1 Streptomyces sp. | reverse complement strand
CGCCGATCATCGCGTACGTCTGCCAGGAGATCCAGTCGTACTTGTCACCGGCGAAGGTGACCCAGACCAGCAGCAGGGAGACGGCGGCGGCGACGAAGAACGCGCCGGCCCAGTCGACCTTGACGTCCCGCTTCACGACCGGCAGGTGCAGGGTCTTCTGCAGCACGATCAGCGCGATGACGGCGAAGGGCACGCCGACGTAGAAGCACCAGCGCCAGCCCAGCCACGAGGTGTCGGTGATGACACCGCCGAGCAGCGGGCCGCCGACGGTGGCGACGGCGAAGGTCGCGCCGAGGTAGCCGGAGTAACGGCCCCGCTCGCGCGGCGAGATCATCGCGGCCATGACGATCTGGGCGAGCGCCGACAGACCGCCGACGCCGACGCCCTGGATGACACGGCAGGCGATCAGCATGCCGGCGTTCTGCGACAGACCGGCCGCCGCGGAGCCCAGGACGTAGATGACCAGGGCTATCTGGACGAGGATCTTCTTGCTGTACAGGTCGGCGAGCTTGCCCCAGAGCGGGGTGGTCGCGGTCATGGCCAGCAGCGAGGCGGTGACGACCCAGGTGTAGGCGGACTGGCCACCGCCCAGGTCGGTGATGATGTGCGGCAGGGCGTTGGTGACGATCGTGGACGACAGGATCGCCACGAACATGCCGAGCAGCAGGCCGGAGATGGCCTCCATGATCTGCCGGTGCGTCATCGGGGTCTGCTCGAGGGAGCCTCCCCCGTGCGGCTTGGCGTGAGCCCGCACACCGGCTGGTGTGGTCGTTGCCATGGGCTTCCTTTTCTTACGCGGGTGTACGGGTGGTCGTCGGTTCGAGTACGGGCGTGGGGGCGCGGGCGGCGGAGGTGACCGCGGCTGCGGCTGCGGCTCTGGGCTCGGCCGGGGGCTTCGCGGTGCCAGGGGCCGGTGCGGTGGCGGCGGCCGGCCGCGGGTGCGGGGCCGCTGCCCGGCAGTCGCCGAAGCTGTCCCGGAGCCGGGTCATCAGCCGGATCAGCTGGTCGACCTCCTCGTCGCTCCAGTCGCCCAGCCGCTCGGCGAGCAGCTCGGTGCTGCGCCGGGACAGTTCCACGAGGGTCGCCTCGCCCGTGGGAGTGAGGTGCAGGATGCGGGAACGCTTGTCCGCCGGGTCGGGGGAGCGCTCGATCCAGCCGCGCTCGGCGACGTGCGCCACGTGCCGGCTGGTCACGGACATGTCCACGGCGAGCAGCTCGGCGAGCTTGCTCATGCGCATGGAGCCGTGGCGGCCGAGCAGCGTCAGTACCGCCGCCGAGCCGGTCGGGCACTCGGGCGGCAGGATGCGGCCCAGGTCCCGCTTCACGGCTCCGACCGCGCTGAGCTGACGCGCCAGCTCCTCGAACTGCGCCTGCTCCGCCATCCCGCACACCTCCTCACGACCGTATTCGTTGCTTGGGGCAACCATAGAACTGCTTGGTTGCCACAGGCAAATAAATCGGCGAGGGTTGGCATAAAAACTTGGCAAAGGCAAGTATTGCGAACGTAAATGCGCAGGTGGGACGAGTCGGATGCACGGGAGGCCCCCCACTTGGGCCGGACCCCCGGATTCGCTAGTGTCTCGGCCCATGGCTAACACCCAGGGCCCCCAGGGCAACTACGACCCCGCCGGCAGCACCCAGATGTTCCGCGCGTTCGTCGACGAGGCCCCGCAGACTCCTCAGCAGACGGCGACCACCTACTCCTCCTCCGGCCCCCGCCTCGGCCTGATCCTCGGCGTCGTCGCCGCGGTGGTCGTGGTGGCGGCGGTGGCCTGGCTCGCGTTCATGTAGGACGGCTGCCGAGGCGGCCGGTACGGCGGTCACGCCGGCGTACGACGAAGAGAACCCGGGGTCGCGTGCCCCGGGCTTTCGTCCTGCTCAGCTCCAGTCGACGGACACGACCCGGGTCTCGACGTGCATGCCGAGCGGCACCCGCCAGTCGTCCACGCAGACCGTCCAGGTCCCGGCCTTGGTGGCGCCGGGCGCGACCGGGGCCGGTACGGGCTCCGTCGATGTGACCGTCGACCAGTCGATGCCCAGCAGGTCGACGATGTGCGTGCCGAGGGTGACCGTGCCGGAACGGACCGCCGTGCCACCGGAGTTGGCGAAGGTGACGGTCACCTTCTCGCACCACCGTTTGTCCGTGGCCGCGCGGGTGGGGGTGCTCCAGGTGAGGGCGGCGGGCGCGGGTGAAGGGGTGGCCGAAGGGGTGCCGGGCCGCGGTGAGCCGGCCGCCGTCGGATCGCTCCGTGGCGGCTGGGCGCCGTCGCGGTGGGAGGAGGAGCCGGGGGAACTCGTCGTGCGGGACGGCGAGATGGCCGTGGTGGTCGTGCCGGCGGCCGGTGTCGGCCCGCCCGCCGGAGCCGTCGGGCCGTCGGCCCCCTTCGCCCCGTCCACTGCCCCCTTGGCCCCGTCCAGCGGGAACAGCGTCACCGACGCCGTCGGCCGTGCCGACGTGCTCGGTGCGCCGCCTGCCGCCCCCACCGCCGTGTAGCCGCCGTCGCCGCCGCCTCCGCACGCCGTGAGCGCCGAGACCAGGCAGGCGGCGACCGCCGAGACCGCGGTGACGGTGCCCCACCGGCCGCCACGCGCCCTGCGTGGCCGCGCCGGGCCGGCCACCGGTGCCGCGGGGGTGTCGGCCCCGCGGCCACTCGGTGTCCTGCGGACCGTTGCACCGCCACTTGGCGTCCTGCGGCTCGGCGTCCGGTGAACCTGCGTCCTGCGGATCTGTGTCCTGCGGATCTGTGTCCTGCGGAGAGGCATCGCGCCAGTGTGGCTGACACTCCGTCAGTAAGGAAGCCGTAGACGCGACTTCAGTCCGAGATCAGGCCGTCGCGGAGCTGGGCCAGGGTGCGGGTCAGCAGGCGGGAGACGTGCATCTGGGAGATGCCGACCTCCTCGCCGATCTGGGACTGGGTCATGTTCGCGAAGAAGCGGAGCATGATGATCCGGCGCTCGCGGGGCGGGAGCTTGGCGAGGAGCGGCTTGAGCGACTCGCGGTACTCCACGCCCTCCAGGGCGGTGTCCTCGTAGCCGAGGCGGTCGGCCAGGGAGCCCTCGCCGCCGTCGTCCTCGGGGGCCGGGGAGTCGAGGGAGGAGGCGGTGTACGCGTTGCCGACGGCGAGGCCGTCGACCACGTCCTCCTCGGAGACGCCCAGGACGGCCGCCAGCTCCGTGACCGTCGGCGAGCGGTCCAGCTTCTGGGAGAGCTCGTCGCTGGCCTTGGTGAGGGCCAGGCGCAGCTCCTGGAGGCGGCGCGGGACGCGGACCGACCAGGAGGTGTCACGGAAGAACCGCTTGATCTCGCCGACCACGGTCGGCATCGCGAACGTGGGGAACTCCACGCCCCGTTCGCAGTCGAAGCGGTCGATCGCCTTGATCAGGCCGATGGTGCCGACCTGGACGATGTCCTCCATCGGCTCGTTGCGGCTGCGGAAGCGGGCCGCCGCGTAGCGCACGAGGGGGAGGTTGAGTTCGATCAGGGTGTCCCGGACGTAGGCACGCTCGGGGCTGTCCTCGTCGAGTGCGGCGAGCCGCAGGAACAGGGAGCGGGACAGGGTGCGGGTGTCGAGGCTCTCCGAGACGGCCGGAAGCTCCTGGGCCGGCGTGGCCTCCAGCGCCGGAGCGCCGTCGATGGCGCCCTCGATGCTGTCGAGCACGTCGATGGCTTCGAGCTCCTTGGGCGCTGCCTCGCTGTTCGTGGGCGTGAGCACCTTCGAGCTGCCCTGTTCTGCGGACATGCCACCCCCTTTGGGTCGCGGGACGGTCGCGGCGACGCTCCCCGGCGAGGAGCGGTGCCTTCACCTGAATACCGGCGCCGGGGCCCCGGCAAACGCGCTTCCCGCAGAATGTCACATGTCGGCAACACGCTGTAGTGACATGTCGACATGCAAGACGCGAATACGCCCTGGAAGAAGGGGGTCTGACGCTTTTTCGACCCTCAACTGTCGGGAAGTGCGCTGGTGAGCGATTCGCTCGCGGCGGTGATGGCTCGATCCTGTTTGCGGTTACGGTCTCACCAAGTCGCCCGGGGCGGGTCTCGGACCGGTAACGGGCCCCGGGGGCGGGGCTAGGCCTCGATGCGGTTGGCCGAGCGCAGGCGCTGGAAGCTGCGGGCCAGGAGGCGGGAGACGTGCATCTGGGAGACGCCGAGCTCCGCGCTGATCTGGGACTGGGTGAGGTTGCTGTAGTAGCGCAGCAGAAGGATCCGCTGCTCCCGCTCGGGGAGTTGGACGAGCAGGTGGCGGACCAGGTCGCGGTGTTCCACGCCGTCCAGGGCCGGGTCCTCGTAGCCGATGCGGTCGAGGAGGCCCGGCAGTCCGTCGCCCTCCTGCGCGGCCTCGAGGGAGGTCGCGTGGTACGACCGTCCGGCCTCGATGCAGGAGAGCACCTCGTCCTCGCTGATCCGCAGTCGCTCGGCGATCTCGGCGGTGGAGGGGGAGCGGCCGAAGGCGGTGGTGAGGTCCTCGGTCGCGCTGTTGACCTGGACCCACAGCTCGTGCAGCCGGCGCGGTACGTGCACGGTGCGGACGTTGTCCCGGAAGTAGCGCTTGATCTCGCCCACGACGGTCGGCATCGCGAAGGTCGGGAACTGCACGCCCCGGTCCGGGTCGAAGCGGTCGATGGCGTTGATGAGCCCGATGGTGCCGACCTGGACGACGTCCTCCATCGGCTCGTTGCGGGAGCGGAAACGGGCGGCCGCGTAGCGCACGAGCGGGAGGTTCGCCTCGATGAGCGCCGCGCGCACGCGGTTGTGCTCCGGTGTGCCCGGCTTGAGGTCCTTGAGCTGACCGAAGAGCACCTGGGTCAGCGCCCGGGTGTCGGCGCCCCGTCGCTTCTCCGGAGCGGGGGCGGCGGCTTGGGCGGGAGCGACGGGGGTCTGGGGGAGGGCCTGGGGTGAGGGCTGTGCGGGAGTCTGAGTGGGGGTCTGGGTGGGAGTCTGAGCTGGGGCGGGCGCCTCTTCCTGGGGCGGCGCAGAACTGGCCGACACGGTCAACGCCACCTCTTCATCGGTCAATCATCCGTCAAAAGCGGTCATAGCATCACAAGACATGTGCACTGTGTGCAAGCACCTGGTAACGTCGTGTTGGGTATTAATACTGGCAAGTTGAGGCATAAGGCGCAGCAAAGCCCCTCGCCGTCGTGGTGAGGGGCTCGGGATCCGGAAGCCGCCGTACGGCTCAGAATTCGTAGTCGGCGATCACCCATGTGCCGAACTCGCGCCATCGCGCCGCGGCCGCCTGGTGGGCCGGGTGTTCCAGGTACCGCTTCAGCGCGTCCCCGTCCTCGACGGCCGAGTTGATGGCGAAGTCGTACGCGACCGGGCGCTCGGTGATGTTCCAGCCGCACTCCCAGAAGCGCAGCTCCTCGATCTGGTCACCGAGGGCGGAGAAGGCCTGGGCGCCCGCGACGACGCGCGGATCGTCGCGCCCGACGCCCTCGTTGAGCTTGAAGAGGACCAGGTGACGGATCATGGGTACTCCAGGTGCGGCTACTTCGCCCCGTTGGCCAGCCAGGTGAAGAAGTCACCGACGGCCTTCGCGGCGTCCGATATGCCCTGAAAGACTATCTGGACCCAGTCTGCCGCCCTGGGCGGGTCCGTGATGATCACGTAGAGCGCGAAGATCACGAGTACGTAGACGGCGATCTTCTTGGCGTTCACCGCCACCTGGCCTCTCCCCTGTCACGTCCCCCGGGCTCCCCCGGTTGCCGGGCGCGAGTGTAACCCTCCGATCGTTTTGTATGACCAACGGCGCGATGGGTGCCGGATTTTTTTCTCCGAACCTCCGAATCTCCGAACCGTGAGCCGATCGCGTGAGCCGATCGCGTGAACCGATCGCGGGGGCCGCTCCGATGAAGGGCCGAGGCAACGGAAGCGAACCCGGGTCAACCGGAGTCGAGAGGGAGAGCGCAGATGCTGACCACCGCGATGGCCTTCGGGCTCGTCACCCTGCTGATCGTGTTCGTCGTGGCGGCGCTGCTGGACTGCGTCCGCACGCCGAGGGAGCGGGTCAGGTACGTCCCGAAGTGGCTCTGGCTGCTGTTCCTGCTCCACGCCCCGGTCTTCGGGGCCCTCGTCTGGAACTACGCGGGCAAACGGCCCGAACCGCTGGCGTAACCGAAGGAAGGGCGGCTCCGTTTAGGAGCCGCCCTTCCTTCGACAGCGGTAGCGGAGGGATTTGAACCCTCGGTGACTTGCGCCACACTCGCTTTCGAGGCGAGCTCCTTCGGCCGCTCGGACACGCTACCGAGGGAGACCTTACAGCACGGGGGGCCGTGCTCTGAAATCGGTATTCGGGGGCCGGGCAAGGCCCTGCGGGAGCGTCGGCGGATGTGTCAGCGCGTGTGTCAGCGGGTGCGGAAGAAGTCCGTGAGGAGGCGGGCGGATTCGTCCGCCAGGACGCCCTCGACGACCTCGGGGCGGTGGTTCAGGCGCCGGTCGCGGACGACGTCCCAGAGGGACCCCGCGGCGCCGGCCTTCTCGTCGCGGGCGCCGTAGACGACCCGGTCCACCCGGGACTGCACCAGGGCGCCGGCGCACATCGTGCAGGGCTCCAGCGTGACGACCAGGGTGCAGCCGGTGAGGCGCCACTCCCCGAGCGCCGCGGCGGCCCGGCGCAGGGCGAGTACCTCGGCGTGCGCGGTGGGGTCGCCGGTCGCCTCACGTTCGTTGTGCCCGGCCGCGAGGACCGTCGTACCGTCCGGGGACAGCACGACGGCGCCGACGGGGACGTCCCCGCCCCGGACGGCCCGGCCGGCCTCGTCCAGGGCGAGCCGCATCGCGGCCCGCCAGCGGTCGCGTACCGGGTCGGGGGACCCGGTTGCCTCGTGGAGGGTCAGCGGACGGTCTCCAGGACGTCGGAGGCGCCCAGGGCCTCGGCGATCTCGCCGAGCGCGTCGTCGTCCAGGGAGAGCAGTTCCTTCGCGCTCACGCCCAGGTCGTCCAGGATCGCGGCGTCGCCGACCGGGCCGGCCGGCACGGCGGAACCGTCCGCGTCGTCGTCCTCCTCGGCGTCCGGCTCACCGTCCTCGGTGCCGTCGAGGTCGAGGGAGTCGAGGACGTCGGCGTCGTCCTTGGGCTCCCTTCCGAGCAGTTCGTCGGTGAGCAGGAGCTCGCCGTACGAGCTGCGGGCGGCGGCGGCTGCGCTGGAGACGAAGACCCGGGGGTCCTCCTCGCCGTCGACGCGCACGACGCCGAACCAAGCGTCTTCCTGCTCGATGAAGACGAGCACCGTGTCGTCGGCGTCCCGCGCCGATTCCCGGGCCAGGTCGGCCAGGTCCGACAGGGTCTCCACATCGTCGAGCTCTGTGTCGCTCGCTTCCCACCCGTCTTCGGTGCGCGCGAGCAGTGCGGCGAAGTACACCGTGACTCTCCCACTGGTCTTAGGCGTGCCGGTTGGGGGTCCCCCCGGCGGAGGTTCTGGGCGGGGAGAGCTGTGCTCCGAGCCCCGCCCACTCGGAATCGTGGCAGAAACAAAGCGTTCAGGGGACGTCTTCGGCTCCCTGTGTCTGGCAGTTTTGATCGCACGTATGCAAAGAGCCATCCATGCGTCCGTCAACGCAGTCACCAGCGCACTCGTTGCCGCCACCTGCGGATCGTACGCGGGTTTTCCCGCGGGCCACGCACGGCCTTCCCCGTGACGGACCGCAACGGGCCACCAGGAGTGGATCTTTGCCGAAGGATCGGCTTCACGACTCTTGCCGCGCCCTGCCGACTCTCGGCGAGTCCTGCGGACTTCTGTCGATCTTGCCGATTTGTGGGCTCCTGCCGATTCCTACCAGCGGAACGTCCGCATGCGCATCGCGTGCCGCAGCCGGGCCGCCTTGGCGCGGCGGGGCTGGACCCGGTCGCGCAGCGCCCGCGCCTCGGCGAGCTCGCGCAGGAACCGGGACCGGCGACGCCGCCGCTCGGCCTCCGTCTCGCCCTCGGGCGCGCCGTACGCGCGGTCCGGCCGCTCGGGCGGCTCGGGAAGCTCGGGCACGCTCACATCACCCCCAGTCCGACACCTCCACTTTCCCCCGGATGGGGGGTTTGATGCCAGCGTGGGGCTGCGCGGGCCTGCGCGAGGTGGGCGGGGGCGCGGTTACTGTTGTGGACATGCGTCTCCACGTCGTCGACCACCCCCTGGTCGCTCACAAGCTCACCACGCTGCGCGACCAGCGCACCGACTCCGCGACGTTCCGGCGGCTCGCCGACGAACTGGTCACCCTGCTCGCCTACGAGGCGACGCGGGACGTGCGGACCGAGGCCGTCGACATCCAGACCCCGGTGGCCGCCACGACCGGCGTCAAGCTCGCGCGGCCGCGCCCGCTGGTGGTGCCGATCCTGCGGGCCGGGCTCGGCATGCTGGACGGCATGGTCCGGCTGCTGCCGACCGCCGAGGTGGGCTTCCTGGGCATGATCCGCAACGAGGAGACGCTCCAGGCGTCCACGTACGCCTCGCGGATGCCGGAAGATCTCTCCGGGCGCCAGGTGTACGTCCTGGACCCGATGCTGGCCACGGGCGGCACGCTGGTCGCGGCGATCCGCGAGCTCATCCGGCGTGGCGCGGACGACGTGACGGCGGTCGTCCTGCTGGCCGCGCCCGAGGGCGTCGAGCTCATGGAGCGGGAGCTGGCGGGCACGCCGGTCACGGTCGTGACGGCGGCGGTGGACGACCACCTCAACGAGCACGGCTACATCGTGCCGGGGCTGGGGGACGCGGGGGACCGGCTGTACGGGGCGGCGGAGTAGCAGCCGTCCGTTCTGTCGGGCGGGCCGAGGCCCTGTGTCCGCCGCGACGGCGGTGCCCGGCGGTCCGTTCGCTTCGGCGCCGAAGGGGTGCGGGTGCGTCGGCGGTTGCGGGTTCGTCGTGGGTCGTCGCGCAGTTCCTTCCCCAGCCTTCGGCCGGGGGTACCTCCAGCGCCCCTTCAGGGCGCCTTCGCCCGCCCTCTTCTCCCGCCGCCCCATCGCTCGGCCAGGACGGCCGAGTTCGGCGGTGCCCTGCTTTCAGCAGGTCTTCTTCGTCGTTGACGCCGTAGGCCTGGGGGCGGACAGGGCTGTGATGGCCTTTGTGGCGGTGGCCTGGGGGGTCAGGGCCTTGAAGGCGTTGCCGATGATCAGGTCCACGGCGGCGCCCTTGCGGCCCGCCTCCGTGCGCTGGTCGGCTGCAGTCACCTGGGTGGCGAGGACCGGGAGTGAGGTCTTCAGGGCCGTGGCCGGGCCCAGCAGTATCGCCGTGCCCTTGACCTTCTGGTCGAACTTCGCCGGCGCGTTGCCGACGTTGCCGATCTTGAAGCCGCGCTTCTTCAGTTCGTCGGCGGTGTCCTTGGCCAGGCCCGTGCGGGTCGTGGCGTTGTAGACGTTCACCGTGATCTGGGCCGGCTTCGGCAGCACCGTTGCCGACGTTCCGGCCACGGGGCTCGCGCTGGCGGCGGCCTGTTTGACGCAGTCTCCCGCCGAGCCGGCCGCCGAGGCCGTCCCCCCGCCGCCCGTGAAGACGTCGATGAGCTGCAGGCTGCCCCAGCCGACCAGGCCGAGCGCGGCGACGGAGGCGACCACGGAGAGGACGAGCCGGGCACGCCGTCGGCGCGGGCGCATGCGAGGGTATTTGTCCCCAGTGATCCGGTACTGGCCGCCCATGCCGGGGGGAGTCAGCATGCTCATGAGCGCAGCGTAGTGCGCCACGGGTGCGTTGACTAATAGATGATCATCCGACGTCGCACGGTCCGACCCGAAAGGGCCAACCGGCGGCAAATGCCCGGCGGCTGGCGGGTGATCAGTCGAGTTCGAGCACGCGTGCGTGCAGCACCTGGCGCTGCTGGAGGGCGGCGCGGACCGCGCGGTGCAGCCCGTCCTCCAGGTACAGGTCGCCCTGCCACTTCACGACGTGCGCGAAGAGGTCGCCGTAGAACGTCGAGTCCTCGGCGAGGAGGGTCTCCAGGTCGAGCTGCCCCTTGGTCGTCACGAGCTGATCGAGGCGGACCGGGCGCGGTGCGACGTCCGCCCACTGCCGGGTGCTCTCCCGGCCGTGGTCGGGGTACGGCCGGCCGTTTCCGATGCGCTTGAAGATCACACGGAAAGCCTACCGGTCCAGACGTTCCGGGCGCAGCCATGGCGACCGAGTGCGACGCTGGAAAAGACAGCGTAAAGGTCATCAAGCGGCCTAAACGGGAACAGGGGGTCCGATGATGAGTCCCGGTGCGGCCGACGAAGCCGGTGCCCCGGCCGCGGGCGGCACGGACCCCGCGGGCGTCGGCGATCCCGTGGTCGCCGAGATCGCCGCCGGGTACGCCTTCGCCGGTCAGACGCTGGATCTCGGCGCCGTTCTCCGGGACGGCCGATGCTTTCCGGACGCGCCGGTCCGCATCCCGCTCCCCATGCTCAACCGCCACGGCCTGGTCGCCGGCGCCACCGGCACCGGCAAGACCAAGACACTCCAGCTGATCGCCGAGCAGCTCTCGGCGCACGGCGTCCCGGTGTTCCTCACGGACGTCAAGGGCGACCTGTCCGGTGTCGCGCGGCCCGGGCGGGCGGACGACAGGGTCAGGGGCCGGGCTGCCGAGGTCGGCGCGCAGTGGACGGCGACCGGTTTCCCCGCTGAGTTCCTCGCGCTCGGCGGCCTCGGCCACGGCATCCCCGTCCGTGCGACGATCACCAGCTTCGGCCCGCTGCTGCTCGCCAAGGTGCTCCAGCTCAACCGGACCCAGGAACAGTCCCTCGGCCTGATCTTCCACTACGCCGACACCAAGGGCCTGGAGCTGATCGACCTCAAGGACCTCAGGGCGGTGGTCGCCTTCCTCACCTCCGCCGAGGGCAAGGCCGAACTGAAGGACATCGGAGGGCTGTCGACGGCCACGGCCGGGGTGATCCTGCGCTCGCTCACCGCCTTCGAGGCCCAGGGCATGGCCGACTTCTTCGGCGAGCCGGAGTTCGACACGGCCGACCTCCTGCGCACGGCACCGGACGGCCGCGGCATCGTCTCGGTCCTCGAACTCCCCGCCGTCCAGGACAAGCCCCTCCTCTTCTCCACCTTCCTGATGTGGCTGCTCGCCGACCTGTTCCACGACCTCCCCGAGATCGGCGACGCCGACCGGCCCAGGCTGGTCTTCTTCTTCGACGAGGCGCACCTGCTGTTCGACGACGCCTCGAAGGCGTTCCTGGACTCGATCACGCAGACCGTGCGCCTCATTCGCTCGAAAGGGGTCGGCGTCTTCTTGGCTTCCGATACTTTCTCCCTATGAAAGCAACCGCACGGCAGCGGGCCGGGGGGTACATCCGGCAGAGCCAGGAACGCCAGGACAAGTCCGAGGGGTCGCCGCGCGCTCAGCGCGAGGCGTGCCGTGCCGAGGCGACGAGACGGGGGTACGAGTACGTCGGTGACTACGAGGACAGGGACCTGTCCGGCTACAAGATCGGGGTCGTCCGGCCGGAGTTCGAGCGGATGCTGACCGATGCCCGATCCGGGCGACTGGACGTGATCATCGTTCACTACGTGAGCCGGTTCTCACGGCAGCGTCCCGAGGACGCGATCCCTGTAGTGATGGAGTTGCACCGGCTCGGTGTCACGATCGTCTCGGCCAACGAAGGCGACTTCCCGCCGGGCGACACGATGAAGCTGATCATGCTCATCATGCGGCTGGACCAGGCCCACGAGGAGAGCGCCAACAAGTCCAAGGCGGTCAAAGGGACGAAGAAGATCCTCCGTGACGCCGGTTCATGGGTCGGGGGACTTCCACCGTACGGATACGCGACGGAGGAAGTCAGGGAAGGCGGATTGACGCTCCGGAAGCTCGTGATCGTCGAGGACGAGGCGGAAGTGATCCGCGATGTCGTCCACACGATCTTGAAGCACAAGGACCGACCGGCGGAGGCGGGGCGCCGCAACCCCGGATCGCTGGCGGGCGTCTGCGCCGACCTGAACGCACGAGGTGTGCCGACGAAGACCGCACGTCTGAACGGCAAGTGGCGGGGCGCTGTGACCGTCAGTACTCCGGGCCGGAGCAAGCCGCCGCAGTGGGAGGTTACGACCCTCAAACGGATCTTGCAGGACCCGCGCATGATCGGCCATGCGGTCGAGCCGATCTACGAGCGCAAGGAGACCAAGGACGGAGCGATCCGCGAACAGATCACGGGGTACCGCACGATCCGTGACCCCGAGACACAGGAGCCCGTGATCAGTCACGGCGCCATCCTTGAGCCCGCCGACTGGCACGCGGTTCAGGCGTGGCTGGCAACCCGTGGACGCGGGAGGGGCCTCAATCGGGGCAGCACTCTGCTCAGCGGGCTTTCGGTGCTCTTCTGCGAATGCGGCTTCACGATGTCGAGCAACGGCGTCAAGAGCGCCACAGCGTCCTACCGGTGCTCTCGGCCCAAGGGTTCCGACGAAGGACACACCGGCGGGAACAGCATCAAGCGCGAACACGTCGAAGACCACGTTGCCCGTGCCGTTCTGGCGAAGGTGTCGAGCGCGGACGAGGACGACCCCGAGACGCTCGAACTGATCGAGGAGGCAACCCGGCGGTTCGCGGCCACCATCGCGAGCCCTGAACTGGTCACCGAGCGAGCCGAGGTCGTCATGAGGAAGAAGGATCGCGAAGCAGCGTTGAACGCGCTCTACGACGACTTGGACAACGACGTCTACAGCGGGCCCATCGGCCGCGAGCGCTTCAAGGAGAAGAAGGCGGAGCTGGAACGAGAGATCGAGCGGCTGGAGTCACGCATCACGGAGCTGTCCCGAGTGGAGATGCCCGCTCTTCCCATCGAGCAATGGGTAGGAGGCGACGAGCCGGACGGAGATCCCATCGGGCCGGGTTCGTGGTGGCACTCGGCGAGCCATGAAGAGAAGCGGTCTTTTCTGCGACTGTTCGTGGACCGGATCGTTGTCGCGAAGGCCGAGTCACGCGGGAACAGATGGGAGGAGTACGACGCAGGCAAGCGTGTAGCGATCGACTGGGCCAAGAAGCCCGCCACCTCTGACGCGTGACACGTCTCTGAACGCCGATCAGCCCCGTCCAGGTAGGCCCGGACGGGGCTGTTCGCTGCCTGCTGGCAGTTGCCTACGTGGCTTCACCGACCTCATCAGGAAGGAGGAGCGGTTGTCGGTACTTGGTTCTGTGCCCAGCCATTACGTCGAATTCGGCGACGGTGAGTGAGAGACCGCAGATCAACTTGCTCTGAGCAGAGTTCATGAGAGCAAGGGCCGAGGCGACGGATTCGGCAAATTTCCACGAGATGGAGTGCATTCGGAAATCTCCGAGGTCGGGCATCTTGTCAATTCGAAAGAGAATCTCGGTGTTGGGCTGTGGACCGAGCCGGCTCCGGGCCCACGATTTTCGATCCTTGGCCGATTCCGGGCACCCGCAAGGCTCACCTTTCATCTCGTGTGGTGACAGGAACTGTTGCCCGTCGCAGTGGTGAACCAGGCCTTTATGACCCCATTTTCTCATGTCGCTTGTGATGCAGTGTGGTCCCTCAAGGGTTATCCGAACGTTCGAAGCGTCTGTCAGAACTTCGAAGTGATCGGCACTGGTGGTCTGCCAATGCTGCGGAGAGCCGCCGAAGAGACGGGCGACAGCTGCCGCCGATTCCTGGGTGCGGGTCGTGACGCGCCAACTCGACAGCGCCTGTGGACGGTTGTCGACCAAACGCCCGAATCGGAACCACCCGGCGAACTGGTCAATCACTCGACCACCGCCCTTCACCTTCCATCGCCTCGCGGGCGAGTCGGCGGTTCAAGGCATGGTCTTCGGCGATTCCGACAGCGATCCCGGTTTCCCCGGGGGTGTAGCCGGAGCCGACGAAGCGCCAGGTGGATTCCGTGACCATGTCCTCTTCCCTCCGCGTGTCGCCCCTTTGGTGTTCAGCGCGGTCGGCACGCAGTGCGCCGTACGTGGTGGAGTAGCGGCGGGACTTGGTGAGGATGTGGCCCCGGTAGCCGAGGCTGTGAGCCCAGGTACGCAGCCGGAGGTGTTGCAGTTCGGCCAGGCCACCCAGGCGCCAGCAGGTACCCATGAGGGCGCGTACATGGCTGTTGACGACCGCTGTACGGATCTCTTCCGGGCTGGCGACCCGGTAGTCCAGCCCGGCCGCCGTCTCGGCCGCGCCCTTGGTGACGTACTTGGCCACGTACCCAGCGACCGCTACATCTGACGGGACGTCACCATCGGGGAGGGGCCGAATGGGGTGGGCGTCGAACTGCCCGCCCCAGCCCAGCCTTTCGGTGCCGTAGGCGTCGGAGTCCGGCACCGTGACGAAGGTGGACGCGGCGGCATGCTCGACCCCGTCCAAGAGCAGGTCTTCTGTGGCCCAGGCCGGAGCGGACGAGCCGGGACCGGCCGGACCGTCCAGCCGTACGACGGCACGGAAGTGTACGGCCGCGCGCCGTTGGAACTCGGCGACCTTGGCGAAGGACACCACCAGGTGGTCAGCGAGCTTCGAGCGTGGTACCCCACCGGCCGAGGCCAGATGGCGACGCACGGCAGTGGTGAACCGGTCCCACAGCCGCCCGGCATGCGCGTGCCACAGCACATGGCCTGTGTAGTCGTAGCAGTCCGGGCACAGTGGCAGGCCGACCAGCGGGTCGTCCTCGGTGTGCACCAGGCCGCAGCCGAGCCGCCGCGCATGCTCACAGCGCGGATCATCCCGGCGGGGTCGGCAGTGTTCCCCGTCGAGCACGCGATGCACCGGCCCGAATGACGGGGCGGTCAGGGTGACGAACAGCCGGGGCCGCTCGCTCACCGCGTCGGGCACACCCTTGCCGCCGGACAGGCCCGCACGGACGAGTTGGAAGGTGTCCCCGGCATGCAGGCGGGAGCACGGCTCACACACCGAGGCACGCCGGTTACGGCAGCGCACGGCCAGTCGCTCACCGGGCTCCCCAGCGGTCGAGTAGGACGAGATCACCTCACCTGTGACGGCATCGCGGGTGACCGTGGACCCGGACAGGTAAATGGGGTTGGCGCAGCCGCCAATAGCTTTGATCTGCTCTTGCCAGCGTGAAAAGAGCGGATCGTTGATGAGCCGTATACGGTCACGGTCCACCTCTGAGAGAGCTTGCAGACGTTGTTCGCGCGCCAGCACGTCGGAACGCTCGGCCAGAACGGACGATACGACGGACGGGCGGGTTTTGCGTGTGATGCTGTTGCCGGATTCGGCAGACATGACGCGGCCTCCAGAGCCTGAAATCGGGAAGTAGGTAGCGGGTGTCCATGGCTTCTCTCCTTTGCGCTTACAGGGCGCTTATCCTGCGTACGCCCTGATCAGGCGCAGCCAACTTGCCTTCGAATTATATGAGTTGCCGCCGACAGAGGCCCGTGGTTTTTCGGGGCGAAGTCCCATCTGATCGCCGGGGGCGACAGGTATTCCGTACCGAAATCGACCGGAGCGGGAATCACCTCAGCAGGTGCCCAACTCCGGGCGGGGGTGGTATGTCAACCGAATTACCGCCGGGGAGCAGGCATCTGGATGCGTGGCCAGGACGAGGGTTTCCCGGATCCGGATGCGGTGGCCGAGCGTGTCTGCTCGACCGGCTGCGCCTCGCGCCATGCGCCCAGCGGGAAGAGGAACGGGCAGCGGTTCAGGGCGTGGCGGAATCTGGCTTTACTTCTTCCAGGCGCGCCTTCGGCGCGCCGCCGGGGCGGCTTGTCGCACCCCGGCCCGGCATGCGGCCTTCGGCCGGTCCGGTCCGGGGCGCCGCCGCCCCGGCGGGCACCACGCGATCCCGGAGACGTGCGCCAGATCTAGCACGGCCCACCGTGCCCGCACACATCCCGGGGACCCTGGCCCGTGGCTCACAGCCTCCAGCAGCTCGCCTACCAACCCGCCCAAGCCCCCTCACCGACCAGCACAAGAATCTGTCCCAGGCGACATCAGGCAGACCCTCCCCCGCCCGAGGGGGCGTAGCGAGGTTCACCCTCCTGGGCGGGGGCCGACGGCCTACGAGGCTTTTAGGCAGCCACCATGGGGCGAGCCTCGAAGAACAGGGGGCCGATCGGGCTAATGCGGGCAGGTCCCAAAGACTGCCCGATCCGCCGGGGCAGCGTAAGGCCCCCTGTTCACTCGCCCCATGGCAGCTCCCGCCCAAAAGCCTCTACGGCCGGCGGCGTGCCCACAGCGCACCACCACCAGGGCGAAGGCCCGCCCCCGCCAGGGCTTCTCGGAGTCGGGGAAACCTCGATCAGCTACGACCGGCGGGGACGGGTGTCTAGGGGATCGCGGAGCCGGACGCGGCAGCGACGCCCAGCACGAAGCCGCATGAGCCCGAAACGGTGATGATGAACTGCGGTCCGGCGAAGCGGCCCAACCAGCTCAGCACGCGGCGCATCACGCGTGACGCCAGGTACGCCACGGACGGGTGATGATCTCGCGGAAGGTGTGGTGCGACGGGTTCTGCCCGCAGTGCCTCATCACCCAGCTCTGTCCGTTCGCGAAGTCCTTACTGCTGTCCGAGGACTCACCACACACCGCGCACTCCATCGCGTACACGGTCGGCTCCGCATCAGGCTCCCGGTCCGGCTCCAGCGTCCACGTCTCGTGACGGATGACCGAACGCGCGCTCACAGGCCCCGCGCCGTTCGCAGGTTGGCTGCCTTCACACCCGCGCTTAACCGCTCCTCACGCGTAGCCGGACGGATCTGCGCCAGGTCCGCTTCCCACTCGCGGCCACCGCCCACCGGGCGGAGCATCGCGTACGGCCCGGCTGTGCCCTGGTACTCACCCACCGTGCGCGTCGCCGGATCGTAGATCAGCTCTCCGCTCTCAGGGACGGCCGTCTCTGCTCTTCTGCCTTGAGTCGCCATGCCAATGACGCTACGTAGCAGAGTGAACACACCTCAATGGCACTTCGGCAGAGGGTCGGCCGGAAGTACCACACAGGGTCACACGGGCACTCCGATCGCATCGGCAAGGTCCCGCATCTCAGGTGTGAGCGTCCGCCGACGTGCGATCACCCGGTTGAAGATGTCCCGTGCGTACCGCTGATTCGGCAGCCACTGCGGAGCATCCGCACGAATGCCTTGCAAGACCTCAACCGTCTTCGCGTAGTCACGCGACCGGGCATGCGCCTCCGCAACGTCGAGGAGATGACGGTTGCGGTTGTTGGAGGTGGGCCGCATGCCACCCGTCGGGATGCGCGCCGAGAGCTTGAGCACCAGGTCGGGCTTGTCGACGATCATGGCGTTCTCCGCCCGCTTCAACGCCACTGTGACTGGCCCGAACGCCTGCAAGAAGTCATCACGGGGAGCGAACTCCCGGCCCATCGCGACCGCCGCCGAGTTCGCGTAGCGCAAGGCGTCTTCGGCCTCTCCGGACCGGTTGTCGCGGATCGCGGCAGCGGAGGCCCGCAGCAGCAGCCAGCCCCACGCGCTCAGCTCCGCAGGAGTCGCTCGCGAGATGCGAGGCTCCACCTCATCAGCCCACCGAGTCGCGAGCTCCCGCGCCTCAGCCAGTCGACCGCGCCGCAGCAGGAGCCAGCACTGTGTATTCACCGTCGCCGCCGCCTGGAGTCGGTCTGAAGACTCCTCCAGGGACCGGGACAGGGCGACGTCCGCCGCCCCGAACTGCCGTGTCTGGGTGAGCAACCAGCCTGTGAGCTGGGAGAGCCGGACGCGCACTGCTCGCCCCTCCGGGCCGCTCTCGGCGACGAGATCGGCGTCCCGCAGCAACGGCGGGAGGATCACGCTCAGCTCTGCGAACCGATCTCCGGAGAAGAGCGGGAGGGCCGATTCCAGGGCGTCCTGCACGCCGTTCACGGTCGGCTCTTCGGCCACCCCGTCCGCCTGGACAGGGGCCACGAGCGCGCGCCGGACGGCTTCCCACCGATCATCAGCCCCCGGTGCCGCTTCCGGCTCGTCCTCGTCCTCGTGTTCGGAGAGGAGGTTCGTCGTAGGTACCCGTAGCGCGTGGGCCAGTTGGCGCGCGGTCTCCAGGCGCGTGTCAGCACGCTCCCCTTGCTCCAGCTTCCTGATCAAGGACAGGGACACGCCGGACTCGCTCGCAAGCTGACGCTGCGTCATACCGCGTCGCTTGCGTACCTCCTGAAGCCGCTTGCCAATGTCGGCGCTCATGATTCGAGCGTACGGCTACGGTCGACCATCCGGGCGACCTTGCTGTACCTGTCGACCTTCGGGGGAGCCGTAGGCTTCATTTCAGGGGAAGAGGCCGCGAACCTGCTGGTCGAAAACATAGGGTGGAAGTGACAGAAGCATTCGTCACCCAGACCCCGAAGGACGTACCGTCCGACGTCCTCGGCCAGCTCGGCAACCGCGTCCAGCACGCGCTCAGGGCCTTCACCCCGGAGGACCAGAAGGCGCTGCGGGCCACCGTGCAGACCTTCCCGAAGTCGTCGTACGACCTCGAGGAGCTGCTCACAGGGCTCGGCATCGGCGAGGCCGTGGTGACCGTGCTCGGCGAGACGGGCGCCCCGACACCGGTGGCGGCGACCCGGCTGCGGGCCCCCGAGTCCCTGATGGGGCCGGTCGCCGCGGGCGGGGGCGGTGCGAGGGTCCGCCATCCACGGGCGTTATGCACAGGCTGTGGACCGGGAATCGGCGTACGAGAAGCTGCACCGGGCGCCGGCCGCCGAACCGGGGGCCCCGAAAGCGGCGAAGGCCGGGGCCGAGGAACCGTCGCTGGTCGAACAGGTGGTCAGCAGCGGGATGTTCAGGTCCCTCGCCCGGTCGGTGGGTACGCAACTCGGCCGTGAGATCACCCGGTCGCTGTTCGGTACGGCCCGCCGACGCCGGTGAGCCGGGCGCCCGCACGGGGCACCCGGCCCGGCTCCACGGGATCAACCGCGTTTCTGCTCCTGCGGCCGCGGCCGCGGCCTCGGCGGTTCGGCCGTCTTCGTCTCCGGCTTCGGCGTGCTGCGCACGGCTTCCGCGCGCAGCAGGGCGCGCAGGACCGCGTACGGGTCTGAGGACATGACTGTGTTCCTTGCGTAGAACTGACTGACCTGGGGGTGTGCGGAGGAGGCCGGTCGGTCAGCAGCGCAGGACCACGGTGCGCAGGAGGGGCGTGGCGTACGGCGGCCGCGGCGCCGTCGGGCGGGGACGGTGGCGGTCCGCGAGGCCGGCGGGCGCCGGGTCGGGGAGCGGCGCGGGGCACTGGGGTACGTCGGCGCGGTGGACGGTACGGGCGGGTGGCCGCAGCGGGATGTCGAGGACGTCGTGCTCGACGGTCTCCGCCGAGACGGCCGGGGCGGCTGCGGCGAGCGCCTCGGCCACCGTCGGGACACCGGCCAGCAGCAGGACGAGCAGCAGCACGAGCGCCCGCGGCCAGGCGGGGCCCGACCGCGGGCGACGTCCGGTCGGGACACCGCTGCTCATGCCGGTCATCTCCCCGCGGAGTGGCCGGTGTTCATCGCGCGGGGCCCGAGATCCGCTCGCTCGGCGTACCTGCGGGGCGCGAGGTTGACGAAGCGGACGGGGCGATGCCGACGGGGGCCTGCGCCTGTGGGGCCCGTGCGCACGGACCCCGCGGCGCTCGGGAAGCTCGGGCCGCTCGGGAAGGCCGGGCCGCTCGGGAAGGCCGGGCCGCTCGCGAAGCCTGCGCCGCTCACGAAGCCCGCGGCGCTGACAAAGGCCGGGCCGCTCATGAAGCCCGCGCCCATGAAGCCCGCGCCCGCGAGGTCCGCGTCCACGAGGCGGGCGCTCGCGAGGCCGGCGTTCGCGAGGCCGGCCTCGCGAGGCCGGCGTTCACAGGGTCTGCGGGATCTGCTTGGCGCGGCCGCGGATGCCGAACGCCGTGACGATCTCGACGATGCCGACGACGACCAGCCAGATACCGGCGACGAGGGTGAGCACCGCCACCGACTTGAACGGCGAGACGATCAGCACGACGCCGGCGATGAACGTGACGATCCCGAGGAAGATCTGCCAGCCCCGCGCCGGCATCCGGGCGTCGGAGATCGCGGCCATGGTCTGGGTGATCCCCCGGATCAGCCAGCCGATGCCGATCCACAGGGCGAGCAGCAGGATCGACTCCAGAGGGCCGCGGAAGCAGAAGAGGCCCAGCAGGATCATCAGCGCGCCGCTGATGAAGGCCAGCACGCGCAGTGAGGTGGCCCGGTGCGTGCCGAACGCCGCGATCAGCTGGAAGACGCCGGCGATCAGCAGGTAGACGCCGAAGAGCACGCCGGCGGCGAGCAGCGAGGCGCCGGGCCAGACGAGGACCAGGACGCCGAGGATCAGGGAGGCGATCCCGGTGAACAGGACGATCTGCCAGGCGGCCCGGGAGAGGGCGTGCAGCGGTCCCTCGAAGGGCGGTTCGGGCTCATGCCGAGCGGTGCCGGTGGCGTGCGCCTTCCGGTCGTCGTCGGCGGGGCCGGTGCTGGGGGGCTCGGTCATGGTTCCAGCTGAGACCGGGGGTGGTGGACGTGCCAGCAGGGAGAGGCTGATCGGATGACGCCCCGGAGACCCCGGACGCGCTGCCCGCCGCGCCTACGGCTTGGCGCCACCCTTCGCGGCCTTCGCCGCCGCCTTCATCTCCTGCTTGTGGGCCCGCACCTTGGCCAGGGACTCGGGCCCGGTGATGTCGGCCACCGAGCGGTACGCCGCAGCCTCCCCGTACGCCCCGGCCGCCTCCCGCCATCCCCTCGGCGTCACCCCGAGCTGCTTGCCCAGCAGTGCCAGGAAGATCTGCGCCTTCTGCTTCCCGAACCCGGGCAGTTCCTGGAGCCGCGAGAGAAGCTCCGCCCCGCTGTCGACGTCACGCCAGATGCCCTCGGCGTCACCGTCGTAGTGCTCGACGAGGTACTGGCACAGCTGCTGGATTCTCTTCGCCATGGAGCCGGGGTACCGGTGCACGGCCGGTTTCTCGGAGAGCAGCGCGGCGAACGCCTCCGGGTCCTGGGCGGCGATCTCGTGGGCGTCCAGGTCGTCCGTGCCCATGCGCCTGGCGATGGTCGCCGGCCCCTTGAACGCCCACTCCATCGGCACCTGCTGGTCGAGCAGCATGCCGGTGAGCGCGGCGAGCCTGCTGCGGCTGAGGAACCGGTCGGCCTCAGGGTCCTGGGCGAGATGCAGGGCGGGGGAGTCGGCGTTGGCGTCCATGGCTCGATGATCCCGCGCCGGGACCGCCACCGCGCGCTCGCCGCCGCCCGCTGCCCCGGCCTCCTCGGCCCTCCCGCCCCTCACGTACGATTCCTTCGCGATCGACTTAGGTAAGGCTAACCTCATGCAAGGAGGTCACGGGTGGCCATCGAGACGTACCGCGACGCCTGGGGCATCCCGCATCTGCGGGCGTCCGACGCCCTCGAACTCGCCCGCGCGCAGGGCCGGGTCACCGCCCGGGACCGGGCCTGGCAGCTGGAGGTGGAACGGCACCGCGCGCAGGGCACGTCGGCGTCCTTCCTCGGCGCCCCGGCCGTCGCCTGGGACGTCTTCGCCCGCAGGGCCCGCCTGGCGGACACGGCCAGACGCTGCTTCGAGGCGCTGGAGAGACGTGACCCGGAGACGGCGCAGTGGATACGGGCGTACGTGGCCGGTGTCGACGAGGGCCTGCCGGCGGGAGCCGCCCGCACACCCGAGTTCGCCCGCACCGGTCTGGCCCCCGGCACCTGGGAGCCCTGGTATCCGCTGGGCGTCTGGCTGGCCACCCACATCCTGTTCGCCGGCTTCCCGGCCAAGCTGTGGCGCGAGGAGGCGGTACGGCACCTGGGCGAGGAGGCGATCCCGCTGTTCGCCACGGACGGCCCGGGCACCTCCGGCAGCAACGGCTGGCTCCTCGCCGGCTCCCGCACCACCACCGGCCGGGCCCTGCTCGCCGGCGATCCCCACCGTTTCATCGAAGCGCCGGGGGTCTACCAGCAGATCCGCCTCTCCTGCCCCGAGTTCGACGTCATCGGCCTGGCGGTCCCGGGCGTCCCCGGCATCGCCCACTTCGCCCACACGGGCACGGTCGCCTGGTCCATCACCAACGCGATGGCCGACTACCAGGACCTCTACCGCGAGCGCCTGCGCCGCACGGCAACCGGGGGCGTGGAGGCCCTCGCCCCCGACGGCACCTGGACCCCAGCCGACCACCACACGGAAACCATCGAGGTCTCCGGCAACCCCCCGATACAGATCGAGGTACTCGAAACCCCCCGGGGCCCGGTCATCACCGACTACCCGCCGACCGCCACCGCGCCCCCTCCGGCAGCCACCACCGACGCTCAGCCCTCACAACTCCCCGACCACGAACGCCGCGCGCCTACGCCCGCCCGATCCGACCGGCTCCCCACCGCCCCCACTCCGGCAGCCGCCGACGGCGCTCAGCCCCCGCAGGGGCCACCCGCACCCGACCACGAAACCGTCACGGGTGGTGCGGGTGGGAAAACGTCCGCCGACGGCGGAGCCGAGGCGTTGGTGCTCAGGTATCCGCCTCGGGTCACCGAAGACCTCGGCTTCAGCGCCCTCCTCCCCCTTCTCCGCGCCCGCGACGTCGCCGACGTCGACCGTGCCTTCGACGCCTGGGCCGAGCCCGTCAACGTCGTGCAGGCCGCCGACACCGACGGCGGTCTCCTCCACCGCGTCGCCGGCCGCGTCCCCGTGCGCTCCGACACCAACCGCACCCGCCTCGCCCCCGCCTGGCTCCCCGGCCACGACTGGCAGGGCTGGCACGAGATGCCGTACGGCGACCTCACCGACGACGTGGCCGTGATGGCGAACCAGCGCGGCCCGGCCACCCCTCTCGGCGTCGAGTTCGCCCCGCCCCACCGGGCCGACCGCATCCGCGCCCTCCTCGACGAGCGCCGCACGTGGTCCGCCGCCGACCTGCCGGCGATCCACACCGACACCCACCTCGCCTCCGCCACCCCTCTCCTCGACCACCTGGCCGCCCTCGACGACCTCACCCCGGGGGCCGCCGACCTCCGCGACCGCCTCCTCGCCTGGGACCGCCGGATGGACGCCGACAGCACCGGCGCCGCCGCCTACGCGGCCGTACGCTCCGCCGTCGTACGGCGCCTCGCCGCCCACCCCGCCTTCGCCGCGCTCGCCGGACCCCAGGACCGCCCCGAGGTCCTGCTGCCCTGGCTGGCGCTCACGCCCCGCGTCGGCCTCGCCCTCGAACACCTCCTGAGGGCGGAGGAGTTGTACGGCGTCGACCGCCCCGCCGCCGTCCGCGCGGCAGTGGAGGAGGTCGCGGCCGCCCCGCCCACCGGGACCTGGGGCGACACCCACCGCCTCGCCCCCTGGCAGGCGCTGCCCGAGCCGTCGTACGACGGACCGGCCCTGTCCGGCGACCACGACTGCGTGCTGTGCACCTCCGCCGTCCCCGGCCTCACCGACCGCTCCGCGCGCGGCCCGGCCGCCCGCTACGTCTGGGACCTGGCCCGCCGCGACGACAGCCTCTGGGTGGTCCCGCTCGGCGCGGACGGCGTCCCCGGCGCACCCCACCACAGCGACCAACTCCCCTTGTGGCTCAAGGGAGAACTGGCCCCGGTCGTCACCGACTGGGCCCGGCTGGAACGCGTAGACCCCACGGAGGACACCGATGGCTGAGCACCACCCCGTCTTCGAGCACACCCTCGTCGGCTTCGGCACCGTCCGGCTCCGCCCCCTCGACCCCGAGCGCGACGCGGCCGTCGTCCACGCCTGGGTCGATGCGGAACGCGCCGTCTTCTGGGGCATGACCGGACTCACCCGCTCCCAGGTCGCGGAGATCTACGCCCACATGGCGACCCTCGACACCCACCACGCCTTCCTCGCCGAGAAGGACGGCACTCCGGTCGGGCTCCTCCAGACGTACGAGCCGGAGGCGGACCGGGTGAGCGAGTGCTACGACGTCCGCCCTGGCGACATCGGCGTCCACGTCCTGCTCGCCCCGGCCGGACCCGAGGGCCCCCGCCGCGGTTGGACGAAGGCCCTGCTGACCGCCTTCACGGCGTATGTCCTGCGCGCCCCCGACCGCCACCGCATCGTCGTGGACCCCGACGTCCGCAACGAGAAGGCGATCGCCCGCTTCCGGCGCCAGGGCTTCGAACTCGGCCCGGCCGTCGTTCTCCCGGAGGTCGACGTCCCCGACGTCCACCTGCCCGAGAAACACGCTCAACTGGCTTTTCTCACCCGGCCGGTAGCCTTCCCGCATGTCCTCCCCGATGCCGAGTCCGAGTCCGAGCCCGCGCCCGAGGCCGACCCCCGATGACCTCGTCGCCCATTACGGCCTGGAGCCGATCCCCCGTGAGGGCGGCCTGTTCCGGGAGACCTGGTCCGGTCCCGCACGCGCCGACGGCCGCCCCGAGGGAACCGCGATCGTGGTCCTCCTCACCGCCCACGACTACTCGGCCCTGCACCGCCTCCCCACCGACGAGATCTGGCACTTCTACCTGGGCGATCCGCTGGAACTCCTGCTCCTCGCCCCCGACGGCACCACCCGCGCCCCCGTCCTCGGCCCCGACCTCCTGGGCGGCCAGCACATCCAGCTGACCGTCCCGGCCGGCACCTGGATGGGCGCCCGGGTGGCGGCCCCGGGAGCCTGGACCCTCTTCGGCTGCACCATGGCCCCCGGATTCACCTTCGAGGGGTACGAACACGGGAACGCGGCCCAGCTCACGGCGCGTTACCCGTCCGAAGCCGCCCGCATCACGGAACTCTGCCGTCCATGACGAACCACCTCTTGGCAGCACAGACCGCCCTGGTCACGGGCGCGAGCGGCAATATCGGCCGGGCCATCGCCCGCCGCCTGGCGGAGGAGGGCGCGGCGGTGGCCGTGCACTGCCACACGGCAGTAGAGGCGGCGCAGGAGGCGGCCTCGGAGATCGTGGCCCTCGGCGGCAGGGCGACGGTCGTACGGGGAGACCTGAGCGACGAGGCGACCTGCCACCGCGTCGTCCGGGAGGCCGCGGAGTGGGGCGGCGGACGGCTGACGGCCCTGGTCAACAACGCGGCCGTGCAGCCCGTCCAGCCCTTGCCCGGCATGACCGCGGCCGACTGGCGCGCGGTCGTCGACACCGACCTCACCAGCGTCTTCGCCTGCACCCAGGCCGCCGCCGAGATCATGCGCGGCCTGCCCGGCGGCGGCACGGTCACCCACATCGCCTCCATCGAGGCGACCCACCCGGCCGCCGGCCACGCCCACTACAGCACGGCGAAGGCGGCGGTCGTCATGCACGCGAGGGCGGCGGCCCTGGAGTACGGCCGCTTGGGCATCCGCGTCAACTCCGTCTCCCCGGGCCTGATCGACCGGGAAGGTCTGGCGGAGGCCTGGCCGGAGGGCGTGCGGAGATGGCAGGAGGCGGTGCCCGCGGGCCGGCTGGGCAGCGCGGAGGACGTGGCCAACGCGGTGGTCTTCCTGGCCTCACCGCTCGCGTCCTGGATCACGGGCCACGATCTGGTGGTCGACGGCGGGGTGTCAGCGCGCCCGACATGGTGACTTCTCCAGCGCCCGAACGGGAGCGCCCCGAAAGGGAGGCTGGGGTACCCCCGGCCGAAGGCTGGGGGAGGAACCGCGCGACGGCCCCCACCGACCCGCAGACGAAATGAGTGCCGACCACCTCCCGTCCGTATGACACATGAACGCGTGTTTCCGAACTCAGGACGGTGACGTGGGCGAAGAACACGGCCAGCAGCCAAAGCCGACCAGGCACAGGGCTCTGCGGGCGCTCACTCTGCTCGGCGCCCTCCTCGCCGCCCTCCTCCTCGCGTCGGCCGCCCCCGCCTCCGCGCACGCCGCCCTGCGCGGCAGCGACCCCGCGGACGGCGCCGTACTCAAGTCGTCGCCTGAATCCGTCACCCTCACCTTCACCGAGGCCGTCGGCCTGCTCGACGACTCCTTCCGGGTGTACGACCCCACCAACCACCGGGTGGACACCAGCGAGGCCGAACACGGCCCGGCCGGTTCGGACACCGCCCGGATCACCTTCCCGAAGAAGCTGGGCACCGGCACGTTCACCGTGGCGTGGCGGGTCGTCTCGGCGGACAGCCACCCCGTCTCCGGCGCCCTCACCTTCTCCGTGGGCAAACCGTCGGCGACCACCGCGACCGTCTCCACCGACCCGGTCGAGAACCCGCTCACCGGCAGCCTCTACAACATCGGCCGCTACGTCGCGTACCTCGCCATGGCCCTGCTGACAGGCGCCGTCGCCTTCATGGCCCTCTGCCGTCCGCCGGACCCCGCCGCCCTCCGCACACCGGTCCGCGCGGCCTGGTGGGCCCTTCTCGCCGCCACCCTCTTCCTGTTCGTCCTGCGCGCCCCGTACGAGGAGGGCACCTCCCCGGCAGCCGCCTTCGACCTCTCCGCGCTCGCCAGGTCCGCGACCGGCCGCCCCGGTCTGGCCCTGCTGGCCAGGGTGGCCCTGCTGGCGCTCATCGCAGCCCTCCACCTCGTCCTCCGCAAGCGCATGGGCGGGGCCCGCCCGTCCCGCCCGCTGCTGGCCACGGCCGCGGCCATCTCCGTCGCCCTGGCGCTGACCTGGGCGGCGGCGGAACACGCCTCGGCCGGTATCCAGGTCCCGCTGGCGATGACGTCGTCGGTCCTGCACCTCCTGTCGATGGCGCTCTGGCTGGGCGGCCTCACGGCCCTCCTGATCACCCTGCAGCGCTCCGCAACGCCGCTGCCCGCCGTCGTCGTCGCCCGCTTCTCCCGCGTGGCCTTCGCCTCGGTGACGATCCTCGTCGTCACCGGCGTCTACCAGTCCTGGCGCGGCCTCGGCTCCTGGCAGGCCCTCACCGACACCTCGTACGGCCGGCTCCTGCTCCTCAAACTCGCCGCGGTGACCCTGCTGCTGGCGGCCGCCTCGCAGTCCCGCCGCTGGACGGCGAAACTGGCGCCGGCCGCGGCCGTGACGGCCCCCGACCGCGTCCCGCTGCCGGTCGGCGCCCCGGCGGACCTGCCGGACGCACAGGCCGCGGAGGTGTCCCCGGCTTCCGGCGAACTGTCCGGTCCCGGCGAACCGCCGGCTGCCGGTGAACCGCCTGCCGCCACCTCCGCCGGCCGCCACCAGGCCGCCCTGCGCCGTTCGGTCCTCGCCGAAGTGGCCGTCGGCGTCGCCGTCCTGGGCATCACCACGATCCTCACCGGCACCCTGCCCGGCCGGGCCGCGGCCGAGGCGGCCGCGTCGGGAACGGTGTCGGACACGGTCGGCATCGCCGCGACCTCGGTCGCCACGGTCCCCTTCGACGTCGGCACACCCAACGGCCACGGCAAGGTGCAGATCACCCTGGACCCGGGCCGGGTCGGCAAGAACTCCGTGCAGGCGGTCGTCTTCGGGCCCGACGACGGCATCTCCACCGTCCCCGAACTCCGCCTGTCCTTCACCCTCGCCGCCCAGAAGGTCGGCCCGCTCCCCGCCAACGTGACCGACCGGGGCGGCTATTGGGCGGCCGACTCGGTCAACCTCCCCATCGCGGGCGAGTGGACGATGACGGTGACGGTACGGGTGTCCGACCTGGACCAGGTGACGGTGACGAAGAAGGTGCGGATCGCCGCCTAGCGCCCAGCCGCGGCCGCGCCCGCCGTGCCGGTCCGCCTCGTCCCCGACCGGCATGGCCGGGAGGGAGGCGACGGTGAGGCCGTCGCGGTACGGTCCCGCTGCTCAGGCGCCCACGGTCCCGTCGACGCCCTCGCGCAGGAAGTCGGCGTGCCCGTTGTGCCGGCCGTACTCCAGCAGCACGTGCAGCATCACCATCCGCAGCGACACCTCCTCCTCCCACCTCGGCTGGTATCCGGCCTGGTCCAGGGAGCCGGCCGCGCGCTCGATCCGGCGCGAGGTCTCCACCTCCGCCTCCCAGGCGGCGAACGCCTCCGCCCTGGTCGACTCGCTCGCGTCGTAGGCCGCCTGGAAGTCGATCTCGTCGGACCACACCAGGGGCGCGTCCTTGTCCTCGAACACCCGGCGGAACCAGGCGCGCTCCACCTCCGCCATGTGCCGCACCAGGCCGAGCAGCGACAACGTGGACGGCGGCATGGACTGCCGCCGCAGCTCCTCGTCGCTGAGCCCTTCGCACTTCATCGCGAGGGTCGCGCGGTGGTAGTCGAGGAAAGCCCGCAGCATGTCGCGTTCACTGCCGAAGTTGGGCGGTCCCGTGCGGTCGTCGCTGGTCACTGGCCGTACTCCTCGTCCGTCTCGCTCATGCGGTGCGCCATGCACCGAGCAGCTCCCGGGACCGTACGCGGCCCGGACCCGACGGAACAGCCTATTTGTCCTTGCCGTTGCCCTGGCCGCCGTTCGCCTGGCTGTTCCCGGGGGTGCTCCTGGCGGAGGAGCCGGTGTCGCCCTGCGAGCCGTTGGCTGAGTTCGCGGCACCCTTGGCGGACTTGCCGGAGCCGGTCGAACCGCTCGGTGCGGCCGTCGCCCCGGTCAGCTGGCCGGAGCAGTAGGCGGCGACCCGGTCCTCGCCGCCGGCGGCCGCGACGAGGCGCTGCCAGGCCGTCGAGTCGAGCGCTTTGCCATGGCCCTGGACCTGTTCGTAGGCGCGGCAGTGGGCTTCGGTGTCCTGGGCGGTGGCGGGCCGGTCCGTCGGCCGCACGCTGCCGGAGGACGGTGACGGCCCCGCGTCGCCCGGCCGGTCCGGGGCGGCCGACGACGGGTGCGCGGTGCCCCGGCCGGTGCCGGGACCGGTGCCTTCGGTGGAGGAGCCGACGGAGCCGACGGCCGCGACCGCCACACCGCCCAGGGCGAGGCCGGCGAACACCACGCCGAACGTCAGCTTCACCGGGCGGCGCGCCCGCCGCTTCTCCACCGGCCGCCAGTCGTCCCGGCGCCGGGTGCGGGCCCGGTGTGCGCCCGCGGAGTGGGCGGCCCGGAAGGCGGCCACGGCCCGCTGTTCGGCGTCGGGGGCGGGGTCGTCGGCGCGGATGGCGGTCCCGAGGACCGTCTCCAGGAGGTCGGCGGCATGCGCGTCCGCGTGGCCGGACAGGGCATCGCCGGTCTGCGCACGCCGACGGCCTGGTGCTCCGCCGCCGGTCAGCCGCTCGCTCATGTCCGTTCCCGTTCCTTGTCCGACCGTTCCGTTTTCGTGTGCGCTCTCGTGCGGTGCGCTTTCGTACGGTGTGTTGTCGTTCGGTGCGCCGAGCCTGGTGCCTTTCCGCCGGCCGCCGTCACCGTCGTTGTTCATGTCGACTCCCCCAGCGCGCGGGAAGCCCCATCCGTCACACCCTCCTCCGCGTCACCGCCGATGCCCAGCTGACGCGCGAGGCGTTTCAGGCCCCGGTGGGTCGCGGTGCGCACCGCTCCCGGGCGCTTGCCCAGCACCCGTGCGGCGGCGGGACCGTCCAGACCGACGACGACCCGCAGCAGCACGGCCTCGGCCTGGTCCCGCGGAAGTCCGCGGACCAGTTCCAGGGCCCGCTCGGTGGAGATGGACTCCAGGGCCTGGTCGGGTGTGCTGTGCGGGCCGGCCAGGTCCAGCACGTCCAGCTCGGTGCCGGCCGCCTGGGGCCGCACGCGCCGGCGACGCAGATGGTCCAGCGCCCGGTGCCGGGCGATGGTCGCGGTCCAGCCGCGGAAACCGGCCCCGTCGCCCTTGAAGCGGCCGATGTCGCGGGCTATCTCCAGCCAGGCGTCGGACGCCACGTCCTCCGCGTCGTCGCCGACGATTCCGCGGAGGTAGCCGAGCAGGTTCGGCTGCACGATCCGATAGGCGGCCGCGAAGGCGGCCTCGTCGCCCTCCTGGGCCCGCGCGACAGCAGCGCCCAGATCCCCGTCGTACTCCTGTACGCGCCGGGGTTGCCGTACCTGGCCCAAGATTGCCCTCGTTCGCACCGATCACAGCCGAGTCCACGCCGCCCGTCGCGTTCCGGTCGCGTCGACGGCCCCATGGTGACCAGCGTGCGCACGCACAGAAGTGTCACAACGTCTCAGGAGCCTCACAGGAGTCTCGCCGGATGATGCGGTCGGAGCGTCAACCGGCGGGGCCCTGCCGGTGATGCTTCCGCTCCCCCGTGCGCTCCTCCTTGCATGAGTGAGTACCTCCGCCTGCGGGCGGTTCCGGCCCCGGCCCTGCGCAACAGTCCGGCCTGGCTCGAACGGCTCTTCACCAGCACCGCCGGGACCGTCCTGTCCCAGGCGGGGCGGCTCTGCGAGGACGCGCTGGACAAGTGCCGCCCGGACCAGGAGTGCGTCTACGCCGGCGCCTCCCCGCACGGCCCTGACGTGGTGCTCGGCGGGCGCCCCGTGTTCCGCGCCGGCCGGCACGGTCCCCCGCTGCTGGTGCTGACGGCTGCCCGGACCCGCGGGGTGGCCGGTTTCCTGACCACCGCCGACTTCGACGAGCTCTGGGACACCGCTCGCGACACCCTGCTGCCCCGCTTCGGAGGCGAGAGCGCGGAACCCGAGGCGCGGCGGGTGTTCGCCGAGGCGCACCGGGAACTGACGGCGTTCTACGCCCACACGGCCGAACACGGGGACGCGGTGGTGAAGTGGCCGGCCGAGGCGTGAAGGGCGGACGGGGAACCGGTGGCTGTCCGAGGGGGGAGGTGTAACAGTTTCGGCCACTCGCGCTCTGTCCCTGCGGACGGCCATGTCGGTCGTCGGCCAGGACAGGGGCGGGACGCGTGCAGGTGACGGACGAAAGCGGCAGGGCGTGCGGCGAGGAGTCGTACGGCGGTGCCGGGTACGGGGACGCCCACGGGGACTCTGCCCACGGTGACGTCATCACCGTGCCGCCCCCGGACCAGGACGTGCCGGAGAACGATCCGGTGCGCCCCGTCTTCGTGGACGCCTCGGGCCGCCGCCAGCGCCGTGTGCGCCGCGCCGCGCTGCTGCTGGTGATCCCGGCCGCCTGCTACGTCGCCCTGCTCGTCAGCACGGTCCTGGGCGGCCCCACCATCAGCGCCCCGTTCGTCCCGGTGCCGGAGACCCCGCACCCGGCCCGGCCGCACGCGACCGCCCCCGACACCCCGTCCGGTTCCGGCCGGGCAGCGGGCAGCGCGAGCTCCGGTGAGGCGTACGCCGGCTCCCGTCCCGGTGCGCGGCGGACGGGCTCGACCACCGCCGTGATCGCGCCCGGGGCCACCGCGGCGCCGACCGGAACCGCCGCCCCGGACGCCACCGCCTCCGCGGAGCCCGGCGCAACCACCACGACGAGCACGCCCACCGGCACACCCACGAGCTCACCCGCCACCTCCACCACCCCTGCCGCCCTCACCCCCGCGCACTCCGCCAAGGGACGCACCATCGCCTCGTCCCACAAGCCCGTGAAGTGATCCAAGGCCCTCCTGACGTGACCGATCGCCGAAGCCGTACCGCTCCGCGCCGCCCGAGCGGCCGTACCCGAACCCGCCGGATCACCCCCCGCACCCACTGGCTGCTGCTGTCCGTGCTCGTGGTGACCCTGTCGGCCGCCCTGCTGCTGCAGGGGTACACCCACCACATGTTCGGGATCACCTCGGACGACGTGACGGGCCCCAGGGGCCGGGCCGACACGGTGCCCGGCCGGGTGGCCCACGGCGGCCCGGTGATCGCGGACGCCGCCGGCGCCCCGCACACCGCCCACCCGAAGGCCCGCACCATCGCCCTCACCTTCGACGACGGCCCCGACCCCGTCTGGACGCCGCGCATCCTCGACGTGCTGCGCCGCAACCACGTGCGGGCGACCTTCTTCGTCGTCGGCACCGAGGTCGTGGACCATCCGGACCTGGTGCGCCGGATCGTCGCCGACGGCCACCAGATCGGCATCCACACCTTCACCCACCCCGACCTGTCCCGGCTCGCCCCGTGGCAGCGTTCGCTTGAGCTGCGCGAGACCCAGCTCGCCGTGGCCGGCGCGGCCGGGGTCACCACCGCGCTGCTGAGGCCGCCGTACTCCTCGGAGAACGACGCGCTGAACGACGCGGACTGGTCGGTCCTCGAGCAGGCGGGCGCGGCCGGGTACGTCACGGTGCTCACCACCCAGGACGCCCAGGACTGGCAGCGCCCCGGTACGGGCCGCATCGTCGCGAACGCGACACCGCACGGCACGGCCGGGCAGATCCTGCTGATGCACGACGGCGGCGGCGACCGCGCGCAGACCGTCGCCGCACTGAACACCCTGATCCCCCGGCTCAAGGCGCGGGGCTTCCGGTTCGCGACCGTCGGCGCCGCGGTCGGCATGGCCGGCCCGGTCCAGCGCGCCGGACTGGGCGACCACCTCCAGGGAATGGCCCTCATTGGCCTGCTGCGGGCCGGTGACTGGGTCGTACGACTGTTGGGCGTACTCATGTTCGCGGCCGGTGCGGTCAGTGCCCTGCGCGCGGCGGTCGTGCTGTTCGCGGCCCGCCGCCACCGGCGACTGCGCAAGGGGCACCGGGCCGAGCCCTGGGGAGCGCCGGTCACCGAACGGGTCAGCGTCATCGTTCCCGCGTACAACGAGAGCGCCGGCATCGAGGCGGCCGTACGCTCCCTGCTCGCCTCGGACCACCCGGTCGAGATCATCGTGGTGGACGACGGCTCCACCGACGGCACCGCCGACCTCGTGGAGTCCCTCGGGCTGCCGGGGGTGCGGGTGATACGGCAGGAGAACGCGGGCAAGCCCGCCGCCCTCAACACCGGGCTCGCCGCGGCCACCTGCGACCTGGTGGTCATGGTCGACGGCGACACGGTCTTCGAGCCCGACACCGTCCGCACGATCGTCCAGCCCTTCGCCGACCCGCGCACGGGCGCCGTCTCGGGCAACGCCAAGGTCGTCAACCGCGGTGGCCTGCTGGGCCGTTGGCAGCACATCGAGTACGTGGTCGGCTTCAACCTCGACCGCCGCCTGTTCGACCTCGCCGAGTGCATGCCGACCGTGCCCGGCGCGGTCGGCGCCTTCCGCCGCCGCGCGCTGCTCGCCCTCGGCGGCGTCAGCGACGCCACCCTCGCCGAGGACACCGACCTCACGATGGCACTGTGCCGGGTCGGCTGGCGGGTGGTGTACGAGGAGCGGGCGGTGGCCTGGACCGAGGCGCCCGCCTCCCTGGGCGCCCTGTGGCGGCAGCGGTACCGCTGGTGCTACGGCACCCTCCAGGCGATGTGGAAGCACCGCGGCGCCCTGGTCCAGGGCGGCGCCGCCGGCAAGCTCGGCCGCCGGGGCCTGGGCTACCTCCTCCTCTTCCAGGTCCTGCTGCCGCTGCTCGCCCCCGTCGTCGACGTCTTCGCCGTCTACGGCCTGTTCTTCCTCGACCCGCTCCGGATCACCGCCCTGTGGCTCGCCTTCCTGCTGCTGCAACTCCTGATGGCCCTGTACGCGTTCCGCCTGGACGGCGAACGCCCGGGCCCGCTGTGGAGCCTGCCGCTGCAGCAGTTCGTCTACCGCCAGCTGATGTACCTCGTGGTCATCCAGTCCGTCTTCACCGCGGTGTCGGGCTCCCGCCTCCGCTGGCAGCGCATGGAACGCTACGGCAGCCTCCAGGCCCCGGTCCCGCCCTCGTCCCCGGTCCCGGCGGCGGCCCAGTCGCCGGGCGAGCAGCGGGCGTCGTAGGAGAGCCCAGAACTGAGACCAGGGTGCCGGGTCACACCTGCTTGACGACGATGGTGTCCGGGAGGAGCTTCTGCAGGTCGTCTGCGTCCGACCAACGCTGCCGGACGCCCCTGGCCGTCCATGAGCTCTTGGATCGCGGCGAGGATCGCTTCCGCAGCACGGGCGCCGTCGCGGCCAACCTCGCAATCCTCATGTAGCTGGCCGTGGTAGGCCCGGAGGCTCAGGATCGTCGCTTCATGCTGGTTGGCGCCGAAGGCCGGTGCCGGTGAGGCAGCCGTCGAGGATGTCGGGGCGGTACTGAAGCTGGCGCAGGCCGCGTCGGACGGCGGTGATCAGGTCGTTCGGATCGGAGAAGGCACGGTTGGCTGTGGTGGTGCGCCGCAGGACGGACCAAATGCCTTCGACCGGGTCGAGGTCTGGTGAGTAGGGCGGCAGCTGGAAGACGGTGAGCCAGTCGCGGTCGGCGATGTAGCGGCGCATTCCGGCAGTCAGGTGGGTGTTCAAGTTGATGCCCCTACGTTCGTCAAGCTGTGGTTATCAAGGTCGCTGAAGTATCAGGCTGCTGGTGTCGGGTGATCATGTCGGCGCGGATCAGGGAGTACGCCTCGCGGGCTGCGTAGCGTTTCAGGCAGTGCATGACCTCGCGTTTTCCCTTTCCTTCGGCGGTGCGTCGCTCCAAGTAGAGGCGGGTGCGCTCGTCTTGTCGCATGCGGGTGACCACGATGCGGTGCAGAGCGGCGTTGGCTTGCCTGTCTCCGCCGCGGTTGAGCCGACGGCGTTGGGTCTTCCGTGAGGACTTCTCGACAGGACTGACACCGCACAGGGCGGCGAAGGATGCCTCGCTGGCCAGCCGTTCCGGGTTGTCCCCTGCGGTGATCAGTAGAGCCGCCGCGCTGTCCGGTCCGATCCCGAGCTGCTCCAGGAGGCTGGGTGCAGTAGCCCGGACCGCTATGGTCATCCGCCGTCCGAGCTCGGTGGCTTCTTGCCGAAGCTGCACGACGCGCTGTGCCAGCAGCCGCAGCGTGAAGATCGCTGTGTCGGCTGCCGGGTTGCCCTCGCGGGTGTCGGCCAGGTCTGCGCATCGGCGGACCAGTACCGAAGTCGAGAGCGGTTCCAGCTCCTCGCGAAGGGTACAGGGAGCGTTGACCAGTACGGCCTTGAGCTGGTTGAGCGCTTGGGTGCGGGCTTTGCCCGCGGGGTTCTTCGCCAGCCGGAGCATACGCGGCGCTTCCACGTGCCCGTCGCCGTTCTTCGGTAGCGCCCGTGCGATGCCGGACAGCACGGCCCGGGCGGCCTCCTCGGCGTCGACGGCGTCGGTTTTGCCGCGGCGGCGCCGGGTGGATCGGTCGGGTTGGTTAACCTCCACGACGGGAACCTGCTGGGTCGCGAGGTAGCGGGGCAGGCCCGCACCCTAGGAGCCGGTGCTCTCCACCCCAGCCCGCAGATCCGTCCCGCACTGGCGTGCCCAGTCGAGGAGGTGGCGGTAGCCGGCCGCGGTGGCCGGGAACTCCCGCTGCTCAGCAGCCTGCCCAGGTGGTCAAGGACAGCAGCGACGTGGACGTCCTTGTGGGTGTCGACGCCGAGCACCACCACGCGCGGCTCGGCCGCGGCCTCGACAGCGTGGACAGCAGGAAAGGCAGCAGGCATGCCGAGGGTGGTCGCGGTGCTCCTGTTCGACGACGTACCGATAGTTAGCGCCGGTCGGCGGAGCGGTCAGGACTGTGACGGTGCCTTCGAGGCCAAGGCCCCTAATCCTGTGTGAAGACGCTCCTGGAACCCCCGATTGGGTTTCCGGGGTGCGGACGTGGCAGACACCTGGATCCCCCCGGGCCTGTGAGGCCTTCTCAAAGAGCGGTGCTGTCACGTGGTGGGTTTCGCGGTGGTCGCGTGGGCGCCGGGCCAATCCTTGAAAGGCCCCTGGCCCGTTGAGGCCTCCCAATAGAGCAGGCCGCCCGGCGTCTTCGGGCCGCCGCGAAACCCACCGTTGATCGTCGTTCGTTGCCGTCGCGGTGCGAGCCCGCTCCAGGGCGACCTCTTCTTGATCTCCGCGAGCCGTGAGCTCTGGCGCAGACAGAGGCCCCTGGGGTGCGCTGGCGTCGCGAACGGCTACTGAGATGGCGGACCGTCAGAGTCCTGGGATTAGGGCGCCGCGTGACCCGCATGTGCTCGTGACCTGCGGAAACGAGAAGAGTTGGGAGACTGATTTGAGGATCTTCTGTGGCATCGACTGGGCCGAGTCACATCATGACCTCGCCTTGGTCGACGAGGCCGGCGAGCTGCTGGCCAAGCGCCGGATCAGTGACGACGCGGCCGGCTACCGCCTGCTGCTGGACCTGCTCGCCGAGCACGGCGACAGTCCAGAGGAGCCCATCCCGGTCGCCATCGAGACCAGTCGAGGCCTGCTCGTGGCTGCCCTGCGTACGGGCACCCGGAAGGTGTTCGCGATCAACCCGCTCGCCGCGTCCCGCTACCGCGACCGCCACGGCGTCTCGCGCAAGAAGTCTGATCCGGGCGACGCCCTGGTCCTGGCGAACATCCTCCGGACCGACATGGTCATGCACCGCCCCCTGCCGGCCGACTCCGATCAGGGCCGGGCCGTCGCTGTCCGGGCCCACGTCCAGCAGGACGCCGTCTGGAACCGCCAACAGCTTGGCAACCAGATCCGCTCCCACCTGCGCGAGTACTACCCCGCCGCGCTGGCCGCCTTCCAAAGCAGGCCCGGAGGCCTGGCCCGGCCGGACGCCCGCGCCGTCCTCTCAACCGCTCCCACCCCCGCCAGGGCAGCTAGGCTCTCGCTCGCCCAGCTGCGGGCCGCTCTCAAGCGCGGCGGCAGACAGCGGGGCATCGACGCCGAGGCCGAGCGACTGCGCGACGTCCTGCGGGCCGACCACGCCCACCAACCGCAAGCCGTCGAGGAAGCCTTCAGCCACCAACTCCTCGCCCTGCTCAAGCAGTTCGACTCTGCCTGCCAGGCAAGCGACGACCTGGCCCAAGCTACGGAGGCAGCATTCCGCGAGCACCCGGACGCCGAGATACTCCTCAGTTTCCCCGGCCTCGGCCCCCAGCTCGGCGCCCGCGTCCTGGCAGAGATCGGCGACGACCGCAACCGCTTCGCCGACGACCGCGGCCTCAAGGCCTACGCCGGCTCCGCACCCATCACCCGCGCCTCCGGCAAGAAGCACCACGTCGGCAGGCGCATGGTGAAGAACAACCGGCTCATGCACGCGGGCTTCCTCTGGGCCTTCTCCTCACTCCAGGCATCGCCCGGAGCAGACGCCCACTACCGCCGCCGACGCGAACACGGAGACTGGCACGCCGCCGCCCAACGCAACCTCCTGAACCGCATGCTCGGCCAACTCCACCACTGCCTGCAACACCGGATCCACTTCGACGAAGAACGTGCCTTCACCACGCCCCTCGCGTCATCAACCACAGCTGCCACTTGACTCCTTAGCTCACTGAGATGTCTATCGGGACACGCTCCGCCGGCCCGGTGCCGGTGCGTGTCGCTCCGGCACCGGCCACAAGGCACAAGCGGCCAGTGAGAGTAGGGGTCAAGCCGTGGCCAGAACGACACGACCACCATCCTCACAGTGGGAGTAGTCGGCGCGGCTGTCGCCGGTCCGGTCGCACTTGGCAAGGGTGCTGTCTAACAGGACGTAGTCGGCCGTGCAGGCGTGGGCGGTGCCGATCGGGATAACGAAGCTGGGCCGCGAGCTGCGCGAGCGTGATGTGCTGGCGCAGGTAGACCAGGGCGATCAGGGCGTGCTGGTGGGGGCGGAGCTTGCAGCGTCGGTAGCCCTCGCGGGTGATGGTGAGCATGGTGCCCCCTTGAGGATGGTGGTGGTCCGGGGGACTGGGTGTAGCTGATGGTGACCTGCTGTTGATGGCTCCGAGTGAGTGGCTGCCCGGTTCTCCGGGACGCTCCGGCCGCTGATACGAAAATCCCCCATCGGTGCTGGTCACAGCAGTTCATGTGGCCTGTACGGGTTGGAGGGTGACCTGGTAGCCGAGGTGGTTGAGCTGGCTGACGAGGCGGCGGGTAGCTCGGGTCTTGCCCGTGCGTTCGAG
>NZ_JAEKKT010000398.1 GCF_019510245.1 Streptomyces sp. | reverse complement strand
CCTCTACCGTGTGAGGCGTGAGCAGCAGCGGCCTCATCTACGCAGTCATTGTCGGGGCCTGGGCCGCCTACTTGGTGCCGATGTGGCTCCGTAGGCAGGACGAGCTGAACGAGGCCCGTCCGACGGAACGCTTCAGCACGGCCATCCGGTTGCTGTCCGGACGGGCGGGCATGGAGCGTCGGTACGCCAAGGACCTGCGCGCGCGCTCCACCGACGAGGGGGAGCGCGGCGCCGACGAACCGGATGCCGTCACCGAGTCGGTGGACGTCCGGGCCTTCGCCATGCCTCCGACCCGTCCACAGGCCCAGGCGACGGTCCAGCCGTCGGCTTCGGAGCGCCGGGAGGCGACGCGCGAGCCCGCGCGTGAAGCCGGCAGGGAAGCGGGACACGGCGAACCGGCTGGCGCGAAAACGAACGCGCCCGCGCCCGAACACGGTGGCGCGCCCACGCGCAAGCAGGCACCCGCACCCGCCGACTCGGCGCACTCCCAGGCTCAGCCGCACGCCCCCGCACCCCGGCGCACGGCCGCCGCGGAAGCGGCCGCGGCGCGCGCCCGGCGCATGAAGGTACTCGCGCGGCGACGGCGTACGACCGTGATGCTCTTCATGGCCTTCACGCTCGGCGCGATCGTCGCCGCCGTCGGAGGACTCGCCTTCCTGTGGGCGCCCGGCGTGCCCGCCGTGATGCTCAGTGCGTACATCGCGCACCTGCGCTCCCAGGAACGCCGCCGCTTCGCCTACCAGATGGACCGGCGCCGGGCCGAGGCCGCCGCACAGCGACTGCGGGAACGCGCGCGCCAGCCGCGCCGGCGCGCGTCCGTGAGCACCGGCGTGGACGCCGGCGAACCGGAAGAGGGACCGGGGACGGAGACCGACACCGGGCTCTCGGCGCTCGCCGCCGACCGGCGCGCCCTCGTCGAGCAGACCGATCACGCCGAGTGGATCGACCAGCAGCGCGAACGGCAGCACAGGCCCGGGCACGGGGACAGCTGGGACCCGGTACCGGTGCCGCTGCCGACGTACGTGACCGCGCCGGTCGCTCCGCGGGCCACCTCGGACGTGGACCTCGGGGCGCCGGACGCGTGGAGTTCGGCGCGCTCCAGCAGTGCCGCCGGTCCCGAGCAGTCGGCCCAGGAGGCGACGCCCGTCGCGGAGGACGAGGAGTCGGAGGAACTGCCGGACGACGCCGAGGACAGGTCGTCGGCGGGCGGCCGCAGCGACGCCCGCCGCGCCGCCTCCGCCCGCCGCGCACGCGAGCGTGGCCGTACGCCGCTCTTCGACCAGTACGAGGAAGGCGACCGGCCGCGCGCGGCCAACGAGTGACGGACGGGGCGGGATCACCGCGCCCTGACCAGCCGGGAACGGATTTCCAGGCACCCGGACCGGGATGCTAGAGTTTCACTCGTTGCAAGGGCCTGTGGCGCAGTCCGGTAGCGCACCTCGTTCGCATCGAGGGGGCCAGGGGTTCGAATCCCCTCAGGTCCACGCAGCCCAAAGCCCCTGCCGGGGACTCCCGGTAGGGGCTTTGGCATGCCCTACAGCGGCATGATGGCTTCCCATGAGGACACAGGTGACGTTCGACAGTGCCGACCCGCACGCTCAGGCCGCCTTCTGGGCGCAGGTGGTCGGGTCCGCGGTGGAGGACCACTCGGCGCTGGTTGACCAGTTGGTCGCCGACGGTCGCATGCCCGCAGACGACAGGATCGTGATCAACGGCCGCTCCGCGTTCCGGGACGTGGCAGCGTGCAGCGACCCGGCAAGTACCGAGCCCCGCTTCTACTTTCAGCGTGTGCCCGAGGGCAAGACCGCGAAGAACCGGGTGCATCTCGACATCCACGTCGATGCCGACCAGAAGGCAGCCGAGGTAGCGCGACTGGAAGCGCTCGGCGCACGACTGATCGAGACGCACAGCGACCGCGGGCCTGTGACGTACGTCATGCGCGACCCGGAAGGCAACGAGTTCTGCCTGCACTGACGATCCAACCGGCTAACGGGTGATCGCGTGCCCCTGCCATACAGCTCAGCGCCCTGCCTGGTCGCGGAACCGTCGCCAGGGATAGCCTGCCGGTCCGTCTGGAAACGCTCCGGGAGGCCCCTGTGCATACCGCCGTCTTCCTGCTGAGAAGCGTGCTTGGCCTGGGTGGCGGTCTCGTGCGCGCATGGGAGCTCAACCGCCAGGCCTCAGGGCACGGTTGGAGGAAGCCCCGAGCCCTCGCAGCGACGGCGGCTTTGTTTCTCGCCGCTCTGCTCGCCACCTAGGGATGCCCGGCGGGACCTGCGGGCACCGGCGTTCTCACAGCGCCTTGGCGAAGCACCTGCTGTCCTCGTGGAAGCGGTAGTAGCCGAACTTCACGCACGGCTCGTAACCGCTCGACGTGTACAGGGCGATGGCCTCCGGCTGCTTGGTGCCGGTCTCCAGGACCATGCGGGTGCGGCCGGCCACGCGGGCGTCGTTCTCCAGGGCGGCGAGGATGCGGCGGGCGAGGCCCCGGCCGCGCGCCACGTCGACGACGTACATGCGCTTGAGCTCGGCGTCGCCGTCCAGGTTGCCCTCGCCGTTCGCGTCCCGGGCACGCCAGCCGCCCGTGGCCACGGGGGAGCCCATCTCGTCGTACGCGATGAGGAAGATGCCGGTGGGCGGCTCGAAGTCTTCCGGTGCCAGGGTCGTGGCGTCGCCGCCGTCGCCGTAACGGACGTGGTACTCGGCCTGTACCTGGTCGTTCAGCTTCACGGCGTCAGGGTGGTCGAAGGCGACCTGGCGTATCTGCATGCTCATCACCATAAATTTTGATCAGATCGGCAACAAAGTCCGCTCCAGTGTGCCGGTATCGTGCGCGGGTGCTCACTGTGACCTCCGCCAACGTGAATGGACTGCGCGCCGCCGCGAAGAAGGGCTTCGTGGAGTGGCTCGCGGACACCTCCGCCGATGTGCTCTGCCTGCAGGAGGTGCGCGCCGAGCCGCAGCAGCTGCCCGAGGGGGTCCGAGCCCCCGAGGGCTGGCACGTGGTGCACGCGCCCGCCGCCGCCAAGGGGCGCGCCGGTGTCTCCCTCTACACCCGCCGGGAGCCGGACCGTGTCCGGATCGGCTTCGGGTCGGCCGAGTTCGACACCAGCGGGCGGTACGTCGAGGC
>NZ_JAEKKT010000185.1 GCF_019510245.1 Streptomyces sp. | reverse complement strand
GGGCCCGGATCTCGGCGGGGAAGTTCGGCAGGGTCGACAGATCGTTGCCGAAGGACGCGGTCTCCGACGTGAACCGGTCACCGGTGAGCTGCATACCGTCACCCGAGTCCCCCGCGAACCGGATGATCACCCGATCGAGGCGCCGGACGGCCTTCACACCGCCCGGCTTGCGCTGCTCTCCAACGACGGTTCCGTCGGCCTGTTCCGTTGTCCTGCTGACCTGGCTGGTCACTGAACTGGACCTCCTTCGAGGCGGCTGTCCGGGCGTGGCCGTCCCGCGGACCATCCCGTAATCAACCCTACGTCGGTTAGGGTCGCCTTCCCGAGCCCGCTCGCATACTGGACGGAATTCTGAGACGACCTTTCGCCCTGACTTGTCGTGATTTTCCCTCCCCCTGGCCGCCTTCCGGTGCCGACACGTGCCGTCGGACCGTCAGGAGTTCAGATACGTCAGAACGGCCAGAACACGCCGGTGGTCACCGTCGCTCTGGGAGAGCCCGAGCTTGAGGAAGATGTTGCTGACGTGCTTCTCGACGGCTCCGTCGCTCACGACCAGCTGCCGGGCGATCGCCGAGTTCGTCCGTCCCTCGGCCATCAGCCCCAGCACCTCCCGCTCCCGCGGGGTCAGGCCCGCAAGCACGTCCTGCTTACGGCTCCGGCCCAGCAGCTGGGCGACGACCTCCGGGTCGAGCGCCGTACCTCCCTCGGCGACCCGCACCACGGCGTCCACGAACTCCCGCACCTCGGCGACCCGGTCCTTCAGCAGGTATCCCACGCCCCGGCTGGAACCGGCCAGCAGTTCGGTGGCGTAGCGCTCCTCCACGTACTGCGACAGCACCAGTACCCCGAGCCCCGGATGCGCCTTCCGCAGCCGTACGGCGGCCCGCACGCCCTCGTCGGTGTGTGTCGGCGGCATCCGCACATCCGCGACGACGACGTCCGGCAGCGCGTCCTGGGCACCCAGGTCGGCGATGGTCTTGACCAGCGCCTCCGCGTCCCCGACGCCCGCGACGACGTCATGCCCCCGGTCGGTCAACAGCCGGGTCAGCCCCTCTCTGAGCAGCACCGAATCCTCGGCGATGACCACCCGCACCCTGTCCTCCACGATCTCCCGTCCCCCCGCACCCCGTCCGGCGTACATGCCTGCCCTGTCCGAAAGTCCAGCATTCCAGCATTCGGATCGGGGCGCGTGCGGGTAACGACAGGAGGCGAACCAAAACAGGCCGCGGGGCGCGGTGGAAAACGGCCCCGCACCCCCTCCAGCCCGTCCGGCGTTTGAGGACGAGGCCGTTCAGGCCGAAGCGGGGGTCCGGGGGCGGCAGCCCCCGAAACGGGCGGTCGAAGGGGCCCACCCCCTGGAGGACGGGACGGGCAGGGGCGGCGGGGGCGAGAAACCGCCCTCAGCCACGCCAGGGCAGCTCCGCCGTCACCCGCGTAGGGCCGCCCACCGGCGAGTCCACCACCAGAATCCCGTCGACCGCGTCCAGCCGCTCGGCCAGCCCCGCCAGCCCCGACCCCCGCGCCGTGTCGGCACCCCCGACCCCGTCGTCCACGACCTGCAGCATCAACCGGTCCGAGCTCCGCCACACATCCACCGCCGCCTCGGTCGCCCGCGCGTGCTTGCTGACGTTCTGCAGCAACTCGGACACCGTGAAGTACGCGATCCCCTCGATCGCCGCCGCCGGCCGCTCCGCCAGGTCGACCTCCACCCGCACCGGCACCGTGCACCGCGAGGCCACCGCGGACAGCGCCGCGTCCAGCCCCCGGTCGGTCAGCACGGCCGGATGGATCCCGCGGGCCAGGTCCCGCAGCTCCTGCAGCGCGGTCTTCACCTCACCGTGCGCCTCGTCCACCATCCGCGCCGCGACCTGCGGATCCTCCCGCAGCTTCTCCTTCGCCAGCCCCAGATCCATGGCCAGCGCCACCAGCCGTGCCTGCGCCCCGTCGTGCAGATCCCGCTCGATCCGCCGCAGATCGGCGGCGGCGGTGTCCACGACGACCCCCCGGTCCGACTCCAGCTCCACCACCCGCGACGCCAGCTTCGACGGCCCCAGCAGCCCGTTCACCATCACCCGGTCCACCAGCGTCAGCGCCCGGACGATCCACGGCGTGGCCAGCGTGAACAGCAGCCCCACCAGCGCGGTCACCGTGATCTCGAACGGGTTGTCGAGGTAGACGCTGTGGTGAGCGTCGCCGTACAGCTGGAGCCCGCCCTGCCCGGCCCACATCGGGAACACCCAGAACCACAGCGGATACGTCAACAGGGCCCAGCCGTACGCCCAGAAGTTGAGGGCGACGACGAAGGAGAACATCGACCACGGGAACTGCAGGACCGCGTACAGCAGGTGACGCCAGGACGTGCCGCTCTTCAGTACCGCGCCGACCCAGGCGAAGAGCCCCGGCTTGCGCATCCGCAGCGGCTCCGGGTCGGCCACCTCCAGCCGCAGCAGCGCACGCGCGCGTGTCCGTTCCAGTGCCCCGAAGCCGCGGCACCCGGCGAGGGCCACCGCCAGCAGCGGGATCCCGATGAAGGTCACCAGCAGCCCGACACCGAGGGACAGCATCGTCACGGTCCACACGAACAGCGTGACGCCCACCGGCAGGCCCAGCAGGACATAGCCGAACTCACGCCAGCTGCGCGCCTCGAACGGCGCCCGCAGCACCGCCGGGACCCGGTGCCGACGCCCGCCGTACGGCTCGTGGCCGTATCCGCGGTCCCGCCCGTACCCGTCGTACTCGTGTCCGTACTCGTGTCCGTACTCCGTGGCCATCGGCGCCGCCCCGTCCTGTTCCAGCCTCATCGGCCCTGTCCTGCCGTAGCTCCACCCTGCTCCGTCACAGGTCGGGGAGCCATGGAGGCCGTCGGCGTCTTGAACGGGGGGTTTTCCCCACCCCCGCGCCCCACGTGCTGTCCTGTGCGCTGTTTTACGCCCGGTCGCGCCAGGGCAGCTCCGCGGTCACCGTGGTGGGGCCGCCGACCGGTGAGTCGACGACGAACAGGCCGTCGACCGCGCCCAGCCGGTCCGCGAGCCCGCGCATCCCGGAGCCGCCGTCCAGGCTCGCCCCGCCGCGCCCGTCGTCCCGTACCTGGATCAGCAGCCGGTCGTCGGCCCGCCACACGTCCACCGCGGCGGTACGCGCCCCGCTGTGCTTGCTGATGTTCTGCAGCAGCTCGGAGACGGTGAAGTAGGCGATGCCCTCGATCGCGGGCGCCGGTCTGGACGGCAGGTCGGCGGTCACCTGGACCGGCACCGTGCAGCGCGAGGCGACCGACGACAGCGCCGCGTCCAGCCCCCGGTCGGTCAGCACCGCCGGATGGATGCCGCGGGCGAGATCCCTGAGCTCCTGCAGCGCCAGCTTCACCTCGCCGTGCGCCTCCTCGACCATCGCGGCGGCCGCGTCGGGATCCTCCAGGAGCTTCTCCTTCGCCAGGCCGAGCCCCATCGCCAGATTGACGAGCCGGGCCTGCGCGCCGTCGTGCAGGTCCCGCTCGATGCGCCGCAGGTCGGCGGCGGCCGTGTCGACGACCACCCCCCGGTCCGACTCCAGTTCGGCGATACGGCGCTCCAGCTCGTCGGAGGGCGACAGCAGGCCGCGCACCATCGCCCGGTCCACGTTGGCCAGCCCGCGCGCGACGAACGGCAGCACCGGCCACAGCACGAACAGGGAGACCAGCGTGACGCAGAAGGTGAGGACCCCCCACGGCAGCCGGATGAAGTCGTACAGCAGCGTCCGCCAGCCCACCGGGTCCTTCAACGTCAGCCACAGCCGCCCGGAGCCCGCACCGCGCCGGCTCCACGGCAACGGGGTCGGCTCCTCCACCCGCACCCCGAGCAGCGCACGCGCGCGTGCCCGCTCCAGCTTCCCCAGCTGCCGGGCGCCCAGCAGGGTCGCGGCGAGCAGGGGGATGCCGATCACCGTCAGCGTCAGTACACCGCTCACCCACACCGTCGTGACGACGTAGACGAAGCCGAACAGCGACATCGGCAGGTTCAGCAGGAGGTGTGCGATCTCCTTCCACGTGTGACCGTCGAAGGCGAAGCGCACGGGCGGCAGTCGCTCGCGGTCCTCTCCGTCGTCGGCGAGGCTGAGGGATCGGGGTACGGGTGCGGTCATATGCGCCAGCGTGCCGTGTGCCATCGCACGACGCCATGGAGTTCCCCGCCCGGGCCACCCTGGGGAAAACCCCACCAGGCGGCCCCGGTCCCGGACCTCCACCGTGTCCCACCGTGTGACTGCCTGCTTACCGTGTCTTTATCAGGGCCTAGACTCCCGTGCGTACAGATCGTCGAATCAAGAGTTGACTGAGGTCACGGCACCGGGCCGGTCGGGCCCGTGGTCTGTCGAGGGAGCGAGGGACGCGCGATGAGGGAGACGGTGGGCGGTGAACCGACCGCGGTCCTCGCCGCGGACTACTTCGCGTCCTACTCGGTCGTGGGACTGCTGACGCTGGTCGGCGTGGTCTTCGTCGCCGTGGCCTTCGGCGCCGGCCGGCTGCTGCGCCCGGTGGTCCCCACGCCCGAGAAACTCCTCACCTACGAGTGCGGAGTCGATCCCGTCGGCGAGGGCTGGGCCCACACCCAGGTCCGCTACTACGTCTACGCCTTCCTCTACGTCATCTTCGCCGTCGACTCGATCTTCCTGTTCCCCTGGGCGACGGTCTTCGCCGCCCCCGGCTACGGCGCGACCACGCTCGTGGAGATGTTCGTCTTCCTCGGCTTCCTCGCCGTCGGCCTGCTGTACGCATACAAGAAGGGCGTCCTGACATGGACGTGACGCCGGACGCGACCGCGTCGGAGCCTGTTCCGCTGCCGGAGCCGAAGCGGCTGGGCACGCTCGCCCGCCTCGCCCCCGAACCGATGAAGGTCGTCCTCAACTGGGGTCGCCGCTACTCGCTCTGGGTCTTCAACTTCGGTCTCGCCTGCTGCGCGATCGAGTTCATCGCCGCGTCGATGGCCCGCCACGACTTCATCCGCCTCGGCGTGATCCCCTTCGCGCCGGGCCCCCGCCAGGCCGACCTGATGGTGGTCTCGGGCACGGTCACGGACAAGATGGCCCCGGCGGTCAAGCGCCTGTACGAGCAGATGCCCGAACCGAAGTACGTCATCTCCTTCGGCGCCTGCTCGAACTGCGGCGGCCCCTACTGGGACTCCTACTCGGTCACCAAGGGCGTCGACCAGATCATCCCCGTCGACGTCTACGTCCCCGGCTGCCCGCCGCGCCCCGAGGCACTCCTCCAGGGCATCCTCAAACTCCAGGAGAAGATCGCGGCGGAATCCCTGGGGGAGCGCTACGGCACCCCCCGCCCCTCCGCCGCGGCCCTCCAGAGCGGCGTGGTCCGGCCGCCGGCCGTCACGGGGGCCGAGGGCGAGGGGGACGCGCGATGACGGCCCCGGCCGGCTGGCTGCCCGCCCCCGTCGAGGAGCTCTTCGGCACCGGAGCCACGGCCGACGAGTCCTACGACGTCCTGACGGTCGACGTCCCTCCCTCCTCCTGGCTCGCCGCCCTCGAGATCGCCCGAACGACCCTCTCCTGTACCTACTTCGACTGGCTGAGCGCGGTCGACGAACCCGGCACCGGCTTCCGCGTCTCCGCCCACGTCGTCGCCCTCGCCCCGGTCCGCCGCCTGCTCCTGCGCACGACCGTCCCGCACGCCGCCCCCGAACTCCCGTCCGCCGTCGGCGTCTATGCGGGCGCCCGCTGGCACGAACGCGAGACCCACGAGATGTTCGGCGTCCGCTTCACCGGCCACCCCGGCCTGGACCACCTCCTCCTCCCGGAGACCTTCGAGGGCCACCCTCTCCGCAAGGACTTCGTGCTCGCCGCCCGCGTCGCCAAGGCCTGGCCCGGCGCCAAGGAACCGGGCGAGTCCGACCACGGCGGCCCCAAGCGCCGCCAGATGCTCCCCCCGGGCGTCCCCGACCCGAACGAGTGGGGTCCCCTCAAGGGCCAGCTCCCGGCCGCCCCCGCCCGTCCGGCCCGCACCGCAGCAGGCCGCGCAGCCGGCGACCGCCCGGTGCGGCGCTCCCGCACGGCCGCGGAAGGCTCGGCGAGCCAAGCGGCGGAGGCAGCCGAGGCGGCCGAGGCGGCCGAGGCGACTGCGACGCCGGGTGCGGCGGGACCGACGGCCACTCCGCGCAGGGCACGGAGCGCGAGCGCGGGGTCCGCTTCGCAGCGGACAGCCTCCGCTGCGCAGGGCGCGCCGCCCACCGAGGAGGCCGTTGCGGAACGCGCCGGCGCGGAGGGGGCCGCCCGGGCGGCGGGGCCGTCGGCTGCTCCGCGGGGGCCACGCAGGGCGCGTACTGCCTCGGGCGGCTCCGCTTCCCAGCGTGCGCCGGAAACGGAGCCGGGGACGGAGACGGAGCCGGACACGCCGGCGGTGCCGGCCACCCCGGCCCGCCCCGCAACCCCCCGCAGCTCGGACGCGCCGTGGCACCACGCACGTCCGGCTTTCGACGAACCGGAGGCCGGGGGACCGCAGGGCGATACGCCCGGGGAGCCCGCCCCTGAACCATCGGCCCCGAAGGCACCGGACTCCGAAACCCCCACCCCTGAGGCCGCCCCCGAAGCTCCGGCCCCCGACGACACCGACCCCGAACACCCCGCCCGCCACGACGACCCCTCAGGAGGCCCGCAGTGAACGACGCTCTGGACGTCGCCCTGCGACTCCTCGTCGTGTTCGTCGTCTTCCTCACCTTCCCTCTGATCGTCGGTCAGACCGAGCACAAGGTGATGGCCCATATGCAGGGCCGCCTCGGCCCGATGTACGCCGGTGGCTTCCACGGCTGGGCCCAGCTGATCGCCGACGGCGTGAAGTTCGCGCAGAAGGAGGACGTGGTCCCGGCGGGCGCGGACCGCCGCGTCTTCCAGCTGGCCCCCGCGGTGGCCCTCCTCCCGTATCTGCTCGTACTGCTCGCCATCCCGATCGGCCCGGGCGAGGGTGCCGTGGGCCAGGTTCTGGACGCGGGTGTGTTCTTCGTGCTGGCCGTGATGGGCGTCGGCGTCCTCGGCTCGCTCATGGCCGGCTGGGCCAGCGCCAACAAGTTCTCCCTTCTCGGCGGCCTGCGCACCGCCGCCCAGCTCCTTGCCTACGAACTCCCGATGCTGCTCGCCGCCGCCTCCGTGGCGATGGCGGCCGGTACCGTCTCCCTGCCGGGTATCGTCGGCGCCTTCCACTGGTGGTGGCTGCCCTGGCAGATCACCGGCGGCCTGGTCTTCTTCGTCGCCGGCCTCGCGGAACTCCAGCGGCCCCCCTTCGACATGCCCGTCGCCGACTCGGAGATCATCTTCGGCGCGTACACCGAGTACACCGGCCTGCGCTTCGCCCTGTTCCTGCTGGCCGAGTACGCCGGGATCGTCGTCCTGTGCGGCCTGACCACCGTCCTCTTCCTGGGCGGCTGGCACGGCCCGTGGGGTGCGGACGGCCTCGGCTGGCTGTGGACCCTTCTGAAGACGGCGCTCCTCGCCTTCGTCGTGATCTGGCTCCGCGTGACCTATCCCCGGCTGCGCGAGGACCAGTTGCAGAAGTTCTCCTGGACCCTTCTCGTGCCCCTTTCTCTCGCCCAGATCGCCCTCACCGGCGTCGTCAAGGTGGTGATCTCCTAGTGGCCCCCATCCCTGGCTCGGGCCTGGCCAAGGGCCTGGCCGTCACCCTGCGCACGATGACCCGGAAGTCGGTCACCGAGCAGTACCCGGACGCCCTTCCCGACCTCCCGCCCCGCACCCGCGGTGTGATCGGGCTGTTCGAGGAGAACTGCACGGTCTGCATGCTCTGCGCCCGTGAGTGCCCCGACTGGTGCATCTACATCGACTCCCACAAGGAGACCGTCCCGCCGGCGGCCCCGGGCGGCCGTGAACGCAGCCGCAACGTCCTGGACCGCTTCGCCATCGACTTCTCCCTGTGCATGTACTGCGGTATCTGCATCGAGGTGTGTCCTTTCGACGCCCTGTTCTGGTCACCGGAGTTCGAGTACGCCGAGACCGACATCCGCGAGCTCACCCACGAGCGCGACAAGCTCCGCGAGTGGATGTGGACGGTGCCCGCCCCGCCCGCCCTCGACCCCGGCGCGGAGGAGCCGAAGGAGATCGCAGCCGCCCGCAAGACCGCCGAGAAGCTCGCCGCCGCGCAGACGGAGCCGTCCGACGACCGCGCCGAGCCGGGGGAGGGGCAGTCGTGACCGCCATGGCTCAAGCGCCGCACGGTTTCCTGTCCCCGACCGGTGTGGAGGTCGCCTTCCTCCTCGTGGGCCTGGTCACCTTCGGCGCCGCGCTCGTCACGGTCACCACCCGCCAGCTGGTGCACGCCGCCCTGTGGCTGGTGGTCGCCCTTGGCGGACTCGCCGTCGAATACCTCCTGCTCACCGCCGAGTTCATCGCCTGGGTGCAGGTCCTCATCTACGTGGGTTCCGTCGTCGTCCTCCTTCTCTTCGGTCTGATGCTCACCAAGGCCCCGATCGGCCGCTCCCCGGACGCCGACTCCGGGAACCGCTGGTTCGCGCTGGGAGTCGCCGTGTCCGCGGCGGCCGCTCTGGTCTGGGTGGTCGTGGACGCCTTCCGCACCACCTGGATCGACCTGGACGGCGCCGCCGCCGGTTCGACGAAGGTCACCGGTGCGAGCCTCTTCCAGAACTGGGTCCTGCCCTTCGAGGCCCTCTCCGTCCTCCTCCTCGCGGCCCTGGTCGGAGCGATCGTCCTGTCCCGGAAGGCGAAGGCGGAGCCGGCCCCGCCCCCTGTGAACGGCCGGGCCGTCACGCAGGGTTCCCCCTCCGTCACGGATTCCGGGATTCACCCGATCGGGGAAGAGGCCCAGCAGGAACCCGAGCAGGAAGGCGCCCGCTGATGCACCTCGCCTATCCCGCCGTTCTCTCCGCTCTCCTCTTCTGCACCGGCCTGTACGGCGTCCTCGCCCGTCGCAACGCGATCCTGGTCCTGATGTCGGTCGAGTTGATGCTCAACGCCGTCAACCTCAACCTCGTCGCCTTCGACGTCTGGCTGAGCAAGGCCGCCCGGGACACCCTGCACTCGGGTCAGGCGCTGACCCTGTTCACCATCGCCATCGCCGCCGCCGAGATCGGCATCGGCCTGGCGATCGTCCTCGCCGTCTACCGCAACCGCGGCACCTCCGACATCGACCGGCTCCGCGACACCGCCGAGGGCCACGAAAGCGGTACGCCCAAGGGCGGGACGGCCGACGAGAAGGCTGAGGCCACCGCGTGACCACGACCACCCTCGCCGTCCTGGTCCCCCTCCTGCCGTTCCTCGGCGCCGCCGCCGGTCTGCTCCTGGGGCGCACCGCACCCGGGTTCGTCCGCCCGCTGGCGGTCCTGCCGACGCTCGCCGCGCTGGCCCTCGCCTGCACGGTCGCCGCCGGCCAAGGGGGCGGCCAGGCCGTGGACGCCCACACCGAGCTCACTCCGACCGGCTCGGTCCCGATCGAACTCGCCCTGCACATCGACGGCTTCGCCGCCCTCGTCGCGGTCCTGGTCGCCTTCGTCGCCGCCTGCGTGCAGATCTACTCGACCGGCTACCTCCGGGACGACCCGCGCTACCCCTCGTACGCCGCCCTCGTCTCCCTGTTCACCGCCGCGATGCTGCTGGTCGTCTACTCCGGTGACCTGATCGTGCTGCTGGTCGGCTGGGAAGTCATGGGCATCTGCTCCTACTTCCTGGTCGGCCACTACTGGGAGACCCCCGAGGCGCGCGCCGCCTCCGTCAAGGCCTTCCTGGTCACCAAGCTCGGCGACGTGCCGTTCCTGATCGGCCTGTTCGCGCTGGCCACCGACGCCGGGTCGTTCCGCATCACCACGGTCCTCGGCACCGTCGCGAACGGCGGACTGCACCATCCCACCCTCGTCGGCCTGCTGCTCCTGTGCGGCGTGGCCGGCAAGTCCGCGCAGTTCCCGCTGCACACCTGGCTCCCCGACGCGATGGCCGGCCCGACCCCCGTCTCCGCGCTGATCCACGCCGCGACGATGGTCGCCGCCGGCGTCTACTTCGTCGCCCGTCTCCTTCCGGTCTTCGAGGCCAGTGCGGCCGTGATGGTCGTCCTCGCCGCCATGGGCGCCGTCACGATGATCGGTTCGGCCCTCGCCGCCCTCGCCCAGGACGACATCAAGCGGGTCCTCGCCTACTCGACGATCGGCCAGCTCGGCTACATGACCGGCGCGCTCGCCGTCGGCGACCGCGGTGCCGCCGTCTTCCACCTCCTGTCCCACGGCGCCTTCAAGGCGCTGCTCTTCCTCGCGGCAGGCGTGATCATCCACGCCTCCGGCACCAACTCGCTGGCCGTCATGTCCCGCACGTCCGGGCTGCGGGACCGCGTCCCGGACGCCTACTGGACGATGACCGTGGCCCTGCTCGCGCTGGCCGCGATCCCTCCCTTCAGCGGCTTCTTCTCGAAGGAGTCCGTCCTCGGCGCCGCCGAGCACGTCGCCACCGGTCACACCGAGCACGCCCCCGGCAGCGCCGGCTGGATCGTCCTGGTCGCGGGCCTGGCCACCGCCCTGCTCACCGCCGCCTACGCGACCCGGCTGTGGCTGCTCACCTTCCGGGGCCGGGGTGCCGAGGCACCGGACCACGGCAGGCAGCCACTGTCCATGACCGTGGTCCTGTGGGTCCTGGCCGTGCCGTCCCTCGCGTTCGGCGGGTTCGCCTACCGGTCGCTGCCCGGCTGGTTCGACGGCCGTGCCCTCACCCCGACCCTGACCACCTCGGTCCTCGGCACCGGCCTCGCGCTCGTCGGCGGGCTCGTCACCTACGGCGCCTGGCAGCGCACCAGGACGTCGGCCGCCCTCGCCCCGCTGGGCGCGGTCGCCGCCCACCCGGAGGGCGACGCCGGACTGGTCGAGGCCGAGGCCATCGCCGCCCACAGGCCCGCGTTCGGTGACGTGGCCTACGCGCCCGACCCGGCGGACCCCGGCCGGCAGCTGCTCGGCCCGCTGCACCGGCACGCGGCGGAAGGGTTCCACCTGGACGCCGTCTACGACGCGCTGTTCGTCCGCCCGGTGCTGGCCGCCGCGAGCCTCGTCCAGTTCCTCGACCGCGAGGTCGTCGACACCTACGTCCGAGGTGCGGCAGCCCTGCCGCGCCTGCTGGGCACCGCCGTACGACGGGCCCAGACCGGCAACGTCCAGACCTATGTGAGCGCGCTGCTCGCCGGCACCGTCGTCCTGGCGGTCGCCGTCCTCCTCGTCGCCACGGGAGCGTGAGCAGACGTGATCGATATCAGCGAGTCCGTGATGCAGTTCCTTCTGGCATTGATCGTCGTAGGCCCGCTTCTCGGAGCCGTCGCCGCCCTGCTGCCCGCCCCGCCCGGGCTGAAGGGGAAGTCGCCCGAGCAGGCGGTACTCCGGCACGGCGTGACCGTGACCGGCGCGGTCCTCGTCGCCGCGATCGTCCTCGCGCTCGGCTTCGACAGCGGCCATCCGTCGAGGATGCAGGCCACGACCGACATCAGCTGGATCCCCGCGCTCGACGTGCGCATCCACCTCGGCATCGACGGCATCTCCCTCCCCCTCGTGGTCCTGACCGCGCTGCTGACCTTCCTCTGCGCGCTCTACTCGTACTTCAACCCGCCCACGGGGCCGTCCCCGAAGGCCTTCGTCGCCCTGCTGCTCGTCCTGGAGTCCGGCGTCCTCGCGAGCTTCGCCGTCCTCGACCTGCTGCTGTTCTTCCTCGCGTTCGAGACGGTGCTCATCCCGATGTACTTCCTCATCGCCCGCTGGGGCGGGGCGGGACGGACCCGGGCCGCCTGGAAGTTCATCCTCTTCACGCTGCTCGGATCCGTCGTCATGCTGCTCGGCCTGCTCCTGATCGGAATCAAGGCGGGCACCTTCGACATGGTGGCACTCGCCACTGACAACGGCCGGTCGCTGACCACGTCCGTGCAGGTCATCGCCGTTCTCGCGATCGGGATCGGGCTCGCGGTCAAGACCCCGATGTGGCCGCTGCACAGCTGGCTGCCGGATGCCCACACCGCCGCGCCCACCGTCGGCTCCGTCCTGCTGGCCGGAGTCCTGCTGAAGATGGGCACGTACGGGTTCGTCCGGATCCTGCTGCCGGCCGCGCCGGACGGGTTCCGCACCTTCGCGCCCTACCTGGCCGCCTTCGCCGTCGTCGGGATCATCTACGGGTCGTTGGCCTGCCTGAACCTGGCCAAGCGAGGCGCACGGGGCGATCTCAAGCGGCTGATCGCCTACTCGTCCGTCGGTCACATGGGCTTCGTCCTGCTCGGCATCGCCACCATGACCCCGACCGGCGTCAACGGCGCCCTGTTCGCCAACATCGCCCACGGCCTCATCACCGGCCTGCTGTTCTTCCTGGTCGGCGGCCTGAAGGACCGCACCGGCACGACCGACCTGGACACCCTGGCCGAGAAGACGGGGGCCGCGCTGTACGGCAGGGCACCGCGCCTCGGCGGACTGCTCGCGTTCGCCGCCGTGGCCTCGCTCGGGCTGCCGGGACTCGCCGGGTTCTGGGGCGAGATGCTGGCCCTGTTCGGCGCGTTCGAACCAGCCGCCCCCCTCAGCCGCCCCGCCTTCCTGACCTTCATGGCGATCGCCGCCTTCGGCACCCTCCTGACGGCCGCCTACATGCTGGCCGTGGTCCGCCGCGTGTGCATGGGTGCCGCATCCCAGGAAGTGCCGAAGCTCGCCGACGTCCGCAGCTACGAGTGCGCGGCCTGGACCCCGCTCGTCGCCCTCACCGTCGTCGCCGGACTGTGGCCGAAGGCCCTGCTCGGTCTGACCGACCCGGCCGTGCAGCAGCTCCTTTCAGGAGGCACCCGATGAGCGCCCTGGCCCAGCCGCTGGCCGCGAACCTCGTCCAGTCCGTCGACTGGCTCGCCATCGCCCCGCCCACCCTCACCGCGGCCGTCGGCCTCGCCGTCCTGGTCGCCGACCTGTTCGTGCCCGAGGCCAGGAAGCCGCTCCTCGGCTGGCTCTCGGTCGCCGGACTCGCCGCCGCCGCTCTCCTGCTGCTCCCGCTCTTCGACCACGACCGCAGCACCTTCTGCCTGACAGGCGCCACGCGCGCGTGCAGCTACACGGCCGACCGGTTCACCCTGGTCGTGCAGTTCCTCGTCCTCGGCGGTGCCCTGCTCACGGCCCTGCTGTCCCTGACCGCGCTGAAGGACGGCAACCGCCGCTACCCCCAGGGCGAGTTCTGGTTCCTGCTGCTCTCCTCGGCCGCCGGCGCCGCCCTGCTGCCCGCCTCCCGTGACCTCGCCACCCTCATCGTCGCCCTGGAGGTCGCCTCCCTGCCCGCCTTCGCCCTCGTCGGGATCCGGCACGGTGACAAGAGGTCCTCGGAAGCGGCCCTGAAGTTCTTCCTGTCCTCGGTGACCGCGACCGCCGTCAGTCTCATGGGCGTCAGCTTCGTGTACGCCACCACCGGCACCGTCTACCTCACCCAGGTCGCCGAACGCATCCAGCACGTCGACGGACAGCTGCACACGCTCGCCCAGACGGGCGTCGTCCTCACCCTCGTGGGTTTCGCGTTCAAGACGGCCGCCGTCCCCTTCCACTTCTGGGTGCCCGACACCTACGTCGGCGCCCCGCTCCCGATCGCCGCCTACCTGTCCGTCGTCGGCAAGGCCGTCGGCTTCTCCGGGCTGATCCTGGTCACCGTCGTCGCCTTCCCGTCCTACGCCGACGTCTGGGGCCCCGCGCTCGCCGCCCTGGCCGCGCTCACCATGACCGTCGGCAACGTGGCGGCCCTGCGCCAGCAGGCCACGCGCGCGTACAGCGCGGTACGACTGCTCGCCTGGTCGTCAGTGGGCCAGGCCGGCTATCTGCTGGTGCCGATCGCAGCCGCCGGACACGCCGAGGACGCCCGCAAGGCCGTCGGCTCCACCGTCGCCTACGCCCTCATGTACGCCGCCGTGAACCTCGGTGCCTTCGCGGTGGCCGCCGCCGTCGCCCGTACCGCGCGGCTCAACCGGATCTCCGACTACCGCGGCCTGTACGCCAGGAACCCACTGACCGCCCTGCTCCTGGCGTTCTTCCTGCTGTGCCTCGCCGGGCTCCCGCCCGGCGTCATCGGCCTGTTCGCGAAGGTCACCGTCTTCTCGGCGGCCGTCGGCGCCGGCCTCGGCTGGCTCGCCGTCGTCATGGCCGTCAACGTAGTGATCGCCCTCTACTACTACCTCCAGTGGACGGCCCTGCTGTTCCGTGCCCCCGAGGGCGAGCCCGTCAGGCACCGCCTCCCGGCCCCTCTCACGGCCGCGCTCGCCCTGACCGGCACCCTCGGCGTCGTCCTGTCCGGCGCTCCGCAGCTGGTACTGCGCTTCGCCACCACCGGCCTGTTCTGACGACGCGCACGCGCGCGTGCGAACCGTCCGCGCCAGGCGGCGGTCCCTCACCCGGACGGCTCACCCGGCGCACAGCGGACACAAGGGAACTAGTGGCCGTCGCCTGGCGTTGACCAGTGCGGGAGGGTCCACTGGACGTGTTCACCAGGACACCGGTGGCATCGCAGATCGGAAGGCAGCGCCGCAGGCAAAGGGTTCCCCTGCCGCACGACTTGGAGGGCGTACCGTGCACCGCCGGCACAACGGGCTCAGGACCGCAGTTCTCCTCGGGGGACTGTCGGCACTCATCATCGTCATCGGCAGCTTCTTCGGCCGGACGGGTCTGATCGTCGCGGTCCTCGTCGCCCTCGGCACGAACGCGTACGCGTACTGGAACAGCGACAAACTGGCGCTACGCGCGATGCGTGCGCGCCCCGTGAGCGAGTTCGAGGCCCCGGCCCTGTACCGGATGGTCCGCGAGCTCTCCACCCAGGCCCGCCAGCCCATGCCCCGCCTGTACATCTCGCCGACGGAGGCACCGAACGCCTTCGCCACGGGCCGCAATCCGCGCAACGCCGCCGTGTGCTGCACGGAGGGGATCCTGCGCATCCTGGACGAGCGGGAACTGCGCGGCGTCATCGGCCACGAACTCAGCCACGTCTACAACCGCGACATCCTCATCTCGTCGGTCGCCGGCGCCCTCGCCTCGGTGATCATGTTCCTGGTCAACTTCGCCTGGCTCATCCCGGTCGGCCGTTCGGACGACGACGACGGTCCCGGCTTCCTCGGCCTGCTGCTGATCATGATTCTGGGTCCGCTCGCCGCCAGCCTCATCCAGCTCGCCATCAGCCGCTCCCGGGAGTACGAGGCGGACGCTTCCGGCGCCCAGCTCACCGGCGACCCGCTCGCCCTCGCCGGCGCCCTGCGCAAGCTGGACGCCGGCACCAAACAGCTCCCGCTGCCCCCCGAGCCCCGGATCGAGACCGCGAGCCACATGATGATCGCGAACCCCTTCCGCCCGGGCCAGGGACTGTCCAAGATGTTCTCGACGCACCCGCCCATGGCGGAACGGATCGCCCGGCTAGAGAAGATGGCAGGTCGCCCTCAGTGAAGACCATCCTGAACATCATTTGGCTCGGGATCGTTCCTCAGGGTGCAGCATCGCGCTCGGGGCGACTCGCCCTTCGATGATCATCGGCGGTAGGAGCTGAGGTTCGGGAAGAGAGCAAGCTCGATCCTGATCGAGTCGCCCCAGAGGGGGGTGCCGTCCTCGTCGGTCTTGGCATGCTTGCCGCGAAAGACGAGCACGGCGTCGAGCACGGGCGTCGGCATCACTCGATCACGGAGGTTGTCACGTGTCCAAGACTTGCCCGTACGAGATTTGATTCCATCCGAGTTCAGACGGATCGTGGCCTTACGGAGGTTGAGGCCCTCGCTGACGACCAGGTCGTACACGCGCTTGATGACCTTCGCCTCATCCTCGTCGACCACCAAGTACGAGCCGGGAGTTCCCTTGTTGGCGATGCGGTAGCCGTAGGGAGGGCGCCCACCGATGTGCGCGGCCGGCGTGAGTTCCGCCTTTTCCTGCAACCCGCCCTGGGTGCGGTCTCGGATCGTCTCCCACTCGGTCTCTGCGTACTCGGCATCGCGGCGCATCTTCTTGCGCCCCTCGGTCGTCGTGTTGTCGTAGTCGTCGGCCACGACGGCGACGTAAACGCCGATGTCTTCGAGGGCCCACACCCAACGCCAGAAGGCGCGGCCCTTACGACCGATCACACGGCCGTCCGGCACCACCACGATTATGAACGCAAGGGCAGCAACTTCCTCGCCTTCCTGGGCCTCGCCGCAGCTCTCATCTGCTACAAGAAACTCGCGAAACTCACCACGTGAGACAACTTCTAAAGGTGCAGGCCAGGTGAATTTGCGCACAGGTCACATCAGTCGGGCAATTACTGAGATTCAGCGCGCGATGTCGCCTGCCGCAGTCTTCTGAGCTGCGCCGATCGACTGAACCGGTGTCCGTGATCTGTCCGCCGCGCCGTCGTGGACCTGGGCCGCGTCACCCTGTCGCGCGGATAATCGCGCGAATCAGCCCGAGAACTGCCACCGGCGGCCGGCACGGCAACGGTGGCTGTCGACACCGCGGACGAGGAGGCTGCGAGTTGCCGACTGTGTGATCACAGGTATGGAGCCGCAGGCCAAGGAGACGAATCTGTGGAGAAATGGACGCATTTCTCGGTGACCGCCGAGACCAGGCGTTTGTGGAGGGTCACGTTCGACAGCCCGCCGATCAACCTGGTGTCCCCGGAGATGCTCACCGAGCTTCCGAGACTGGTCGATCAGATGGAGGCTGCTTCGGAGCTGCGGGTGTCCGTGTTCGAGTCGGCGAACTGCGACTACTTCCTGAACCACTACGACACCTCCAGGGTGGCTGAGACTCCCAAGGAGCTGGGCGCCAGCGGCCACCCGCTCCTGATTGACGCCAGCACCCGCCTGTCACGTCTGCCGGTCGTCTCGGTCGCCAAGGTCAGGGGCCGCGTCAGGGGGGTCGGCAGTGAGCTAATCCAGGCGATGGACATGCGCTTCGCCAGTGAGCGGGCGTTGTTCTGCCAGCCCGAGACCGCCAACGGCAACCTGCCTGGCGGCGGTGGCCTTGAACATCTGCCCCGGCTGCTCGGCCGTGCCCGGGCGCTGGAGGTGGCCCTGTCCAGTGACGACTACTCGGGTGAGCTGGCCGAGCGGTACGGCTGGGTCAACCGTACGGTCGCCGACAGCGAACTCGACGCGTTCGTCGACACCCTGGCCCGCCGGATCGCCTCCTTTGACACGGAATCGATCGCTGCCGTCAAGCGGCAGGTCAACCGGTCCACGCTGCCGTCCGCGGAGGATCTGCAGTCCTCCTACGACCTCTACATGCACTCCTTCGGCTGGCCGGGTTCCCAGCGCAGGCTTCCGGCTGCCACCGCCGCAGGACGCAATCAGCCTGGCGACTACGAATTGCGCCTGGGCTACCACCTCGGACGCCAGCCGGCGGAGGACACACACGATGCGCACGTGCGTTTTGAAGGTCAGTAGTTCGGAAGGGTTGCGGCTTTGAGGGGCCGATTGCCGCGACCCGAGAGATATCAGCGCCCGCCGAAAGCCTGATCCGTGGGTACGACCTCTCGGCCCAAAGGCATGAGTGAGATCGGGATGAGCTTAAGGTTGGCCCAACCGAACGGGATCCCGATGATCGACAAGAACAGCGGGATGCTCGTGATCAGGTGGGCCAGGGCCAGCCACCACCCCGCGAAGATCACCCAGATCACGTTGCCGATGAAGGATCCGGCGCCGGCGTCCGGCCGTTCCACAGTGGTCCGCCCGAATGGCCACAGGACGTAGCCGGCGATACGCAGGGACGCGATGCCAAACGGGATGGTGATGATCAAGACGAAGCAGATCAGCGCTGCGATCAGGTAGCCGAGCGCCATCCAGAAGCCGCAGAAGACGAGCCACAGGATGTTGAGCAGCAGGTTGAACACCTTCATGGTCGGTACCATCTCCAGGTCACTCCGTCGGCATGCCTGCTGCCACAAGTATCAGCCGGTCAGGCGTCCAGGCGGAAGCGCAGCGCCCTTGTAGCGGGATTGGGGGCGTCCCGAGACGATCCCGTTCGGTGTAGCTGCTTTTCGTATGGGCGTATACGCCCTGTGGCCCTTCGGGTACACGACCGTGGAGCGTCGCGACGCGGGTTCCCCCTCCTGCGTCGGCAACGTCCTGTGGCTGGTCCTGGCGGGCTGGTGGCTGGCCCTCGCCCACATCGTCACCGGCATCGCGATGTGCCTGACGATCATCGGCATCCCGTTCGGCGTCGCCAACTTCAAGCTGATCCCGGTCTCCCTGCTCCCGCTCGGACGCGAGATCGTGCCCACGGACCAGCCGTTCGCGACTCGCTGACCGCACCTCGTCCGCCCCCTCCCGGCGTCCCTGGCGCACGAGTTGTCCACAGGCCGGAGTGTCGGCGGGAGGTCGTCCACAGGCCGGCGCGATTGTCGGTGGCGACCTGCATCATGAAGCCATGACCGAGATCGAGCAGTTGCTGACACAGGTGACCGTTCAGGCCCGCAACTCCCGCCCGTGGGGCTGGCCTTCGCTCCCCGCGCCTGTCGACGCCGCCACGCTCGACCGCGCCGGCCGGACCCTGGGCTTCCCGCTGCCGCCTCTTCTCGCCGCGCTCTACGAGCGGGTGGGCGACGGCGGTTTCGGCCCGTCGTACGGCCTGCTGCCCCTGCTCGACTCCGCGCCCTCGGGGGAACCGGCCGCCGTCGCCCAGTACCTCAGCAACCGCGAGTACGGCCGCAAGAACCCGGACTGGCCGTGGCCCGAGGGCGTCCTGCCGATATCCCACTGGGGCTGCGGCATGTACGCGTGCGTGGACTGCCGGGACCCGCAGGCAACGGTCCTGCTCTACGAGCCCAATGCCGACGACGCCGACGGCGCCTGGTTCGTGGACGCGCCGAGCCTGGCCGGCTGGCTTCGCATCTGGCTGGAGGGAACGGGCTGGTACGAGGAGACCGACGCGGGCACGGATCTGGGGCCCTGGGCCGGCTTCCGGACCCGCACGGCCCCGGAGGAGGTCTTCTGAGAGGGGGCCTCCCGACCGCGTGGGATCTCCCGACCGCCTCCACCGCCGTCCCACGCCGCCGCTCACGGTCGCTGTCGCCGGGACGGTCACCGTGCCTACCGGGCCGCCATCCACCGCCGTACGGCGTACGCCGCCGCACCCACCGCCAGTACGGCCGCTCCCGCGACCACCGAGGCCACCGGCAGCGCGAAAGCGAGGATCACGCACCCCAGCAGTCCCACCACCGGTACCGCCCGCGCCCGCGGCGCCGTATCCAGTGTCCACGCCGATGCGTTGGCCACCGCGTAGTACGCCAGCACACCGAAGGAGGAGAAACCGATGGCACCCCGGACGTCCGCCGTCGCCGCCGCCACGGCGACCACCGCGCCGACCGCCAGCTCCGCGCGGTGCGGGACCTGGAAACGCGGGTGCACCGCGGCCAGCGCCGACGGCAGATGACCGTCGCGGGCCATGGCCAGCGACGTCCGCGACACCCCGAGGATCAAGGCCAGCAGCGAGCCGAGCGCGGCCACCGCAGCCCCCACCCGCACCACGGGCACCAGCCCCGGCGCCCCGGCCGCCCGCACCGCGTCGGCCAGCGGCGCGGCCGCCCGGCCGAGCCCGTCCGTCCCCAGCACCGAGACCGCGGCCACCGCCACGCACGCGTACACCACCAGAGTGATCCCCAGGGCCAGCGGGATCGCACGCGGAATGGTGCGCGCCGGGTCCCGTACCTCCTCACCGAGGGTCGCGATCCGCGCATACCCCGCGAACGCGAAGAACAGCAGGCCGGCAGCCTCGAGCACCCCGGCCAGGCCCGTCGGGAGCCCGATGCCCAGCCGCCCTGCGTCCGCCGCCCCGGACGTCAGGCACACGACCACCACGGAAGCGAGGACCGCCAGCACCACGGCCACGATCACCCGCGTCAGCCAGGCCGACTTCTGGACACCGCCGTAGTTCACCGCGGTCAGCGCCACCACGGCCGCGACCGCCACCGCGTGCGCCTGCCCCGGCCAGACGTACGTGCCCACGGTGAGCGCCATCGCGGCGCAGGACGCCGTCTTGCCGACGACGAACGCCCAGCCCGCGAGGTACCCCCAGAAGGCGCCGAGCCGCTCCCGCCCGTACACGTAGGTGCCGCCCGACTGCGGGTACCGGGCGGCCAGGCGCGCCGAGGACATGGCGTTGCAGTAGGCGACCAGCGCGGCGACGGCCAGTGCGGGCAGCAGTCCCGACCCGGCCGCGCGGGCCGCGGGGCCCAGTGCGGAGAACACTCCGGCGCCGACCATCGAGCCCAGGCCGACGATCACGGCGTCGTGCACGCCCAGCGTGCGCCGCAGACCGGAAGGAGGAGTGGAAGCCATGCGGCGCACCCTACTGATCACTGCAACCGTGGGGCATCGCCCAGGCGTCCTTGCCGTCGACAGGGAACGAACACGCGCGTGACGGACACATGCGGACGGCTCGGACGGCTAGCCCGGCGCAACCCGTCCGGCACAGCCGGACCGGACCTGAATCACAGGGCCGGAAGAGTGCGAACACAGCGCGGAAGGGCAGGTTCAGGTCATGGGCATCATCAGCTGGATCATCCTGGGACTGTTGGCCGGCGCCATCGCCAAGTTCCTGCTGCCGGGACGCGACCCGGGCGGCTTCATCGGCACGACTCTCATCGGCATCGTGGGTGCGTTCCTCGGCGGCTGGATTTCGGCGCGCTGGCTGGACCACCCGGTTGCCAAGAACTTCTACGACGGCGCGACCTGGGTGGCGGCGATCGGCGGCTCGCTGGTCCTGCTGATCGCCTACCGCATCCTGTTCGGCAACTCGCGCGACTGACCACCTCGGCCGGCCCGGGGCCGGCGCACGTGAAGGGCGGGCACCGCGCGGTGCCCGCCCTGTGTGCTTCGGAGGCGCTGCCTACCGGTAGTTCACGAACTGGAGCGCGAAGTCGAAGTCCTGGCCCTTCAGGAGCGCGATCACGGCCTGGAGGTCGTCGCGGCTCTTGGAGCTGACGCGCAGTTCGTCGCCCTGGACCTGGGCCTTCACGCCCTTGGGGCCCTCGTCGCGGATGATCTTCGCGACCTTCTTCGCGTTCTCCTGGGAGATGCCCTCCTCGATCGACGCGAAGATCTTGTACTCCTTGCCGGAAAGCTGCGGCTCGCCCGCGTCCAGCGCCTTCAGCGAGATGCCACGCTTGATCAGCTTCGACTGGAAGACGTCGAGGATCGCCTTGACCCGCTCCTCGGAGTTCGCCTGCATCAGGATCTTCTCGCCGGACCAGGCGATCGAGGCGTCCACGCCCTTGAAGTCATAGCGCTGGGAGACCTCCTTGGCGGCCTGGTTGAGGGCGTTGTCGACCTCCTGCCGCTCGACCTTCGAGACGATGTCGAAACTGGAGTCGGCCATGTCCTGTGGCTCCTTGTATCGGGGGGTGTGACGGGATGCGTTGCGGCGCGCGCGGCGGCCGCCGGGCCCGGGGTGGGGACCGGGCCGCATCCGCACCAGCCTAGCCATCCCGCGTCCCGCGAGCGGCGATCAATCGGGTGGCGGAGCACCCCTGTGGATCGGGTATTGTTTACGTCGTTGCCAGGGAGCACCGCCGAGAAGCGGTTCGATCTGGTGGCAGGACCCCGGCGGTGTGCCCGAGCGGCCAAAGGGAGCAGACTGTAAATCTGCCGGCTCAGCCTTCCCAGGTTCGAATCCTGGCGCCGCCACACGGGAACGAAGGGCCCGTGACCTGCGATCAAGCAGGTCACGGGCCCTTCGTCATGTCCTTGTGCGTGCGCCTTCACGCAGACCGGGCCGCGTGGCCGCGAGGCGTGATGAAGATCATGAGGGTGCTTCGCCGGACGAGGCGGCCGGGCAGCGGTCGGTCGCGGGGGTCCCGCCTCGGGGCACACTGAACACATGTCCTCCCGACGCAGAACCTGCCCGGTGTGCCACCGTGAAATCGCCGTCGTGGCGGGCCGTTTCGCGCGGCACGACCCGCCCGGGGCGCGTGAGGCCGGGCAACTGGTCTCCTGTTCGGGCTCACGGCAGCAGGCCCTGATCGGGGCCGTGGAGCCCTCGTTGGACGGTTACGTCCTGCCGGAGTTCCCCGGGCAGCTGCCGCTGTTCTGAGAACTCAGTTCCCGGCCACCGACTTCACGGCCACCGTGACCGGCGCCGACCCGCCGATCAGCTCCAGGGTCAGGCCGGCCGTCGCCGAGGTGTCCACCAACTCGGCGAGTACGGCGGCCACGTCGTCTCGCGTGACCGCACCCCGGCCCGTGTGCGCCTCCAGACGGACCAGGCCGGTGCCCGGCGCGTCCGTCAGGGCACCGGGGCGCAGGATCGTCCAGTCCAGGCCGCTCTGGCCGGTCACGTATGCGTCGGCGGCGCCCTTGGCCCGCAGATACACGTCGAAGACCTCGTCGCCCTGGTGCGCCGGATCCGCGCCCATCGAGGAGACGACCACGAAACGGCGCACGCCCGCGCGCACGGCCGCGTCGGCGAACAACACCGCCGCACGCTTGTCCACCGTCTCCTTGCGGGCAGTGCCGCTCCCCGGGCCCGCGCCCGCCGCGAACACCGCCGCGTCAGCCCCCCGCAGAACAGCCGCGACCTCGTCGACCGACGCCGACTCCAGGTCCAGCAGCACCGGTTCGGCACCGGCCGCCCCCAGGTCGTCGCCCTGCTCGGCGTTCCGGATGATTCCCGCGACCTCGTCCCCGCGCGCGGAGAGCAGCCGCTCCAGCCGCAACGCGATCTGACCATGACCACCAGCGATGACAATGCGCATGTTTCAGACCGTACGCCCGAAGGCCCGCGTCCGCTGCACGACTTCATGCGCCCCACGCGCCGGGCGGTACCGCCCGGCGCGTGGGGCCGGTTCGAGCGCGCTGCGGAGATCCCTCGCTCCAGGGCGCGCGCTCCCGCGCCCTGCGTGCGCATGGGCGTTCGCGCTCCCGCGCCCCTCAGGACAACTCCCCCCGCCCCTGTCGCGGCAGCCCGAGTTCCGCTGCCACCGCCGAGTTGCAGTACTCGCGGACCGCGCTGGTGCGTGCCACCACGCGCCCCCGGTGCACCACGATCCGGCTGTAGGCGAGCGAGAGCGCGCCGGCCAGGTGGTCGCCGCGTACCGCGAGGAGTTCGGCGGGGAAGCCGGCCTCGACGCGGACCTCGGGAAGGCCGAGGGCGGCGCGGGAGGCGGTGCTCACGGCGTCGTAGGCGTCCTGGGGGCGCAGGCCGTGCCGGGAGGCCAGGAGGTAGGCCGCCTCCAGCGGGTCGCCGCGGCCGACGGGGTTCGACAGGTCGCGCAGGGCGCCGCTGCCGGCGGCGATCCGCACCCCGGCCGCGCGCAGCAGCCGTACCGGAGCCGTGCCGCGGCGGTCGACGGAACCGCAGCCGCCCTGGGGCAGGCACACCACCGTGATGCCGGCCGCGGCGAGCTGGTCCGCGACCCGCGCGGCCACCTCGGAGGGCAGGCGCGCGAGCCCGGCGCACGGTCCGAGGGCCACGCCGGGGCGCATGCCGCCCGCCATCGCCGCGAGCCTGGCCAGCCTGGCCGGATCGGTGGCGTCCGTGTGCAGGTCGACGGGGCAGCCGTGTTCGGAGGCCACCTCCAGGACCGCCTCCGCGTAGCCGGTGGGATCGGGGTCCAGGTCGGGGCAGCCGCCCACCACGGACGCGCCCATCTTCGCGGCGTCCCGGAGCATGGCGAGTCCGTCGGCGCCGGCGATCCCGGTCAGCACGCGCGGCATCGCGACGGTCGTGAGCTCCGCGAGCCCGCGCAGCGAGCGGCGCGCCTGCAGGACGGCGGCAAGGGCGCCCAGCCCCTGGACGTCGCCCACGCGCACGTGGGCGCGTACCGCCGTCGCACCGTGTCCCAGCTGCAGCAGGGCCGCCTCGGTGGCGCGGCGCTGGACGTCCTCGGGTTCGTAGGAGACCGGGCCGTCGTGTTCGGCGGAGAGCGCTGTGTCGCCGTGGGCGTGCGGTTCGGCCGGGGCGGGGAGGAGGAGGTAGCCGGTCAGGTCCACGCGTGTGCCGCCCGTGCGGGCCGGGCCCGGCGCCAGGCTGCCCGCCGTCCCCACTGCCTCGATGCGCCCGCAGCCCAGTCGTACGTCCACGGTCCGGCCGTCGGTGAGCCGTGCCCCGCACAGCAGGAGTGCGGCGGGGTCGGGCCGGCCGGAGGAACCCTGCGGGTTGGACGACGACGAGGGCGGCTGCGGCTGGCTGTCGGGCATCGCGCTCCATGAGGTTCGGTCCAGGCGTTGGACTCAAGATCACGCAGAGTGAGTCGAGCCTAGGGTGGCGAGCCGCGTGGGGCGGGGAGGAGCGCAATAGTCGTACCGGAGCCGTCGGACCTGCGGGGAACGGTTCGGCACGCGCGCGTGGGGAGTGCCGGAAGGGGCCCCGGAGGCCGTCGTGAGCCGTGCGGAAGGGGCCGGGAAGGGCGGCGGGAAACGGATTTGGGCGAACGGCGGCCGAGCGTGTAATGTCTTCATCGCTCGCCCCAATAGCTCAGTCGGCAGAGCGTCTCCATGGTAAGGAGAAGGTCTACGGTTCGATTCCGTATTGGGGCTCTGGTGTGAGAGGTTCCCGTCGCGAGGCGGGGGCCGATCTCATCAAAGCGGTGTAGCTCAGTCGGTAGAGCAAGCGGCTCATAATCGCTGTGTCACCGGTTCAAGTCCGGTCACCGCTACTGACAGTAGCCGATTGCGGGGTCGGTCCTTCGATCGGCTACTCTTTCTTGCGTTGAATCAGTCCATCCGTTCGTCTTAGGAGCACTCACGTGGCTGCCACCGACGTCCGCCCGAAGATCACGCTGGCCTGCGTGGAGTGCAAGGAGCGGAACTACATCACCAAGAAGAACCGGCGTAACAACCCGGACCGTCTTGAGATGAAGAAGCACTGCCCGCGTTGCAATGCGCACACCGCGCATCGCGAGACGCGATAACAAACAGGCTCGTCCGTGAGGCCGTCCCCGACTCGGGGGCGGCCTCACGGCGTTTCGGCCGATGCCTTCCCGCTAGTTTGTGGGGCAGCACAGCAGACATCAGGAGGTGCCGGGCCAATGGCGCTCGACCAGTCCTTCGTGGGACGGACCTACCCACCCACCGAGCCCTACGAGGTGGGCCGGGAGAAGATCCGTGAGTTCGCCGAGGCGGTGGGTGACACCAACCCCGTGTACACGGACCCGGAGGCCGCCAAGGCGCTCGGCTATTCCGACGTGATCGCCCCGCCGACTTTTGTTTTCTCGATCACGTTCCGCGCGGCCGGCCAGGTCGTCGAGGACCCGCAGCTCGGCCTGGACTACAGCCGGGTGGTGCACGGTGACCAGAAGTTCGCCTACCGGCGCCCGGTGCGCGCCGGTGACCGGCTGAGTGTCACCTCGACCATCGAGGCCATCAAGTCCCTCGCGGGCAACGACGTCATCGACATCCGCGGTGACGTCCACGACGAGGCGGGCGAGCTCGTGGTGAGCGCCCTGACCAAGCTGGTGGCCCGCGCGGCCGAGGCAGAAGAAGGCGGGGCGTGAGGATCCGATGACGTCGAAGATCGCGTACGCGGACGTCGAGGTCGGCACCGAACTGCCGGCGCAGACCTTTCCCGTGACCCGCGCCACGCTGGTGCGGTATGCGGGAGCCTCCGGGGACTTCAACCCGATCCACTGGAACGAGAAGTTCGCCAAGGAGGTCGGCCTGCCGGACGTGATCGCCCACGGCATGTTCACCATGGCCGAGGCGATCCGGGTGGTCACCGACTGGACCGGCGACCCGGGTGCGGTCGTCGACTACGGCGTCCGCTTCACCAAGCCCGTCGTCGTGCCGAACGACGACCAGGGTGCCCTGATCGAGGTCAGCGGCAAGGTCGCGGCCAAGCTCGACGACAACACCGTGCGCGTGGACCTGACGGCTACGAGTGCCGGGCAGAAGGTGCTCGGCATGTCGCGGGCGGTCGTACGCCTGGGCTGAGTCCGGTGATTCGGTAAGGGGCGCCCTCCGTTGTCGGGCGCCTCTTACGTGTAGGGGGGCGCCCGAGGCGCAGCCGACTGGTTCACGAGCCCTTGACTTAGTTAGTGATTGAGTACTAACTTTCTTGCATGGTCAGGATGAGCGCAGAGGAGCGGCGCGAGAGCGTCATCCGCGCGGCGATCGCGGAGTTCTCGCAGAGGGGCTACTACGGCACCTCCACCGAGGCGATCGCCAAGCGGGTCGGGGTCTCGCAGCCGTATCTCTTCCGGCTCTTCCCGGGCAAGAAGGCGATCTTCGCCGCCGCCTCGCAGCGCTGCATCGAGGAGATGTGCGAGCTCTTCGAGAAGGTGGCCGAAGGGCTGCAGGGGGAAGAGGCCCTGCATGCCATGGGCGACGCGTACGTGCAGCTCATCCAGGAGCGGCCGGAGCGGCTCCAGATGCAGATGCAGACGTACATCACCGTCGCGGCCGCCGAGGCGGAGGGTGAGCACGAGTTCGGCGAGTTGGTGAGGGCCGGCTGGGAGCGGCTGTGGGACACCGTCCATCTGCTCTCGGGTGCGGAGGTCGACCGCACCACGACCTTCCTGGCCAAGGGGATGCTCATCAACACCTACGCCGCCATGGGGTTTCCGCCCGGGCACCGGGTCTGGCAGGGGATGTACCCGGATGCCGGGACCACGGGGCGGCTGGAGAAGTGCAGCGAGGGGTGAGGGGGCCGGTCCGCCCGCCCTGGTCCGGGTTTTTTCATGGACCGGAAACTTAGTGATCGATAACTACCCACCTATGCGCTCTGGGGGAGCGATGTCACAAGAGACCGCACGTCGTGGGGGCGCCGGATGGGCGCTCGTCATCACCAGCGTCGCCGGGTTCATGGCGGCCCTCGACAACCTCGTCGTCACCACCGCCCTGCCCTCCATCCGCAAGGACCTCGGCGGAGCCCTGGACGACCTCGAGTGGACCGTGAGCGCCTACACGCTCACCTTCGCCGTCCTGCTGATGTTCGGGGCCGCCCTGGGTGACCGCTTCGGCCGGCGCCGGCTCTTCCTCGCCGGGCTCACCGTCTTCACCGGCGCCTCCGCCGCCGCGGCCATGGCGCCCGGCATCGACTCCCTGATCGCCGCCCGCGCGGTGCAGGGTGTCGGCGCGGCCGTCATGATGCCGCTCACCCTCACCCTGCTGACGGCCGCCGTGCCCGAGGCCAGGCGCGGGATGGCCTACGGCATCTGGGGTGCCGTCAACGGACTCGCGGTCGCCTCGGGACCGCTCATCGGCGGCAGTCTCACCGAACACGTGTCCTGGCACTGGATCTTCTGGCTGAACGTGCCGCTCGGCCTCGCCCTGCTGCCGCTCGCCCGCCTCCGCCTCGCCGAGTCGCACGGCACCGGCGCCCCGCTCGACGTCCCCGGCACCCTGCTCGCCAGCGGCGGCCTCTTCGGGATCGTCTACGGCCTGGTGCGCGGCCCCGCCGACGGCTGGAGCAGCCCGCTCGTGCTCACCGGGCTGTTCGCGGGCGCCGCCCTGCTCGCCGGCTTCGTCCTGCACGGCAGCCGCGCCAAGAACCCCATGCTGCCCATGCGGCTCTTCCGCTCCCGTGCCTTCTCCGGGATCAACGCGGCCAGTCTGCTGATGTTCCTCGGGATGTTCGGGTCGATCTTCCTGCTCAGCCAGTACATGCAGGGCGTGCTCGGCTACTCGCCCACCGAGGCGGGCCTCCGGATGCTGCCCTGGACGGGCATGCCGATGATCGTCGCACCGATCGCGGGCATCCTGTCCGACCGCATCGGCGGCCGCCCCGTCGTCGCGGCCGGGCTCTTCCTGCAGGCCGCCGGGCTCGGCTACCTCGCCTCCGTCGTCACCGCCGACGCCTCCTACGGCGCGCAGCTGCCCGGCCTGATCGTCAGCGGCATCGGCATGGCCCTGTACTTCGCCCCGGCCGCCAACCTGGTGATGTCCGCCGTACGCCCGCAGGAACAGGGCATCGCCTCCGGCGCCAACAACGCGCTGCGCGAGGTCGGCGGCGCGCTCGGCGTCGCGGTGATGTCGTCGATCTTCTCCGCCCAGGGCGGCTACGAGAGCGCCCAGAGCTTCGTGGACGGGCTCAAGCCCGCCCTGGTCACGGGCTCGGCCGTGGTGGCCCTCGCCGGGATCGCCGCCCTGGCCATCCCCGGCCGGCGGCGCGCCGCGCGCCTCGTGGCCGAGGGGGAGCCGGCCCCGGCGCTGGAGGCCGTCGGCGGCTGACGACGGCTGACGGCACGCGCGCGTGGGACCCCTTCCGGTGCGGACGGGGCCCCACGCGCGCGTGCCGCTCGTGGCGGCCGGACCGCCGACGGCGTCTCGTAGTCTTGGGCGCGTGCAGGAACTCCACGACGCCCCCCTCGCCCCCCTCACCACCTTCCGGCTCGGCGGCCCCGCCACCCGGCTGGTCACCGCGACCACCGACGCCGAGGTGATCGCCACCGTCCGTGCGGCCGACGACAACGGGACCCCGCTGCTGGTCATCGGCGGCGGATCGAACCTGGTCATCGGCGACAAGGGCTTCGACGGCACCGCCCTGCGCATCGCCACCACCGGCTTCGAGCTGCGCGGCACCACGCTGGAGCTGGCGGCCGGCGAGGTGTGGACCGACGCCGTCGCCCGCACCGTCGAGGCGGGCCTCGCGGGCATCGAGTGCCTCGCGGGCATCCCGGGGTCCGGGGGGGCCACGCCCATCCAGAACGTGGGGGCGTACGGACAGGAGGTCTCCGCCACCGTCACCGATGTCGTCGCGTACGACCGGCGGTCCGGCGAGACGGTGACGCTGGCCAACGAGGAGTGCGCGTTCTCGTACCGCCACAGCCGGTTCAAGGCCGACCCCGAGCGGTACGTCGTCCTGCGCGTCCGGTTCGGGCTGGAGGACGCGGGCGGGCTGTCGGCACCGGTGCGGTACGCGGAGGCCGCGCGGGCGCTCGGGGTGGAGCCGGGGGACCGGGTGCCGCTCGCCGACGCCCGCGAGACCGTGCTCAAGCTGCGCGCCGGCAAGGGGATGGTGCTGGATCCCGAGGACCACGACACCTGGTCGGCGGGGTCTTTCTTCACCAACCCGATCCTCACGGACGAGCAGTTCGCCGCCTTCCACGCGCGCGTGCGGGAGCGGCTGGGCGACGCGGCCGAGCCGCCCGCCTACCCCGCCGGGGACGGGCGGACCAAGACCTCGGCGGCCTGGCTGATCGACAAGGCCGGCTTCACCAAGGGGTACGGCAGCGGCGCGGCGAGGATCTCCACGAAGCACACGCTGGCGCTGACCAATCGGGGCGGGGCCACGACCGAGGACCTGCTGGAGCTGGCGCGGGAGGTCGTCGCGGGGGTCAGGGACGCCTTCGGCGTGACCCTGGTCAACGAGCCGGTGACCGTCGGCGTCAGCCTCTAGGGAGACGGACGCACGCCTCACCGGCTCGCCGGGGGAGGCTCAGTACGCCACCCCCACCCCCTGCTTCACCGTCCCCGCGTCCTCGATCATCGCCAGCATCGCGTGGGCCACGTCCGCCCGCGCGATGAAGCGTCCCTTGCGCGGGAAGCCGCCCACCACCGTGCGGTAGGTGCCGGTCAGCGGCTTGTCCTGCAGGCGCGGCGGGCGCACGGAGGTCCAGTCGGTGCCGCTGCGGGACAGCTCCGCCTCCGTCTCGCGCAGGTCGTCGTAAACGGGCCTGAGGATCGCGGAGACCAGGCCGCGCATGGTGCGGTCCAGGAGGCCGTCGCCGTCCGGTTCCGGACCCACCGGCGCGGCGCTGACCACCACCAGCCGTCGTACGGCCTCCGCCTCCATGGCGGCCAGGACCGTGCGGGTCAGCCGGGTGGCGACGCCGGCGTCGCCCCGGCTGCGCGGACCAAGGCCGGACAGGACCGCGTCCCGGCCGGTCAGCGCCGGGCGGATCACCTCGGGGTCGGTGAGGTCCGCGCGGACCACCTCCAGGCCCGCGCCGGTCACGGTCAGCCGGGCAGGGTCGCGGACGACCGCCGTGACCCGGTGGCCGGACGCCAGCGCCTGGCGGACGATCTCCCGGCCGATCCCGCCGGTCGCGCCGAACACAGTGAGATTCATGACTGCTCCGTTCCAGCACAGTGACGGGGATTCAGGTGGGTGAGTATTCACTCACCCCCTCCTCTAGAGTGGGTAAGCACTCACTCACCCGTCAAGGGTTCTCGGGAAGTCCGCCGCAATCGCCGGAAGGAGGCATGTGATCCTTGGATGCCATGGAGCAGAAACCGGCCCGCGTCCGCATCCTCGACGCCGCTCACGAGCTGATGCGCACCGTCGGCCTCGCCCGTGCCACCACCAAGGAGATCGCCAGGGCGGCCGGCTGCTCCGAGGCAGCCCTCTACAAGTACTTCCCCAGCAAGGAAGAGCTGTTCGTGCACGTGCTCACCGAGCGGCTGCCGCGACTCCTCCCGCTCCTGGGCGAGCTCACCGTCGAACCCGGCCGGGGCAGCCTGGACGACAACCTGACGCAGATCGCCCGTCAGGCCGCCCTCTTCTACGAGGAGAGCTTCCCGATCACCGCGTCCCTGTACGCGGAGCAGCAGCTCAAGCGGAGGCTCGACGACACGCTCCGCACCATCGGCGCGGGACCGCACGTGCCGATGCAGGCCCTGGACGGCTACCTGCGCGCCGAAAAGGCGCACGGCCGGATCCGGCCCGACGCCGACACGTCCGCGGCCGCCGCCCTGCTCCTCGGCGCCTGTGTCCAGCGCGTCTTCTCCTACGAGGCGACGGCGACCGGCGAGCGCCCGCCGGTGGACACGTTCGCCGCCCGCATCGCCCGCACCCTGCTCGGCGGGCTCTCCGTCGCCGAGGAGCCCGCCCGCCCGTGACCGCAGATCAGGACGCCGGGGCGACCAGCCAGGCGTCGATGTCCGCCAGGAGCCCGGACTTCACGTCCTCCGGTGCCGCCGAGCCGCGGACCGACTGACGGGCCAGTTCCGCCAGTTCGGCGTCGGTGAAGGCGTGGTGCACGCGCGCGATGTCGTACTGCGCGGCCAGCCGGGACCCGAACAGGAGCGGGTCGTCGGCGCCCAGGGCCATCGGCACGCCCGCCTCGAAGAGGGTGCGCAGCGGGACGTCCTCGGGCTTCTCGTAGACGCCCAGGGCCACGTTGGAGGCCGGGCACACCTCGCAGGTGATCTCCCGGTCCGCCAGGCGCTTGAGCAGCCTCGGGTCCTCCGCCGCCCGGACGCCGTGCCCGATCCGGGAGGCGTGCAGGTCGTCCAGGCAGTCCCGCACCGACGCCGGCCCGGTCAGTTCGCCGCCGTGCGGGGCCGCCAGCAGCCCGCCCTCGCGGGCGATGTGGAACGCCCGGTCGAAGTCCCTCGCCATGCCCCGCCGCTCGTCGTTCGACAGCCCGAAGCCGACCACGCCCCGGTCCGCGTACCGGACGGCGAGCCGGGCCAGCGTGCGCGCGTCCAGGGGGTGCTTCATGCGGTTCGCGGCCACCAGGACACGCATACCGAGGCCGGTCTCCCGGGAGGTCGTCTCCACCGCGTCCAGGATGATCTCCAGGGCCGGGATCAGACCGCCGAGGCGCGGGGCGTACGACGTCGGGTCCACCTGGATCTCCAGCCAGCGCGAACCGTCTCTCAGGTCCTCCTCGGCGGCCTCCCGGACCAGGCGCTGGATGTCCTCGGGTTCTCTCAGGCAGGAGCGCGCAGCGTCGTACAGCCGCTGGAAGCGGAACCAGCCCCGCTCGTCGGTGGCCCGCAGTCTCGGTGGTTCGCCGCTGGTCAGGGCCTCGGTCAGCGCCTCGGGGAGGCGTACGCCGTGCTTGTCGGCCAGTTCCAGGACGGTTCCCGGCCGCATCGAACCGGTGAAGTGCAGATGCAGATGAGCTTTCGGCAGCTCAGAGACATCACGTACGTGCTCCATTCCAGGATCCTGCCGTACGCACCTGCCGTACCGGTAGCGGATTCCCCATTAGTGGCCTTGCTCGCACACGAGAACGGGCCGCCTCCCCGCAGGGAGACGGCCCGCACGCGCGCGTGGAGCGCCGAGAGGACGTCAGTCCTTCGCCTCGGCCAGCAGCTTCTGCATCCGGCTCACGCCCTCGACGAGGTCCTCGTCACCGAGCGCGTACGACAGGCGCAGGTAGCCGGGCGTGCCGAAGGCCTCGCCGGGGACGACCGCGACCTCGGCCTCCTCCAGGATCAGCGCGGCCAGCTCGACCGAGTCCTGGGGGCGCTTCCCGCGGATCTCCTTGCCGAGCAGCGCCTTGACCGACGGGTAGGCGTAGAAGGCGCCCTCGGGCTCGGGGCAGACCACGCCGTCGATCTCGTTGAGCATCCGGACGACGGTCTGGCGGCGCCGGTCGAAGGCCTCGCGCATCTTCGCCACGGCCTCCAGGTCACCGGTGACGGCGGCCAGGGCGGCGACCTGCGCCACGTTGGAGACGTTCGACGTGGCGTGCGACTGGAGGTTCGTGGCCGCCTTGACGACGTCCTTGGGGCCGATGACCCAGCCGACCCGCCAGCCGGTCATGGCGTACGTCTTCGCCACCCCGTTGACGACGATGCACTTGTCGCGCAGTTCGGGCAGGATCGCCGGCAGCGAGGTGAACTTCGCGTCGCCGTAGACCAGGTGCTCGTAGATCTCGTCCGTGAGGACCCACAGACCGTGCTCCACGGCCCAGCGGCCGATCGCCTCGGTCTCGGCCTCGCTGTAGACCGCGCCGGTCGGGTTCGACGGGGAGACGAAGAGCACGACCTTCGTCTTCTCGGTGCGGGCCGCCTCCAGCTGCTCCACGGAGACGCGGTAGCCGGTGGTCTCGTCCGCCACGACCTCGACCGGGACACCGCCGGCCAGGCGGATGGACTCCGGGTACGTCGTCCAGTACGGGGCGGGGACGATGACCTCGTCGCCCGGGTCGAGGATCGCGGCGAAGGCCTCGTAGATGGCCTGCTTGCCGCCGTTGGTGACGAGGACCTGGGAGGCGTCGACCTCGTAGCCGGAGTCCCGCAGCGTCTTCGCGGCGATCGCGGTCTTCAGCTCGGGCAGACCGCCGGCCGGGGTGTAGCGGTGGTACTTCGGGTTCCTGCAGGCCTCGATGGCGGCCTCGACGATGTAGTCCGGCGTCGGGAAGTCGGGCTCACCGGCGCCGAAGCCGATCACCGGGCGCCCGGCGGCCTTCAGGGCCTTGGCCTTGGCGTCCACGGCGAGGGTGGCGGACTCGGAGATCGCGCCGACTCGGGCGGAGACCCGGCGCTCGGTGGGAGGGGTTGCAGCGCTCATGGGGCCCATCGTTTCAGACCGGAAACCTGCCCGGCACGCCGGTTTCACGGACTGAACAACTACGGGCCGAACCATGAACAAGCGTGCGGATCCGGCCCGCGGCCAGGACGATCTTCCGTACGGCCCACCAGGCTTGCCGCTTTCTGTTCGACGCGGCGCCGCGGACCACGTACACTCTCACCTCGTTGGCCTTCGACAGCCGTGCCTGGGCCGGTGCACACCGAGCACCGGGTCGCATGCGGTACGTTGGGGGACACACAAAGGGTCGTAGCTCAATTGGTAGAGCACCGGTCTCCAAAACCGGCGGTTGGGGGTTCAAGTCCCTCCGGCCCTGCTACACACACCGCCAGGATGTGTGCGCATGTACGTACAAGCATTGCACCGCCGTGCGGCTCCAGAAACCGGGCGCGGCACGGCCATGACCCGGGACCAGGTGAGGACGAATGACGGACGCCGTGGGCTCCATCGACACGCCTGATGCCGATGAGGTGCAGGAGTCCAAGAAGGGCCGCAAGGGCGGCAAGCGTGCCAAGAAGGGCCCGCTGAAGCGCCTTGCCACTTTCTACCGCCAGATCATCGCGGAGCTCCGCAAGGTCGTCTGGCCGACTCGTAACCAGCTGACGTCGTACACCACCGTGGTGATCTTCTTCGTCGCCATCATGATTGCTCTGGTGACCGTGATTGACTATGGACTCAACCACGCGGCCAAGTACGTCTTCGGCTGAGCACAGAGCGAAGGGCGCCGTGGTACCGGCGCCCGTTTTCGCATGTTCCACCCCTATGTATCCAGGAAGAAGCAGCCATCGTGTCTGACCCGAACCTGAACGACGCCGTCGAGCCCGAAGAGGCCGTCGAGGACGAGCTGGACATCGTCGAGGGCGCGGACGAGCAGGACGAGTTCGAGGCTGCCGAGGCCGAACTGGGGGAGCCGGCCGAGGAGACCGCGGTCCACGTCGAGGACGAGGACACGGCGGAGGACGAGGACGCCGACGAGGTCGAGGAGGCTCTCGAGGAAGCGCCGGCCGAGCCGGTCGACCCCGTCCAGGCGCTCCGCGAGGAGCTGCGCCTGCTCCCCGGCGAGTGGTACGTCATCCACACGTACGCCGGCTACGAGAACCGCGTGAAGACCAACCTGGAGCAGCGCGCCGTCTCGCTGAACGTCGAGGACTACATCTTCCAGGCCGAGGTGCCGCAGGAAGAGGTCGTCCAGATCAAGAACGGCGACCGCAAGACGATCAAGCAGAACAAGCTGCCCGGTTACGTGCTCGTCCGCATGGACCTGACCAACGAGTCGTGGGGTGTCGTCCGCAACACCCCCGGTGTCACCGGCTTCGTCGGCAACGCGTACGACCCGTACCCGCTGACCCTGGACGAGATCGTCAAGATGCTCGCGCCGGAGGCCGAGGAGAAGGCGGCGCGCGAGGCGGCGGAGGCCGAGGGCAAGCCGGTGCCGCAGCGCAAGGTCGAGGTCCAGGTGCTGGACTTCGAGGTGGGCGACTCGGTGACGGTGACCGACGGTCCGTTCGCCACGCTGCAGGCGACGATCAACGAGATCAACCCGGACTCCAAGAAGGTCAAGGGTCTGGTGGAGATCTTCGGGCGTGAGACGCCGGTGGAGCTTTCGTTCGACCAGATTCAGAAGAACTGAGTCGGAAGAGCTGAGTCGGTAGTCGTTCGACTGCAGGTGCGTGGGGGCTGTTCGCGCAGTTCCTCCCCCAGCCTTCGGCCGGGGGTACCCCGAGCGCCCCTAAGTGAGACAGGTCAGGGTCGGCTCCAGAGCGAGCCCCCTGACCTGTTCGTTTTTGGCCGCGCATCCATACCCGTTATCGTTGTGCGGTATGCCTGCATCCAGGAGAGAAACCTGGCGCAGGCAGGACCCGAAATGAAAGGACCCGGAGAGCTATGCCTCCCAAGAAGAAGAAGGTCACGGGGCTCATCAAGCTCCAGATCAACGCCGGTGCGGCGAACCCCGCCCCGCCGGTCGGCCCCGCGCTCGGTCAGCACGGCGTCAACATCATGGAGTTCTGCAAGGCCTACAACGCCGCGACCGAGTCGCAGCGCGGTTGGGTCATCCCGGTGGAGATCACGGTCTACGAGGACCGCTCCTTCACCTTCGTCACCAAGACCCCGCCGGCCGCGAAGATGATCCTCAAGGCCGCTGGTGTCGAGAAGGGCTCCGGCGAGCCGCACAAGACCAAGGTCGCCAAGATCACCCAGGAGCAGGTCCGGGAGATCGCCCAGACGAAGCTTCCCGACCTGAACGCCAACGACCTGGACGCCGCGTCGAAGATCATCGCCGGCACCGCCCGCTCCATGGGCATCACGGTCGAGGGCTGAACCCCACCTTCGTAGAACCACCGTGGTAGGGCCTGCTCGGCCCGTACACCACGACTCCTTCAGAACACACAGGAGCAAGTTGTGAGCAAGCGCAGCAAGGCCCTTCGCGCTGCGGACGAGAAGATCGACCGGGAGAAGCTGTACGCCCCGCTCGAGGCCGTCCGTCTCGCCAAGGAGACCTCCACGACCAAGTTCGACGGCACCGTCGAGGTCGCCTTCCGCCTGGGTGTCGACCCGCGCAAGGCCGACCAGATGGTCCGTGGCACCGTGAACCTCCCGCACGGCACCGGTAAGACCGCCCGGGTCCTGGTCTTCGCGACCGGTGACCGTGCCGAGGCCGCGCGTGCCGCGGGCGCCGACATCGTCGGCGCCGACGAGCTGATCGACGAGGTGGCGAAGGGCCGTCTGGACTTCGACGCCGTCGTCGCCACCCCGGACCTCATGGGCAAGGTCGGCCGCCTCGGCCGCGTCCTCGGCCCCCGTGGTCTGATGCCGAACCCGAAGACCGGCACCGTCACGCCGGACACCGCCAAGGCTGTCAACGAGATCAAGGGCGGCAAGATCGAGTTCCGCGTCGACAAGCACTCGAACCTGCACTTCATCATCGGCAAGACGTCCTTCGACGACGACAAGCTGGTGGAGAACTACGGCGCGGCGCTGGAGGAGATCCTCCGTCTGAAGCCGTCCGCCGCCAAGGGCCGCTACATCAAGAAGGCCGCGGTCAGCACCACCATGGGCCCCGGCATCCCGGTCGACCCGAACCGCACCCGCAACCTCCTCGTCGAGGAGGACCCGGCCGCCGTCTGAGCCCCGCGCTCGGTCCGGTAGCCGCGTCAGGGACGCGACACCCACAGGACGGGCCCCGCAACCTCCCGGTTGCGGGGCCCGTCCCGTTGTTCGAGCGACTCCCGGCGCGTTGTCCGTGCCCTGGGTTAGCGTCGGGGCAAGGGACCGGGGGGACGGGATCTTCACGGGGGTGGGCGGGATGAAGAGCCGGCGGACACGTCGTACGGCGGTCTCGATCGTGGTGGCGGCCGCACTGGCCGCAGTGGCCGCCTGCAGCTCCGCGGGCGGCTCAGGGGGCTCGGGGGGCTCCGAGAAGGAGGACAGGGCCGGCGCCCGCGCCGCCACCGGGGTCCGCCCCATCGCCGCGCTGCGCTCCGCGGAGAAGACCACCGGCAACGCCGACTCCGCCCGCATCCGCACCACCACGACCATGGGCTTCCTGCTGTCCATGACCACCGACGGCAGCCTCGCCTGGGACGACGGGATATCCGGCACCGTCACCATCACCTGCACCGGCGGCAGCACGGCCGAGCTGATGCGCAGGCTCGGCACGACGTCGATGGAGGCGCGCTATCTGCCCGACGCCTACTACGCGAAGATGAGCGGCACGTTCGCCGCGCGGACGGGCGGCAAGCACTGGATCCGGTACGGGTACGACGACCTGGCCGCCGTCGCCGGCGGCTCGGGCGCCCTGCTCAAGGACCAGATGCAGAACACCACGCCCAACAAGTCGATACAGATGCTGCTCGCCTCCGGCGACGTGAAGAAGGTCGGCGAGGAGACGGTCGACGGCCAGGCCACCACCCACTACGCGGGCACCGTGGAGGTGGCCGACCTGGCCGGGCGGAGCAGCAGCCTCACGGCGAGCCGGCTGGCCGCCCTGAAGAAACAGCTCACCCAGGCCGGCGTCGGCACCGAGACGGTCGACATCTGGGTCAACGGCCGGGACCTGCTGGTCAAGAAGACCGAGAAGGCCACCACGGCGAACGGCACGATGACCCAGACCGCGCACTACAGCGACTACGGCGTGCAGGTCAGCGCCCAGAAGCCTCCCGCAAGGGACACCGAGGACTTCGGGACGCTCCTCGAGAAGCGGGGCCTGGCCGGGCCGACCTCCTGAGCCGCCGGGTCGCCCCCTCGAAGCTCCGGGCCGCTGTCGGCCGGGGACCGATTTGCTCGACAGTGCACAGGTCCCGTACTCTTCCGGAGAAGCCAAAGACCGCTGGTCGTTACCGTGTGCTCGCAAGAGCGTGCGGTGGCCGAAGGATCCGCTGAACCGCGGACGACCCGCGCAGGTGACTGTGGAAGTGCTCCCGGAGACGCATGCCTCGCGTGTGTGACCTCGGTCGAGCTACGCCCCGTGCGCCTGCGCCGGGGCGTTTCGTATTCCCCAGCCCCTTCCGAGCGGTCCTCATCACCCGGAAGGAGGCCGACGCTCTATGGCAAGGCCCGACAAGGCTGCCGCGGTGGCCGAGCTGACGGAGCAGTTCCGCAGCTCGAACGCCGCCGTGCTGACCGAGTACCGGGGTCTCACCGTGGCGCAGCTCAAGACGCTGCGCCGGTCGCTCGGTGAGAACGCCCAGTACGCCGTGGTGAAGAACACGCTGACCAAGATTGCGGCCAACGAGGCCGGGATCACGACGCTCGACGACCTGTTCAACGGTCCGACGGCGGTCGCCTTCGTCACCGGTGACCCGGTGG
>NZ_JAEKKT010000397.1 GCF_019510245.1 Streptomyces sp. | reverse complement strand
CGTCTCCTCGTCGTGGCGCGAGCGCTGGGCCTGGCTCCCAGTGACGGTGTTCCGGTGCGGCACACCGTCCCTGACCCAGCGGCGCTGCGACGACTGGGCGGAATTCCCCGGTCGGGCGTCCGGTGGTGGACCCGGCCGAACCTACCGGCCCCCTGCCGTCGGCTGTCAACAGTCGTTCGACCTGCACATCTGTCGCCAACGCCCTGGTCAGAGCCGAGGATGCGCAGGTCGCGCGACAGCGCGGCAGCGGGCGATCCGTGCCGCGCCACCCCGGAGATCACTCGCCCGGCCGTACGAAGACCGTCCGTCCGCCGACCACGGTCCGCAGGCAGACGGGCAGGTCACGGCCCGGCGTCAGATCGGGCAGACCGGGGGTGCCGGAGCGGGGGTCGGTGGACCAGCGGGCGACCCGGTCGTCGGGGGCCTGCACGACCAGTTCGTCGGTGCGCCACACGGCGTAGTCCGCGGGGGCGCCGGGCACCAGGACGCCCGCGTCGTCGCGGCCGATCGCCCGCCAGCCGCCGCGGGTGTGCGCGGTGAAGGCGGCGCGTACGGAGACGCGGTGCTCCGGGGTTCGGTGGAAGGCGGCCGCGCGGAGAGTGCCCCACGGGTCGAGCGGGGTGACGGGGCTGTCGGAGCCGAAGGCGAGCGGGACACCGGCGCGCAGGAGGGCCGCGAAGGGGTTCAGACGGCTCGCCCGGTCCCGGCCCAGGCGCTGGGCGTACATGCCGTCCTCGCCGCCCCACAGGGCGTCGAAGGCGGGCTGGACGGAGGCGGTCAGACCGAGTTCGGCGAAGGCGGCGACGGCCTCGGGGGTGAGCATCTCGACGTGCTCCACACGGTGCCGTGCGGCACGGACGCGGGCGAGGCCGAGCTTCTCCGCGGCGGCGCGGACGCCGTCGACCACGGCGTCCACCGCCGCGTCGCCGATCGCGTGGAAGCCGGCCTGCAGGCCCCCTTCGGTGCAGGCGGTGACATGGTCGGCCACGGCGGCGGCGTCCAGGTAGGCGATCCCGGTGTGGCCGGCGTCGGTGTACGGCTCGTGCAGGCACGCCGTGTGGGAACCGAGGGCGCCGTCGACGAAGAGGTCCCCGGCGGCGCCGAGCGCACCGAGCTCCCGCGCCTTGGCAACGCCTTCATCGGCCCGCTCGGCCCAGTAGCCGACCACCCTCGGGCCCGGCTCCTGGCTCGCGAGCCGCAGCAGCCCGGTGAAGTCGTCCTCGGAGGAGATCTCGGGGCCTGCGCATTCGTGAAGCGTGCCGATGCCGAGGGAGGCGGCGTGGGCGAGGGCGGCGCGCTGCGCCTCGGTGCGCTGGGCGGGCGTGACGGAGCCGAGTGCCGAAGCGCGCACGGCGTGGTGGGCGTCGGCCGTGAGAGGGCCGTCGAGGAGCCCCAGGGACGTCATGTCGAGGAGTGCCGTCGTCACGACCGCCGAGTGGACGTCGATGCGGCTCAGATACAGGGGGCGGCCACCTGTTGCCTCGTCGAGTTCCGCGCGCGTGGGCGGGCGTCCGCCGGGCCAGCGGGCGGCGTCCCAGCCGTGACCGAGCAGGACGCGGTCGTTCGGGCGGGCGGCCGCGAAGTCCCGTACGAGCGTCAGGGCCGCGTCCAGGGACGAGGCGCCGGTGAGGTCGAGGCCGGTCAGGGCGAGACCCGTGGCGGTGGTGTGGACGTGGGCGTCGGTGAACGCGGGGGTGACCAGGGCACCGTCCAGGTCGACGATCTCGTCGACGCCGTCCGCGAAGGCGTCCGCGGCCCCTTCCGAACCGACCCAGGCGACCTGCCCTCGCTCCACGACCATCGCTGTCGCGAACGGGTCGGCGGGGCTGTGGACCACGCCACGGCGGAGGAGGACGGTCTTCGGTTCGCTCATGGGGACAGTTTCGCAGGGGCCCGCGCGCCGTCGGAGTGCGGGTGGACGCGGTCCCCCTTCGTTCAGATGCGCGGTGGCCTTGCCTCCCGCCAGGCTCCGGACCCTCGCCAGCAGCTCCTCCAGTTCGTGCGGGGTCGCCACACGCACCTTCAGGATGTAGTTCTCGTCGCCCGCCACGCTGTGGCACGCCTCGATCTCGGGGACGCCGGCCAGGCGGTCCGCGATGTCGTCGGGGGCGCTGGGGTCGAAGGGTTTCACCGAGATGAAGGCCGTCATGGGCAGGCCCACCGCTTCGGGGTCGACCACCGCGGCGTACCCGCGGATGACACCACGCTGCTCGAGCCGTCGCACCCGCTGGTGCACGGCCGAGGTGGACAGGCCCGTGGCCTTGCCCAGGTCCGTGTAACTCATCCGCCCGTCCTTGACGAGCAGCTGCACGATTTGTCGGTCCAGCTCCTCCATGGCGCAAGAACCTACAGTGCGCCTGATCTCCTCGGATACCTCAGCGCCCCAGGTCATGCCCGGTTCGTGATGTGACCGAGAGGTGCCTGTGAGCCGCCTGGGGACAAAGCGACCGCCACGGGCATCTGCGAGCGGCATGTGACGAAGGCCACACGCACCGAACGACCTCCGTGATGTTCTCGTGATTACCGCGATGAGGGGACGGGAAGTGCTTGCTGTGGTCGAGGCCGCAGCGCCGTCACGGCCCAGTCCGAGGGGGAGAACCCAATGCAGAGTCTTCAGCGTCCTGGTCGTACCGCGCCCAAGCGCCTCCAGGCGGTTGTCGAGTCCGAGCCGGAGGGCGTCGAACCCGACGCTCTCGACGACGACTTCGACGCGTACGACACCTTCGAGATGTACCGGGTGATCTGCCCGGACTGCGTGCAGCCCATCGCCCTGCTGGCGGACGAGGAGGTGCTGCCGGAGCACGCGCTGTGCGCCTCGCCGTGGAACCCCTTCGGCCTCACGGTCTGCGCCGGTACGGGCCGCAAGGCCTCCGAGGCCCGGTCGGCGGACGAGTCGGCCGAGCCCCAGGAGCAGGACACCGCCCTGCTGTTGACGCTCCCTCAGGGGCTCGACTGGCGGACCCAGCCGTTCTCCCACGTCGGTGGCCCCGGTTCGCGCCCCATGCGCGTGCCGGTGATTCGCGGTCAGGCCGCCTGAGCCGTCTCGCTCAGTCCCAGTAGCTGCCCTGCACCATGGCTCGCAGGCTGCCGTGGTGCAGGATCAGTGTGTCCGGGTCCGCCGGGAGGGCCACCTCGCCGAAGAACACCTGGCGATAAGCGATGCGCAGCATGACGATCGCGTGCCGCAGCGCGGCGTACAGCGTGTAGAAGTCCATGTCGCGCGGTGTGTGGCCGGTGAGTCGGGCATAGCGGGCCTCCACCCGGTCCCGGCGCAGGAAGTCGGGCAGACCGCGCTGGCCGAAGGCCACCGTCAGGTCCTGGAAGAAGCGGTGCAGATAGACGGTCCAGCCGAGGTCGACCTCGCGCGGGGCCAGGGCCGCCATCTCCCAGTCCAGGACGGCTACGGGGTCAAAGCCGTCGTAGATCACGTTGCCGATGCGCGCATCGCCCCAGTTGAGGACGGGCGGGCCCGGGTCGGCCGGCCAGAGCTGTTCCAGCCGGTCGAAGGCCTGCTCGATGAGGGGTGAGCGGGTGAGTCCGTCCACCACCCAGTCGTAGTAGGCGCGTTGGGCGGTGACATGGCGGCGCAGCGCGTCGCCCTCGCCGGGCGGCTCCAGGAACGCCGCTTCCTGTACCGGGACTTGGTCGTGAAGGTGTGCCAACAGCCCGATCGTGGCGGTCTCGAGGTGTTCGCGCTCGGTGTCGCTCGCGGCGTGCAGCCAGTTGCCCTCGTAGGTGTAGGGCATGACATCGGGCGGTACGCGCCCCCGCACGCGCTCCATGACGAAGAAGGATGCCCCGAGCGGGCCCGGATCCTCCTCCAGCCACTGCACCTTCGGGACGGGCAGGTCCGAAAGGCGGCCCACCACTTCCATCGTGCGGTACTGGCGGACCATGTCGTAGACCGGGAAGACGGTGTACGCCGACGGATCCGCGGCGAGCCGCAACGCGCAGGAGCGCAGGGGCGGTCCGGGGTGTTCGATGTCGAAGAGCAGGGTCTCGCTCGAGAGGCCGTTCGAGGCGGGGACCGTCACGCCGACGGCCTTGGCGCCGGGCAGGCGGGTGCCGAGCCAGGCGGTGAGGCGGTGGGCGAGCTCCTCGGGGTCGCGGGTGGTGGTGCGGGGGCGGGGTGCCGTGGCCACGTCGTCAACTCCCTTGTGTCCGGGTCCTCCTCACGGAGCCACCGAGTCGAAGCCGGTGAAGCCGCTCGGGTCGTGCCGTCCGAATGATCCGTGCTCGAAGATGCCGTGGCCGATCCGGCCGTCCAGCCGGAAGCGGGCCGCGTGGTCGGTGACGCCGAACGCGGCCAGGGGGTGCGGCTCGGTGAGGTCGTAGGTGCGGCGGTCGGTCCAGTCGCGGCCCTGCCAGGTGCCGTGCTGCCAGTCGTCGGCAGGCGGGTAGCCGGCGCCGAGCGCGAGCGGTGAGGAGGTGAGGACCTCCACCTCCAGCTCCATGGGCTTGCGGACGTCACCGAGGTGGACGAGGGCGCGTTCCGGGTGGCGGGTGCCGGGGCGGTAGGTGATCTCGGCCTGTGGCCAGCCGAGTTGGCGGTCGCGGTGGCCCGGGCGGACCAGAGTCGCGTCGTTGAGCGAGCGGTGGCCGTCGGCGTCCTCCTGGACGATCACCATGAGGAAGCGGTCCTCGAAGCGGACCGGGCACCAGATCCAGTGAAAGCCCGCGGTCGGGTGCTCCTCCGCGAGCCGGCCGCCCTCCTCCCCCGGCACCGGCCGCACACCCCAGCTGCGGTCCCGGGTCCCGGTCCAGCCCCGCACGCGCAGCTCGCGCCCGCCCACCCTGATCCAGCCGTCGCAGTGACCGGCCTGCGCGAAGCGCCGTCCCTCCAGGGTGAGCCGGCCGCCGCGCCGCTGGAGGTGGTGCGGTTCCCAGAGCGCCGGGAAGTCGGCACTCCAGTTGATCTCGAACGACAGCCCGTCCGGGTCGTCGGGGGCCGCCGCGCAGCTCAAGACGAAGTCGCGCAGGGGGCGTTCGACGAGGATGCGCAGCGGGCCGACGGCGAGGTCCGTCCGCGAGTCGTCGCGCAGGGCGTCCGAGGCGCGCACCGCGTGCAGGGTCTCGCCGAGGCGCAGGGTCGCGTAGGCGTCGATCACCCCGAGGT
>NZ_JAEKKT010000396.1 GCF_019510245.1 Streptomyces sp. | reverse complement strand
TCACCGGCGCGGCGGGGCTGCTGGCCTCCTGGGTCATCACCCTCGACAAGTTCAAGCTGCTCCAGGACCCCGACTTCACCCCGGGGTGCAGCCTGAACCCGGTGGTGTCCTGCGGCAGTGTCATGGAGAGCGACCAGGCCGAGGCCTTCGGCTTCCCCAACCCGATGCTCGGACTGGTGGCGTACGGCATCGTGATCTGCGTCGGCATGAGCGTGCTGGCCGGCGCCGCCTTCCCGCGCTGGTACTGGCTGACCTTCGACGCCGGCTGCCTGTTCGGCGTCGGCTTCGTGTCGTGGCTGCAGTTCGAGTCGCTGTACCGGATCAATGCCCTGTGTCTGTGGTGCGCCCTGGCATGGGTCGCCACGATCGTCCTGTTCTGGTACGTCACCTCGTTCGCCGTCCGCCGCGCGTTCCTGCCCGCGCCGGGCTGGTCGCGTGCCCTCTTCGCCGAGTTCACCTGGGTGATCCCGCTGTCGCACGTCGGGATCGTCGGCATGTTGGTCCTGACCCGCTGGTGGGACTTCTGGACGAGCTGACCGCCGTACGTCGTACTACTGCGGCAACCGGGGGAATCTCGCGCTGGTCACCGCACCAGGATCGTTACCGGTACGGACGTTGAGCCTGCCGAAACCTGAAAGGGACCGTAACTGCCATGAGGTCGACCACCCGAGGAACCCTTGCCGTTGTCATCACGGGCATCGCGGCCGCGGTGGGGGCTGCCGCGTCCCCCGCCGCGGCGGTGGGCACGGTCCCCGTACCCGTGCCGCTGGACGGCGCCGAGCGCGCCCTCCACATGGAGCTGCCGGAGGTCGGCGGGAAGATCCCGGTGGCGACGCCGGGCGTCCCCGAGGCGCCGAAGTTCGTCGAGGGCCGGCTCATGCCGGAGCGGACGATTCCGCGCGTGCCGGTCAACGGCGGGCTGCCCGGTGCCGACCTGACCGCGCCGGTGCCGCACGTCCTCGACGACGACTTCGACCACCTCGGCCTCGACGCGCCCGCCGCCGACGTGCGCACGCTGACGCCGGGCCTGGCCCTGGACGCCCCGCTGACCGCGCCGAAGCCCGGCAGCGGCGCTCTGCCGCAGCCGAAGCTTCCCGAGGCGGGCGTCCTGCTGCCCATGGTGCAGGCCGCGCCGGGCGCCGACCTGACCGCGGGCCCCGGCCTGTAGGGCGCCTCCTCCCGCCCGACGGGGCCCGGACCGTGACACGGCCCGGGCCCCGTCGGCGCTCCCGGCGCAGAGGTTCACCCCCTTGGGCCTCGGACGGTGACCGCGCAGGCCGTCGGGCGGTTACCGGTACGGACAACGGAACCCGACCCCGCTTGCGGACGAGACGAGGAGCACACGATGGTCATGAGCGTCGGCCGAGAACCGGTGGGCGCCGATCCCTCCCGGGCGAGCCCGGAGGGCGGCGCTCCCGCCCGCCGGAGCAGGCGGGGCCTGCTGCTCGGGCTCTTCGGCCCGGCCGCCGTAGCGGCGGCGCTCACCCCGGTCGTCCTCGCCTCGCGGATGCCGCACGCGGCCGAACGGGCCGCCCGCCTCGTCTTCGACGAGACGTACCGGGGCCGCCGGATCCGCGGCATCCGCACCGCCACGGCCGCCGCGCGCGGCGCTCTCGGCGCCGGAGGGTGGCACGTCACCGTGGACGGACGCCCGCTGCACCTGATGCGCCGCGCGGACGGTACCTGGCTGAGCATGGTCGACCACTACCGGTCCTACGCCACCGCGCTGGACGCCGCCCGGGCGGCCGTCGACGAACTGGGACCCGGACGGCAGCTGCGGGAGACGTACAGCGACGGGGCGGACATGGGGGGACACAGTGGCGTACACGCGTAAGGACGTCAGCACACTGACCGCGGCCGAGAAGCGGCGGTTCGTGCGGGCGATGCTGGAGCTGAAACGGCGCGGCGAGTACGACGAGTTCGTACGGATGCACATCGACTTCTACGTCTCGGACGGCGAGGACGGACTGCGTACGGCGCACATGGCGCCCTCCTTCCTGCCCTGGCACCGTCGCTTCCTGCTGGAGCTGGAGCGGGCCCTGCGGCGCGTCGACTCCTCGGTGACCGTGCCGTACTGGGACTGGACCCGCGACCGCACGACGAGCGCGGCGCCCTGGACGGACGATCTGCTCGGCGGCACCGGCCGGCCCCCGGACCGGCGGGTGACGACCGGACCGTTCGCCTACGCGACCGGCAACTGGACGCTCAAGGAGCGCATCACCGACGAGGACTACCTCACCCGGGAACTCGGGCGTCCCGCCGATCCGATCGAGCTGCCCACGCGCAGCGACCTCGAGTGGGCCCTGCAGGACCCCCTCTACGACACCTCGCCCTGGAACTCGACGTCCACCAAGGGGTTCCGCAACAAGCTGGAGGGGTGGGGGAGAGGCCAGGGCGCGGCCGCCTGGCGCAACCACAACCGGGTGCACCGCTGGGTCGGCGGGGTGATGGTGAGCGGCGCCTCCGTCAACGACCCGGTCTTCTGGCTGCACCACGCCTTCGTCGACCTGTGCTGGTCGCGCTGGCAGCGACGGCACCGCGACCACCGCTATCTGCCCGCGACGCCGCCCGGCCGGGGCAGCGCCCAGCGCGGCCGCATCGTCGCCCGCCACGAGAAGCTCCCGCCGTGGGACGTGACCCCGGACGAGCTCGAGGACCACGGCAGGATCTACCGGTACGCGTAGGCCGTACGGCGGCACGGAACCACGCGTCCGGACGCACGAGAGCCCCGGCGCTGAAAGGTGCCGGGGCTCTGCGGGGTGTGCGGGCGATCAGCCGCCGTAGCCCTGCCCGTGGCCGCTCTTGTGGCCACCGGCGCGGTGCTCCTTGTGGGCGCCGTTCTTCTTGTCGGAGTCCTTCGACTCCTTGTGGTCGCCACTGCCGTTCTCGCAGTGGTTGCCGAACGCCGGGTTCAGCAGACCGAACACGTCGACGGTGTTGCCGCACAGGTTGACCGGGATGTGGATCGGGACCTGGACGACGTTGCCCGACAGGAAGCCGGGCGAGTGGACAGCTGCGGCGTTGGCGCCCGCGTCCGCCATGGCCAGGCCGGCGCCGCCGATCATCACGGCACCGGTGCCGAGGGCGACTCCGGCTGCCTTCGCGATGCGAGACATCACGTTCTCCTTTGGTTCGGGGGGTACGACGGCAGGACGCGCC
>NZ_JAEKKT010000184.1 GCF_019510245.1 Streptomyces sp. | reverse complement strand
GCGGGCTGGATGGTCGCCGTACGGTCGTCCATCATGATGATGTCGGCCTTGTACTTGTCGACGTTCTCCCAGCTCAGCGACTCGTACCAGCCGCCGCTCGCCTTCAGCACGGACGCCGAGGGCTCGACGAGGTTCACGCCGAGGGCCTTGAAGTACTCCAGGTCCACGGAGAGGTCGGAGCCGGAGACGTAGAACAGGTCCTGGGCGGCGGAACCGGCCATCACCGTGATGTCGGGGTGCGCCTTGGCGGCGGCGCGCAGCCGGGACGACGCCTCCTCGAACCGCTTCTTCGCGGCGGTCACGTTGCTCGCCGTCATGTCCGCGCCGAGCGACTCGGCGAGCGCCCAGACGCGCTGGAGCGGGACGGTCAGCTGACGGTCGTAGGCCGAGATGCCGACGCTCGGGGCGAGCTTGGCGATCTTGTCCTTGGACTCCTCCGGGACGTACCAGAGGGTGCCGGCGCCGTCGAACATGGTGGTGACGAGGACGTCCGGCGCCAGCGCCGCGTACTTCTCGACGTTGAACTGCCCCCACTCGTTGCCGAGGACGGTCAGCTTGCTGATGTCCATGTCCCCGGCCTGGACATCGGCCTTGCCTGCCTTGGTCCTGGTCGGCCCGAAGACGCCCTTGACGCTGATGCCGTAGTCGTGGAGCGCGGCGGCGACGCCGACGAACGCGACGATGTTCGCCGGGATCTTGTCCAGCTTCACCGTGGTGCCCCGGTCGTCCTTGAACGTCCAGGGACCGGACTTGGCGGCGGCCGTCGTCTCCTTGCCGGAGGAGCCACCGCTTGTGCCGTCGTCACCGCAGGCGGCAAGCGCGGCGCCGAGACCGAGGGCGCCACCGGCGGCGAGGACGCCACGGCGGGTGAGGTGGGCTGCTCTGACGTTGGACATGGCTGTGGCTGCTTTCGGACGCGCGGGAACACCGCTGGACGGGACCGAGATTAGGTTAGCCTAACCTCAGATAATGTCCAGGTCCGGTCCCTGCGGCGTCCGTTCACGGCCACCGGGGACGAATGCGGTAGCTGTGCCGGGCCCAACGGCCGGGCGGGCCAGGCGCGGAGCACCGAGCTGATGGGGCGTTACAGGGCGCACAAGCGGTCGCCGGTGCCGGTCACGGCGTGCGTACCCGGCCGCCGGCCGGGAGGCGGACCCCGTGAAACCGGCTCACGCCGTGGCGACGGCCGTCGCGGCGTGGACGGCCGTCAGGAGCGAGGCGCCCGCGATCATCGTCCACTTGCGCGTGGCGACCCCGATGGCGGCGTCGCCCACCTGGGCCGCGGCGGCCGCGGAGAGGATGAGCGAACCGGCCGGCCCCGGCCACGCGATCGGCGCGAAGAGGGCCGCCAGCCCCAGCGGCACTGCCCTGGTCGCATACATCCAGCCGTAGAAACGTTCCCCGGCGCTCGGCGTGCCGCTCTGGCTCAGCGCCGCCGGGCGCACCCCTCCCACCAGCGCGAAGGCGATGCTCGCGACAGCGGCGACCGCGTTGGCCGCCGACAGGGCGTTCACCCGGCGTAGTCGGTCGACGGTTCGGTGCCGTACTTCGTCCAGACCGCCGCGACGGTGTCGTGCGACAACGGCTGCCCGGACTCGACCATCGCCTTGAGGTCGCGGAAGTACTGCACGTACAGGTCCGGGGTGAAGGTGTTGAGCATGACCGCGGTCTCGTCGGTCACGTTGGCGAAGGTGTGCGGTGCGCCCGGCGGGACCATGACCCATGTGCCGGCTTCGGCGTCGTGGTCGTCCTGCCCGACGGTGAACCGCACGCGGCCGGACAGCACGTAGAAGCCTTCGTCGTGCTGTGCGTGGCGGTGCTGCGGCGGGCCCGGGGTGTGCGGGGGGATGGTGATCTCAGCCATTCCCAGCCGGTGTTCGGTGCTGCTGCCGTCCTCGAGGATCCGGATCGTCGACGGTCCGCTGGCGATGAGCTCGCCCTCGCCGGGCCTGATGATCGACACCTTGGCCATGAAGCCTCCCTGCCTGGGTGGTTGCGAACACCAGGACCATATGATCGGTCCGGATCTCCATGCAAGTCTGCTCTCAAAAAAAGAGTCGACTCTCATGGAGGTGGTCTCGCCGTTATGCTCTGGGTCGGCAGGAAAGGACGATCATGGCCGAGCGGAGTCGCCCGAACGGGCTCAGCAGTCAGATGGAACGCACCAGGTCGGCGATCGTGGCGGCGGCCCGCGAGCTTGCCGACACCGGGGCGGAGATCACGATGCCGAAGGTCGCGGCCGAGGCGCGGGTCTCGGAAGCGACCGCCTATCGCTACTTTCCCGATCTCCTCTCGCTCCTGCGTGCCGCCGTCATGACGGAGGATCTGGTCGCGGTCCTGCGATCGGCGACGCGCAGCGACGACCCGGTCGAGCGGATCGGGCAGGCCGCGGAGATCCTGGGCCGGGCGGTGCTGCGCAGGCAGGGCGCCGTCCGGGTGGTCGTCGCCGCCACCCTTGCGAAACCCTCGACGGCCAAGGACCGTCCCGCCCACCGCTTCGGACTCATCAGGCACGCTCTCGCCCCGTGGGCCGACAGGTGTGACCCCACGCTCCACGCGGACGTGGAACAACTGGTACGTGGTCTCGTCCTCGTGATCAGCGCCGAGTCGCTGTTCGCTCTGATCGACCTCTGCGGCCTGACCCCTGACGACGCGGTCGCCGGCCTGGTGACGACGGCACGGCAGATGACCGCGGCAGCGGTTGCGGCCATCCCCGCGGGCCCCGCCGCGTGATCGGAGAGGCTGGGGGCATGCTGCTGCCGCTGACTCACGGAAAGACCGAACTCGTCGAGGTCGTCCGCATCACCGACCCCGTCAGGCACCTCGGTTCGCAGGACCTGGCCGGCGACACCGTCGCGATCTGGGAGGGGGACGAAGCCCGGCAGGCCCTGTCCCTGATCTCCGGCCTGCCGGGAAGCGAGCCGTACCGCTGCTTCCTCCCGGGCTGGGGAATCCGGGCGCACGGCTCCACCAGTCGGCTCTTCGAGATCGCCTTCTGCTTCCGCTGTCACGGTGCCCGTGTCCGGGGGCCGGGTCTACCCGCCGGACAACAGACGCAGACCTTCGACGCGGAGAGCCCTGACGCACGCGAACTGCTCCACCGGTTCCGCTCCTGCCTGCCGGACTGACGGACCGGTCCCCGCCGCCGGAGGGGCGGGTCACCTGCCCTCCTGGCGGCCCCCCACCGGGAAGAGCATGCAGCTGCTGGTGGCGTGGGCCAGGAGGCGGTCCTCGGAGTCGCGGAGTTCTGCCTGGGCGAGGGCGGTGCGGCGGCCGCTGTTGAGGACGGTGCCGGTGGCGCGGACCTTGCCGGTGTCGACGGTGATCGGGCGCAGGAACTTCAGGGTCAGGTCGATCGAGGTGTAGCCGGTGCCCTGCGGCAGCACGGACTGCACCGCGCAGCCGGCCGCGGAGTCGAGGAGCGTGGCGTAGACGCCGCCGTGGACGCTGCCTATCGGGTTGTAGTGCTCCTCGCCCGGCACCAGTGCGAAGACCGCCCGGCCGTACTCGGCCTCCTCCAGGGTGAAACCCAGGGCGGCGGCGATCGGCGGGGCGGGCAGGCGGCCGGCCAGGATCTCGCGGAGGAAGCCGAGGCCGCTGTGGTGCGGGACGGCGCCGGCGGAGAGGGCGGGGTCCTCCCAGCCGAACGTGCGTGACCTGGGCTCCTGCCCGGGGCGGAAGTCGAGCGTCAAGGCAACTCCTCGTGGTGGGTGAGCGCGGACGGCGTGGCCGTCCCGCGGGTGTCCCGGTCGCCGTCGGGTCCGGGGCCGTCCGGGCCGACACGGATGAGACCCGGGCCGGCGTCGACGACCGATTCCCCGCGCCGCACGTCGTGGCCCTCGTCGCAGCGCAGCACCGCGTGCACCGCGGCGCCGCAGTCCTTGTGGCGCACGACCAGCGGGGGCCCCTGCTCGTCCGCCGCCCAGGTGTCGCCCCAATCCCGCAACGCCGTGAGCACGGGCAGGAAGTCCCGCCCCTTCTCGGTCAGCCGGTAGGCGTACCGGGTCCGCTGGCCGGGTTCCTGGTAGGGCACGCGTTCCAGGAGCCCGGCGGCGGTCAGTTCCTTCAGGCGTACCGAGGCGGTGGGTTCGCCGATGCCCACCCGTCTGGCGAAGTCGTCGAACCGGCGGGTGCCGAAGAACGCCTCGCGCAGGATCAGCAACGCCGTCCTGTTGCCGGCGATCTCCAGGGTCCGGGCGACGGAGCAGTTGGCCATGGACCACGCGTCCCGTTCCCGCAGCAGGTCCGTCATCGCTTCACCCTCCACCTGACTTGCCTCATGCGAAGCCAGCCTATAGCGTCACTGCTGACTTATCCAACCGTAAGTCAGCTCGGGCCTCCCGTGGCGCCCCGCCCGCTACCCGCAGCTCGGCTGAGACGAGGACACGATGGTTTCCACCCCTTCTCCCGCCCCGGGCCGCCTCGAGCCGGCGGCCGACGGCCGGCTCCCCGCCCAGCAGCCCTCCCGGCGCGCGGCGGCCGTCACCCTCGTCGCGATGTGCCTGGGCGCCATGACGACCTTCCTGCTGATCACCGCGTCGGTGTCGGCGCTGTCGGCCATCCAGGACGACCTGCACGTCTCCCCGACCGGCCTCGTCTGGATCCCCTCCGCCTACACCCTGCTCGTGGCCAGCCTGGTGATGTCCGCCGGCACCATGGGCAACCTCTACGGCCGCAAGCGCGCCTTCCTCGCCGGGGCCGCGGTCATGATCATCGGGTCGCTCACCGTCTACGCCGCGGGCTCGACCGGAGGCGTCATCGCAGGCCAGCTCGTCTCCGGCCTCGGCGGCGCCCTCATCCTGCCCAACAGCCTGGCCGTCCTGGGCGCCGCCTTCCCGGATCCGCACCGGCGCACCGAGGTCGTCACGGCCTGGGCGGCCGCCTCCGGCATCGGGCTCGCCGCCGGCCCGCTGATCGCGGGCACCCTGCTCGACCACTTCCACTGGAACACGGTCTTCCTGTCGACCGCCGCCCTCGCGGTCGTCACCATGGCCGCCGCCGTCTTCGTCACCGAGTCGCGCGGCCCGGCCGGCAAGCTCGACGTCCCCGGGCAGATCCTGGCCGCCCTCGGCATCGCCGCCCTCGTCTACGCCCTCATCGAAGGCGGACACGACGGCTACACCAGCCCCCGGATCCTGATCGCCTGGTCCGTCGCGGCCGCGGCCCTGAGCGGATTCGTCCTCGTCGAGCGGGCCGCCCGCACCCCCATGCTGGACATGAGCCTGTTCCGGTCGGCGTCGTTCAGCGCCGTCATGTTCGTCGCTGCCGTCTCCCTGTTCGGCTTCACCGGGGTGGCCATCCTCTCGGTGCTCTTCTACGAGCGCGTCCAGCACCTCTCCGCCCTGGACGTGGGCTGGCGACTGCTGGCCTTCTTCGGCGTCTACGTCGTCGTCGCCTACGCGACCGGACGCGTGATCCGGCGTACCGGCTTCAAGCTCCCGCTCACCGTGGGCTTCCTCGTCGGCGCCGCCGCCACGGCCGGATTCACCACGCTGGAGCCGGCCACCTCCTACGCCCGGGTGTGGTGGCTGTACGTGCTCTTCGGCGCCGCGTCCGGGATGGTGGCCGCGCCGAGCACCGCCGCCGCGCTGGTCAGCGTCTCCCACGAACACGCCGGCATGGCCTCCGGAGCCGTCAACGCCTTCCGCCAGATCGGGTCCGTCACCGGCACCGCGCTCCTCGGCGCCCTGCTCGCCGGCCGGCTCCGGTCCCGGCTGCCCGACCGGCTCGACGCCCACCACGTCCCCCGGGCGGCGTGGCCCGCCGTCGAGCACGCCGTCTCCACGGGCACCGGCGGTCACGGCACGACCCCGCCGGGCGTGACCGCCGCGGTGGGCGACGCCTTCACCTCCGGTGTCCACCTCGGCATGGCCGTCGTCGCCGCGGTTTTCCTGTGCGCGGCCCTGGCCTCGGCCCTGCTGGTGCGCAACCGGCCGCACCACATCACGGGCACGGCCACGGGGAGCTGACGCGCGACGCGGACGCGGCCGCGAGCATGCTCCGGCACCGAGGCGTGCCGGAGTCCGCGCCGCCGGCCGGCCTCAGCTCACCAGCCCCAGCTCCCGGGCGATGAGCATCCGCTGCACCTCGCTCGTGCCCTCCCCGATCTCCAGGATCTTGGAGTCGCGCCACATGCGGGCCACCGGGTACTCGTTCATGAAGCCGTAGCCGCCGTGGACCTGGGTGGCGTCGCGGGCGTTGTCCACGGCGACGGTGGAGGAGTACAGCTTGGCGAGGGCCGCCTCCTTCTTGAAGGGCTCGCCGGCCACCAGCCGGGAGGCCGCGTCCCGCCAGGCCAGGCGGGCCGTGTGGGCCTTCATCTCCATGTCGGCGATCTTGAACTGGATGGCCTGGTTGGCGCCGATCGGGCGGCCGAAGGCGTGCCGTTCCTTCGCGTACTTGACGGACTCGTCCACGCAGCCCTGGGCCAGGCCGGTGGCCAGGGCCGCGATGGCGATGCGGCCCTCGTCGAGGATGCGGAGGAACTGGGCGTAGCCGCGGCCCTCCTCGCCCAGCAGGTTGGCGGCGGGGACCCGGACGTCGGCGAAGGACAGCTCACGGGTGTCGGAGGCGTTCCAGCCGACCTTGGAGTAGGGGGCGGCGACCGTGAAGCCGGGGGTACCGGAGGGGACGATGATCGACGAGATCAGCGGCTTGCCGTCGGGCTTGCGGCCGGTCACCGCCGTGACGGTGACCAGACCCGTGATGTCCGTCCCCGAGTTGGTGATGAAGCACTTGCTGCCGTTGATCACCCATTCGTCGGTGGCGGGGTCCAGGCGGGCCGTCGTACGCGTGGCGCCCGCGTCGCTGCCGCCGTCGGGCTCGGTGAGGCCGAAGGCGCCGAGGATCTCGCCGGAGCAGAGCCGCGGCAGCCACTCCTGCTTCTGCTCGGGCGTGCCGAAGAGGTGGATCGGCATGGCACCGAGCGAGACCCCCGCCTCGAGCGTGATCGCCACCGACGAGTCGACCCGGGCCAGCTCCTCCAGGGCGATGCCGAGGGCCAGGTAGTCGCCGCCCATTCCGCCGTACTCCTCGGGGAACGGCAGGCCGAACAGGCCCATGCGGCCCATCTCGCGGACGATCTCGTACGGGAACTCGTGCCGCTCGTAGAAGTCGCCGATCTTCGGCGCCACGACGTCGTGCGCGAACTCCTCCACCGTACGGCGGAGTTCTTCCAGTTCGGGGGAGAGGCGGTGGTCCATGGTCGTCACTCCTGGTGGGAGAGGGCGCGGACGGTACGGGACGGGCTGGGTCGGCCCAGTTGTTCGGCCATCCACACGCTGGTGGCGGTGAGTGCGCCGAGGTCGACTCCGGTCTCGATGCCGAGGCCCTGGAGCATCCAGACCAGGTCCTCGGTGGCGAGGTTGCCGGTGGCGGACTTGGCGTACGGGCAGCCGCCGAGCCCGCCGGCGGACGCGTCGATCGTCGTCACGCCGTGTTCCAGGGCCGCGTAGGTGTTGGCGAGCGCCTGGCCGTAGGTGTCGTGGAAGTGCACGCCGATGACGTTCGTCGGCACGCCCTCCTCGTTGAGGAGGGACAGCAGCTCCAGGGTGTGACCGGGGGTGGCCACGCCGATCGTGTCGCCGAGGCTCAGCTCGTCGCAGCCCATGTCGCGCAGCGCCTTGCAGACCCGGACCACCTGGTGGAGCGGGACCGCTCCCTCCCAGGGGTCGCCGAAGCACATCGAGACGTAGCCGCGGACGTGCACGTCGGCGTCCTTGGCCCGCCGGACGACCGGGTCGAAGACGGCCAGGGACTCGTCCAGCGAACGGTTGAGGTTGGCCCTGGCGAAGGACTCGGTGGCGCTGGCGAAGACGGCGACCCGGCGGGCGCCGAGGTCCAGGGCCCGGTCCAGACCCCGCTGGTTGGGGACCAGGACGGGGAGGGCGACCCCCGGGAGATCGGCGAGCCGGGGGAACAGGTCCTCCGCGTCCGCCAGTTGGGGCACCCACTTGGGGTGGACGAAGCTGGTCGCCTCGATCGTCGTCAGGCCGGCGTCGGCCAGGCGGTGGACGAACTCCGCCTTCACGGCCGTCGGTACGGCCGTCTTCTCGTTCTGCAGGCCGTCGCGCGCGCCGACCTCGTGGATCCGGACCCGGGCGGGCAGATCCGTGGCCGGGACGACCATGGGGAGGGCGCTCTCCGGGGCGGTCATGCGGTCTCCTCCTCGTGCGGGGCGATCACGGCCAGCACCTGGTCCATGGCGACCGTGGCACCCGGCTTCACGTCGAGTTCGGCGACCGTGCCGGCGTGCGGCGCGGAGATGACGTGCTCCATCTTCATCGCCTCCACCACCAGCAGGCTCTGCCCGGCGGTGACCTCGTCCCCGACGGCGACCTTCACGACGGTCACCGTGCCGGGCATGGGCGCGGTGAGCGAGTCGGCGCCGGCGTGCGCGGTGCGGTTCAGCGAGGCGGCGACCGGGTCGTGGTCGCGGACCTGCCAGGCGTCGCCGTCCCGGCTGATCCAGTCGGCGGCGCGGTGGAAGGTGTGGCGGACGCCGTCCAGGGTGACGGACACGCGGCCGGCGGTGACGGTGTGCGTGCCGCGCGGGGCGTACTCCACCGGGTCCTGCACCCGGAGGTGGAAGCCGACGGACTTGGGAGTGCCGCCGAGGCGCCAGCCGCTGGGCACGGCGAAGGGGTCCGTCCAGCGCCCGTCCGCCGCCACCGGCCTGAGCGCCTGGAGCCGTACGGCCGCCGCCGCCTCGTAGACCTCGTCCGGTACGTCGGTGGAGACCAGGTCGTCCACCACCCGCTCCACCAGCCCGGTGTCCAGCTCCCCGGCCACCACCGCCGGATGGGCGAGGAGCCGGCGCAGGAACCCGGCGTTGGTCTGCACGCCGAGGGTGGCCGTCTCCGCCAGGGCCCCGCGCAGCTTCCGGAGCGCGGTCTCCCGGTCCGGGCCGTACGCGATCACCTTGGACAGCATCGGGTCGTACAGGCTGCCGACCTCGGTGCCCTCGCTGAGCCCGGAGTCGGTGCGGACACCGTCCCCCGACGGCTCGCGCAGCAGCAGCACGGTGCCGCCGGTGGGCAGGAAACCGCGCGCCGGGTCCTCGGCACAGATCCGGGCCTCCACCGCGTGCCCGGTCAGCCGGACGTCCTCCTGCCCGAACCCGAGCCGCTCCCCGGCCGCCACCCGCAGCTGCCACTCCACCAGGTCCAGGCCGGTGACCAGCTCGGTGACCGGGTGCTCCACCTGCAGGCGGGTGTTCATCTCCATGAAGTAGTACGACGAAGGGTCGCCGCCCGGCACGATGAACTCCACCGTGCCCGCGCCGACGTACCCGCAGGAGCGCGCCGCCTGCACCGCGGCCTCGCCCATCGCGGCCCGCGTCGCCTCGTCGAGCAGGACCGAGGGCGCCTCCTCGATCACCTTCTGGTGCCGGCGCTGGAGCGAGCACTCGCGCTCGCCGAGGTGGACGACGTTGCCGTGGCCGTCGGCCAGCACCTGGATCTCGATGTGCCGGGGGCGGTCGATCCACCGCTCGACGAGGAGGGTGTCGTCGCCGAAGGAGGCGCGGGCCTCGCGGCGGGCGGCGGCGATCTCGTCGTCCAGGACATCCAGGTCGCGCACCAGCCGCATGCCCTTGCCGCCGCCGCCGGCCGAGGGCTTGAGCAGGACCGGTGCGCCCAGCGCGCGTGCCGCGTCGGCCAGTTCGGGGTCACGGCCGCCGGGCACCACCGGCACCCCGGCCGCACTCACCGTCTCCTTCGCCCGGATCTTGTCGCCCATCAGCGCGATCGCCTCGGCCGGCGGGCCGATGAAGACCAGCCCGGCCTCCTCGCAGGCCCGCGCGAAGCCCGCGTTCTCGGCGAGGAAGCCGTAGCCCGGGTGGACGGCCTGGGCGCCGCTGCGCGCGGCCGCCTCCAGCAGCCGCGCCACGGACAGGTAGCTCTCGCCGGCCGGCGCCGGACCGATCCGGACCGCGGTGTCGGCCTCGCGGACGTGCCGCGCGTCCGCGTCGGCGTCGGAGTACACGGCCACCGAACGGACGCCCAGCGAGCGCAGCGTGCGGATGACCCGGACGGCGATCTCGCCCCGGTTGGCCACGAGTACGGTGTCGAACACGAGTCCCCTCCTCACATCCGGAAGACGCCGAACTGGGGCTCACCCAGCGGCGCGTTGCCACAGGCCGTCAGGGCCAGTCCCAGCACCTGCCGGGTGTCGAGGGGGTCGATGACCCCGTCGTCCCAGAGGCGGGCGGTCGCGTAGTAGGCGTTGCCCTGGCGCTCGTACTGGGCGCGGACGGGCGCCTTGAAGGCCTCCTCGTCCTCGGCCGGCCAGGACTCTCCCCGTGCCTCCAGCTGGTCCCGCTTGACCGTGGCCAGCACGCTGGCGGCCTGCTCGCCGCCCATCACCGAGATCTTGGCGTTGGGCCACATCCACAGGAAGCGGGGGGAGTAGGCCCGGCCGCACATGGAGTAGTTGCCGGCGCCGTAGGAACCGCCCACGACGACGGTCAGCTTCGGGACCCTCGTGCAGGCCACCGCCGTCACCATCTTCGCGCCGTGCTTGGCGATGCCGCCGGCCTCGTAGTCCTTGCCGACCATGAAGCCGGAGATGTTCTGCAGGAAGACGAGCGGGATGCCGCGCTGGTCGCACAGCTCGATGAAGTGGGCGCCCTTCTGGGCCGACTCGGAGAAGAGGATGCCGTTGTTGGCGACGATGCCGACCGGGTGGCCGTGGATGCGGGCGAAGCCGGTGACCAGGGTCTGCCCGAACTCGGCCTTGAACTCGGCGAACCGGGAGCCGTCGACGACCCGGGCGATGATCTCGCGGACGTCGTAGGGGGTGCGGGAGTCGACGGGGACGGCTCCGTAGAGGCCGTAGGGGTCGACCTTGGGCTCGGTGACGGGCGCGACCTCCCAGGGCAGCGCGCGCCGGGCCGGGAGGGTGGCGGCGATGTTCCGGACGATCCTGAGCGCGTGCGCGTCGTCCTCGGCGAGGTGGTCGGTGACACCGGAGACCCGGGAGTGGACCTCGCCGCCGCCCAGCTCCTCGGCGGTGACGACCTCGCCGGTCGCGGCCTTCACGAGGGGCGGACCGCCGAGGAAGATCGTGCCCTGGTTCCGGACGATGACCGCCTCGTCGCTCATCGCCGGGACGTACGCGCCACCGGCGGTGCAGGACCCGAGCACGGCCGCGATCTGCGGGATGCCCGCCCCCGACATCCGGGCCTGATTGTAGAAGATCCGCCCGAAGTGGTCGCGGTCCGGGAAGACCTCGTCCTGCAGGGGGAGGAAGGCGCCGCCGGAGTCGACCAGGTACACGCACGGCAGCCGGTTGTCGAGCGCCACCTCCTGCGCCCGCAGGTGCTTCTTCACGGTCATCGGGTAGTACGTGCCGCCCTTGACCGTGGCGTCGTTGGCGACGATCACGCACTCGCGGCCGCTGACCCGGCCGATCCCGGCGATCACGCCGGCCGCCGGGGCCGCGCCGTCGTACATCCCGTCGGCGGCCAGGGGGGCCAGCTCCAGGAAGGGCGACCCCGGATCGAGCAGGGCGTCCACCCGGTCCCTCGGCAGCAGCTTGCCGCGTGCGGTGTGCCGGGCCCGCGCCTTCTCGCCGCCGCCGAGCGCGGCCGCGGCGAGCTTGGCGCGCAGCTCCTCGACGAGGACGCGGTGCGCCTCCTCGTTGGCCCGAAAGGCCTCCGACGCGGGGTCCGCCGCGCTCGTCAGCTCCGGTGCCTGGTCCATGCCGCGATCCCCTCACCTTGTTAATGAGCGTTAACGCATTGCCTTCAGGTTAACGACCGCTAACCACCCTGTCTAGAATTGCCTTCATGGTCACGAGAACCGACGCCCCGACCCGCCGCGAGCAGATCCTCAAGGAGGCCGCCCGGCTCTTCGCCGAGCGCGGCTTCCACGGGGTCGGCGTGGACGAGATAGGGGCCGCGGTCGGCATCAGCGGGCCCGGTCTCTACCGGCACTTCGCGGGCAAGGACGCGATGCTCGCGGAGCTGCTGGTGGGGATCAGCGGGCAGCTGCTGACGGGGGCCAAGCGCCGCCTGGCGGAGGCCGACGGGGACACCGCGCCCTCGGCGGTCCTGGACTCCCTCATCGAGGGTCACATCGACTTCGCCCTCGACGACCGTCCACTGATCACCCTGCACGACCGGGAGCTGGACCGCTTGCGCGACAGCGACCGCAAGCTGGTGCGGCAGCTCCAGCGGCAGTACGTCGAACTGTGGGTGGAGGTGGTCCGCGGCGTCTACCCGGCGCTCCCCGAGCCCGCGGCCCGCTCGGCGGTCCACTCCGTCTTCGGCCTCCTGAACTCCACCCCGCATTTGGGCCGACCGGGTTCCCTCCCGGGCCGCGGCGCCACAGCGGTCCTCCTGCACCGCATGGCGAGGGGCGCCTTCGGTGCGGCGGCGGAGGAGTGACGGCCGGAGGTCTGCCGTCAGGCGTGACGAGCGTTACCCCCGCGGCGGGGTTCCCGCCCTGGACCCGTCGGCCTACCCGCCGGTACCTTGGATCTGAGCAAGCGCTTAGACATGCCGAAGTCCTGGAGGTGGCGGCCGTGCGCCGTACGTTGTTCGACGAGGATCACGAGGCGTTCCGGGAGACCATCCGCGCCTTCATCGAGGCCGAGGTCGTACCCGTGTACGACGAGTGGTTCGCCGCGGGCCAGGCCCCCCGTGACTTCTACTACAAGCTCGCCGAGCTCGGCGTCTTCGGTATCCGCGTCGACGAGGAGTACGGCGGCGCCGGCATCGACTCCTACAAGTTCGAGGCCGTCCTGTACGAGGAGACCGCCCGCGCGGGCGTCGCCTTCGGCGGCTCCGGCGTGCACGTGCTGCTCGGCCTGCCGTACATAAAGCTGCTGGCGACGGACGAGCAGAAGAAGCGCTACCTGCCGAAGTTCGTCTCCGGCGAGGAGATGTGGGCGATCGCGATGACCGAGCCGGGCACCGGCTCCGACCTCGCGGGCATGAAGACCACCGCCAAGCTCAGCGAGGACGGCACGCACTACGTCCTCAACGGCGCCAAGACCTTCATCACGGGTGGCGTGCACGCCGACCGCATGATCGTGTGCGCCCGGACCTCCGCGCCCACCAAGGAGGACCGCCGGCACGGCATCTCCCTGTTCGTGGTCGACACGAAGGCGGAGGGCTACTCGGTCGGCCGCAAGCTCGACAAGCTGGGCCTGAAGACCTCCGACACCGCCGAGCTCGCGTTCGTCGACGTCAAGGTGCCGGTCGAGGACCTCCTCGGCGAGGAGAACAAGGGCTTCTACTACCTCGGCCACAACCTCGCCTCCGAGCGCTGGGGCATCGCCTTCGGCGCCTACGCGCAGGCCAAGGCCGCCGTCCGGTTCGCCAAGCAGTACGTGCAGGAGCGCGTCGTCTTCGGCCAGCCCGTCGCCGCCTTCCAGAACACCAAGTTCGAGCTGGCCGCCTGCCAGGCCGAGGTGGACGCCGCCGAGGCCGTCGTCGACCGGGCGACGGAGGCTCTCGACGCCGGTGAGCTGACCCCCGCCGAGGCCGCCAGCGCCAAGCTGTTCACCACCGAGGTCGCGCACCGCGTGATCGACCGCTGCCTCCAGCTGCACGGCGGCTACGGCTTCATGAACGAGTACCCCATCGCGCGCCTGTACGCGGACAACCGCGTCAACCGCATCTACGGCGGCACCAGCGAGATCATGAAGACGATCATCGCGAAGGACATGGGTCTGTAGGGCCACCGCAACAACCCGCCAGTAGAAAAGGTGCCATGAACCAGGCACTAAGTGATCTCCTCGACCTGCTCGACCTGGAGCAGATCGAGGAGAACATCTTCCGCGGTCAGTCCCGGTCCGCCGTCGTCCCGCGCGTCTTCGGCGGACAGGTCGCGGCCCAGGCGCTGGTCGCCGCCGGGCGCACCGTCCCGGCGGACCGGCACGCCCACTCGCTGCACGCGTACTTCCTGCGTCCCGGCGACCCGGGCGCACCCATCGTGTACACCGTCGAGCGCATCCGCGACGGCCGTTCCTTCACCACCCGGCGCGCGATCGCCGTCCAGCACGGCCGGCCGATCTTCGCCCTGTCGGCCTCCTTCCAGCTGGACGAGGAGGGCCTCGACCACCAGGCCCCGATGCCCGCGGCCCCCGACCCGGCGACCCTGCCCACCTCGGCGGACCGCTTCCGCGACTACGACCACCTCGATCCGGCCGTCGTGGAGAAGTTCCTGGAGGCCCGCGAGGCGATCGACCTGCGGTACGTCGAGGAGCCGCCGTTCGGCAAGTACGGCGAGCCGCGCGAGCCGCACAGCCAGGTGTGGTTCCGCACCAACGGCAAGCTCGCCGACGACCCCCTGCTGCACGTCGTCCTCGCGACCTACGTCTCCGACATGACCCTCCTCGACTCCGTCCTGCTCGCGCACGGCCGCGGCGGCTGGGCGGTCGGGGACGTGGTGGGCGCCTCCCTCGACCACGCCATGTGGTTCCACCGGCCGTTCCGCGCCGACGAGTGGCTGCTCTACGACCAGGAGTCGCCGTCCGCGCACGGCGGCCGCGGGCTCGGCCAGGCGCGGATCTACACCCGGGACGGTTCACTCGCGATTTCCGTGATCCAGGAGGGTGTGGTCCGGGTCCCCAGGTAGAACTGGGGCATGGCCCACGGCGAACACCCCGGACAGACCCCGCACGGCGGCGGCGAGAGCACCATGACGGTGATCGTCGCCGCCGTCGCCAACCTCGGGATCGCGCTCGCCAAGGCGGTCGCCGGAGTCCTCAGCGGCTCCAGCGCGATGCTCTCCGAGGCGGCGCACTCGGTCGCCGACACCGTCACCGAGCTGCTCCTCCTCACCGCCCTCAAGCGCAGCGGGAAGCCGGCCGACGAGGAGCACCCGCTGGGCTACGGCCCCGAGCGGTACATCTGGGCCATGCTCGCCGCCGTCGCCACCTTCGTCGGCGGCGCGGTCTTCTCCCTCTACGACGGCATCCACACCCTGGCGGTGGGGGAGAAGCCGGGCGACCCGCTGGTGTCGTACGTCGTGCTCGTCGTCGCGTTCGTACTGGAGGGCTTCTCGCTGCGCACGGGCCTCAGGCAGGCGCGCGGGGAGGCGGCCCGCTTCAGGGCGCCGTTCAGGCTGTACCTGCGGCACACCCCGGACACCGCCGTGAAGGCCGTGGTGATGGAGGACTCGGCCGCGCTCGTCGGGCTGGTGCTCGCGGCCGGCGGCCTGCTCGGCGGCCAGCTCACCGGCTCCGGCGTCTGGGACGGCCTCGCCTCCCTCCTCATCGGCGTGCTCCTGCTGTACGTCGCCTGGGTGCTGGGCCGGTCGAACGCCGAGCTGCTCATCGGGCGGCCGCTGCCGAAGCCCGTGCGGGAGCGGATCCGCGCCGAGCTGCTGGACTCCGAGCACATCGTCGCCGTACTGGAGCTGACCACGCTGGTGCAGGGCCCGGACGAGGCACTGGTCGCCGCCAAGGTGGACTTCCGGGACGTGTCCACGGCGGCCGAGATCGAGTGGGCCTGCGAGCGGGCCGAGCAGCGGCTGCGGGCCGCGTTCCCCGCGATCGGCCGGGTGTATCTGGACCCCACTCCGGGGCCGGTGAGCTCCGGGGATCACGAGCGGTGATCGCCCGACGTGCCGTCGCCTTTATCCGGAATTAAGCTCTATGAGTGAAATGCCGCACTAGTGCATGTGCCGCATAGCGGACGTGCCGCGTAGCGGACGTGAGTCCGGCAGAAAGGTATTTCCCATGCGAGTACAGCGCGCGAGGCGCATCGCCGCGATATCCGCCGCCGGCCTGCTGCTGGCCGGTGGAGCCGCGATCGGCGCCGCGGGCACCGCCTCGGCGGCCCCCGCCTCCACTCACCAGTCCATCGTCACCGGTGGCGGCGGCTTCGGCGGCTGCAACGGCTACCGGGGCGGGTTCAACAACTGCCGCTACGGATACGGAAGCTACGGATACGGGTACTACCCCGCCACCGTCGCCGTCGTCCCCGTAGTGGTCGTGCCCACCGTCGGTGTCGCCGGCTTCGGCGGCCTCGGCTACGGCGGCTTCGGCTTCGGCGGCCTGGGGTTCTGAGCGACCAGCGACCGCAGACCAGCCGTCCAGGGTCTCATCCAGGGTTTAGGGCCACATCACGATGTGCGGCTCCCGCTGCCGGGGGCCGCACATCGGCAGGTCAGGCCAGTCCCGCCCCGGCCAGCAGGTACGCGGTCACCGGATCGTAGTACCGCGGGCTGAGCACATGGTCGTCGAGCGGTACGGCCACCTGGAGGGTGCCCTCCGCCTCGGCGAGGAACAGCGCCGGATCGTTGCAGTCCGCGTATCCGACCGAGTCCAGGCCCACCTGCGCCGCGTAGCCGGCCCAGCCGTGGTCGGCGACGACCAGGTCGGGCCGCGGCCGCCCCTCGCGCTCCAGGCCGCCCAGGATGGCCTTCATCGGCTCCCCGGAGTGCGTGTGCCACAGTGTCGCCCCGTGTTCGAGGACGGCCACGTCGGCGAACTGCATGACGTACCCCTCGTCCGTCTGCAGCCCGTCCGGGATCACCACGATCTCGCAGCCGGCGGTGCGCAGCGCGGCCGCCGTCGCCCGGTGCACGTCCAGCAGGCCGCCCGGGTGACCCGTCGCGAACAGCACCCGCTGCCGCCCCTCGGCCGCCTTGCGCAGCCGCGCCGCCAGCCGGTCCAGGCCGTCCACGGTCAGCTCGGGGTCGATGGTGTCCTGGCCGTACCGGTACTCGGGGTCGTCGTTCACCCCGACCCGCTCGGCCATCACGGCCAGCACGTCCTGCTCGTCGGTCCAGCGGTCGCCGAGTTCCAGTCCCAGCCACCAGTTGCGCTCGCCGTTGGCCAGCTTGCGGTAGTGGAGCAGGTTGTTCTCGCGGGGGGTGGCGACGTCGCCCGCGATACGGGTCTTCACAAGGTGCTCTACGAGCTCGGCGCGGCTGGGCGTCCCGGGTATCGGCATGGCTCCATTGTGAGGCAGGGCGCTGGGCGTTCGCCCTGCGTATCGCCCGCTGGGACGTGCGTCACTCACTCCTGCCGGAGGGCGAACCACAGCTCCATCCGTACGTCGGGATCGTCGAGTTCGGCGCCCAGGAGCTCCGCGGAGCGGGCGATGCGCTGCCGCACGGTGTTGCGGTGGACGGACAGGGCGACCGCCGTACGGTCCCAACTGCCGTGCAGCGACAGCCAGGTGCGCAGGGTGTCGACGAGGGCGGGGTGCTCCGCGAGGGGGGCGAGGAGGGCACGGGCGTGGGCCTGCGCCTCTTCCTCCGGAACGAGGTCGTCGAGGGCGGGGCGGGTGCGGTGGCGGACGAGGGGGGTGCGGGTCGCCCGGGCGCGGGCGAGGGCGCGGGCCGCTTGGGTGTCGGCGAGGGCCAGCTGGTGCGAGGGTGCAAGGGCGCTGACGCCGAGGGTCCAGCCGGGCTGCGGCTGAGGTGTCCGGTCGGCGGGGACCAGGATTTGGACGATGTCCCCTACGGGGTCGATGAGGGGCGAGCCGAGTGCGGCGCCCAGAGCGGTGGCGGCCAGGAGGTCGGGCGGCTGCGGGTGCGCGGGGGCTGGTCGCGCAGTTCGCCGCGCCCCTGAAAGAAGGTTGGCACGGTCGCGTTGGCCGTTCGGGCAGGCATGTATGACGAACCAGCTGTCCCGTCCGCCCAGCAGGGGCGCCACCTCCTCCGCCGTACCGCCCAGCAGGAGTCGTACGAGTGCTGACGTACGGGCCGCGCCCGAGCCGCTCTGCTGTTCGCCGGTGAGGAGGGTGAGCAGGACCGTGGCCACCGAGGCGATGGTGTGGTCGCCCGGTTCGCGGGTCGGGGTGGCCACGCCGAGTGCGAAGCCGGTGCTGAGGGTGTAGGCCGCGAGGTGGGTGCCGACGGTGGCGTGGGTGGCGGAGGTGGGGGTGCCGGGGCCGGACGGGCGTACCACCTCCGCGAGCTCGGCCAGGGCGGCGGTCAGCGGTGCCACCGGCCGCCGGCCCGCCGAGGCGATCTCCGTGCCCTCCGGGCCGTACAGGGCCGTCCAGCCGCCCAACCGCTGGGCCAGCTGCCGCAGGACCGACGGCACCGGGTCGGGGCGGGCCGCGGCGGCGGCCAGGCTCTGCTGGGCCTCCGTGACGCGGCGCAGCTCGGCCAGGCGGGCCTGGGCCAGCAGCTGCCAGACCGCGCGGGCGACGGCGGTGAAGGGGGTCTGCGGCGGGACCTCGACGAGCGGCAGGCCGTGGCTGTCGCAGGCCTCGATCAGGGCGCGCGGGACCGTGTCGTGCACGGGGGCCAGCCCGAAGCCGAGGGCGGCGCCGCCCGCCGCGACGATCCGGGAGACGTAGTCGTCGAAGTATGTGCCCGAGCCCGCCGCGTCCGGGACGTGCACCCCGGCCGTCAGCAGCAGCTCGCCGCCCAGCAGGTACGGGTACGGGTCGGCCATCTCCGAGGTGTGCGCCGCGTGGACGACGAGGGAGGGGCCGGACGGTCCGGCGATCTGGCGCAGGGCGAGGTCCTCGCGGGCCAGGAGGGCGGCGAGGGGCACGGGGGGCGTGGGGGGAACCGTGGGGTCCGGCATGGTGTGCGTTTCCTCTGTCCCGTACGGCTCGAATGGATGAAACGTACACTTCGCAGTCGCTTTCCGGCCACCTAGTGTCGATGCACGTCACCCACCGGCGAGACCCCACCGAAGGAGGGCCCTGTGGCCGTCGACTACACCGTGATCGTCCTGTACCTGGCCGGCATGCTGGCCATGGGCTGGTGGGGCATGCGCCGTGCCAGGTCGAAGAGCGACTTCCTGGTCGCCGGGCGCCGGCTCGGGCCCGCCATGTACTCCGGCACCATGGCCGCGATCGTCCTCGGCGGCGCGTCCACCATCGGCGGCGTGGGACTGGGGTACCAGTACGGGCTGTCCGGCGCGTGGATGGTCTTCACGATCGGGCTCGGGCTGCTCGCGCTGTCGGTCTTCTTCTCGGCCCGGATCGCCCGCCTCAAGGTCTACACGGTCTCCGAGATGCTGGATCTGCGGTACGGCGGCCGGGCCGGCGTCATATCCGGCGTGGTCATGTGGGCGTACACGCTCATGCTCGCCGTCACCTCGACCATCGCCTACGCCACGATCTTCGACGTCCTCTTCGACATGAACCGGACCGTCGCGATCGTCATCGGCGGCTCGATCGTCGTCGCCTACTCGACGCTCGGCGGCATGTGGTCGATCACGCTGACGGACATGGTCCAGTTCGTGGTGAAGACGATCGGCGTGCTGCTGCTCCTGCTCCCCATCGCCGTCGTGAAGGCGGGCGGCTTCAGCGAGATGAAGGCGAAGCTGCCGACGACGTACTTCGACCCGCTGGGCATCGGCGGCGAGACCATCTTCACCTACGTCCTCATCTACACGTTCGGCATGCTCATCGGCCAGGACATCTGGCAGCGCGTGTTCACCGCGCGCGGCGACCGGACGGCGAAGTGGGGCGGCACGGTGGCCGGCACGTACTGCCTGGTGTACGCCCTTGCCGGTGCGGTGATCGGGACGGCGGCCAAGGTGCTGTACCCGAAGCTCGGCAGCCCGGACGACGCCTTCGCGACCATCGTCAAGGACGAACTCCCCGTCGGCGTCCGGGGGCTGGTGCTGGCCGCCGCGCTCGCGGCCGTGATGTCGACCTCCTCCGGCGCGCTGATCGCCTGCGCGACCGTCGCCAACAACGACATCTGGTCGCGGCTGCGGGGGCGGGCCGGTTCCGGTGAACGGGAGCACGACGAGGTGCGGGGCAACCGGGTCTTCATCCTCGTCATGGGTGTCGGGGTGATCGGCACGGCCATCGCCCTCAACGACGTGGTCGAGGCGCTGACCGTGGCGTACAACCTGCTCGTCGGCGGCCTCCTCGTCCCGATCCTCGGCGGGCTGCTGTGGAAGCGCGGCACGGTCCAGGGCGCCCTCGCCGCCGTGACCGTGGGCGGCCTCGCGGTGATCGGCCTGATGGCGGGCTACGGCATCCTCGCCAACGAACCCGTCTACTACGGCCTCCTCTCCTCCCTCGTCGCCTACGTCGCCGTCTCCCTGGCCACCAGGCCCACCGACGCGGCCGTGCTGGCGAACTGGCGGGAGCGGCTCGCGGGCCGGGGCGCCCCCGAACTCGTGTCCGAACCGGTCCCGGCCCACCAGTAGAGTCGTAGCCGGAAGCAGTGCATAGCGGTACGTACGCGACGAAGCGTAGGAAGAAGGCAGCACCCTCATGAGCAGCAACGAGACGCCCCGCGGCCCCGTCGACTCCTCCCGTGTACCGCGGTACGCCGGTCCCGCGACCTTCGCCCGGCTGCCCCGCCTCGACGAGGTCGGCCGCGCCGACGTCGCGGTGGTGGGCGTGCCGTTCGACTCGGGCGTCTCGTACCGGCCCGGCGCCCGCTTCGGCGGCAACGCCATCCGCGAGGCGTCCCGGCTGCTGCGCCCCTACAACCCGGCGCAGGACGCGTCTCCCTTCGCCCTCGCCCAGGTCGCGGACGGCGGTGACATCGCCGTCAACCCCTTCCACATCAACGAGGCGGTCGAGACGATCGAGGCCGCCGCCGACGACCTCCTCGGCACCGGCGCCCGCCTGATGACCCTGGGCGGCGACCACACCATCGCCCTGCCCCTGCTCCGGTCGGTCGCGAAGCGGCACGGCCCGGTCGCGCTCCTCCACTTCGACGCCCACCTGGACACCTGGGACACCTACTTCGGCGCCGAGTACACGCACGGCACCCCGTTCCGCCGGGCCGTGGAGGAGGGCATCCTCGACACCTCGGCCCTCTCGCACGTCGGCACCCGCGGCCCCCTCTACGGCAAGCAGGACCTCACCGACGACGAGAAGATGGGCTTCGGCATCGTGACCTCCGCGGACATCTACCGCCGGGGCGCCGACGAGGTGGCCGACCAGCTGCGTCAGCGCATCGGTGACCGTCCCCTCTACATCTCGATCGACATCGACTGTCTGGACCCCGCGCACGCCCCGGGCACCGGCACGCCCGAGGCGGGTGGTATGACCTCCAGGGAACTGCTGGAGATCCTGCGCGGACTCTCCTCCTGCCACCTCGTCTCGGCGGACGTCGTCGAGGTGGCCCCCGCGTACGACCACGCCGAGATCACCTCGGTGGCGGCCTCGCACACGGCGTACGAACTGACCACGATCATGACCCGACAGATTGCCGAGGCGCGCGCGAAGTGACCCACGACCACGACCTCGTACTCCGCCCGACGCCCGCCCAGACGGAGGCCGCGCTCAACCCTCCCCCCGGCCGCAACGGCGGGGACCTGGTCGTGGAGACCCTGGCCGGGCTCGGCGCGACCACCGTCTTCGGGCTGCCCGGCCAGCACGCGCTCGGCATGTTCGACGCCCTGCGCCGCTCCTCGCTGCGCTATGTCGGCCTGCGGGTGGAGAACAACGCGGGCTTCGCGGCGGACGCGTACGGCAGGGTCACCGGCGAGGCGGCCCCGCTCCTCCTCTCCACCGGCCCCGGCGCGCTGACCTCGCTCGCCGCGCTGCACGAGGCGGCCTCCGCCTCCGCGCCGGTCCTCGCGATCAGCAGCCAGATCCCCACCGCGGGCCTCGGCGGCGGCCGCCACGGCTACCTGCACGAACTCCCGGACCAGGCGGCCTCCTTCCGGGGCGTGGTGAAGTCGGTCCACACCGTCCGCACCCAGTCGCAGATCCCGTCCGCGATCGCGGCGGCCTGGAAGTCGGCGCTGACCGCCCCGCACGGCCCGGTCTGGGTGGAGATCCCGCAGGACGTCCTCCTCGCCGAGACCTCGGTCCCGGTGGTCACGGCGGTCGACGCGGCGCCCGAGGAACTCCCCCCGCGTCCCGAACTGACCGCCGTGGCGGCCGACCTGCTGTCCCGGGCGGCCCGCCCGGCGATCATCGCGGGCGGCGGGGTCGTACGGTCGGACGCCGCGGGGAAGCTGCGGCAGCTGGCGGAGACGCTGAACGCTCCGGTCGTCACCACCTACGGCGGCAAGGGCGCGTTCCCCTGGCACCACCCCCTGTCCCTCCAGTCCTGGCTGGAGGACCGCCACACCACGGACTTCCTGGAGGACGCCGACGTCCTTCTCGTGGTCGGCTCGGGCCTGGGCGAACTCTCCTCGAACTACCACACGTTCAAGCCGCGCGGCCGGGTGATCCAGATCGAGGCGGACCTCGGCAAACTGGAGTCCAACCACCCGGCACTGGGCATCCACGCGGACGCGCGGCTCGCCCTCCAGGCGCTCCTGGAGACGGTGACCCCGCGTGCGGACGACCAGGCGGCGGACCGGGTACGCGACCTGCTCTCGCGCGTCTCCGACCGCATCGCCGCCCAGGAACTCACCCTGGAACAGGACGTGCTGGCGTCGGTCCGCCGGGCCCTGCCCGCCGGCTCCCCGTCCTTCTGGGACATGACGATCCTGGCGTACTGGGCCTGGTCGGCGTTCGACGCCCAGGCCCCGAACCTCATGCACTCCGCCCAGGGCGCGGGTGGCCTCGGCTACGGCTTCCCGGCGGCCCTCGGCGCGGCCGCCGCCGACCCGACCCGCCCGGTGCTCGCGGTCTCCGGCGACGGCGGCGCCCTCTACTCCATCGCCGAGTTGGCGACGGCACGCCAGCACGACCTCCCGGTCACCTGGCTGATCGTCGACGACGGCGGCTACGGCATCCTCCGCGAGTACATGACCGACGCCTTCGGCGAGCCCACGGCGACGGAACTGTCCCGCCCCGACTACGTCGCCCTGGCCGGGTCCTTCGGGGTGCCGGGGGTCCGCACGACCCCGCAGACCCTGGAGACGGACCTGGCGAAGGCGTTCGCGGCCCCCGGCCCCTCGGTCGTCGTACTCCCCGCCCTGCTGCGGATGTTCGCGCCGACGCACCTGGGGGACTAGCAGGCCCCCGCCCCCACCCCGTCGATCCGCCCCCCGAAGTCGCCGCGGTACTGGGAGCGCCAGTCGCCGTTGAAGACGTCGCGCTTCTCCTGCGGGTCCCAGTTGACGAAGCAGGCGCGGGTGGAGGCGACGAAGGAGCCGACGTTGTCGTGGAGGTTCGGCGGCATGTCGCGGTAGCCGCTGCGGGCCGTCCACTCCCAGTAGTCGCCGCCGAAGCCCTCGCCGCTCCAGAAGCAGACCGAGCCGTCGGGACAGGACGGGGCGGCGGCCGCGTGGGCGGCGGCGCTCTGGGCGGGAACGACGAGTGCGGTCAGGGCGAGGGCGGCGGCGAGGGACCAGGTGCGCAGCTTCACGGGACTCTCCGGAAAGGGGAGTGGGGAGGCCCCCGGCGGGACTGCCGGGGGCCTCCCCATGCTCGGGCGCGAGCACCGGGACACGCCCGAGCTCAAGATCAACCGCACCTGTGTGAGTGAATTAGTAGTTCGACATCACCGGGATGCGGGAGGGGGTTGGCCTCCGGGACGCGGTGCCGGCAGGGGGGAGAACTCCTGTGGTCGCGGCGACTGCTTTTCCGCGGAACCGGCATGGCCGCCCGACGAGCGTGTCAACTCCTCAAGCCCTTCGGCAAGATAACCGGTCCAGGCGCGGGTCTCCTCCTCAATGGTGGCCCGCACTCCGCGCAGTAGATTCGCAGCGATGGCGATCAGCAGTTGCCGGTCGTGGCTGGTCGGGGATTCGGTGTCGATTTCAGAACAGGTCTGCTGCCAGATGATGTAGGCCTCTGCGAGAATCCGCTGCAGCTGGACCTGGCATCCCATGAAGCGGGACCACGAGGCGGAGAAACCGAAGACCCGATCGAACAGGATGCACCCCGCGGACAGACCGATGAGCACGAACCCCCACTGCGGATTGACGGTGTGGGGAGTCGCGCTGTCGATCAGCGGAAGAAGGCTTCCGGCGATCACACACAGGGCCGCCATCGCACGCAGAGCCCTCGAACAGTAGGCGTAGAAACGGCGTCGGCCGAGATACCAGTCGATCGCGTCAAGGGCGGTCTTCTCCGCATGAGCGAACAGCGCCGCGATCGCCTGGCACCTCGAGTCCTGGAAGACAGCGACTTCCGAGATGGGCTGGGTACGCAGATCGGGTACTCGACGGCTCGGCATCACACTCCTTGTCCGCTGCTTGGGCCGAGGTAGCCCCGCACCGCCCGGGAGGTCTCCTCGTCCACGCCGAGGAGCGTCAACGTGGCCGCCCGGTGCTCGCCGGAGAGGACGTCCCGCACGGCGACGATGACGTGTCGATGGTCGGGAACCGTCCCGTCGTACGGGTCCATGCCCCCGAGTGCTCCGAAGCCGACCCCGTCGGCCGCGAACAGACCACGCAGCCCTTCGGCGCGTGCGGCTGCGGTCCCCAGGGTCACATTGGCCTGTGCAGCAAGGACGATGAGCGCACGCCGGTCGAGAGGCCTGCCCAGACTGCGCGTCTGCGCGAGGGCCGCGACGTAGAAGGAGACGTCCGTGTACCGGGGCGTGAGGTCCCCGCAGGATGCGCGAATCGTCTCGATCGCGGTCGTCACCGATTCCTCGGGCATACCGGTCAGCCATGACGTCCACGGTGAGACGAGATCGCAGACGTAGGACAGGGACACCTGCCTCATGAACGCCCACTCGAGGATGGAGTGCGCGAGGCTCAGACGCGCCATCCGGTATGCCAAGGCGACCTCGTCCTTGCTGAGGACATAGGTCTCGAGGCGGGCCGGGAGGTCACCGAAGCCGACCTCCACCCCGATGTGCCGCATGGCCAGCAGCTTCTCCACAGCAGTGCCGAGCGGGACCTTCTCTTCGGCCGAGGTCTGCATGACGTGACGGGCCGGGATCGGGCCCGTGATGGGCCGTTTGTCCCCGCTGTCGTGCCCGCCGAACCGGTTGAAGGCACCGATGCCCGGGTCGTTCGTGGTGAGCAGCTCCCATTCGAAGTCGGAGAACGTGTAGTTCTCGATGTCCTCGGGACTGCACTCGGGAAGCTCGACACCGAGGTAGCGGAACTTCTCCAGCCGTTCCCACACCTGCCGTAGCGGACTGCTGGTCTCCGTCGCGGCCACCTTGAGTTCCAGCGGTGACCAGCGGCGCCGTACGAGCTCCTGCTGGCCCACTCCTGCCAGCCGTTTGTCCTGATATTGACTTGTGTGTCCGACGCGGGAGCGGAGGGTCTCCAGGTCGGCCTCCTCCGCCACCACGTCCGGAACACCGTCCCAGTCCAGCCGCTGGTCCTCACTCAGCCCCGGAAAGGCGGCGACTCGACGGGTCGCCGCACGCAGGGTCTCCCCGCTGAGAACCGCGTAGAACAGCGCGTGCCCCAGCAGTTCGTCGCGCTCCGAAGGGCTGTCCGACATGTACCCACGGCGGAAGACCTCCTCATCCACCCAAGGCGCGCGCTGGTCCAGATTGGCCGACCACGCGGTGAGGTCCTGACTGGGCGCACCGGTGTGGGTGGAGGTCAGGGAATCCGCGTAACGGACCATGTCGAACGCGCCGTACCGCGTGACGATCCTGGCCACCTCACGCGGGATCATGCCCGCCCGCTGCGCCCCGCGGATGATCGCGGCCCGCGTACCCCGCCCGTACCGCAGTTCCCGACCGCGGTCGTACTCGCCGAAGCCGAAGAAGCGCACCTCCCGGCTCGACGGCACGTGGTCCTTCCACTTGTCGTCGGCGTCCGCGGCCGGGTCGCCGCAGACGATGCCCAGCCGCCGGGACAGCTCCCTGAGGTCTCCCACGGCCTCGCCCATGCTGATACCGGCCTCCTGGCAGAAGGGCAGCAGCTGCAGCAGGTCCCGGCGGTCGATCGCCCTGTCCGCCACCCGAGTCCTGCCCAGACTCGCGATGAGCTGGCAGTCGGTACGGGTGGGCACGTACTCGTAGGACTCCGGCTGCACGGTGGGAAGGTTCCTGAGTCCGAAGCGCACGAAGCGCCCCACGCGCTGGACCGCCTCGGCGAGGGACATTTCACAGCGGTGCGCGCCGTGTACGAGGGCCACGAGATCGAGCGGGGCGCTGTGCCCGGAGTCGGGCGTATGGAGCGAGACGGAGAGCACGTCGGGCTGCGAGGCCAGGAGAGCGGCATCCAAGGCGTCCGGCGGGAGGATGTCCGCCAGGTTCTCCGGTTCCCACACCGGGAAGCTGTGTGCCGAACCCGGCGAGAGCGTCTCCACGAACTCTTCGGACAGGTCCCAGGCGGTCTGCTGCAAGCCCTCGAAGAGTTCCGGAAGGAGGTCGAACCAGACCTTCCTGCGCCAGGGACGCAGGCACGAGGGAAAGGCGACGGTGAGGCCGCCGTACCTGTCCTTGCGCCGGGTGATGTTCGGGATCTCGATCTCGGGATACTCACTGCGCCATCGCATGTCGCGGAGCGGAGCCAGCAGATAGCGGTCGCCCGGGAAGCAGCCGGTCTGCGTCAGATCCACCTCGCGTCCCCACAGGCGGCTCTGCCCGAGCGGGACGGTGCTGCGGATTTTCACCAACTCGTCGAAGAGGCGCTGCCCGTGAACGGGATTGCGCTCGGCGAAGTGCCACAACCAGGCCAGGCAGAGATCCGGCCATTCGGCGAGGCGTTCCGCGCTCTCGGCGGTCCTCTCGAGGACCCATGGCACGTCCCAGCGGACCACGGCGTTGCGGTCGACGCGCAGGACAGGCTTTTTGCTGCCGTGAAGATTCGTCATGAGGCCGACGGTCGTCTCCGGCGTCGTGATGCCGTCAGCCAGGAGCTTGCCCCGGCCCAGTTGCCACCACGCCCGCGACCCTTCGCTCTCCCACGCCAGGGTCTGTGCCGTCTCGCCGGGTGAGAGCGCACCGGCCGGCCGGTCGTACTCCTCGTTGCCCTCGCTGACATGAAGGGCGAACGGCGACTGGATCACCACTTCCTCAAGGAAGTTGGACAGCTGGAGCCGGCTGACGCTACGGAATTCGGGCCGCAGATGCAGCCTGACCACCGTGCCGCCGGTCGGCAGCAGCTGGTCGCCGTCGGGATGCGCGTGGATGCGGGCGACCGTCGAGCCGGCGTTGATCTGCAGGCGAACGGTGTTGCCCAACGAGCCGTCCGAGTGCTCGACCCGGGTGACCACCTCGACCGCGTCGGCCAGCATGAAGTAGCTGTACGCCCCGATGCCGAAGGTGCTGTTGGGCACGAGCTTCAGGGCTGGATCCGCGGCCAGCCAGGCCGCCTGTTCCCGGGCGAACTCAGGAGTCTCGACGAAGCGGTTTCCGGCGTTGAGGAAGCAGCGGCGCAGAGTCTCCACGGACATCCCGGTGCCGTTGTCCCGGCATTCCAGCACCGGTACCGATCCGTTGTCGTCGTAGACCGCCGACAAATGGATCGCGCCCGCCCAGGCGGCGCGCGGGTACTTGCCGGTGATCTCGAAGTGCCGTCCGCGCATCTCGCGGTAGCGGCAGGCGTCGAGAGCGTTCTGGTACAGCTCCCTGATGGCCAGGCGGGCCTGACCGTAGAGCTGTTCTCCCATGAGCAGGGAACGGATCTTCTCCGTGTCCAGAACGAGACGGGTCAGCGGACGGCCGTAGGACTCCTGGCCGTTGACCGTGCGGGCACGGACCGCCTCGGTCCGCAGACGGGTCGCGTAGTGCCGGCGGATGATCTGGGACTCGCTGCACGCGGGCAGCCGCTCGGCCAGTCCGCGCAGCCGGTCGGCGTAGATCAGCAGGGCGGCCTCGACGGCGGGGTCGAAGCAGGTCGCGATCAGATCGGCGTCGCCTTCCGGGGTGGCGACCCACCGCAGTTCCGCGATGTCCCGATGGACCTCGGCGAGATCGAATCCGTGGACGATGCCGATCTGCTCGACGAGTTCACGGCCGTCCCGCACGTAGTCGAACTCCATCCCGGCCAGCGTCAGCGACAGCGGGAGGACCATCGAATACCGGACATGGTTGAGCGTTTGGGGCAGTTCCTGTGCGTAGGCCCAGCTCTCGGACACCTTGTGCGGCGGAAACGTCCCCGCCTGAAGGTTCCGGGCGTCGCTCAGGAGCCGGTCGGCGAGTGTCTGCACGTGGCCGGGGCGCCGTTCCAGCGCCGCCGCCAGCCGACGGGCCAGGTCCTTGGTGCCCTGCAGGTCCCAGGGGACCGTGCTGTCGGAGACCACTACCCGAACGAGCCACTCTTCCAGGACCTCGCGCGTATCGGCGTCCGCGGAGTGGTCGGTGGCCCGCTCGACGAGCCGGTCGTATGCCGACAGGGTTCCGATCACGTCACGGGACCACGGAGTCTGGATCTCTCCCTCCGCGAGAGTGCCCAGGTCCTGTGCTCCGAGTTCGGTCCGGCCGTGGGACAGCAGGACGAGCGCCCAGGTGTAGAGCAGTTCCGAGTTGCTGGGTGACAGTTCGCCACCGCTGAGGGTGCCCAGGGTCTGTACGTTGTGCAGAAGAGTCCCCACGTCGGGCAGCATGCGCCACCGGTCCCGAACACCTGTGCCGACCAGGTCGAGCAGTTCGTTCCGAAGCTGCTCGAAAGGCCCCGACGGGATCGGCTCCGGTTGGGCCGTCGCCGACGTCCGGGGCCGCGCCGCCGTGGCACGGCCGGCACCCGACGGCATGACGGACTGCCGGATATCGGCTCTCAGCGGCTGCTCGGAGGTCCAGTCCGAACCGCGTGGCACGTACCACGCTTCGCTCCGTTCGCACGTGAACTGCATACCCCCGGTGGGCCGCTTGCGGGCCTCGCGCGGAGCCACTCGCAGATGGGGCCGTTCAGCCGTCAGGTCCAGGTCGATCAGCGCGTATCCGTGCAGTCGTTCCGTCTTTCCGTCACCGAGGCGTTCCATTCCGAAGAAGGAACGGCCTTGCAGGAGGTATCGGTGCTGGGGGTCTGTGCCGTCCCCGATTCTGGTGAACTCCGCGATGTGCCGATGGCCGAACAGGTGGGCGACCACCTTGAGTGCCGCGCACAGCCCGTCCAGCAACTCCTTGCTCTGCTCGTCCAGCCAGGACGGTGGATGGTGCGTCGCGAGCAGGTACGCGGTGGGAGGATGCGGCTCGGAGTCCGCGATCCGCATGATGGCCTCGGTCTGCTCACCGACCAGTGCGAGCCGGCCTTCCCCGATTTCGTCAGCGAGGTCGAGGAGGGACGAGTTGAGAACGACGAGTCCGACTCTGTCCTTGCCGCTGCCGAGATATGCTATGCCGTCTCCCGGCAGGGCACCTGGCCGCCACGACACCTGGGGACTCCGGAGCTGGGATGCCCATTCCGTATAGGGGCTGAAGGCGTTCTCGATCGCGACGATGTAGTCGTTTCGGGTGTTGTCCCGGAAGGACTTCTCCAACCCCTCGATGACGGCTCGCTGGTTGGCGACCGCCACGTCCCTGAGGAAGCTGCCGGAAGCAGGCCGGATCAGGTCGTGGTTGCCCGGAACAGGCAGCAGCGGGACTTCTTGACCGGTCCCGGAGAGCTGGCCGCGTAACCGCGTGAAGAACTCCGAGGCCTTGGCGTAGTCGAGTTGGTCGCCGGCGAAGGCGATGTCCCCCGTGATGATGACGTGGTGGACGGGCGTCTCCGCCGTGAGGTACTTGAGGTCCTCCATGAACTCATCGATGACGGCACGCCAGTCCGCGCGCTGACTCGATTGGCCGAAGTGAAGATCGCTCAGATGCAGAATGCGCACATTGCCCCCCTCGCCCGCTGCGGTCATGGTACTAGCGAACGTTGTCCCCAGCCCCAGGATGTGCGCGAGCAGTGACGAACGACGACAGGCCGTGCGGGTGCATTCCCGCACGGCCTGTCGTTTCAACGCCCCTACCAGATCGCGTCGACCCACTCCGGGTGGTCGATGAACGGGTTCCGGTTGTGCTGGTAGGTGGTGTAGATGACGTCGTTGCGGTTCTCCTCGAAGGAGTCCGGCGGGTCCTCGTCGTTCCACTGCTTGAGGACGGACAGCTTGCCGATGTACGGGTTGGAGCCGTTGCTGACCTTGTCGTCGGGCTCCAGGTTCGCGAACCCGTCGTCGCCCTCGTAGCGGACGGCCATGTAGAGGATCATGCGGGCCACGTCGCCCTTGACCGCGTCGCGGGGCTCGAAGGAGTCCGAGTCGACCTTGCTGCCACCGCTGTTGGTGAAGGTGGAGCCGCCCTCGTCGAAGTCGAGGTTGCCGCGCTTGCCGTTGACCGCCACGTCCTCGGGCCGGATGTGGTGCAGGTCCGTGCCGGGGCCGGTGGACGTGGTGAGGTCGCCGTGCGAGATCGCCCACACGTGCTCGCGGTTCCAGTCGCCGCTGTCCCCGCCGTTGAGGGACTTGCTGCGGGAGATGCCCGAGTACAGCAGGATCACGTTGCTGCTGTTGTTCGGGTCCTGGTCGGTCTTCTTCAGGGCGTCCCACAGGGCCGAGTACGACAGCTTCGTGACGTTCGCGCTGATGATCGTGTGCAGGGACGACTTGAGGCTCGTACCCGTCTTGCCGATCGCGTTCTTGTAGTACGTCGAGTCGTACGCGGTGGTCGTGGCGGCGGCCGGGGTCGCCGTCAGCGCGGGGGCGGTGAGGCCCACCAGGACGGCGGCGGTCGCCAGGGCCACCGACTTCCAGCGCCGGATGTGTGTCGCCAGCATAAAGAGTTTCCCATCTACGCGGGTTGACGAGGCGGCAAGAAGGAGGGTGACATGAACATGAAGACCGGTAGGTGAACGGGACGTAAAAAGAGGCCCCCGACCGTGCGGTCGGGGGCCTCGGTGCTGCCGGTGCGTCAGCTGACGTCCGACGGGTCCAGCCGGTAGAGCGTGGAGGTGGTGCTCTGCGAGGACGAGGAGGAAGAAGCCGAGGACGACTTCGAGCTCGAGCTCGAACTGTTCGTCGTGGTCTTGCTGTACTCGCTCTCCTTCACCGCCGTGCCGTTCTTCTCCACCCAGGAGGTGACCGCCGAGCTGAGCGTGTTGTTGCCGCCCATGCCCATGCCGCCACCGCCGACCTGGATGTAGTGCAACTCGCCCGCCTTGACCAGTTCCTTCAGCCTGGCGACGGTCATCGCCTCGTCGGAGCCGGTGAAGCCCCACATGGAGATCACGGGCTCCTGCGAGCTCAGTTCGATCTGCGCCGCGGACTGCGAGTTGGAGACGGCCAGCAGCCAGGTGGCGCCGTCCATGTGCTTCTTCAGGTAGGCGATCAGGTCGCTGTCGACGCCGCCGCCCATGCCTCCGCCACCGCCCATGCCGCCGCCGAAACCGCCGCGCGTGGTGCCGCTGCCGTTGCCCGCATCGGGCATCTCCCCGGTGCCGCCGGGCAGTTCGCCGCTGCCGGTACCGCCGCTCGGGAGTTCGCCGGTGCCGCCGCCGGGCGTCATCTGCCCGCTGCCGCCGCCGGGGAAGCCACCGCCGTTCGTGCCACCGCCCGGGGCCTCGCCGTTCGTGCCGCCCGGGAAGCCGCCGCCCGTCTCGCCGCCGGCCCGGCTGTTCTGGCCACCGCCCTGCCGGCCGCTCTGGCCGCCCGGCAGCTCGCCGCCGCCCGGGAAGCCGCCGCTCCGGTTGCCGCCGCCCCCGCCGGGGCCGCCGCCGAAGCCGCTGCCCGTGGACGGGCCGGCGGTCGGGTTCGTACCGCCGCGCATGCCGCCGCCGGTGCTGCTGCCGAACGGCAGGCTCGCCGCGTACGCCGTCGGGCCCGCGAGCGCCGCGACCACGGCCGCCGCCAGCGCGGCGGCCAGCAGCCGGGCCTTGTCGCCGGACCGGAAGAGGATCATGCCCACGATGCCGGCCACGGTCAGCACGCCGACCGCCGGCCACAGCCAGGTGTTCCAGTCCGACGCCCGGCGCAGCAGCACGATCGCCCAGATGCCGGTCACGCCGAAGGCGGCCGGGAGGACCCAGATCCAGCGCTTGTCGGTGCGGAAGGCCTGCAGCAGCATCACGCCACCGCCGCCGCACAGCACCGCGATGCCGGGGGCGAGTGCGGTCGTGTAGTAGGGGTGCATGGTGCCCTGCGCGGTCGCGAAGATCACGTAGTGCAGGAGGGTCCAGCCGCCCCACAGGACCAGCGCCATCCGCCTCAGGTCGGTGCGCGGGGCGCGGCCGCACAGCACCAGGCCACCGGCCAGCGCGATCCCCGCGAAGGGGAGCAGCCAGGAGATCTGGCCGCCGAGGATGTCGTTGAACATCCGGCCGAGGCCCGCGGAGCCGGAGAAGCCGCCGCCTCCGCCCCCGCCGCCCCCGCCGTTGCCCTCGCCGCCGAAGACGCGGCCGAGACCGTCGTACCCCATGATCAGGTCCCAGGCGGAGCCGTCCGTGGAACCGCCGATGTACGGCCGGTCGGAGGCCGGGACCAGGGAGACGGCGACCGCCCACCAGAAGCTGGAGACGGCCAGGACGGCCGCGGCGAGCGCCAGGTTGACGACCCGCTTCACCCACGGGGCCTTCGACGCGTAGAGGTAGAGCGCGAAGACGGCCGGGAGCGCTATCCAGCCCGCGAGCAGCTTGGTGTTGAAGGCGAGGCCGAAGCACGCCGCCGAGCCGAGCAGCGGGAGCAGCTTCTCGTCACGGGTGGCGCGGAAGGCGAGCGCCGCACCCGACACCATGAGGAAGACCAGGATGGTGTCCGGGTTGTTGTCGCGGTTGATGGCGACGGTGATCGGGGTCAGCGCCAGCACCAGCGCGGCGACGGTCGCCGCCCCGTGTCCCCACACCCGCTTCACGGTGGAGTGCAGGATCCAGATCGTGGCGAGCGCGACCACGACCTCGGGCGCCATCATCTGCCAGGTGCCGAAGCCGAAGATGCGGCAGGACAGGCCCATGACCATGAGCGCGAACGGCGGTTTGTCGACGGTCAGGAAGTTGCCGGGGTCCAGCGAACCGAAGAACCAGGCCTTCCAGCTCTTCGTACCGGCCCAGATGGCACCGCTGTAGAAGGTGTTCATGTCGGAACCGGAGAGGTTCCAGGAGTAGAGCACCGCCGCCAGGACCAGGATCGCGATCAGCGCGGGGAGCGACCAGCGCGGCGCCCTGTCCGGCAGGGAGTCCGCGGGGGTGGCCGTCGGGGGTGCCGTGGCGGTCGCCGTGGGCGGGCCCCAGTCGGGGGACACGGGCGAGTGGGGGACGGGATCGGTGGCAGATGTCACCATCCCACCCTGCGGGCGGCCGATGGGCGGGGGCTGTGCCGACCCTGGGCGCAGGCTGTGGATGGGTGAGATGTCGGTAAGAGGGCGGCCGGTGCGACCGCCCTCCGTGACCGCAGTACGGCAGCACGGGAGTACCGCTGTACGGCAGTGCCGCTGTGTCAGCGCACGCGGACCGACAGCCGGTAGAACCGCGTCGTCTGCGCCGCGTTCTGGTTGTCGTCGCTGACCAGGAGGACCTTGTACGCGCCCTTGGTGCGGCCGGTGACGGCCATGCCCTCGATGTTGTCGAGGAGCGGGTTGGGCTGCGGCTGCTTGGCCGTGGCGCCGAGCGACGGGCAGGTGGCGATGTCCGTGAGCAGGGTCTTCCTGATCAGCCGTACCCCGGCCTGGCCGGTGAGGTTGTCGATGCCGCTGGTGTCCGTGGCGTGCCGCGGGTCGGCCAGGAAGAGGCGGACGGTGTTGCCGACGCCGGAGGTGAAGCCGCGCTCCAGGACCAGGAGCCGGCCGTCGGGGAGCGCCTGCACCTCGGGGACGCCGAGGATCGGGTCGTCGGTGCGGTAGGCGTACTGGGCCGACAGCCTGAAGTGGTCGCCCTTGGTGCGCTGCCAGGTCTGGAAGCGGACGATCCCGGCGGTGTCGCCGGAGACGGCGTACTCCATGGAGGCCAGCAGGGTGCGGCCGCCGTCGAGGAGGGTCAGGCCCTCGAAGGTCTGGTTGGAGGTGGCCCGTCCGGCCGGGGAGACCAGGAGGGAGGAGGGCACGGGGAGGCGGTCCAGGATCCTGCCGTCCGCCGAGTAGCGGCGGACGGAGGGCTCGGTCTCGGAGGTGACCAGGCGGGTGCCGTCCCGGTCCACGACCAGGCCCTCGGAGTCGAGCGCGGCGCCGTTCTCGTCGGCGAGTCCGACGACTTTCTTCGGCGCGAGGGTCTTCGCGTCCAGGTCGAAGAGGTAGGACCGGTCGGCGAGGGCGGCCAGGGAGCCGTCCCTGTCCACGGCGAGCGCGGAGAGGTTGCCGACGAAATAGCCGCCGAAGGTCGTCTTGTCGAGGGCGTCGGAGAAGCTGTCGAGGGAGACCGAGGACGAACACGCGTGCGCGGCGGCGTTGGTCGCGTCGGTCCCGGTCGCGACGGCGTTGGCGGGCCCGGCGGCGGACAGACAGGTGGCCGCCGCCAGGCCGGCGGTGACGGTGGCGAGTACGGTTCGCAGGCGCATGCCGGTCACCGTAGGGGGAACCGGTGACGACGTGGAGACCGCCCCGTGAAGGAAAGGGTCGATCTCCGGCCGCCGGGGCCGCACTTCGGTACGCGGCCCGCCGTCCCGCCTCAGGAGGCCGCGAGGTCCTTGTGGACGGCCTTCGCGACGGCCTGGATGGTGTTGATGCCGTAGCTCATGGTGCTGTTGTCCTGGGTCAGCACGGTCATCTGGTAGTCGTGGCCGCCGCCGGTGAACGTGCCGAGGCTGTGCACCCGCCAGCCGTGCGTGGCGCGCTGCAGCCAGCCGTTCTTGACGTGCACGGCGACGCCGGACGGGGCGCCGTACGGCGTGCCCCACCGCTGGGACGAGATGACCTGCCCCATCAGCTTCAGGATGTAGGCCCGCGAATTGTCGCTGAGCACGGTGTTCTTGGCGGTGACGAGCGCGAGCAGCTTCTGCTCGTCGTGTACGTCGATCTGGGTCAGGCCCCAGTAGCCGTTGGCACCCGGGGTGGTCTGCGTCATCCCGGCGGCGCTCAGGAAGCCCTTGATCTTCGTCAGGCCGAGCTGCCTCCACAGCCTGGTGGTCGCGTCGTTGTCCGACTTGGTGATCATGGCCTTGGCGAGCGTCTGCTCGGTGGTGGTCAGGTACCGGTTGTGCTTCTTCGCGTCCCACAACAGCGTGGCGAGGACGGTCACCTTGACCGTGCTGGCCGAGTCGTAGCGCGTGGTGGAACGGAGGGTGCAGGTCGTCTTCGTCGAACGGTCGTACAGGCCGACGGCGATCGTCCCCTTGCGGTTCGCGATGGCCGCGGTGATGTCCTTCTTCAGCTTCGTGGCGAGCGCCGCCTTGGTCGACGTGCAGCTGACGGCGGGCGCGGCGGCCGAGGCGGGCGCGGCGACGGCCACGCCGGCTATGAGAAACCCGGTGCCGAGCGCGGTGGCGACCAGCGCGCTCCTTCGTCTGTGAGTCATACCCCCGTTGACACACGGATTCGCGCGAATGGTTGTACGAACGGTCGGGGCTTTAAGCAACCGTCACCTGGGCCGCCCTCCGTCCTGCCCCGCCCGTGCCGGAGGATGAGGCTCATGAGAAACCCGAGAGTGCCGGCCGCGGCGGTGTCGGCGGCCGCGGCCGTGCTGTTCGCCGCCGGATGCGACGGCGGCTCCGGTCACGCCGCGCCCGCCCCCGCGACCTCGTCGCCCGCTCCCGCCACGGGGACGCCGGCCTCCGCCGTCGAGGTGTACGACTCCGTCACCAAGGCGCCGGTGTTCCCCGACGGCGAGGTCGTCGCCCAGGCGGCGAACGCCACCGGGAGCCGGGAGATGGAGATCAAGGGCGGCGTCGGCAGCGGCACCCTGTCCGTCCTGGTGAACTGCGTGGGCAAGGGCGAGTTGACCGTCACCGTCGAGCCGCTCGGCTTCAGCTTCCCGTTCGCCTGCGTCGCCGGCCGGGTCAGCACCATCGGCAACGCGATGAACATGAACGGCGGCACGGCGCGCCCCCACACTCCGGGCACGGTGCGGGTGACCGCGTCGGCGGGCGTCCGTTGGGCGATCACCGTCGGCCACGAGAACGTGTCCGGGCAGCCGGAATCCTAGAGCCGCTCCGCCGCAGTCCGCGGGCGACGCCGGGGTGGGTCCGGATGCCCCGGGACGTCAGGCAACCGGACCGGGCCGGCGGTTCGCCTGTGACCGAACGCGGACGGAACCCGATGAACAACACCCCACGTGGTCGCCATCTCACCGGGCGTAGGACAGAGCGTCCCGACGACTCCTGGGGGATTTCCGATGATGACCACGCGCCGTGCCCGCCGTACCGTCCGCTCCGCCGCCCTGGTGGCCGTCGCCGCCGCGACGGCGTTCTCGCTGACCGACTGCCAGGGCGGAGGCAGCAAGAACGGCGCCGCCGGCCCGGAGCAGAAGGCCACCGCCGCCCCCCCACGCCACCGCCGCGGGCCGCTCCGGGGCGACCGGCACCGATACCCGCACCGGCACCGGGACCGCCACCGGCACCGGCAAGGGCGCGGCCGACGTGCGGACCCGGACGCTCGCCCCGTCCCGTACCGCCGCACCGGCCGCCACGACGGGCAGGGCGGCCGCCCCGGTCCGCACCCAGACCCTGGCGGACGGCAGCAAGGCCGAGATCTACCGGCTCGGTGCCGAGCACTACCGCGCGAAGATCGTCGGCCGCGGCGAGGTCCTGGCCACGACGGAGACCGGCGGGACGGACGCCGGACTCGACGCCAACGACATGTTCGTCGTGCTCACGCTGGGCGGCGAGGTGCACTCCTGGATGGGCGGCGGGCACACCGGGCCCGGCACCTTCAAGCTCGCGGGCGGCTGGACGGCCGAGGTCACCAAGGTCGGCGAGCTCCGGTACCGCGCGCGGATCCTCGGCAACGACGGCTCGGTGGACGCCACGCTGGAGGCGAACCAGCACGACGCCGGGCTCGACGCCAACGGCGTGTACATCGTGCTCAGCGCCGGCGGTGTGATCAGCGCCCACGAGTAGCGGCCCGCCCGGCGCCCTGCCCGCCGCCCCTGTTTTGTTGCGGACGGTTTGTTGCGGAGGGATGAAATCCGCTTCGTTCCGTGTTGTGGCCATGCGGAAGACCAGGGCGAACGAAGGGCACCCGCGTGGCAGCGCAACAGGGGGAGCGGCGGCAGAGCGGCTGGGCGCGCAGGCTGGCGGGATACGCATGGCGTCATCCCAGGGACGTGGTGCTCGCGCTCGGGGCCTCGCTGGCCGGTATGGCGGTGCTGGCCGTCGTCCCCCTGATCACCAAGGTGATCATCGACGACGTCATCGGTGCCCACAGCCGGAGCATGGGGCCCTGGGCCGGTGCCCTGATCGGCGCCGCCGTCCTCGTCTACGCGGCCACCTTCGTGCGCCGCTACTACGGCGGACGGCTCGCCCTCGACGTCCAGCACGACCTGCGCACCGAGATGTACGACACGCTCACCCGGCTCGACGGACGGCGGCAGGACGAGCTGTCCACGGGCCAGGTGGTGGGGCGCGCCACCAGCGACCTCCAGCTCATCCAGGGGCTCCTCTTCATGCTGCCGATGACCATCGGCAACGTCCTCCTCTTCCTGATCTCCCTCGCGATCATGGCGTGGCTGTCGCCACCGCTCACCCTGGTCGCCCTCGCCGTCGCCCCCGCCCTGTACTGGATAGCCAAGCGCAGCCGCAGCAAGCTGCACCCGGCCACCTGGTACGCCCAGGCCCAGGCCGCCGCCGTGGCCGGCGTGGTCGACGGCGCGGTGAGCGGCGTGCGTGTGGTGAAGGGGTTCGGGCAGGAGGAGCAGGAGACCGGGAAGCTCAAGGAGGTCGGGCGGAAGCTCTTCGCGGGGCGGCTGCGCACGGTCCGGCTGAACAGCAGGTTCACCCCGGCCCTCCAGGCCGTCCCGGCCCTCGGCCAGGTCGCCATGCTGGCGCTCGGCGGCTGGCTCGCCGTCCGGGGGCACATCACCCTCGGTACCTTCGTCGCCTTCTCCTCCTACCTCTCCCAGCTGGTCGGCCCGGTCCGGATGCTCGCCGTGGTCCTCACCGTCGGCCAGCAGGCCCGCGCCGGCACTGAACGCGTCCTGGAGCTGATCGACACCCGGCCCACCCTGACGGAGGGCACCAAGACCCTCCCCGCCGACGCGCCCGCGACCGTCGAGTTCGACGACGTGTCGTTCGGGTACGACCGCGCCCCCGGCAAGACCAGACCGGTCCTGCGGGGGCTCAGCTTCGAGATCCGGCCGGGCGAGACCCTCGCCGTCGTCGGCTCCTCCGGCTCCGGCAAGTCCACCGTCTCCCTCCTCCTGCCGCGCTTCTACGACGTCACCCACGGCGCCGTCCTGGTCGGCGGCCACGACGTCCGCGAACTGACCCACGACTCGCTCAGGGCCGCGATCGGCCTGGTCCCCGAGGACTCGTTCCTCTTCTCCGACACGGTCCGCAGCAACATCGCGTACGGCCGACCCGACGCGACCGAGGACGAGATCCTCGCCGCCGCCCGCGCCGCCCAGGCCGACCGCTTCATCGCCGAGCTGCCCGACGGCTACGACACCAAGGTCGGCGAGCAGGGCCTCACCCTCTCCGGCGGCCAGCGCCAGCGCATCGCCCTCGCCCGCGCCCTGCTCACCGACCCGCGCCTGCTCGTCCTCGACGACGCCACCTCCGCCGTCGACGCCCGCGTGGAGCACGAGATCCACGAGGCCCTCGCGCACGTCATGCGGGGCCGCACCACCCTCCTCATCGCGCACCGCCGCTC
>NZ_JAEKKT010000395.1 GCF_019510245.1 Streptomyces sp. | reverse complement strand
TTCCCGCTGGTCCACCGTGCCTCCACCTCGTCGCTTCGCCGGAACGGTGCTCAGGTACTACAGCCGCGGGATGACGTGGCCGAGCAGCTCGCCCATCCGGGTCGCCGACGCCTTGCCGACCGCCAGCACCTCTTCGTGGTCGAGCGGGTCGCCCAGCCCGGCCGCGAGGTTGGTCACCAGCGAGATCCCCAGCACCTCGCACCCCTCGGCGTGCGCGGCGATCGCTTCCAGGACGGTCGACATCCCGACCAGGTCCGCGCCCAGGATCCCGGCCATCCGCACCTCGGCCGGCGTCTCGTACTGCGGTCCGGGGAACTGCGCGTACACGCCCTCCGCCAGCTCCGGCGCGACCTCCTTGACCAGCGCCCGCAGCCGGGCGGAGTACACGTCGCTGAGATCGACGAACCGCGGGCCGACCAGCGGCGTGCGGGCGGTGAGGTTGAGGTGGTCGCTGAGCAGGACGGCGTCGCCGACCGCGAGGCCGGGCCGCAGCCCGCCGCAGGCGTTGGTCAGCACGACGACGCGGCAGCCGGCGGCGGCCGCCACTCGCACGCCGTGCACGACCGGCTCGACGCCCCGTCCCTCGTAGAGGTGGGTGCGGCCGAGGAAGGCGAGCACGCGCCGGCCGGCGACCTCCAACGAGCGGATCCGCCCGGCGTGCCCCTCGACGGCCGGCGGCAGGAAGCCGGGCAGCTCGGTCACGGCGAAATCGGCGCTGGCCGTCCCCAGGACGTCGATCGCCGGCACCCAGCCCGAGCCGAGGACGATCGCCACGTCGTGGTGATCGACTCCGGTGCGGGCGGCGAGGGCTTCGGCCGCGGCAGCAGCCGATTCGGCGGGTGAGAGGTCGGTCACGGGCCGACCCTACTCAACCTCCGGCGGGCCGCTGGCAGGCGAGGCAGCGCGCGGTCTGGGGCACGATCTCCAGCCGCTCCAGTGGCAACGTCGACCCGCAGTCGACGCACTGGCCGTAGGTGCCCTCCTCCATCCGCCAGAGCGCTCGCTCGACGTCGCGCAACGCGGCGAGCGCCCCGGCGCTGAGGGAGCGTTCGATCTCCGGGTCGGGGTCGCTGAGGGGATCGCCCGGCCGGGCTCGGTGCAGCTGGGTCAGCTGGTCGATGCGGAACACCCGCTGTTCCACCAACATCGCGCGCAGCAGTTCGAGGTGCTCGGCGGTGAGGGTGCCGGACGGGGTGGGAAGCAGGGCCGGGAATCCGCGTTCCATGTAGATATGACGCGCTGGTCGGTGCGTCCGTTCCGTCCCCTGCGGATCACTCAGCCGATCCCTAAGCGCAGGCCGCGGCTCAGGCGGCGGTCGGCAGCTCGCTGAGGAAGGCCTTCGCCGCGGTGACCACGGTGTCCCGGTCATGGGTGTAGATGAACTCGTAGCGCCGGTCGTCCTCGGGGCCGCGGTCGCCCATGTCGCGGGCGAGGAAGGCGCCGGCGAAGTCGGCCGAGAGCACGATGACCTGCCACTCGTGGTTGAACGGGCTGGCCGGGCCGGGCGACATGACCTGGTAGCGCGGGCTCTCCAGCGTCGGGGCGCCGTCGGCGAACACGACCGTGAGCGCGTTGTGCCGGGACAGCTCCCGGTAGTGCTCCTGGCGCTCGGGCGGGAAGAAGTTGCTGTGCTGGAGGCCGACCAGCATCACGCAGCCACCGGTGTGCGCCGCGACCTCTTCGAGGTGGTCGACGATGTGGGTGAGCATGCGCTTCTCGGCGACCTGCGGATCGTGGCTGACCGTCACCACGTCGAACGGCGTGCCGTGCCGCAGGGGCGACGGTTCCTGGCGCAGCGGGATCGGGTTGCGCGGTGGCGGGACGATTTCGGGCAGGGGGCCGGGCGCCCCGAACAGGTAGCCCTGCCCGTACGCGGCCCCGTAGACCTCGGCCCGGGTGGCGTGCTCGGGCGTCTCGATGCCCTCGGCGATGATCACCGCTTCGTACTTCTCGGCGTAGGCCCGCACCATGGCCGTGATGCGCGCGATGTTGCGGTCGGGCTCGGCCTGGATGATCGAGCGGTCGAGCTTGACGACGTCCGGCTGCAGCAGCGGCAGCAGCGCGAGGGCGCGCTCGTCGGTGCCCACTCGGTCGAGCGCCACTCCCCAGGTGTCGCGCCGGGCGTCCTCGCAGGCATTGAGCAGCGTGCGCGCGTAGCCCTGCTGGTCGCGGTCGGTGAGTTCGAGGACGGCCCGCAGCCGCTTGCGGGAACGGCCGTAGTCGTCGCGCAGGTTGGCCGGGCACTCCATGGCGAGACCGGCTGGTTCGACGTTGATGCACCAGGACAGCGACGGGTGCAGCTGGCTGTTGCTCGCCGCCTCCATGGCCGCGACCCGGAAGATCCAGTCCAGTTCGCCGAGGCGGCCGGAGTCCCGGGCGGCGTCGAGCAGCGCAAGAGGGTTCTCCAGCTTCGAGCCCTCAGGGCCGCGGGACAGCGCGGCGAAGCCCACGACGGCCTCGGTCGGCAGGTGCAGGATCGGCTGGAACAGGGTCTGGACGGCGCGGCGGCGAATGATCGAATCCAGCACCGCACCCGGCCGCAGGACCTGCGGTTGAGTGAACGTCGCGCCGGTGAACGTCATCCTGGGCCCTTCTCCCCGCCCTAAGTCAATGTCCGGATCGGCATGTTCGGTCCGACCATGAGCACCGTTCGTCCCGACCGTGGGAGCCCCATTGGACCGGGAGAGATCGGCCACCTGGCCCGAGGCGTAATCGTTTCCGGCGCATACGATCCGCAGCATGCCCCAGGATCCCGATCCGCTGGCCCTGGCCACCGACTTCCCGACCCCCACCCGCGAGGAATGGCGGGCCCTCGTCGCCGCCGTGCTGGCCAAGTCCGCGGGCGGGTCGGCCCCGGAAGGCGATCCGGAGGACCTCCTCGCGTCGATCACCTACGACGGCATCCAGGTCAAGCCGCTCTACACCGCCGCTGACGCTCCCGGCCTCGAGGCGGCGGGCTCGCCGGGGCATCCGCCCTACACCCGGGCGGCGACGGCCGACGGTGCGACCGCGACGGGGTGGGACGTCCGTACCCGGCCGGTCGGGGCCGACGCCGCGGCGCTGAACCGGGCCGCACTGCAGGACCTCGAAACCGGGGCGAGTTCGCTCTGGCTCACCGGGGTGGCCGTCGACGACCTGCCGGCCGTCCTCGAGGGCGTGTACCTCGACCTGGCCGCGATCGCGCTGGACGCCGGCGCCGA
>NZ_JAEKKT010000394.1 GCF_019510245.1 Streptomyces sp. | reverse complement strand
CCGGGACTCCGGCCTCGCGCAGCCTGTTCGCGTACGCCTCGCCCTCGTCGCGCAGGACGTCGGCCTCGGCGGTGATCACCAGGACCGGGGGCAGGTCGCGCAGCTGGTCAACGGAGGCGCGCAGGGGGCTCGCGGTGATCTCGGCGCGCTGCTTCTCGTCGGTCGTGTACTGGTCCCAGAACCAATGCAGTGACTCGGTCTACCTGGTGCATCCGGTCCTGCTGGCGGTGATCGACGGCACGATCGGCCGACGGCGGCAGGACAGTGTCGTGCTCGAAGTGGCCTTCTTCGCGGCGTTGTTGCCCGTGTGCCTGTTGACCCACCGTTACGTCGAAGCACCGGGCCAGGCCTGGGGCCGCAGGTTGGCGGGCGTGAGTTCGAGGTCGGCGCCTCGGTCGGGTGATCTCGTGGTCGGCCGGTGGCCTCGTCGCTGAGGCCAAGGCCAGGGGCGGTGCTACGACAGGAATGAGAACTGCACGATCCCGCCGGCCGGCACGTCGAAGACGGACAGACCGGCCAGCGTGGCTGTGCCTTGTTCGGTCGTGTTGCCCGTGCAGTCGCTGATGGAGAACCGTGCGGTGCGGGCCCGGGCGGAGCGGACGGCGACTTCACCCTCGTGGGCGTTGACCACGATCCAGTGGTGAGCCGAGGGCGGGGCGTCGGAGAAGGCGGGAGCGTACTGGGCGGTGATGGTGACACCGTCTCGGCTCGCTTCGACGGTGGAGTAGTTGCCGGCGATCCCGGTCACGCGCAGCGTGCCGTGGAGGAGCACGTCCTTGTGTTCCGTCCATAGATGCATCCAGGAACGAAGCGCGGCCAGTTGTCGGGTGGTCTGGCGGGTGAGTGCCACGGAGACTTGTGGCACACCGAACAGGCTGCTGTGCAGGTGCTGTGCGACGCGCTCCGGGCTGTCCGCGTCGCCCCACATGATGGGGTCGCTGTGGATGGCGATCCCGTTCGTTGTCAGGCGCAGGTCCACGATGCCCACGCGGTTGATGACGGGGCTCAGGGGGCAGTCCGATACGCGCAGCATGGTGGCGCGCTCCACGGTCTCGGCGGAGATGTAGGGTTCCCGGAACTCGAACGCCGGTGCAGGGACGTACGGCGTCAGGGCGTTGCGGATGTCGTCCAGGAGACTCAGTGCTGCTGCCGGGACGGATGTGTCCACCGCGTCGTCGGGAGGTGCCGCGGCGGTGTCTTTGGCGTACCGCTCCAGGAAGTCGAGCTTCAGCCCGGCGGCCCCGGTGGTGCGGATGAGCTGCGTGAGCCGGTGGGTCAGGTGGTGGCGGGCGCGTTGCGAGCGGGGGTCGAGTACGGCTGCCTCCATGTCCGGCTCTTCGTACAGGACGGGTAGGCCGGTGGTGTAGGCATCGGATCGGTGTCCGAGAAAGGGGGTGCCGATCCACCAGAGGGTGCGCATCCCCATCTCTGCGACGGAGCGGACGAGCGCGGCGGGATCGGCGATTTTGGCTGGGTGGGGTGTCCAGTCTCCGCAGGTGCCGTATCCGCGGTCGCAGTCGTCGTTCTGCCAGCCGTCGTCGATGATCAGGGTGCCGAAGCCCATGTCCGCTGCGGTTCGGACTTCGTGGAGAAGGCGTTGTGCGTCGAGGTCTTGATGGAAGGCGTACCACGTACACAGCACCGGGGCGTACTCGGAAGCGTTCACCGGGGGACGGGTCAGGCCGAGGGCGTGGCCGACGCCGGCGACGGCGGTCTCGAAGGGGTCGCTTGTCGCGTTGAGGACGATCTCCAGCGGACCGTCGGCCAGGTCGGCCTCGAAGGAGAGCAGCAACTCGGCCGTCTCTTCGACGATTCCGGCCCGCATGCGCAGGTGTCCGTTGCCTGAACGGGCTCCGAAGGTGACCAGGGGGCGGTCGTTGCGGCCCAGCAGGCAGCCGAGCGCTGAGCCGGTCAACGGGGTGATGGGCAGGGCGTCTGCCCACGAGGGGGGCAGTGTGGACTGGTCGCGGGCACTGCCGGGCAGCCACAGGGCGACCGCGTCGGGTGCGGGCATCAGGAGGGTGGCAGTCGTCGGACCGCTGCCCCGCAGGCGGATCCGCAGGGTGGAGTCTTCGTCCTCGAGCAGGCAGTCGGCGAAAACCATGGCTGTTTCGTCCGCGCTGACGGTGTGGGCGCGAAGGCCCTGCGCGGCGCCGTCGGGCAGGGGCAGGCGTCGGGCGGTCTGATGCCGGGGGACGCCGGGCAGCCAGGGCGTGTCCTCGGCGGGGAGCGTGCGTGTCATTTGGATCCTGTGAAGGAGATGCCGCCGACGATGTGCCGCTGCGCCAGGAAGAAGATGAGGATGCAGGGCAGCACGACGACGATCGAAGTGGCCAGAAGCAGGGGGGCGTTGGTTCCGTTGACGGACGAGAAGCCCGCCGGCGCGAGCGGCAGCGTCTTCAGCTGGTCGTTGGAGATGCAGATCGCGGGTGCCAGGAAGTTGTTCCAGGACGCCATGAACTGCAGGACGGCGGAGGCGATGACGATGGGCTTGGACAGCGGCAGGTAGATCGAGCACCAGGTACGGAACCAGCCGGCGCCGTCGAGGAGACGCCCCAGTCGGAGCTCTGCTCCAGGTGCGGGTCGGAGCAGCGGAAGCGGATGCCCTCGGCAAGGCCCGGATGGCGCACTGCACTCATAGCGAGGACGGTAACCTTGTGTCGTATGAGGTGCAAGAACTTTCACTGATCGAGCATGTCTGGGAAATGTGTGCCGCGGTCGGCGTCGGCGCACCCGCACGCCGCGCGGACGAAACGTTGATGCTGGTGGAGGAAGTGGATGGCGCGAATCGGTATTGCAGACGTGGCCCAGGCGGCGGGCGTCAGTGAGGCGACCGTCAGCAGGGTCATCAACAACCGCGGAACGGTCGCGACCGGCACGCGCAAGGCCGTCGAAGAGGCCATGCGCACGGTCGGGTACGTCCGCGCGCACGCCGGCAGCCTGGTCATGCTCGTCACTCCCGGCCTGGTCGATCCCTTCTTCGCGCAGATGGCCGACCGGATCGTGGGGGGACTGGGCCTGCACGGGCTGCGCGGCGTGGTCTGTTCCGCTCCTGTCGGCGGAGCCCAGGAGCTCGACTTCGCCTCGGCCATGTTGGACGCCGGCGCCGTGGGGTCGATCTTCGTTTCCGCCAGCAACACGCTGGAGAACGCCGATCCCGGTGTCTACCGACTCCTGGAAAGCCGGTCGGTGCCCTACGTGT
>NZ_JAEKKT010000248.1 GCF_019510245.1 Streptomyces sp. | reverse complement strand
CAGGATCCTCGTAGTAGGCGGTGGGTACGTAGGCCTGTACGCAGCTCGGCGCATTCTCAAGAAGATGCGCTACGGCGAGGCGACCGTCACGGTCGTCGACCCCCGGTCGTACATGACCTACCAGCCCTTCCTCCCCGAAGCCGCCGCCGGCAGCATCTCCCCTCGGCACGTCGTCGTCCCGCTGCGACGCGTGCTGCCGAAGGCGGAGGTCCTCACCGGCCGGGTCACCACCATCGACCAGGACCGCAAGGTCGCCACGATCGCGCCGCTCGTCGGCGAGGCGTACGAGCTGCCTTTCGACTACCTGGTGATCGCGCTCGGCGCGGTCTCCCGCACCTTCCCGATCCCCGGCCTCGCCGAGCAGGGCATCGGCATGAAGGGCATCGAGGAGTCCATCGGCCTGCGCAACCACGTCCTCGAGCAGCTGGACAAGGCCGACTCCACGACCGATGAGGAGATCCGCCGCAAGGCGCTCACCTTCGTCTTCATCGGCGGTGGCTTCGCCGGCGCGGAGACCATCGGCGAGGTCGAGGACATGGCCCGCGACGCGGCGAAGTACTACAAGAACGTGTCCCGTGAGGACATGCGCTTCGTCCTGGTCGACGCCGCCGACAAGATCCTCCCGGAGGTCGGCCCGAAGCTCGGCCTGTACGGCAAGGAGCACCTGGAGAGCCGCGGTGTGGAGATCTACCTCTCCACCTCGATGGACTCCTGCGTCGGCGGCCACGTGGTGCTGAAGAACGGCCTGGAGGTCGACTCCAACACGATCGTGTGGACGGCCGGCGTGAAGCCGAACCCGGCGCTGGCCCGCTTCGGCCTGCCGCTCGGTCCCCGCGGCCACGTCGACACCGCGCCGACCCTCCAGGTGCAGGGCACCGACTACATCTGGGCCGCGGGCGACAACGCCCAGGTGCCGGACGTCGCCGCCCGCAAGGCCGGCGTCGAGAACGCCTGGTGCCCGCCGAACGCGCAGCACGCGCTGCGGCAGGCCAAGGTCCTCGGCGACAACGTGGTCTCCGGCATGCGGGGCTTCCCGCAGAAGGAGTACAGCCACGCCAACAAGGGCGCGGTCGCCGGTCTGGGTCTGCACAAGGGCGTCGCGATGATCGTCCTGGGCAAGACCAAGATCAAGGTCAAGGGCCGTCTCGCCTGGTACATGCACCGTGGCTACCACGGTCTGGCCATGCCGACCTGGAACCGCAAGATCCGCATCTTCGCCGACTGGACGCTCGGCATGTTCCTCAAGCGCGAGGTCGTGTCCCTGGGCGCCATGGAGAACCCCCGCGAGGAGTTCTACGAGGCCGCCAAGCCCGCTCCGGTCGCCGCCGCGAAGGCCGAGGAGAAGGCGAAGGCCTCCTGACCCCGGTCACCGGTCGCTGAACCATCCGAAGGGCCTCCCGCCATCCGTGGTGCGGGGGGCCCTTCGGCGTGCCCGGGAGCCGGCCCGATTACATGCTGGCTACATCTGTTTTGCCCAGTCGTAACTCCTTTGCGGGACTGCGCGGCTGCCGTCACGGTGTTTACGTGGTAACTGGCATCCGGGATCGATGTCTTGGAGGTGTGCGCCATGGCCGACGCCGCGTCGCGGCTGAGGAGTGTTGCCGAGCAGGTGCTGGGAGTCCCGCTCCCGGTGCGGCTGCGGGCCTGGGACGGATCGGAGGCCGGGCCGCCGGGCGCGCCGACGCTCGTCGTGCGCAACCGCCGCGCCCTGCGCCGCATGTTGTTCAAGCCGGGCGAACTGGGCCTGGCCCGCGCCTGGGTCGCCGGCGACCTGGACATCGAGGGCGACCTCTACGGCGCCCTCGCCGTGATGTCCGGGCTGATCTGGGAGCGCGGGGAGGACGCCCGTACCCTCGCGCAGGCACTGCGCGACCCGCGGGTGCGGGCCGCCGTCCGGGAGCTGGTCAGGCTCGCCGGGCCGCCCGTCCCGCCCGCCCCGCCCCGCGAGGAGGTGCGCAGACGGAGCCACCTGCACACCCGCCGCAGCGACAGGCAGGCCATCAGCCACCACTACGACGTGGGGAACGACTTCTACGGGATCGTCCTCGGGCCGTCGATGGTGTACTCGTGCGCCTACTGGGAGGACGGCGGTACGTTGGAGACCGCCCAGCGCGACAAGCTCGAACTCGTCTGCGCCAAGCTCGACCTGAGGCCCGGTCAGCGGCTGCTGGACGTCGGCTGCGGCTGGGGGTCGATGGCGATCCACGCGGCCCGCGAGCACGGCGTCGGCGTCGTCGGCGTCACCCTCTCCCAGGAGCAGGCCGCGTTCGCCCGTAAACGGGTCGCGGACGAGGGTCTGACGGACCGGGTGGAGATCAGGGTCCAGGACTACCGGGACGTCAGGGACGGGCCGTACGACGCGATCTCGTCGATCGGGATGGCGGAGCACGTGGGGGCCGAGCGGTACCTGGGGTACGCGCGGGATCTGTACGGGCTCCTCAAGCCCGGCGGACGGCTGCTCAACCACCAGATCGCACGGCGCCCGCAGCGCGACGAGTCGGCCTACGACGTCGACGAGTTCATCGACGCCTACGTCTTCCCGGACGGCGAGCTCGCCCCGGTCGGCACCACCGTCACCCAGTTGGAGCTGGCCGGGTTCGAGGTGCGGGACGTGGAGTCGATCCGCGAGCACTACGCCCGCACCCTGCGCCGTTGGGTGGCCAATCTGGAGGCCGAGTGGCCGCGGGCCATGCGGCTGACCAGCCCCGGCCGGGCCCGCGTCTGGCGGCTCTACATGGCCGCATCCGCCCTCGCCTTCGAACACAACCGCATCGGCGTCAACCAGGTGCTGGCCGTCCGGACCCCGGACTCCGGTGCCTCCGGGCTGCCCCTGCGCAGCCGCGTCTGGCAGAACTGAGCCCCTGCACGGACCAGCTCACGCACGGACGAAAGGGGCCCCGCGTCACCCGCGGGGCCCCTTCGCCGCATCTGCCGCCGTTCGCCGCCGCTACTCGGCCTTGATCGCGGCCAGCATGTTCAGCTTCGCCGCGCGCCGGGCCGGCCACAGGGCCGCCAGGACGCCGACCGCGCCGGCCAGGAGCAGGAAGACCGCCATCCGGGCCCAGGGCAGCACCAGTTCGTACGTCGGCATCCGCGAGCCGACCAGCTGACCGGCCGCCCAGCCGAAGAACACGCCCAGGCCGAGGCCCAGCACGCCGCCGAAGAGGGAGATGACCAGGGACTCCAGGCGGACCATGCGCTTGACCGCCTTGCGGTCCAGGCCGATCGCGCGGAGCATGCCGATCTCCTGGGAGCGCTCGAACACCGACATGGCCAGCGTGTTGATGACGCCCAGGACCGCCACGATCACCGCCATCGCGAGCAGGCCGTAGACCATGTTCAGGATCAGCGTGAACGCCTGTGCGATGGAGTCGGACAGGTCCTGCTTGTCCTGGACCTTGATCGCCGGGTTCGAGCCGAGGGCCTTCTCCAGCCTGTCCTTGGTGGCGTCCGACGCGCCGTCCGCCGTCTTGACCATGACCTGCATGTCGGCGGGGTCGGTCTCGTGCGGGGTGAGGGTGGTGCTGTCGAGCATGATCCCGCGGATCACCTCGTTGCCCTCGTAGACCCCGGCGACCGTCAGCCGCTGCGACTTCCCGTCCTCGTAGTGGACGGTGAAGACCGAGCCGGCCTTCCAGCCGTGCGACTTGGCGGTGTCGTCGTCCACGGCGACGTCCGATCCGCCCACCTTGAAGGCGCCGCTGTCCACCGTGAGGTCGGTGAGCCTGCCGATCGAGGAGCCGTCGACGCCGGTCAGGAACTCGGTCTCGCCGTCGATGCGGGAGGCCGCGTTGCTGAGCGGGCTGGAGGCGGTCACGCCGTCGGTCGCCGCGACCTTCTTCGCCACGTCGGGGGAGAGCGCGTTGCCGTTGGCCATCGAGACGATGTAGTCCGCGCGGATCGCCGAGCTCGCCATCTTGTCGATGGACTTCTGCAGACTGCCCGCCATCACCGTCATGCCGGTGATCAGGGTCAGGCCGATCATCAGCGCGGAGGCGGTGGCGGCGGTACGACGCGGGTTGCGCACCGAGTTCTGGCGCGCGAGCTTGCCGGAGACCCCGAACCCGCGCAGCAGCGGGGCCGCGGCCGCGATCAGCGGGCGGGACAGCAACGGGGTCAGGACGAAGACGCCGATGATGAGCAGGACCGCGCCGAAGCCCATCGGGGCCTGCCCGTCGCTGCCGTTCATCGTGGTCGCCGCCAGGATCACCACCACGCCCGCCGCCGAGAACAGGGCGCCGATCGTGTTGCGCAGTACCAGCGACTTGGTGGTCGGGGCGGCGTGCAGGGCGCTCATCGCGGCCACCGGCGGGATCTTCGCGGCGCGGCGGCCGGGCAGCCAGGCGGCCAGCATGGTGATGACGACGCCGACCGCGAGCGCGGCGGCCACCGTGCCGGGGCTGACGACCAGCGGGCCGTCCGGGACGGTCGCGCCGAACGAGCCGAGCAGCGAGCGCAGTCCGGCGCCGATGCCGATACCGGCGACCAGACCGGTCACCCCGGCCACCGCGCCGACCACGAACGCCTCGATCAGCACCGAGCGGGTGACCTGGCGGCGGGAGGCGCCCACCGCGCGCAGCAGGGCCAGCTCCTTGGTGCGCTGGGCGACCAGCATGGTGAAGGTGTTGGCGATGATGAACGTGCCGACGAACAGCGCGATGCCGGCGAAGACGAGCAGACCCGAGCGCAGGCCGCTCATGCTGCTGGAGATCTGCTCCGCCTGGTCGTCGGCGAGCTTCTGCCCCGTGGTGGTCTCCACGAGCTTCTTCGGAAGGGCCGCGTCCAGCTGGGACTTGAGGGCGGCCTGCCCGGTGCCGGACTTCGCGGTCACGTCGATCTCGTCGTACGTGCCCTTCTTGCCGAACAGCTGCTGCGCGGTCGCCGTGTCGAACAGGGCGAGGCTGCCGCCGGCCGTGACGTTGCCGTCGTCGGTGGTGAAGATGCCGGCCACGGTGGGGGTGAGGACCGGGCCGTCGACGGAGATGCGCACGGTGTCGCCGACCTTGTAGCCGGCCCGCTCGGCGGTCCTGGAGTCGATCAGGACCTCGTCGCTGCCGCTGGGCGCGTGGCCGCTGACCAGCGGGTAACGGGCGTCCTTGGTACCCCAGTAGTTGCCGCCCTCCGACTGCCAGCCGCCGCCGATCAGCTTGCCGTCCTTGTCGGCGATCGCGGTGAAGCCGGAGACGACCCCGGTGGCGGAGGCGGCCCCGGGGACCTTCGCGGCCTTGTCGAGGAGGGCCTGGGTGAGGTCGGGGGTCTTGCCGACCTGGTCGCCCTTGGAGTCCTGGTACTTGGCCTGTACGGCGACGTCGACGCCTTCGAAGCCCTTGGCGGAGCTGTTCTGGTAGGCGTCCGAGATGGTGTTGGTGAAGACCAGGGTGCCGGAGACGAACGCGACGCCGAGCATGACGGCGAGCACGGTCATCAGCAGCCGGGCCTTGTGCGCGAGTACGTTGCGCAGGGCGGTGCGGAACATCAGCTGGTGCGGCCCTTCGCGTCGAACTGCTTCATGAAGTCGAGGACCGTCTCGGCGGTCGGCCGGTACATCTCGTCGACGATCCGGCCGTCGGCGAGGAAGACCACGCGGTCCGCGTACGCCGCCGCCACCGGGTCGTGGGTGACCATGACGACGGTCTGGCCGAGCTCCCGCACCGAGTTGCGCAGGAAGCCCAGGACCTCGGCGCCGGAGCGGGAGTCGAGGTTGCCGGTCGGCTCGTCGCCGAAGATGATCTCCGGGCGGGAGGCGAGCGCGCGGGCCACCGCGACGCGCTGCTGCTGGCCGCCGGAGAGCTGCGAGGGACGGTGGCCGAGCCGGTCCCGGAGGCCGACCATCTGGATCACGCTGTCCAGCCACTGCTTGTCCGGTTTCCGACCCGCGATGTCCATCGGGAGGGTGATGTTCTCCAGCGCGGTCAGCGTCGGCAGCAGGTTGAACGCCTGGAAGATGAACCCGATCTTGTCCCGGCGCAGCTTGGTCAGCTGCTTGTCCTTCAGGGAGCCCAGCTCGGTGTCGCCGATCCGCACGGAACCCGAGGAGAAGGTGTCGAGGCCGGCCACGCAGTGCATCAGCGTGGACTTGCCGGAGCCGGACGGCCCCATGATCGCGGTGAACTCGGCCTGCCGGAACTCGACGGTGACCCGGTCCAGGGCGACCACCTGGGTCTCGCCCTGGCCGTAGATCTTCGAGAGGTCCGTGGCACGTGCGGCCACGGAGGTGGTCCGCCGGTCGGCGATCGGTGTGGTGGACACGGAAGGGCGCTCCTGTCGGGACGACGGCGTTTCATGGGGACCGCACCATCGTCTCGGCCGAACCGGCCCGTGTAGTCAGCCGCAGTTCCGGTTCCGGGGGGCGACCAAGGGGGGACCGGCGGGGCACCGCGTCATACCTGGGGATGACACCGAACCCCGAGACCCGATCCGGAACCGGGCGCTCCCGGTCGTCGAGAACAGGTGGAGCCCCCTTGTTCGGACGGTGAAATTCCGTCATTCCGTGTACGCGTGCACCCACCGCGCGTAACGCTATTGGCAAGTGCGGATGGCTCGTTCCGGGTGCTGATGCTCCCTCAGACGTCAATAAAATAAGACAACATCGGGTCGCCCGTCCGCTGTTCGGGGGACGCCTCCCGATAGGGTCGGAACCTCGTAGCGGAGCCCATGGCCTGCCCGGATGGTGGAATGCAGACACGGCGAGCTTAAACCTCGCTGCCCCTCGCGGGCGTACCGGTTCAAGTCCGGTTCCGGGCACTACCCGCGCTACGGCGCCTCACCTGCGAAGGCGGCGGGAAGGCGCCCCTTCTCTTTCATGGCTTGGGAACACCGTGGGAACACATCGGCCCTAACGTGCCGTTATGGCATCAGTGCACGAGCGCAAGAACAAGGCCGACGAGGTCACGAGCCACCAGGTCAAGTGGCGTCTTGGCGGCTCCAGGACCGGTGGCTGGCAGACGGAGATCTTCGATCCCGACGAGACCGGGAAGAAGGCGGCCGAGGTCTTCCGCGACGCCGTCAACGCGGCGGGGCAGCAGTTGAGGGCGGGGTTCCGGGATCGGCTGCTCGGCCGGACGAGGCCGGTGTAGTCCCGGGTGAGGTCGGCCTGGTCGGCCTCAAGCTCTTCCCGGCGGAACCGCTCCCGTCCGACATCCTCGGTCACCTGGTCGAGGCGGTTGGCGATGCTGCAGACCCGGAGGCTGGCGGTGCGCATGGTGCGCGCGGTGATCTGCTCCCTCGCGGCGACCTGCTGCTCGCGCGCCGCGAGTTCTGCTTCCTTCCGTGTACGGTCACGGTCCATCGCTGCGGTGAGTTGCCGTGCGCGCTGCTCGTGGAAATGGGCTGACCCGACCGTCATCTACAGCGAGGGACGGACCGGCCTGGCCATGGTCGACATGTGGCTAACGACAGTGAACCCGTACCGGCTGACCAGCCCTAGCCGGGTGTACAGCCCCGACTTCAAGCGGCCGAGGTTCACGGGATGGCCCTGACCCTGGAGTCCGTCAACGGGCTGGCGACCGTGGTCCTGGCGTGCGTGTGCGATGCCCTCGACTCCACGGCGGCCTCGGTGACCGGTCAGCCCGGCTGTCCGTGCCGGTACGTCGTCCCGGGCACCCCGGCCTGAGACTCGTGCGGGGACCCCTGCGACGGCAGCGATCAGACGGGCGGTCAGCTGACGGTGAACGTCGCCCGGGTCCACCCGACGACCGAGTTCCCCAACGAGACGCACGAGGTCCTCGGCCTGAAGTCTTGCAGGCCCACGCGGATCGCGGTCGAGCTGGTCATCACGCTGCTGCGGTGCGTGCCCCCAATCGACGAGAACAACCAGTGCCCGCCCACCTGCGAGGACATGGCCGCCGCGGCCCGGGTCATCCAGATCGACTCGGCGACGGTCCTGAACGCGCTGATGTGCTGCGTGCCATCCATCAGCAACCGGCACAGGGGGCCGCTGTACGTCATCGGCATGCAGAAGACGTTGGAGCCGCGCGGCGGCTGCGGTGGCATCGAGCAGCGGCTGACGGACGCGCTGCAGAACTGCCCGTGCCCGGACGGAGAGACGCCGTGAGCGTCGAGGTCCGCCTCGACCAGGGGGTCATCCAGCGGATCCTCCAGCGCCGGGGCGGTAAGGCATACCAGAAGATGGAGGAGCGCACGAGCCGCGTGGCCCGGATCGCCGAGGACGAGGACCCGGGCAGCATGGGCGACTACATCACGTGGCGGGTGGTCGAGGGACCGAAGGGACTTCAGGGCGTCATCCGCTGCGACCACCTGGCGGTCCTGTTCGTCCTCAAGGGCACGAGGCCGCACATCATCCGGCCGCACCGCAAGCAGGTCCTCCACTTCTTCGTGGACGGCCAGGAAGTCTTCACCCGGCTGGTGCACCATCCGGGCACCAGACCGAATGACTTCATGAGCCGCACGCTTCGCCTCGGTCGGTAGGCTGATCCCATCGGTCTGATCACCGGTGGATTGAACAGCAGCAGGCCTCCGGAGCGTGGTGCCCGAGGGGCCTGCCGCATGTCCGGGCGTCTGGTGAACCGGCTGCCGTGCCACACTCCAGGTGTGCGCCTTGTGCCTGGGTGGGTCGGTGCGCCGAAGAGGCCCCGAGAGCTGTGCTGCCGGGGCCTCAGCCGACAGCTTCATGGCTCGGGCCATGCCCCTCGGCCGATAGCCTCAAGTTCTGACGCCCCGCCTTGCCATGGGGGCATCTCGATTGTGACAACACCCGGTCGCCCGGCAGTTCAGAGTGCTAGTTTCCTCCTCACCCAGGCTCGGGGGAGGCAAGTATGGTCAGGAGTGAAGCCCAGATAACTGGGAGACAGGCCGAGATCGCACTCGCCATCAACACCGTTGGCTCGGCGGGGTTGGTGGTCTTCTTCGGCTGGCTCGCGGACGCATCGTACTGGTTCTCCGTTCCGGTTGGTGTTGTATTCGGTTTCGTCGTTTTCATGGGCTCGGCGGTTCTGCTCGGCACCGCGCCCACCTACTTCGATCCGAGGCGCGAAGATGAACTGATCCACGAATATCGCGGCACGGATCGGCAGCTGGGTCTCCTGGCCGAGTTGAATCGTCAGGAGCTTCTCCGGTACCACGACATCGTCACAAAGCAAGCCGCCCAGTCCTTTCGGGCAGGCCAGTTGGCTGCGGGCGCCGGTCTGGTCGTGATCGGAGCATGTCTGTGGGTCGGCCTCAGTGATCCCGGGTTCGATGTGAAATGGTTCAGCGGTGCTATTGCTGGCGTCGCCACTGCCGTATCCGCCTACATCAATCGCACCTACATGCACATGTATGAGAAGTCCATCGACCAGCTGAGTCGATACTTCGAACAGCCTGTCGTGACCGGGTATTACTTGACGGCCGAGCGTATGGCGAAAGCGGACCTGGAGGAGGGGCTCCGTAATCGAATCATAGGATCCGTCCTCGGTACCGCGATGTTCATCACTACGAAGAAGTCAGACCCTGCACCTCCGACAGAAGAGCACCCGCGGGAGCGAAATGAGGGGCAGAAGGAGACCTCGGAGCAGGGCCAGGAGCCTGGGGAGCAGGGTGAGGCGAAGCAGAACGAGAGCACGGAGCAAGGCCAAGAGAAGGAGAACCCTGGCCAGGAGGACGCGGGCGGTAAGTAGTTCAGCGGTACTGGCCGCAATAGCCTTGCTCGACGGCCCTGGGGTGCCACGACTGCGCCCTGCACTCGGGGCAGGTGAGCGAGGGCCAAAGGGCCGGCGGGGTCGTCGCCTTGGCGCTCGGCGGAGTCTCGATGCGGGACAGCAGGACGGGCGACTTGTCCTGTTGTGCACTCATGCAAGCAGAGTGCCCGCCTCGAACCGAGTGTCGCCAGAAGCTGTCGGTTCCGGGGTACAGGCCCACTTCTGTGCCCTCGCTCATTCGCGAAAGCGGCGGAGATTCTTCCCAGCGCCGGTGCGCGACTTCAGATAGTCGTTCTCCGTAATCAACTCAGCCAGCTGAACGACCAGTTGACCGGCCATGGACGTCAGCTTGCTGTTCTCGGCGGCCAGCCTATCTACCGTGGACTTCAGTTCGCTGTTCTCAGCTGCCAGGTCGTCCTTCTCGGCCGCCAGTGCTTTGTACTTCCAGGCGAAGACCCCCAAGGCGCTGGCGGCCAGAACGCTGATGCCGACCCCGGCTGCGCCCCTGGCTTTGCCGAACCTGCCTCCGGCCGACCCTGCACCATCCTTGCCGATGCAGACGTGGCCCGTCTGGAACGAGTGCTCTTGAGCCTCGTCGAGGTCGTCGCTCTCGTACGAGCACGACCCGCATTGGTAACTGGTCATCAGTTATTCCTCTCCGCCGGAGAGATGACATTGCCACAGGGACCGTGCCTCTGGCGGCCACTTGGTCAACCTCCGCCCGTACGGCGACTCCGACCGACGGATGCCCCCCTGCACTAGCGTGCGCGCCGCTGGTTCTGGCCGTGCCGCCAATGCCCCCGGAACGGGCCCATGACGCTGAACGACTACTTCACACGCGGCGGCGACCAAGTACGCCTGGCCAAGTACCTCCAGTTCGTGGGCTCCCCGCTGGCCAGTCGGGGATGTGGTGGCAACGGGAAGCCCGTCCCACGCACCGGGTCGTGAACGAGCTCGCTCTTCGAGTGGCCCGGTTGCTAGCTGGGGCGTATGGCGTGAAAATTGATAAACGGCTGGGTCGCACGGTTTGAGTCAACCGGCTCGCCGACAGTGCAGATCAGAATCGTACGTGTCACGCAGCCTGCACTGCGGCTCGGCAGATTTTCGCGAACAAAGCCTTCCGTTATTTTCGCACCGAGCTGTGGAAGGTTTCAAAGCTGGTATCTCTGGAGGCCGCTATGACTGAGACCACTCTTACGGCCAAGCCTGCACTTCTGGTCGTAACCCCCGGATCCAGTGAAACCACGTTCATAACCTATAGCAAGGATCAGGACGAAAATATCTTTGAGCGCACATGGACGATTGCGGCAGCGGCGGCTCCTGACTGGTCGCCACATGTGGGTAGCGTCGACGAAGGTCCCGAACACGGTGAGTACAAGAAAACACTCAAGTCAGGCATGAAATACGAGGTCGGAGTGTTTCAGAAAGGAGGAGGTCCCGGGAGTTCCGAACCGCGGCAGCATGCTGACTTGATCGTCTACTGCATAAGCAACACTCGTGAAATGGGGCTAATTACGGATGAGAATCACGACCGAGGGGGCACCTGGGCTTCGCTGCGGGTAATAGCACACGACTGTGAAGTCGTGGCAGCCGGAGCGTCGCGCACCACTCCCTCTCTTGCGGGTGCAGGGTTCCCTCGGTTGACCGCTCCAGAGGGAAACGTGACGGCTAATATTACAGTACAGGGCGGGGGGATCGTCGCAATTGACCTCATGTGCTCACCTCTACTTCCAGGAAATCCATACTTCTTCGTTGTGC
>NZ_JAEKKT010000078.1 GCF_019510245.1 Streptomyces sp. | reverse complement strand
GTTGCCGACGATCGCGTCGGAGGACGCGGCCATCACGATGCCGACGCCGAGACCGAGCGCGACGAACGGCGGCCACATGGCGGCGTACGAGGAGTCGGCGCTCCACGCGAGCATCGTGAACGCGGCGCCGGCCTGGAGCACCATCCCGAGCGGCATGGTCAGGCGCGCGCCGAACTTCTCCGTGAGCTTCGCGCCGAGCGGCGAGGCCACCATGGAGGCGAGGCTGAGCGGCAGGGTGCGCACACCGGCCTGGACGGGCGTGAAGCCGTGCACGTTCTGCAGGTACAGCATCACGAAGAAGATCATGCCGAGCAGGACGAAGAAGTTCAGCGCGGTGACGACCGTACCGATGGTCAGGGCCGGGTTGCGGAACAGCCGCATGGGCAGGAGAGGGTGCGCGACGCGGGTCTCGAACCAGCCGAAGAGGACCAGGACGACCACGCCCCCGGCGATCACGCCGAGCGTGCCGGCCGAAGTCCAGCCCCAGGTCTCGCCCTTGACGACGCCGAAGACGACGGCGAGCAGTCCGAGCGCGAGCAGCACGACGCCGGGCACGTCGAACTTCTCGCTCGCTGCCGCCTCGTTCCTGGACTGCGGCAGCACCAGGAGGCTGAAGACGAGGGCGATCACGCCGATGGGGGCGTTGATGTAGAAGACGGACTCCCAGTTGACGTGCTGGACGAGCAGTCCGCCGACGATCGGGCCGAGCGCGGTGGCGACGGACGAGATCATCGCCCAGATGCCGACCGCCATGCCGAACTTCTTCGGCGGGAACACCGCACGCAGCAACGCAAGGGTGTTGGGCATGAGCATCGCGCCGAAGAGGCCCTGAACGGCCCGGAAGGCGATGACGCCCTCGATCGAGCCGACCAGCCCGATCGCGACGGACGCGAGGGTGAATCCGACGACGCCGACGAGGTAGAGGGTGCGGCGCCCGAAGCGGTCACCGAGTTTGCCGCCGAGGATGAGGGCGGCGGCGAGGGCGAGCAGGTAGGAGTTGGTGACCCACTGCAGTTCGGCGGTGGAGGCGCTCAGGTCGCGGGCGATCTCGGCGTTGGCGATCGAGACGACCGAGCCGTCGAGGCCGACCATGAACAGGCCGAACGCGACAGCGAGCAGCGTCAGCCAGGGGTTGGAGCGAAGACCGCGGGGGTGGGGGTCGGACACGGGAGTGGGCGCTGTGGAAACAGCGGTGACAGGCATGTGTGAGCTGTCCTCGGACGTGTGGCGCGCGGCTGGGGCGCGTGGACATGGGGGGCGAGCTGTGAGTGGGGGATGCGCAGCAGCCCGCACATCCGGCCCTGCCGCAGCGGCGGCAAGGGCAGGAGGCGTAGGGCGGCCGGACCGGACGGTCAGGCGGCGGAGTGGTCGCGCAGGTGCCGGGTGAGGGCCTCGAGGGCGCCGAGCGCCGAGCCGAGGGCGTCGCGGTCGCCGTCCGTGAGAGTGCGCAGCGCGGCCGCGAGCTGTCGCGCCGCGACGTCCTCGGCCTGGCGGATGCGCTGACGCGCCTTGGCGGTGACACGCAGGTGCGCGACGCGCTTGTCGGTGTCGTCCTGGTGCCGTTCCAGCAGGCCCGCGTCGGTGAGGCGGGTGACCAGGGCACTGACGTTGTTCGGCATCATCCGCAGCGCGCCGGCAGCCTTGTGGACGGTCGCGCCGTCGTGCTCGGCGACGTACTGGAGCAGGGCCAACTGCCGCTCGGGGAGCTTGGGATAGGGCAGTCGGCGGTCGACGCTCTGTTTGACGAACCGGTTCAGCGCGGGCAGGCACGCCACGAGGCCTGCGGCCACCTGGTCGACGCCCTGGCTCGGAGGAGCCTCACTGATTCCGGTCACGACACAAAGTTACCTATGAAAAGAAACCTATGTCAAAATACTGAACTGGCCGGAGCACGTCATACGGTGCTGGGCGGTGGGGCCCACCGGTGGGTGCGGGGCACCGCGCTCGTCGGCCGGATCGATGTCCGCCACCGCGATGTCCGCGCCCTCCGCCGCGAGGCTGCGGGCGATCTCCTGCGGCAGAGCCGTCGTGCAGGGATGGTGCGCTTGGAGAGTGCGGATCAGTGGCGGCTTGTCCGTCCAATGAACATGACCGTTGAGCGTGATGGAGGTCACTCCTAGCTTGACGCTGCTCGGCCGGTTGTCACCGCGCCGAGCAGCCTCCTGAATCAGGTGGGGTGGATGGGCGACGCGGAGACGCTCCGTGAGCTCAGGGGCGGCACGGCAGCGGTGTTGCCGGGATGACCGCGACAAAAAGCACCACAGCAGGGTCCGGCAGCGGACGCCGGTTCCGACAGCAGCGCCTCGCGCCAAGGAGTCGTCCATGGTTCAGATCGATTCACCGAAGGTGGTGGAGGGAGAGGGTGGCAGATACACCCTGACCTCGGGCACCCTGGCCGCGGTGGTTCTCGCCGTGTGCCTCGCGCAGATGGCCCTTGCCGTCCCTTCGCTCATCAACGGGCTGCTCCAGCAGGATCTCGCGCCGTCGTCGGCCCAACTGACGTGGGTCGCCGACGCCTTCTTTCTTCCTGTCGCCGCGTTGGAACTGGGCTTCGGCGTGTTCGGCGACCTGTTCGGCCGTAAGCGTCTGCTCGTGGGGGGCGCCGCGCTCATCGCGGTCGGCTCGACCGTCGCGGTCCTGGTGCCGGGTTCGGGATACTCGACCGACACCCGGGTGTCGTTGCTGATCCTCGCCCAGCTTCTCAGCGGCATCGGGGCCGCGGCCATCTTCCCGACGAGCCTCGCCATGGTGGCGGCCGGCACCCACACCACCGCCAGCCGCGCTCGCGGCGTGGCGATCTGGGCCGCCGCGCTGTCGATCGGCGGTTTCCTCGGACCGCTGCTGGCGGGTCTCTCCACCAAGATCCACAGCGGTTGGGCCGGGAACGCGAACTGGCGCTGGGCCTACGTCGGTGTTCTGGTCATCGCCGCGGTGAGCGCGCTCCTGTCGCTGGCCATCGCCCGCGACTCCTCCGCGCCCGAGGGCCGGTCCCTCGACTGGCCGGGGCAGATCACCTCCACACTCGGCCTGTTCGCTCTGCTCTACGCCGTGATCCAGGGCTCCGAGAGCGGCTGGGGGAGCCCGCAGATCGTCATCGCGTTCCTCGCCGCGGCCGTGCTCCTCGGGCTGTTCGTCTTCGTGGAGAACCGCGCGGACGCGCCGCTTCTTCTCCTGAGCGTCTTCAGTAACCGGGCGTTCGCCGTGAACTCGGTGGTCACCGTGATCGGGATGTTCGGCTTCCTCGCGATCATGTACTCCACCAGT
>NZ_JAEKKT010000044.1 GCF_019510245.1 Streptomyces sp. | reverse complement strand
CACCCACAGATCGCCGTTTTTACTGCCCACTTTGCTCTGCACGAAGTAGATATGCCCGTAGACGTGATCGTAGGCGAACGACTGCATTGCCCAGTAGGGCTGGTGAAGCGTCTGCCGCAAGACGGGATTACCGCCGGTCCCGTCGAGTTTGAAATGCAGGGTCGGATCCACCGTGGCATTGGCCGTTCCCGCCGCGGACAGGGAGAGTCCGCCGGTCGCGGCGGCGACGGTCAACGCCGCGCTGCCACGAAGAAATGCGCGCCGGTTCGTGTGGTGCTTGCCGCTCTCGTGGGTTATATCGCTCAAATCATCACCCTCCAGGTCCGCCTGACAGATTTTGATCAAACTAGCAGTCAGATCGCTGTGAGAGGAGTGATGAGACTGAACTCGTGAGGGGCGTCTGGCAGGGCCCCAGTGTGGCCCCGGCTCGCCCCGGCTTGGAGCGTGGTTGGTCGCGGCAACGGGCCTGGAGGTCGATGGAGTGCAGCACTACACGCGCGACAACGACCGTACCCCCGACACCGCCAAATACGCGGACATGGTCGCCGCCGACCGGGATCTCACGCTCAGGGGGTACGACGTCTTCCGCTTCGGCCACGACGAACTGAAACAGCCCGAGGACGCCAAAAAACTCCTCCTCCAGTTGGCTTCGTAATCGGGCGCGGACACGACTTATCGACGAGTTTGGGCAGCACTTGTTGATCGCAGAGCCTCGAAATGTCGATGAGAACTGACACCGCTCGGGTCGCCTCCCCGCCGTAGCCGTGCCCAGTCTTGATCACGTGTGGGCTCTTGCCGCAGGATTGCCGGATGGCGACTTTAGAGCTGGTGTGGGACATGGACGGCACGCTGCTGGATTCCACCGTGGTGGTGCCGGCGGCCTTCGTTGCTGCGGTGCGAGAGCTCGGCGGGCCCAGTGTGGGCCCCGAAGAGGTGGTCGCCTCCTACTCCCGTGGAACGCCCGAGGTGATCTTGGCTCACCTGGTCGGACGTGAACTCGCGCTGGACGAGACCGAGGTGTACTACCGCAAGCTGAAGGACGTCGAGGTCGCTCCTTACCCGGGGGTGGCCCATGTGCTGGGCGCCCTTCGGGAAAGCGGCCGTGCTGTGGCGGTGTTCACTGGTGCCAGCAGTCGTGCTGGAGCGAGGCTGCTGAGAGCCGCGGGTCTCGACGTCGACGTACTCATCGGCGGAGACCACGTGCAGCGGCCCAAGCCGGCCGGCGACGGCCTGATCCTTGCCGCTGAGCAACTCGGCGTCGCACCAGCTGATCTGGCCTATATCGGAGACTCCCCACTCGACTTGCGTGCTGCCGCCGCCGCGGGAAGTGTCAGTGCCGCTGCCGCGTGGGGACACCAGTACGACGGCGCGGAACCGTCCGACGCCACCTTGACCAGGCCGGAGGACGCATTGCGGCTGCTCAGAGGTGACCACGACGGTGAACGTCCCGCGGCCGGAGCCGTCTGATTGATCTGCGAGCAAGCCCAGCACTCACCCCGGGGTGACGTCCTCAGCGGGCGTTGTCTTGGGCGGCGGCCCGAGCTTGGGTGATGGCGAGGCTGTTGCGGCCCTCTTGGTAGTGAGCAGCCCTAAGAGGTCCTAACAGAAGCTGTTGATCATGTGACTGTTGGTCTGGTTGTTCGTTGGTCTGGTCGTGGGAAAGAGGGAGTCGCGTCCGTGGATCGTCTCGGACGAACTGTGGTCGCTCATCGAGCCGTTGCTGCCGCAGCCGGGCCCGAAGCTGGTGGAGGGCCGGCCACGCATTCCGGACCGGAAGGCGCTGTGCGGGATCCTGTTTGTCCTGCACACCGGCATCCAGTGGGAGTATCTGCCGCAGGAGTTGGGCTTCGGGTCGGGGATGACCTGCTGGCGGCGGCTGGCCGCATGGAACGAGGCGGGCGTGTGGGACCAGTTGCACCTGGTGCTGCTGAAGAAGCTGCGGGCCGCGAAGAAGCTCGACTGGTCGCGGGCGGTGATCGACTCCTCCCATGTGCGGGCGGCTCGGCGCGGCCCAAAAGCGGGCCCAGCCCGGTCGACCGTGCACGGCCGGGCAGCAAGCACCATGTCCTCACCGACGGGCAGGGCATCCCGCTCGCGGTGTCGCTGACCGGGGGAAACCGCAACGACGTCACACAGTTGCTGCCCCTGCTGGACAAGGTTCCGCCCGTGGCCGGCGCGGTCGGCCGGCCACGACGCCGACCCGACGCGCTCCTCGCGGACCGCGGCTACGACCACGACAAGTACCGGCGACTGCTTCGTGCCCGCGGGATCCGTCCGGTCATCGCTGAACGGGGCGAAGAACACGGCAGTGGCCTGGGCACCTTCCGTTATGTGGTCGAGCGCACGATCGCCTGGCTGCACGGATTCCGCCGTCTGCGGGTCCGCTGGGAGAGACGCGACGACATCCACGAAGCCTTCCTCGGCCTCGCCGCCTGTCTGATCACCCACCGACACGTCCAACGCCTTTGTTAGGACCTCTAAGTGGCGGTGCCCTTCTTCAGGTCGCCGGTCTCATCGACCGTCATCAACACCGCGTCCTCATCATGCAGTTGCTCGATGGCGAAGCTGCGCAGATCGTCCCGGACCGCATCGGCATCCCACTTCGCCCTCGACAGCAGATGCTGCAGGCCGTACGGGGTGGCATCGCCGGCGTGCTCGGCCAGCGTCCAGCAATTCTTGCGTGGCAGGTCCGACAAGAGCCCGAGCACGAATTCCCGCGCGCCCGCCGCCGTGGTTCCACGCGGGTGAACCGGCCCGCGATGCGGCCATCAGGACCTCGAACATGTCCTGCCAGCGGGCGGGATCTATGCTGTGACCTGCGGTCACCGCCTGATCTTCTGTCTTCAGACACCGATGATCATCGGTGGTCGCATCCGTTTCGCATGCTGCCGGTCGTTGAGCAGAAGGTGCCGGGGCATCGGTGTCGTGATCGGGCTGACGCAGCCGAGCGACTACAAGGCAACGACGAGCGCGCAACGGGTGGGTGGCGACACTGCGGCCAGACGCCGCTCGCCCCCTACCATCCGGGGCAGGGGGCCCTACGCGCACCCCGGGGCAGGGGATAAGCATGTGGTCGACCAGTTCACGTCCGGTGTTCCGGCGCTTCGTCAACACCGTCGCGGTCGGGGTGGCCCTGGCCGCAACCTCAGGATGCACCGTTCCCGCCGACGCAGTCGCCGGCATCTCCGTGACCGCAGACGGCACTCTGCTCGGCGTCATGATGGTCTGCGGACATCAGATCGATGGCGCGACCCTCTACGTGGACAGCGACGACGTCAACA
>NZ_JAEKKT010000183.1 GCF_019510245.1 Streptomyces sp. | reverse complement strand
GCTGCGAGGTGTAGGCGAAGATGTCGGAGATGATCCGCATCGACGGCTTCGGCGGATAGATGTAGGTGTTGCGGACCATGAACTCCTTGAGGATGTCGTTCTGGATGGTCCCGGCCAGCTTCTCGGGCGGTACGCCCTGCTCCTCCGCCGCCACGATGTAGAGGGCGAGGACGGGCAGGACCGCGCCGTTCATCGTCATCGACACGGTCATCCGGTCGAGGGGGATGCCGTCGAACAGTTGGCGCATGTCGTAGATCGAGTCGATGGCCACGCCCGCCATGCCGACGTCACCGGTCACCCGCGGGTGGTCGCTGTCGTAGCCCCGGTGTGTGGGCAGGTCGAAGGCGACCGACAGGCCCTTCTGGCCGGCCGCCAGGTTGCGCCGGTAGAACGCGTTGGACTCCTCGGCGGTGGAGAAGCCCGCGTACTGGCGGATGGTCCAGGGCTGGTTGACGTACATCGTCGGGTACGGGCCGCGCAGGTACGGCGCGATGCCCGGGTAGGTGCCGAGGAAGTCCAGGCCCTCCAGGTCACGGCCGGTGTAGAGCGGCTTGACCCCGATGCCCTCCGGGGTCTCCCACAGCGGCAGGTCACAGCCGGCCGCCCGCCACTCCTCGGCGTCGCCCGCGGTGACGGGGGTCCCCAGTTCGATGCCGGAGAAGTCGGGGATTCCCATCAGGACACTCCCATGCGGTCGAGGGTCTCGGACAGCACGGCCACGGCGTCGCAGCCCGCGAAGACGTACGAGTCGACACCGGCGAACTCGCCCCGGCCCGCGAGGACGACGTGCCGGGCACCGGCCGACTTCAGCGACTGGGCGGTCTGCTCGGCCTGTTCGGCGTAGAGCGCGTCGCTCGAGCAGAGCACCGCCTCGGTGGCGCCGCTCTCCTCGAAGGTGCCCTCGGCGACGGGTTCGATGCCGCCGGCCTGGAAGAGGTTGGCGGCGAAGCCGGCGCGGGCGGTGTACGCGACGGCGGGGCCGAGCGTCGCCAGGTAGATCCGGGGGCGGCTGCCGGTCGCCGCGAGGTGGGCGTCCGAGCGGGCGCGCAGTTCCTCGAAGGCCTCGTCGCGGCGGACCCGGGGGAGGCCGCCCGACGGCGGCTCCGGGGCGGGCTCGCGGACCACCGGCTTCTCGGCGAGGAACGGGAACTCGCTGACGCCGGTGACGGGTTCGCGGCGCTTGGCGAGCTTCTTGGCCCGCTCGGCCCAGGTCGTCGCCAGGTCGGTGCGCAGGCGGCCGGAGCGGAGGACGGCCGCCTGGCCGCCGTCGCGCTCGACGGTCCGGAAGAACTCCCAGGCCGCCTGGGCGAGTTCGTCGGTGAGCTTTTCCACGTACCAGGAGCCGCCCGCCGGGTCGATGACCCGCGCCAGGTGGGACTCCTCGATGAGGATCGTCGAGGTGTTGCGGGCGATCCGGCGGGCGAAGCCGTCCGGCAGGCCGATCGCGTGGTCGAACGGCAGCACGGTGACGGAGTCGGCGCCGCCCACCCCGGCGGCCAGCGTCGCGACCGTCGTGCGCAGCATGTTCACCCACGGGTCGCGGCGGCTCATCATCACCGGCGAGGTGACGGCGTGCTGCACCTGGGCGCCCGCGTCGGCCGCCCCGCTCACCTCGGCGACCCGCGCCCACAGCCGGCGCGCGGCGCGCAGCTTGGCGATCGTCAGGAACTGGTCGGCGGTGGCCGCGTACCGGAACTCCAGCTGCGCCAGGGCCTCTTCGATGCCCAGCCCGGCCTCCGTCAGCTCCCGCAGATACGCCACACCGGTGGCCAGCGAGGCACCCAGTTCCTGTGCGGCCGAGCCGCCCGCCTCGTGGTACGGCAGCGCGTCCACGGTCAGCGCCCGCAGCCCCGGGAATCCCTCGGCGCACCGCTTCGCCAGCTCCGCGACGGGCGCGAAGGGGAGGGCGGCGCCGGTGCGCGCCTCGTACCCGAGCGGGTCGGCGCCCAGGTTGCCCCGTACGGCCTTGGGGTCGACGCCCTTCTCGTCGTACAGCCGGAACAGCTCGGCGGCGGCCGCCCCGGCCTCCCGGCCGGCGTCGAGGACGACCGGCGCCAGGTCGAGGTAGACGCCCTCCAGCGCCCGGCCCAGTGCGCCGACGGGGATGCCGCCCTCGCCCAGCACGAGCCAGAGCGAGGTGACGCCGTTCTCCAGGTCGGTCAGGACCGCGCCGTCGGGAGCCGCCGCATGCCGCTGCCGTACGTCCCAGCCGCCCGCGACGCCGCCCTCGGGACGGCCGCCGCGCACGTACGGCGCGAAGCCGGGCAGCCCCGGGTCGGGTGCGGAGTCGCGCGCGGTGTACAGGGGGCGGGCGCGCAGCCCGTCCTCGAGCGTCGTGGACAGGGCGTCCTCGGCGGCCTCGCCCGAGACTTCCCTGCCGGACTTGCGCAGCACGCCTTCGACCAGGCGTTGCCACTGCTCTTGCGTCGCGTCAGGGAACTCGGCGGCCAGTGAGAGCCCGTCGTCAGGCAGGACCGTCATGCTCGGATGCTAGGGCAGAGCGCCAAAAGTGCACGGGTGGCAGGGCTGTGACCTTGCCCTCTCCGTGGCTGTGACCTGCGCCTCCCGGGGGTGAAGTGGCCGGATTCGTACGGTCAGGGCGTGTCGTCGGCGAGCTGTGGGATCAGCGCGCACAGCGCCTCGCGCTGCTCCGGACCGATGACGTGGCCGACCGCCTGCCCGACCGTCTCGGCGAGGGTGGCGGAGACGTCCTGGATCTGGTGGCGGGCCTTGTCGGTGAGGGCGACCTCGATGCCCCGTCTGTCGCCGCAGGCGGCCTTGCGGGTGACGAGGCCGGCGTGGTGGAGGCAGGCGATCTGGTAGGTGAGGCGGGTCTTGGGGCGGCCCAGCAGCTCCGCGATCCGGGTCATGCGCAGACCCTCGCGCGGCTGCTCGGCCAGCAGGCACAGGATCAGGAACTCGTCGTGCGAGACGTCCAGCGTCTCCTTCACGACCGACCGCAGCCGCTGCTCCACCGCACCGGTCGCGGCCAGCAGCAGCATCCAGGCGCGCAACTCGGCGGGGAGCAGTCCGCCGCCCGCGAGTGACGGGCATTGCGGCAGCTCGGCGGGGTCTTCCTGGGCGGCGGCCATGGCATCGAGTCTACCTGTTGTCCAAATTTGGATATTGGGCTAGCGTGCAGCCGTACCGTAGTCATCCAAATTTGAACCACCAAGGAATCGGAGTACGGCCATGACCGTCACCGTGGAAACCGGCCTCTGGCAGCTCGACCCGACCGCCTCCGCCGTCGCCGTCCGGCACAAGTCCTTCTGGGGTCTGGTCACCGTCAAGGGCACCTTCACGGGCGTCACCGGCCGGGGCGAGGTGGCCGCCGACGGCACCGCCACCGGCACGCTGGTGATCGACGCGGCCACGCTGGACACCAAGAACAAGAAGCGCGACGACCACCTGCGCTCGGCCGACTTCTTCGACGCGGACAACCACCCGGAGATCACCTTCGCGGTGCGCGGCGCGCAGCGGGGCGCGGGCGACACCGTCCAGGTCGACGGTCAGCTCACCGTCCGCGGCATCAGCAGGCCGCAGCAGGTCACCGCGAAGCTGGTCTCGGCCGACGTCGACGGGCTGACGCTGGAGGCCGAGTTCCAGGTGGCGCGCGAGGAGTTCGGCGTCACCTTCAACCAGATGCGCATGATGGGCGGCCCCACCACGGTGACCGCCACCCTCCGCTTCACCCGCACGGCGGCCTGACGGGGCGTCCGGCGGAGCCCACAGCGGGCCGTCCGGCGGAGCCCTCAGCGGGCCGTCCGGCTGATCTTCACGTCCCGGCTGGACAACGTCTGCGGATCCGCGGTGAAGGCGCGCAGCCGGATCCGGGTGCTCGGCTTGACGGGGATGCCGAACCTGCCGTTCGACGGCCTGAGTTCGACGCTCGCCGTGGCGTGCCCGGGGATCGTCGCCGGACCCCGCACCAGCAGCCAGTACTTGCTCATGCCCTGCCCGGTGGTGAGCGTGTAGTGCGGGGTGAGCGGCACGCTCCCCGTGTTGGCCACCTTCAGCGTCATCGCCCTGACCACCGCGGCCTGGCGCCCGTCCCGCCGCAGCGCGGTGATCTCCATCCGCAGCGGCGGCCGGCCGGACACCGCGAGCGCCGCGCTCACCAGCGCCGGGGCGAGCAGCAGGACGACCGCCAGGGCCAGGGCGGGAAGGCGGCGGGGGCCGCTCAGCAGGCCCGGCCGCGGCTGCCAGGCGTGCTCGAACTCGGACAGCGGGGCGGTGACGGCCGCCGCCAGCCACAGCGGGGTCATCAGCAGGTAGTAGCCGTCCTGGGAGCGGGTCGCCAGGAAGAAGGCGAGCCACGGCAGCACGGTCGCGGCCGGCCCGAGCCGGCGTACGAAGAGCACGAACAGGGCCAGCAGGGCCGCCGCGAGGAGCATGCTCGCGTGCGAGTACCAGTCGATGCGGTCGCTGCCGTTCGTGTAGTAGAGCGTGATGTCCACCAGTCCCTGGCCGTGCACCACGGCGCCCTGGGTGAGCGGCAGCGCGATCCCGCGCAGCCAGCGGCCGGGCTCGGAGGCGATGAAGTACGTGTTGATCAGCAGCCACACCGTGACGGCCACCCCGGCGATCCGCAGGACCACCAGTGCGGCGGCCCGGCCGCCGAGTTCCCCGCGCCGCACCGCGTAGATGCCGGCCAGCAGGAACGGCGTGACGAACCACGGCAGTTGCTGTGCCGCACAGGCGGCCCCGAGGCACGCGGCCCGCGCGATCCCGGCCGATCCCAGCCGGCCGCCCTGCCCGATCCGCGGCCAGCGCACCACCACCGGGATCAGCAGCGCCAGGGCGATGACCGCCGGGTAGCCGACCCGGGAGTACGTGGAGAGGAAGCCGAAGCCCAGGCAGCTCAGCGTCGCCGCCGAACGCCACGGCACCGGGAGCATCCGCCACAGCACGACCGTGCCGGCGATCAGGGCGCCCGCGCACACCGCCGTCGCGGGGGCGCCGTGGTGGCCGAGCCACAGCAGCGGGACCGTCAGCAGCGTGGCCAGCGGGGGATAGCCGTAGGTGTAGTCGTAACTGCCGCCTATCGTCGGCGTGAGGGCGACGCCCTTGCCGCCGAACAGCCACGGCCAGGGCTGTCCGTACACCGGGTGGCCGGCGACGAGTTCCCTGGCGGCCTGGGTGGTCAGGACGCCCTCGTCGCCGCCGCTGTGGTTCAGCACCCAGGCGCACAGCGCCAGCGTCACCGCCGTGACCAGGACCACCAGGTCGAGGCGGGCCAGCGACCGGGTGCTGCGGACCGTCAGCGTCAGCACGCCGGTCACCAGGATCGAGACGTAGCAGAGGGAGATCAGGGCCGCGAGGACCTGGTGGTGCGTCACCGCCTGCGTCCACACCGACCGGGTGCCGATGAACAGGCCGATGTCGGCGAGGATGGTCAGGACGCGGTGCCAGGGGGCGGGGGCTCCCGCATCGCCCGGAGCGGCGGACACCGCCGACTGTGTCCGCCGGTCGGGTGTCACCTGTTGTGTTTCTGCCAAGTGCACGGACCGGACGCTAATAGCAGGCGGTGAGCGAGACGTCACGGGAGGAGAAGAGTCCGGTGTGAGGGCGGTAAGAAGCCCCCAATGCGCGGCAATCGCCTGAATAGTGAAAAAATCACTTCTTTCCTGCCGGGGCGCCCGGAAACGCTCGCGCTTCGTGTCGCTGTTGGGCCGAACGGGTGACTTGGCGTAAGAATTGGCTGGTGCAGGCATCGAGTGCGAGTCAGGTCAGGGGGAGCCGGTGAGCCGTTACGACGTCACCGATGAACAGTGGGAGGGGCTCGCCCAGGTGGTGCCGCTGCGAGGCCGCGACGCCTGGCCGTCGGCGGTGGACCACCGGGCGCTGCCGGACGCGGAGACCGAGACGCGCCGCCGTTTCGTCGTCCTGCGGGTCAACGTCTTCGCCGACGCCCGTGACGTCGCCGAGACGCTGATGGCCGGGATACCGGTCCTGCTCGACCTCACCGGCGCCGAGACGGAGGTCGCCAAGCGCGTCCTCGACTTCAGCACCGGCGTGGTCTTCGGCCTGGCCAGCGGAATGCACCGGGTCGACCGCAACGTCTTCCTGCTCACCCCGCCCGGTACCGAGGTCAGCGGACTGATGGAGGGGGCGGGGGTCTCCGGGGGCTGACGACCGGTCGGGGGCCGGTCCGCGGGACGGCCGGCCGTCCCCCGATCGAAGGAAGGGCGGGTGGGCGGAACGGTTCGCCGGGCGGCCGGAGGCCTACGGTCCGCATATGGCCGTGCCCCCCGCCTCGTCCGCGTCCCGCCCCTCCCCTTCCGCCCGTTCCGCTGCGGGCGACACGCCTGCCCCGCCGTCGTCGGCCCCGTCGCCGTTGTTGCCACCGCCGCCCGACGGCACGGGGCCGTCGGTGGCGCCGAACGCGCCGACGGGGCCCGGTGATCCGACTCCCGAGCGGCCCCGCCCGGCACGCTCCGGCGTGCCCGCCGGACCGTCGGAGACCGTGCGCCCGGCGCGGTCTGGTGTGGCTGCCGGGCCGTCGGAGACCGTGCGCCCGGCGCGGTCCGGTGTGGCTGCCGGGCCGTCGGAGACCGTCCGTCCGGTGGGCTCCGGTGTGGCTGCCGGGCCGTCGGAGACCGTCCGTCCGGTGGGCTCCGGTGTGGCTGCCGGGCCGTCGGAGACCGTCCCGCGTGCCCGCTCGGGCAGTCGGCCACCGGCCGCCGCACCGGCACCTGCCCCCACTCCACGTCGTGACCCCCGACCCCGCGTCACCGAGCTTCGGCTCTCCGCCTTCGCCCGGCACCGAGGTGTGACCTTCCCCGTCGGGCAGGTCACCCTGTTCGCCGGGCCCAGCGGGAGCGGGAAGAGCGCGGCGCTCGCCGCCTACGAGGCGCTCGCCCGGCTCGGCGGCGGGGCCGCGCTCGCGGACGTGTTCCCGGACCCGGGCGCGCTGGTGCCGGAGCGGGCCCGGCCCGACGCGCAGCGGCGCCGCGGGTTCCGCATCGGCTGCACGGCCGACGGCGCCGCGGGGCCCGTGCGGCTCGACCTCGCCGTCCAGGCCGAGCCCGAACTGCGCATCGTCGGCGAACGGCTGACCGCGGGCGGCCTCGTGCTCCTGGAGACCGCGCTGCGCGACCCGAGCCGCCCGGCCGTGCAGGCCGCCTGGCACACCGCGGGCTCCGCACCGGTGACCCGGGCCCCGCTCCCCGACGACCGCCTCGGCACCGCCCTGCTGCCGCTGCGCGTCGCCGGGAAGACGGACGGGCAGCGGCAGGTCCTCGCCGCCGCCGAGCAGATGGTCGTCGCCCTGCGGTCGGTCTTCGCCTGCGACCCGCGGCCGGACGGCATGCGCACCCCCGTCCGCACCGGCTCCGGCCGGCTGCTGCGCGGCTGCGACAACCTCGCCGACGTCCTGTGGCGTACCCGCGCCGAATGCGGCCGCCGCCACGGCCTGCTCGTCGACGCGGTGCGCACCGGCTGCGCCGGCCCCGTCGTCGACCTGCTCGCCGAACCGGCCGGCGACGGCAGAGTACGGGCGCTCCTCGACCGCGGCGACGGCCTGCGCACCGAGCTGGAGCGGCTCGGCGACGGCGAACTGCGCTACCTCGCCCTGGCCCTGGTCCTCTTCACCGGCCCCGGCGTCCTCGCGGTCGACGCGCCGGGCGAGGTCCCCGACGCCATGCGCGGCCTCACCGTCCTCGCCGACGGCTTCGACCGCTGCCTCGACCCGGGCCAACGCGCCCAACTCCTGCGCACGGCCGTCCTGATGGGCGAGCGCGGCCACATCCGGCTCGTCGCCGCGGTGAGCGACGCCTCGTGGGCCGAGGGAGCGGAGTCGATCACCGTGGTACACCTGGACGCGTGACCGACGAACCCCTCGACGTGGCCGGACTCCAGCACCGGCTGGCCGAGTTCGCCGCCGCCCGCGACTGGCGGCAGTACCACACCCCCAAGAACCTGGCCTCCGCCCTCAGCGTGGAGGCGTCCGAACTGGTCGAGATCTTCCAGTGGCTGACCCCGGAGGAGTCGTCCCGGGTGATGGACGACCCCGGCACCGCCCACCGGGTCACGGACGAGGTCGCCGACGTCCTCTCCTATCTCCTCCAGCTCTGTGACGTCCTGGACATCGACCCGCTGGCCGCGCTGGCCGCGAAGATCGACCGCAACGAGAAGCGGTTCCCGCCCGTCTGACGGTCCGTCGGGAGGGCGCGGGCGGGGAGCACGGCGCTCCGATTTAACGCTCAGTAGCCAGCACCCCGCCCGAATCCGAATTGTTGTCCACAGATTTCCGTCTTCCCCTGGCTCCATGTCTCAGGAACCCTCACTCTGGGTAGTGAACTACTGAGCGCGGCAAGGCAGTTCGGACCGACGGGGACGGGGCGACGGATGGACGCGATGCGGCTCATCGTGGCGAGCAGACAGGCGCTGGCGCACGGCGCGGGCGTTCCGGAGATGATGACCGAGGTGTGGCAGGCCCAGGCCCTGGCCCAGGCGATCGGCAGCCGGCTGGCCGTCTCCGGGCCGCCCGAGCTGCGCGGCGAGGCCCTCGGCCTGACCGAGCTGGCGGGCCGGGGCTGCGGCGTGCTGGGCACCCCCGACCTGGACCCCGGCACCCTGCGCGCCGCCCAGCTCACCGAACTGGACGACGCCCGTATGACCCTGCTGAGTCTCGGCGGCCTCCTCGCCGAGGCGGGCATCGCGCTGGTCGGCATGGCCAGCGCCGCGGCCGACGAGGCGACGTACTGGCAGTGCATGGAGGCCATCGACGCGGCCGACGAGTCCCGGGACAGGGTCCTGGAGATGCTCCGCAAGCTGGCGGCCAGGGAGGAGGTGCGGGACGGGTGAGCGTTCCGCTCGAAGAGCCGCGAGGCGTCGTCGTTCGTCCGCGGCGCCGTCGTGGCTGAAAACACCGGGGGTGACCGCCCCTTCAGGGGCGCGGGGAACTGCGCGACCGGCCCCCACCGGCCCGCACCCGGCCGACGCACCGGACCGACGCACCGGACCCCGCTCACCTCGGCCGTCAGCCCTGAGGCCTCGGACGTGCCTCCCGGCCGAGACCGGCCTCATCCCTCGCGGGCCGCCGCAGGTCCGCGCCCAGCGCCGAGAGGTCCGCGTTCAGCGCCGCCATGAGTTCCTCCATCTGCTGGAGCAGCCCCTTGGGCTGACCGGAGGAGGGGCCACCCTGTGGTGGAACGGACTCTTCGGACAAGACGGCCTCCTCGGCCCCCCGGCCCGCCGCCGGCAGCAGGCCACGAACGACGCGCGGCGACGGCGACCGTCCGGCGCGGGTGCCGGACGGCCCGGCTCCCCCCACCCAACGATCACCGCACAGCCCGGTCACTGACCCCTGCCGCCCCGTGGTCTGCCCGTTGACGACATTCACCCGGGGTGGTGGACGACCGTGACGGGCGGTTCCGATGCGGTTGACGGGGCAGGGGGCGTGCAGGATAGGTGTATGGACCTTCGTATCTTCACCGAGCCCCAGCAGGGCGCGAGCTACGACACCCTCCTCACCGTCGCCAAGGCCACCGAAGACCTCGGTTTCGACGCCTTCTTCCGCTCCGACCACTATCTGAAGATGGGCGACGTGGACGGCCTGCCCGGCCCCACCGACGCCTGGATCACGCTCGCCGGACTCGCCCGCGAGACCAAGCGGATCCGCCTCGGCACCCTGATGACCGCAGGAACCTTCCGGCTGCCCGGCGTGCTCGCCATCCAGGTCGCCCAGGTCGACCAGATGTCCGGCGGCCGGGTCGAACTCGGCCTCGGCGCGGGCTGGTTCGAGGACGAGCACAAGGCGTACGGCATCCCCTTCCCGAAGGAGAAGTTCGGCCGCCTCGAGGAGCAGCTGGCGATCGTCACCGGGCTCTGGGAGACCAAGCTCGGTGACACCTTCGACTTCCACGGCACCTACTACGACCTCACCCGCTCGCCCGCGCTGCCCAAGCCCGCCCAGGCGCGGATCCCCGTGCTGATCGGCGGCCACGGCGCCAGCCGCACCCCGAAGCTGACCGCACGCTACGCCGACGAGTTCAACATGCCGTTCGCCTCCGTCGAGGACAGCGAGCGGCAGTTCGGCCGGGTGCGGGCCGCCGTCGAGGCGGCGGGCCGCGAGGCGGACGAGCTGACGTACTCCAACGCCCTCGTGGTCTGCGTCGGCAAGGACGACCAGGAGGTCGCCCGCCGCGCCGCCGCCATCGGCCGCGAGGTCGCCGAACTGAAGGAGAACGGCCTGGCCGGCACCCCCGCCGAGGTCGTCGAGAAGATCGGCCGCTACGCCGAGATCGGCTCCCGCCGCTTCTACCTCCAGATCCTCGACCTCTCCGACCTAGACCACCTGGAGCTGATCTCCGCGCAGGTCCAGTCGCAGCTGTCGTGACCGGCCGGGGTCGCGCATCCGGCCGGCTGTGACACGGCTGTGACCGGAGCTATGGCTTCCGTCACGGTCGCCCGGCGTCCGCCCTGATGAGGTGGCCGGATGCGCAGACCCCGCCCCCGTCTCCTCGCCCCTGCCGCCGTCCTCCTCCTGGCCACGGCCTGCGGCACGGAGCACACGGCCACCGGCGGCGGAGCGGGCGCGGCCGTCCCGGCACCCCGCGCCACCGTCACCGACCCCCCGGTGGACGGCGTCCGGATCACCTCGGTCACCATCCCCGCCGCCTCCCCGACCCCGTCCGCCGCCCCGGGCACGGTGCACGCGGACCGGCTGCCCGGCGACTCCGGCATCTCCGCCGCCTACCAGGTCAGCAACGACGGCGACCAGGCCATGACCTACACCGTGCTCTTCGACTTCACCACGGACACCGGCGCGGTCATGGCCCACAAGGAGGTGACCGTGCCCGGGGTCGGGCCGGGCCGCAGCACCCGCGGAACCGTCGAACCGGGCGTGCTCGCCCCCGGCGCCTCCCCGGTGACCCGGGTGAAGGTGGCCGAGGTCACCAAGGTCCCCGCCGACGAGGCACCGGCCGAGACAGGTGCCTGCCCCGCCTCAGGTGTCCGGCTGTGGGCCGACGACGGCGACGCCGCGATGGGCCTGCGGGTGGTCGGACTCCACCTGGAGAACTGCGGGAAGCGGGACTACGAGCTCGACGGCTACCCCCGGTTGAGCCTGTTGGACGAGAACCGCCGGCCCGTCGACGGCATCCGCGTCCTGCACGGAGGCGCCGCCATCGCCACCGGAACCGGCTTCGACGACCCGCCGGGCCCGCTGGCCCTGAAACCCGGTGAGGCCGCCCTCTCCGGCCTGATCTGGCGCAACACGACCCTGGCGGGCACGGCCGTGAACGTGCCCTACGTCCGGGTCCTGGCCAAGCCGGGCGCCGCGCCCGTCACCGTCACCCCGGGCCTGGACCTCGGGACCACGGGCAAGCTCGGCGTCGGCGCCTGGAAACGGGCCGACGGCTGAGCGTTCCGCCGGGAGCGCCGCGACATGCCGTCAGCCGACTGCGGCACCGTCGTGGCTGGTCGCGCAGTTCCTCCCCCCGCAGAAATTCCGCGCACCCGCCCCGCGAACCTAGGTACGTTGGGACCACGGACAAGCGCACGACCAGCGCTTTCGCGCCCTTTCCAGACCCTTTTCGAGGCGACCCACCGTGTTCCTGACGATCACCACCACCGGCACCCCCGAACGTCCCGCGACCGACCTCGGGTTCCTGCTGCACAAGCACCCCGGCAACGCGCAGACCTTCACCACCTCGCACGGCATCGCCCATGTCTTCTACCCGGAGGCGGACGCCGGGCGCTGCACGGCGGCGCTGCTCCTGGAGGTCGACGCGGTGGCGCTGGTCCGGCGCGGCAAGGGCAAGGGACGCGGCGGAGCACCCGACGCGGCACTCGCGCAGTACGTCAACGACCGCCCGTACGCGGCCTCCTCACTGCTCGCCGTGGCGATCGGCAACGTCTTCTCCAGCGCGATGCGCGGCGTGTGCAGGGCCCTCCCCGAAGCCCCGGCGCAGCCGCGGCCGTTGCGCGTCGAGGTGCCCGCGCTGCCCGCCCGCGGCGGCCCCGACCTCGTACGGCACCTCTTCGAGCCGCTCGGCTGGACGGTGACCGCCGAACCGGTCGCGCTGGACGCCGAGTTCCCGGAGTGGGGCGAGTCGCGGTACGTCCGACTCGTCCTGGAGTCCGGGACGCTGACCCTCTCCGAGGCGCTGCGCCACCTCTACGTCCTGCTCCCCGTCCTCGACGACGCCAAGCACTACTGGGTCTCCGCCGAGGAGGTCGACAAGCTGCTGCGCGCCGGCGAGGGCTGGCTGCCCGGCCACCCCGAGCAGAAGCTCATCACCAGCCGCTACCTCTCCCGCCGCTGGTCGCTGACCCGGCAGGCGATGGAACGGCTGGAGCTGGTACGGCTCGCCGAGGCCGACGACAGCGAGGTCGAGGAGATCGACAACGCGGTCGAGGAGGAGACGGAGACCGAGCAGAAGCCGCCCCCGCTCGCCGTGCAGCGCCGGGAGGCGATCCTGGACGCGCTGAGGCGCTCCGGCGCCGCCCGGGTCCTCGACCTCGGCTGCGGCCAGGGCCAGTTGGTGCAGGAGCTGCTGAAGGACCCGTCCTTTACCGAGATCGTCGGCGTCGACGTGTCGATGCGGGCGCTCACCATCGCCTCCCGGCGGCTCAAGCTGGACCCCATGGGGGAGCGGCAGGCCGCCCACGTCAAGCTCTTCCAGGGCTCGCTCGCCTACACCGACAAGCGGCTCAAGGGGTACGACGCCGCCGTGCTCAGCGAGGTGATCGAACACCTCGACCTGCCGCGGCTGCCCGCCCTGGAGTACGCCGTGTTCGGCGCCGCCCGCCCGCGCACGGTCCTCGTCACCACCCCGAACGTCGAGTACAACGTCCGCTGGGAGACCCTCCCCGCCGGCCACACCCGGCACGGCGACCACCGCTTCGAGTGGACCCGCGAGGAGTTCCGCTCCTGGGCCCGCCGGGTCGCCGAACTCCACGGTTACGACGTCGAGTTCATGCCCGTGGGACCGGACGACCCGGAGGTCGGCCCGCCCACCCAGATGGCCGTTTTTGACATAAGCGCAGCCGACACGAGCACAGCCACCGCACGCGCCGCGAAGGAGGAGAAGGCGGCATGACCGAGACACAGCGCACCGGACGGGTCCTCCCCGTCACCGACCTCTCCCTGGTCGTCCTCGTCGGCGCCTCCGGCTCCGGCAAGTCCACCTTCGCCCGACGCCACTTCAAGCCGACCGAGGTCATATCCTCCGACTTCTGCCGGGGCCTGGTCTCCGACGACGAGAACGACCAGAGCGCCACCAAGGACGCCTTCGACGTCCTGCACTACATCGCCGGCAAGCGGCTCGCCGCCGGCCGCCGCACGGTCGTCGACGCGACCAGCGTCCAGCAGGACTCCCGGCGCCGGCTGATCGACCTGGCCAAGCAGTACGACGTGCTGCCCGTCGCCATCGTCCTCGACGTGCCCGAGGAGGTGTGCGCCGAACGCAACGCGGCCCGCACCGACCGCGCCGACATGCCCCGCCGGGTCATCCAGCGCCACATCCGCGAACTCCGCCGTTCCCTGCGCCACCTGGAGCGTGAGGGCTTCCGCAAGGTGCACGTCCTGCGCGGTACCGAGGAGATCGAGTCGGCGACCGTCGTCACCGAGAAGCGGTTCAACGACCTGACCCACCTCACCGGCCCCTTCGACATCATCGGCGACATCCACGGCTGCGCGAGCGAACTGGAGCTCCTGCTCGCCAAGTTGGGCTACACCGACGGCGTCCACCCCGAGGGCCGTACCGCCGTCTTCGTCGGCGACCTCGTCGACCGCGGCCCGGACAGCCCCGGCGTGCTGCGCCGGGTGATGTCGATGGCCGGCTCCGGCAACGCCCTGTGCGTGCCGGGCAACCACGAGAACAAGTACGGCCGTTATCTCAAGGGCCGCAAGGTCCAGCACACCCACGGACTCGCCGAGACCATCGAGCAGATGGCCGGCGAGAGCGACGAGTTCCGGGCGCAGGTACGGGAGTTCATCGACGGACTGGTCAGCCACTACGTCCTCGACGGCGGGAAGCTGGTCGTCTGCCACGCCGGGCTGCCCGAGAAGTACCACGGCCGCACCTCGGGCCGGGTCCGCTCGCACGCCCTGTACGGCGAGACCACCGGGGAGACCGACGAGTTCGGCCTGCCGGTGCGCTACCCGTGGGCCGAGGACTACCGGGGCCGGGCGGCCGTCGTCTACGGCCACACCCCGGTCCCGGAGGCGACCTGGCTGAACAACACCATCTGCCTGGACACCGGCGCCGTCTTCGGCGGCAGGCTGACCGCGCTGCGCTGGCCGGAGCGGGAGCTGGTCGACGTACCGGCCGAGCGAGTCTGGTACGAGCCGGCCCGCCCGCTGCTCACCGAGGCGCCCGGCGGCCAGGACGGACGCCCGCTGGACCTGGCCGACGTCCACGGACGCCGCGTCGTCGAGACCCGTCACCAGGGCCGGATCGCGGTCCGCGAGGAGAACGCCGCGGCCGCCCTGGAGGTGATGAGCCGCTTCGCGATCGACCCGCGGCTGCTGCCGTACCTCCCGCCGACCATGGCACCCACGGCCACCAGTCACGTGGAGGGCTACCTGGAGCACCCTGCCGAGGCCTTCGCCCAGTACGCGGCGGACGGGGTCGCCCGGGTGGTGTGCGAGGAGAAGCACATGGGCTCGCGGGCGGTGGCGCTGGTGTGCCGGGACGCGGAGGTCGCGCACAAGCGCTTCGGTGTCGCGCCCGGCCCGACCGGTTCCCTGTACACGCGTACCGGACGCCCGTTCTTCGCCGACGAGCCGGTGACCGAGGAGATCCTCGGCCGCATCCGCGCCTCGGTCGACGCGGCCGGCCTCTGGGACGAACTCGGCACCGACTGGCTGCTGCTCGACGCCGAGCTGCTGCCGTGGTCGCTGAAGGCCTCCGGGCTGCTGCGTACCCAGTACGCCGCCGTGGGCGCCGCCTCCGGCGCGGTCTTCCCCGGTGCGCTGGCCGCCCTGGAGCGGGCGGCGGCGCGCGGTGTCGAGATCGGTGAGCTGCGCGACCGGCAGCGTGAACGCGCCGCCGACGCGGCCGCTTTCACCGACGCCTACCGCCGCTACTGCTGGACCACCGACGGCCTGGACGGGGTGCGCCTCGCCCCCTTCCAGATCCTCGCCGTCCAGGGCCGCAGCCTCGCCGCGCTCCCGCACGACGAGCAGCTCGCCCTCCTGGACCGGCTGGTCGAGCACGACCCCACCGGCCTGCTGCAGACCACCCGCCGACTGCACGTCGACACCGGCGACCCGGAGTCGGTACGGGCAGGCGTCGACTGGTGGCTGGAGATGACCGGCCGGGGCGGCGAGGGCATGGTCGTCAAGCCGGCCGGCGCGGTGGTCCGCGACCCGCAGGGCCGGCTGGTGCAGCCCGGCATCAAGTGCCGCGGCCGGGAGTACCTGCGGATCATCTACGGCCCCGAGTACACCCGCCCCGACAACCTCACCCGCCTGCGGGGCCGCTTCCTCAACCACAAGCGGTCCCTGGCGATCCGCGAGTACGCCCTCGGCCTGGAGGCCCTTGACCGCCTCGCGGACGGCGAGCCGCTGTGGCGGGTGCACGAGGCGGTCTTCGGGGTCCTTGCCCTGGAGTCGGAGCCGGTGGACCCGCGACTGTGAGCGGCGGACCCCGGCCGGTCAGCCGACCAGCCGGAGCCGCCGCCCGCACGTCCCCACCCGGACCGTCTGCCCCCAGGTCAGCTCCAGGGCGTCGGTCTCGATGCCGTCGCCGAAGGCGATGAGGCGGTCCGACTCGACCGTGAGGGTCAGGGCCGCCGAGGCCGTCAGTGCGCCGGCCACCAGGGAGGTCCCGGTCGCCGGTGAGGGCCAGGCCTCGCGGACGAACCAGAGGAGGCGGTCCTCCGTGGGAGCGGGCAGCGGGAGGCGGGCACCGCGCTCCTGCCACACCGAGCGCAGCCAGCCGGTGGCCCCGGTGCCCGTGCCCACCAGCACCCCGGAGGACGCCTGGGCCTCGACGACACCCCCGTCGTTCTCGAGGCCCAGGCGGTATCGGGCGGTCTGATGACCGGCGGCACCGAGGTAGATCTCGTTGAGCGCCACGAGCCGCTGGGTGTCGTCGGCGACCGCCTCGACCATCGTCAGCTCGTCGGCACCCGTGGCCGTGGCGCCCACCGAGGCCAGCAGGACGGGCGCCTGCTCCGGGCGGTGCCGTACCAGCACCCCCGGGTTGCGGCCGGGATCGGTGTCGATGCCGATCACCGGCTGGCCGTCCAGGTACTTGGCCACGTTCGCCACCAGCCCGTCCTGGCCGACCACCACGACCACGTCCTCGGGCGCGAACAGGAAGCGGTCCAGGTCGGCCCGCTCGACGCCGGCCCGGCGCCAGGCCAGCGGCACCGCGGAGGTCACCTCGGCGAGCGCCCGCCGGGTGCGCCGGTGGCGTTCGGCGACCTCGGCCATGTCCCGGCCCCGGGAGGCGAGGAAGAAGGCGGCCTGGCCGTGCGTGCCGTGCCGGGCCACCAACTCCTCGTACTCCGTGGTCCGGTGGACCAGCACGGCCCGCGGCGCGAGGCTCACTCCCGCTCCCCGCCCAGCCTGGCGAGCAGCCCGGTCAGCACGTCGGGCGACACGGTCACGCTGTCGATGCGCGGCAGGTTCTCGGCGAGCCGGGCGCCGGTGAGGGCGTGCAGCGTGGCCACGTCCGCCTCGCCGTGCACCCGCAGCCAGGCCGCCTGCGCCGCGGCCCGCGCCTCGCCGACCTCCCGGGCCCCCACGGCCTCGGCCCGCGCCAGCGTGACCGCCCGGGCCGCCTCCGCCTCGCTCACCTTCGCGGACCGGGCCGCCTCCGCCTCCGCCAGCCGGACCGTGCGCGCCGCTTCCGCGTCCGCCAGCTTCACGGCCCTCACCGCTTCCGCCTCCGCCAGCTTCACGGACCTGGCCGCCTCCGCCTCCGCCCGGACCGCGTCGGCCGCCGCGTGCTCCTCCGCCTCGCGCCGCGCGTTGGTGCCCCGCTGCTCGACCAGCTGTTCCTCGCGGCGGGCCAGTTCGATCTGACTCGCCAGCTCGTTCTCGGCTATCGCCCGCTCCCGCTCGACGGCCACCGCGCGCCGCTCGTACGTCGCACGGTCCGCCTCCTGCTGGATCTGCTCGCGGGCCGGGGTGCGCAGCGCCCGCTCCACCTCCGGCTCCGGCCGCAGGGCCATCACGCGGACGGCCACCACCTCGATGCCGGTGGCGGGCAGCCGCGGCTCCCCGGCCAGGCCTGCCGCGATCCGCTCCCGGACCACCGCCACCCCGTCGACCAGCGCCTCCGCCAGCGGGGTACGGGCCAGCGCGTCCAGTGCGTGCTGCTGGGCCGTCTCGGTCAGCAGGGTGCCCAGCTGCTCGAGCGGGGTGCCGCGCCAGACGCCGGTGTCCGGGTCGATGGAGAAGTCGAGACGGGCGGCCGCCACGGCCGGGTCCCCGACGCGGTAGGTGACGGTCGCCTGGACCGCCACGTCCTGGAAGTCGGCCGTTCGGGCGTGGAAGGTCATCGCCAGTTCCCGGTCGTCGACCGGGACCTCGGAAATCGCCGCGGTGAGCGCGCGGAACCAGAAGCTGAGCCCCGGCCCGTCGTGCAGCAGCCTCTCGCCCCGGTGGTGTCTGACGTGCGCCGTCGGCGCGCCGCGCAGATGGCGCCAGCCCAGGCGCCGGGTGATGTCGGCCATCGGATCCGCCCCCTCGCTTTTAGAGTCAAGTTGACCATAATCTCGGTGCCTATTTGTCGTCAAGAGGACGAGAACAAGAAACGTCGAGCCGGGGGTGAACACGGTCGCCGATGGTCAGGATGGAGGCATGGGATTCCACGTCGACTCCGAGGCCGGGCGGCTGCGCCGCGTCATACTCCACCGGCCGGATCTGGAGCTCAAAAGGCTCACCCCGAGCAACAAGGACGCCCTCCTCTTCGACGACGTCCTCTGGGTGCGCCGGGCCCGGGCCGAGCACGACGGCTTCGCCGACGTGCTGCGCGACCGCGGGGTAGCCGTCCATCTCTTCGGCGACCTGCTCGAAGAGGCACTGGAGATCCAGGCCGCCCGCACCCTCGTCCTGGACCGGGTCTTCGACGAGAAGGAGTACGGCCCCCTCGCCACCGACCACCTGCGCGCCGCCATCGGGAAACTGCCGGCGGCCGAGCTGGCCGAGGCGCTGGTCGGCGGTATGACCAAGCGGGAGTTCCTGGCCGCCCACGAGGAGCCCACCTCGGTCCGCTTCCACGTCATGGACCTCGACGACTTCCTCCTCGAACCGCTACCCAACCACCTCTTCACCCGCGACACCTCCGCCTGGGTCTACGACGGCGTCTCCATCAACGCCATGCGCTGGCCCGCCCGGCAGCGCGAGACCGTGCACTTCGAGGCGATCTACCGGCACCATCCGCTCTTCCGTGGCGAAACGTTCCACGTCTGGTCGGAGGGACAGGCCGCCTACCCCTCCACCATCGAGGGCGGCGACGTCCTGGTGATCGGCAACGGCGCGGTCCTGATCGGCATGAGCGAGCGCACCACCCCGCAGGCCGTCGAGATGCTCGCGCACAAGCTGTTCGCGGCCGGCTCGGCGCAGACCATCGTCGCCCTGGACATGCCGAAGCGGCGCGCCTTCATGCACCTGGACACCGTGATGACGATGGTCGACGGCGACACCTTCACCCAGTACGCAGGGCTCGGCATGCTCCGCTCGTACACCATCGAACCGGGCGCCGGCGAGAAGGAGCTCAAGGTCACCGACCATCCGCCCGAGCACATGCACCGGGCGATCGCCGCCGCCCTCGGCCTCAGCGAGATCCGGGTCCTGACCGCCACCCAGGACGTGCATGCGGCCGAGCGCGAGCAGTGGGACGACGGCTGCAACGTCCTCGCCGTCGAACCCGGGGTCGTCGTCGCCTACGAACGCAACTCCACCACCAACACCCATCTGCGCAAGCAGGGCATCGAGGTGATCGAGATCCCGGGGAGCGAACTGGGGCGGGGGAGGGGCGGGCCACGGTGCATGAGCTGCCCGGTGGAGCGGGATGCCGTGTGACGCGTGACATGTGACATACCACAGAGCCCAGCTCAGGCGACCGTATAGAAATGTGGAACATCGTATAGACTTCCAAGGTCCCTGAAGCCGACCCCGACCGCTGGAGCGCCCCCATGGCGACTGTCCCGACCGCCCTCGCCGGCCGCCACTTCCTCAAGGAGCTGGACTTCACCCAGGAGGAGTTCCGCGGGCTGGTCGAGCTGGCCGCCGAGCTGAAGGCGGCCAAGAAGGCCGGGACCGAGACGCAGTACCTCCGCGGGAAGAACATCGCGCTGGTCTTCGCGAAGACCTCCACCCGCACCCGCTGCGCCTTCGAGGTCGCCGCCGCCGACCAGGGCGCGGCCACCACCTACCTCGACCCGGCCGGCTCGCAGCTCGGGCACAAGGAGTCGGTGAAGGACACCGCCCGGGTCCTCGGCCGCATGTACGACGCGATCGAGTACCGCGGGCACGGCCAGGGCGTCGTCGAGGAGCTGGCCGCGTTCGCCGGGGTGCCCGTCTACAACGGCCTCACCGACGAGTGGCACCCCACCCAGATGCTCGCCGACGTGCTCACCATGACCGAGCACAGCGACAAGCCGCTCACCGACATCGCCTTCGCCTACCTCGGTGACGCCCGCTACAACATGGGCAACTCCTACCTGGTCACCGGTGCCCTGCTCGGCATGGACGTCCGGATCGTCGCGCCCCGCCTGCTGTGGCCGGACGACACCATCGTCGAGCTGGCCCAGCAGCTCGCCGGCGCGTCCGGCGCCCGGATCACGCTCACCGAGAACGTGAAGGACGGGGTCCGCGACACCGACTTCGTCGCCACCGACGTCTGGGTGTCGATGGGGGAGCCCAAGGAGGTATGGGACGAGCGCATCGCACTGCTCGGACCGTACGCCGTCACCATGGACGTGCTGCGCGCCACCGGCAATCCGGACGTCAAGTTCCTGCACTGCCTGCCGGCCTTCCACGACCTCGGCACGGTCGTCGGCCGCGAGATCCACGAGCGGCACGGGCTGACGGAACTGGAGGTCACCGACGAGGTGTTCGAGTCCGAGCACTCGGTCGTCTTCGACGAGGCCGAGAACCGGATGCACACCATCAAGGCCGTGCTGGTCGCCACACTCGCCTGACCAGCCCCGTTCATTGCCCCTATGCTGTGCGGCGGCCCGGCACCACCCCTCGCCGGAGCCGCCGCCGCGACCGACCCCGGATCGCCCCCGCACCACCAGAAACGAGCACCACCCGCATGCCCCGCATCAAGTCCCCCCACCTCCTGATGGCCGAATCAGGCGCCGACCGGGAGGGCCACGGCCTCCGCCGCACCATGGGCCTCTTCCAGCTGATCTGCTTCGGTATCGGCGCCATCGTCGGCACCGGCATCTTCGTCGGCCTCTCCGACTCGGTGGCCCAGGCCGGTCCGGCCGTCGTCGTCTCCTTCGTCCTCGCCGCGGTCACCTGCGTCTTCACCGCCCTCTCCTTCGCCGAGCTGGGCGGCGCGATCCCGGTCTCCGGATCGTCGTACTCCTTCGCCTACGCCGGCCTCGGCGAGTCCACCGCGTTCCTGGTCGGCTGGTGCCTGCTCCTGGAGTACGGCGTCTCGATCTCGGCCGTCGCGGTCGGCTGGAGCCAGTACGTCAACGAGCTGCTGCACAGCCTCACCGGTCTCCAGCTCCCGCACGCGCTGTCCGCGGGTCCCGGCGACGGCGGGATCGTGAACCTGCCCGCCGTGATCGTGATCGCGATGGCCGCCTTGCTGCTGGTGCGCGGGGTCCGCGAGAGCGCCCGGGCCACCGCCGCGATGGCGGCCGTGAAGCTGGTCATCCTGCTCGCGTTCTGCGCGATCGGCTTCAGCGCCTTCAAGGACGGCAACCTCGTCCCGTTCTCCCCGGCGGGCCTCGGCGGCATCGGCGCGGGCACCACCGCCGCGTTCTTCTCGTACATCGGCTTCGACGCGATCACCACGGCCGGCGAGGAGGCGAAGAACCCGCGCCGGGACATCCCGGTCGCCATCCTCGTCTGCATGGGCCTGGTCACCCTGCTGTACTGCGCGGTCGCGCTGGCCGCCATCGGCGCCATCGGCGGCGACCAGGTCGCGGGCCGTCCCGCCGCGCTCTCCTACGCCGTCAACCAGGTCACCGGGTCCACGATCGGCGGCGGTGTGATCGCCTTCGGCGCGGTCGTCGCCATCGCCTCCGTCGTCCTCGCGGTGATGTACGGCCAGACCCGCATCCTGATGTCCATGTCCCGGGACGGTCTGATCCCGCGCGTCTTCGAGAAGGTCTCCCCGAGGACCGCCACCCCGGTCGCGGGCACCCTGGTCGTCGCGGCCGTCTTCGCGCTCCCGGCGGCCTTCGCCTCCCTGGACGCGGTGATGAACCTGTGCACCATCGGCACCCTCGCGATCATGGCCGTGGTGAACATCGCGGTGATCGCCCTGCGCCGCCGCGAACCGGCCCTCGCCCGCACCTTCCGGGTGCCGCTCTACCCGGTCGCTCCGCTGCTGGGCGTCGCCTTCTGTCTCTACCTGATGTACGAGACCGGGTGGACGACCTGGATCCAGTTCGCCGTCTTCCTGGCCGTGGGCCTACTGGTCTACGTCGGCTACGGGCGCCGGAACTCCACGCTGGTCAGAGGCTTGGGCGAGAGCGCGGACGCTGTCCCTGAGCGGGAGCCGCAGGCCGTCTGAACCGCAGAGTGGAGACTGAAGCGGATCTCCACACTGGTTCGGACCGGACCACAAGGTGAGGTGCGCAGCCATGAGAGCAGCCACGGATCTCGGGTCCGCCGCCGGCGCACCGTCCTGCGGTCGTTCGCCAGCTGGGCCGCCATCGCGGTATTGCTCCGCCCGTCCGTGCGGGCGGGCACGATCGCGGCCCGCTGGGCCAGGCCCTGCGCCGTCGTCCGGCGCGGGGCCCAGTCCCGCAAGACCGACCGCTCGTCACCGGACAGCACGACCGGCTCCAGCCTGGTGTCCCCATGCCTTCAGGACACCGCCCCCGGCCACCTCGCGACTGCCGAACGCCCGAATCCGGGACGGAAGGCGGCTCATGAGGCGAGACCAGAACTCAAGCCCCGGACACTAGGGGGCGGTGCGGTAGAACTCGGCCGCGGTGACGGCGGCGGGCACGCCGAGTTCGGCGGCGACCGCGGTGATCGCGGCCTCGCCGACCGCGAGGTCCACCTGGCCGTCGGTGGTGTAGTGCGGGGCGATGAACGTGTCGTAGTGTGCCCTGACCTCGTCCGGGGTCTGTCCGCCGAGGAACGTCTGCATGTGCCGCACCGTGGTGTCGGGGTCCTCGTGGATCACCTTCAGGGCCCGCCGGTGTGCTCGCAGCACGGCCTGCACCGCCGGGTCGGCCGGGTCGGTGTAGGTGGTGTCGACGGCCAGGCCGACGGTGGGGATCTGGAAGTGGTCGCCCACCCAGGCCAGCACCTGCCAGCCGTGCTCGGCGGCCACCGCCTCCGGCGCCATGGTGCTGCCGACCAGTGCGGCATCGATCTCGCCGGTGCGGAGCCGACGCAGGTCCATGCCGTAGTCGCCGGGAGCCCGGACGATCGTCCGGACGTCCCGGTCCGGATCGAGGCCTGCCCTGCGCAGCACGATCCGGGCGAAGCACCCGGGGGCCGTGTGCGGGGCGTGCACCGCCAGCCGCCGGCCGGCCAGGTCGGCCAGGGAGCTCAGACCGGGGCGGGCGAGGAACCAGAACAGCGGGCGATGGGTGTTGACCGTCAGCCCGACCCAGCGAGTGCCGTCGGTCAGCCGGGACAGCAGTGCCCGGCCGAGCCCGATGGTGGCACCGCCGCGCAGTCGCTCGTCGCCCCAGGTGCAGCCGTCGCGAAGCGCGACATGGACGCCCTCGTCGGCGTAGAAGTCCTCCTGGTCGGCGATGTAGGCGGCCAGCTCCTCGTGCAGGCCCCGCCCGACGTAGGCAAGATCGATCGTGTACATGAATACGTTCCCTTGATCGTGTCACCGGCACTCGCCCGTGACGGCCGCAGGCGCCGCGGCGGCGAAGCGTCAGTACATGGCCATTCCGCCGTTGACCGCGGCGGTGGTGCCGGTCATGAAGGCGTTGCCCTCGTCGGCGTAGAAGGCGACCGCCAGGGCGACATCGGCCGGGTGTGCCAGGCGGCCCAGGGGAGTGGCGGCCACCTGCCGCTGCCTCGTCGCGTCGTCGAGCACGGCATCGGCGGTACGGGACTCCACCGGTCCGGGCGAGACGACGTTGACCGTGACGCCCTGCGGACCCAGTTCCTGGGCGAGATACCTGGCGAACTGCTCCAGCGCCGCCTTGGACGTGCCCAGGGCGATCATGCCGGCCCGGGGCCGGCGGCTGAGACCGGTACCGAGGTAGATGATCCGGCCCGAGCCCTGTTCGGTCATGTGGGGCAGGACGGCCTTGGTGACCGCGTACGCCGCGTGCATCTCGGCGTCGAGCTTGCCGCCCAGTTCCTCCCAGGTCATGTCCTGGAACGACTTGACGGCATACGGGATGAGCGCGTTGTGCACGAGCACGTCGACGCCGCCCCACGCGCCCTGGACCCGCTCGACCATGGCGTCGACCGCGGCCGCGTCGCGGACGTCGGCCTGCACGGCCATGGCCCGGCCGCCGGCGGCCTCGATGCCGGCCACGAGCTCCTCGGCCGCCTTGGTGTTGCTGAGGTAGTTGACCACTACACGCATGCCTCGCTCAGCGAGAACACGTGCGGTGGCCGCGCCGATTCCGCTGCTGGCCCCCGTCACCAGGGCCACCCTGTCGGCTGTCCCGGTCATGGGCTCGCCTCCTTGTCGTCGTCACGGGCTGCCGGAATGGCCGCCCCGAGTCGTGCGTCGTCGCCGGTGCGGGTGGGGCGGATCGCTCCGTAGAGCACGGTGTCGACGGTGGCCCGCAGCAGATCCGCCGCGGTCCAGTCCAGAGCGTGCGGCAACCGGGAGGTGAACAGGCGCTCCAGCGCGCCGCGAGTGATCTCGAAGAGCAGTTCGGGAGGCGCCGCCAGCAGCCCCTCCCGGTGACCGTGGCGGAACAGTTCGTCGATGCGCCGGTAGATCACCGTGTCCACGCGTTGTTCCACGTACTGGCGCAGCATCGCGTCGCCGCCGCGTCCGGTGGCGAGCTGGGCCGCGCCGATCCGGCCGAGCTCGGTGCCCGCGGCGACCAGGAACCGCTGGACCCGTACATCGAAGGGCTGCCCTTCCGTGCCCTCGGCTGCGGCAGCCAGAGCGTCCTCCACCGCCGCGAACTGCCGGTCCAGCACCGCGGCCAGCAGGCTGCGCTTGTCCGGGAAGTGGCGATAGATCGTTTTCTTGCTCATCCCGAGCTCACGAGCGAGTTCGTCCATGCTCACGGGCGCGAAGCCCGGCGTGAACAACAGCCGACCGGCCGCCTCCACGATCACATCGACACGCCGCTCGTCACCCTCGGAAACTCTCGAAACTGAGTTAGTTTCCATAGTTTCCATCCTGGATACCCGTCTCCGTGCTGTCAAGACATGCCGTCACCCGCGTCCTCAGGCCGCCCGCAGGCTCGAGGACGGCCATGGCCGTCCCCGCCGGCAACGGCGGCGATGCCAAGGATTCGCGTCAGCGTTCGAGAGCGAGTCCTTGCCCCCGTGCCGCTGTGGCGGGTGGCCACCTTCCGCCCCGGGGGTCGAGGGCGGGGGAGAACTCGGGCCGTTCGGCGACGCATCCGAGTGCCTCGGCTCGTACAACGCCCCGACCAACACACTCGGGACACCACTCGGCCCGAACCCGCCCGCCACCGGCGAAGCGCCCTCCGGCACATCAGCCACCGCCTCCCCGGCCGCGGCGACCACTTTATCCATAGCTTTTCCCGCTGCCTCTCGCCAATTGCGGACGCGCCGGGAATTTTCGGTAAGGAAACGAACCGTGAAATTAGGCCGGGCTCGGCGACGGCCTTCGAGCACGAAGCGAATCGCGGGCCCGTCAGTGCACCCACGCTCCAACGCCCCGACCCGGCCGACCATCCCACAGATGAGTGATACCGCAAGCGCTCCCTGGGGCATGGGGATGCTCAGGCTCGCGCGATCAGGGTATTCCCGCGGGGTCACCCGTCATCTTTCATGGATTCCGTTGACGCGCAGCATTTCCGTGGCGAGGCTTCCTTTCCACCGATGAAAAGGCGCGGCAGGACCGAGGGAATCATCATGAAGACATTCGTGCACCGGGGACAGATCACCAAGGTGGTCTTCGGCAGCGGAACGCGGTGCCGTATTCCCGAGGAGGCCGGTGCCCTCGGATGCCGGCGGGTGCTCGTGCTGTGCACGCCCGACCAGGCCGACCAGGCCGCGCAGGCGGGTGATCTGCTGGGAGCCGCAGCCGCGGGAACCTTTGCCGAGGCCGCCCCGCACACCCCTGTCGAGGTCACCGGGAGGGCGGTCGCCTACGCCCGGTCCGTGGGAGCCGACTCGGTGCTCGCCGTCGGCGGCGGATCGACCATCGGCCTGGGCAAGGCGATCACCGCCCGGACCGGCCTCCCGCAGCTGGCACTGCCCACCACCTACGCCGGCTCGGAGATGACACCCATCCTCGGAGAGACCGAGGGCGGCAGGAAGACGACCCGGCGGCTGGCGGAGGTACTGCCCAGGACGGTCGTGTACGACGTCGAGTTGACGCACACGCTTCCGGCGCCGGTATCGGTGGCCAGCGGCATCAATGCCATGGCGCACGCCGTGGAGGCTCTCTACGCGCAGGACCAGGACCCGGTGGCCTTCCTGATGGCCGGTGAGGCACTCGATGCCCTCGCCCGCTCCCTCCCCGTGATCGCGCGCCGCCCGGACGACGCCGAGGCACGTGCCGACGCCCTGTACGGCGCGTGGCTGGCCGGGACCTGTCTGGGCACGGTCGGCATGGCCCTGCACCACAAGGTGTGCCACGTGCTGGGCGGCACCTTCGGACTGCCGCACGCCGAGACCCACACGGTCGTCCTGCCGCACGTCGTCGCCTACAACGCCCCGGCCGTCGGCGCGGCCATGGCCCGCCTCGCGCGGGCACTGCCGGGGGACGACCCCGCCGGCGCCCTGTTCGACCTCGCCGGGCGGCTCGGCGCACCCAGGGCCCTGCGGGACCTCGGCATGCCCCGATCGGGGATCGAGCAGGCGGCCGAACTCGTCGTGCGGGACGGCTACTGGAATCCGCGTCCCGTGGACCGCAGCGCGGTCCACGCCTTCCTGACCCGCGCGTGGGCCGGTGAGACGCCATGAACGCCACCGGAGCATCCGCGTCCACAGACCGACTTCGTCGGTGAACACTCCATCACCCCAGGGGCATGCCATGCGTGATCTGACCAGCGACACCATCACGGGGGCCGTGATCTCGACCATGAGGGACACCACGGACCCCCGCCTCGCGGAGATCCTGGACTCGCTGATCCGCCATCTCCACGCCTTCGTCCGCGACGTCGGACTGACGGAGGGCGAGTGGGCCGCGGGAGTGGACTTCCTGACGCGTACCGGGCACACGTGCACGCCGGCGCGCCAGGAGTTCATCCTTCTCTCCGACGTGCTGGGCGTCACCATGCTCGTCGATGCCCTGAGCAACCGGCGTCCCGCCGGCGCCACCCAGAACAGCGTCCTGGGCCCCTACTTCAGGGAGGACCGGCCACAGCACTCCGACGCCGCGGACATCTCCGGCGGCCTGCCCGGCACTCCGCTGTTCTTCGAGGGGCGGGTCGTGGACCACGAGGGAGCGCCGGTGGCCGGCGCCGGTGTGGACGTCTGGCACAGTGACGCGGACGGCCACTACGACATGGAGGTGCCCGGCCAGGCCGACCCGGCCATGCGCGGGCTGTTCCGCACCGACGAGACGGGGAGCTTCGGCTTCCGCTCCATCCGGCCGGCCAGCTACCCGATCCCCGGCGACGGTCCGGTCGGCGAGTTCATGAGTGCCACCGGCAGGTCGCTGATGCGTCCCGCCCATGTGCACGTGCTGGTCGAGGCGCCGGGATTCCAGCGTGTCACCACCATGCTCTTCCCCTCCGACGACCCGTACCTCGACACGGATCCGGTGTTCGGGGTCAAGCAGTCACTGCTGGAGTCCTACGACACGTACGCGGCCGACGCGGGTCCTTGCCGCGGCCTGACCGACGTGCCGTACACCCTGCTGCGCCGGACGTTCGTCCTCGAACCCCTCCCCGCGAACTGACTTCGCTGTCGCACACCGACGTTCCCCTGACTCTCACGGAGGTCCTCCGATGTCCGAAACCCCCGACACGACAGTCGATTTCCGAGCCACGATGGGTCGGCTCGTCACGGGTGTCAGTGTGATCACCACACGCTCCGGGAGCACCCCCATAGGGATGACCGCGAGCGCCGTGTCCGCCCTCTCGCTGGCCCCGCTCCAGCTCCTCGTGTGCATCGGCAACCACCTGTACACGCGGAGGGCCATCGCCGAGCACGGCCGCTTCGCGGTCAACGTGCTCGGCGAGGACAGCGAGGCTCTGGCGCGGAACTTCGCCGTCTCCAAGGCGGACAAGTTCGCGGGCGTCGAGACCATCGACGACCACGGTGTGCCAGTGCTGAAGGACGCCATCGCGGCCGTCGTGTGCGATGTCGCCGAGGCGCTCGCCGGCGGCGATCACACCATCTTCGTCGGTGCCGTCCGCTACTGCACGCACCAGGTGGACAGCCGGCCGCTGGTCCACTTCGCCGGCGGCTTCGACGCGCTCAGGGCCTCGCACTAGGCCCCGGCGGCGACCGAGGTCCCCGTGACCGGACCGGCCACCCCCGACGCCCCCGACGCCCGGCTCCCGCAGGCGAGCCAAGGCCGTCGGGGGCTACCGCCCGTCCCGACCCACTCCACGGAAAGTGCAGTGCCATGACCAGCTCCGCCCCAGCCTTCAAGCTGCGTCCTCCGGTCCAGCCCCCGCATCTTCTGACCCGTCCGCGACTGCTGCAACGGCTCGACGCGGCGACCGAACCCGTGGTGGTGCTCTCCGCGCCGGCCGGTGCCGGGAAGACGGTGCTGCTGACCGAGTGGTCACGGGACCTGGCGGCTCGCGGCGAGTGCGCCTGGCTCAGTCTGGACGCCTGCGACAACACCCCGGACCGGCTCTGGGCGGGCGTTCTGCGTGCGCTGCACGAGGCGCGACCGGACCTGCCAGGCCACCTCGACGGCGGCGGCTGGACGACCGCGACCTGGCTCGACGAGACCCTGCCGGCCCTGCTGACCGGGCTGGACGCGACGGGACCGCTCACCCTGATCCTCGACGGACTGGAGTCCGTCACGGACGCCGACGCACAGCGCACCCTGGCGGACTTCCTGACCGGACTGCCGCACGGATTCCGCGTCGTCCTGTCGACCCGGCACATTCCCGGGAGCCCGCTTCCGGCCCTGCGCGCACGGGGCCTGACCGCCGAACTCGACCAGTACGACCTCGCCTTCACCCCGGACGAGGCACAGTCGGTGCTCACCGGTCTGCTCGGCTGCGCTCCCACGACGGAGAGCTCTCGGACCCTCCACGAGGCCACCGAGGGATGGGCCGCCGGACTGTCCCTCATGGGGCGCGCCCAGGCGCGCGCCGGGAACCCGGCCGACACGGAGGGGACTTCGGCGCGGGGCAGGCGGATGGTCACCGACTACCTGACCGGTGAGGTTCTCGACCGGCTCACCACCGAACAGCGCCGGTTCCTGCTCCGTACCAGCGTGCTCGACGAGCTGAGTACCGGTCCGTGCCAGGCTCTCGCCGGTGACCGGGCGGGCGTCCTGCTGCGCGAGCTCGCACGAACCGTGCAGCTTCTGGTACCCGTCGCCGCCGGGGCGTCGGCGTACCGCCATCACCGGGCGCTGGCCGCACTGCTGTCCGACGTCCTCGAATCCGAAGGATCGGACACGGCCGCGGCCCTGCACCGGACGGCGGCCGAGTGGTACGCACGGCAGGGGCGGACGACCGAGGCCGTACGGCACTGGACACTGTGCGGAGACGAGTCCGCGGCCGTAACCGCGGTCCTCGACGGGTGGGAGAAGGCGATCTCCGCGGGCCAGGGAGCCCGCGTCTCGCGGTGCCTGGACATGCTGCCGCACCGCACGGTGGCCGCAGACGCCCGACTGTGCGTCGTGGCGGCGATGACGGCCCTCGCGAAAGGCGCTCCCGAAGCGGCCTGCCGCTGGCTGGACGTGGCACTGCTCAGGCAGACGGGAGCCCGGACCGCGCAGACCGTCGGCGAGGGCGGCACGGTCCGCGACGCGGCGGCCGTCGCCCGGGCCATGGCCTGCTGCCTGAAGGGGGAGGTCCTGACGGCCGACCGGCTCGGCGCGTCCGCCGTCACCGGCACGCTGCCGCTGACCTCCTGGCGCGCCCTGGCCGGCACCGCCCGCGGCGCCGCTCTGCTGTGGACCGGCCGGTACGAGGAGGCGGAGGTGTTGCTCGGCGAGGCGACCCGCGACGCGCACGCGGCCGGGCACGGCCTGGCACTCGTCCGCGCGCTGGGTCTGCGGAGCCTGTGCGCACTGCTGGCGGGACGCCGCGAACCGGCACGCGTCCTGAACGACGAGGCGCTCCGGGAGATCGCGAGGGCCGGGCTGGACCGGCACTTCGTCTCGATGCCCGCCCGTGTCGGCCGGGCATGGATCCTTCTCCAGGAGACCCGCCTCGACGAGGCCGAACAGGCACTGGCCGACGCGGAAGCGGCGCTGACGGGCCCGCTCCGGACGGAGGGCGAACCCCATGTGCATGCGCTGCGGCACTTCGCGCGGTGGCGGTTGGCGAGTGCGCGGCGCGACACGAACGCGGCACGCGCGGCCCGTGCGGCGGCCGAGCGGGCGGCGGCCAGATGCGAGTCGCCCGGCATCCTGACGGAGCTGCTCGCCCGAGCGGAGGGGGCCGTGGCCGTCCCGCCACCGGCCCCCCACCCCCGGGACCTGTCGACGGGGGAACGCCGCGTGCTGCGTGCGCTGTGCGGCTCGCTGACCCTGCGTGAGATCGCCTCCGAGCTGTACGTGTCCCACAACACCGTCAAGACACAGGTCCGCGCGATCTTCCGCAAGCTCGACGCCCACGACAGGAGCGAAGCGGTCGCCAGGGCCCGGGAGTGCGGGGTGCTGTGATCCGGGCCCGTCCGCCGCTCCTACGCTCCTACGCGCCCTGGCGTGCGGAGTCCTGGCGCCGGGCATAGGTCGCCTGGGCCTGGTAGGAGCTCTCCTCCTCGTCGCTCACGTTCTCGATGCCGCAGACCCTGCGCGCGAGGTCCGCCATGGCGCCGTTGGGGGACATCTCGGCGCGCTTCATGGTGAGCGTGCGGATGGCCAGCAGGGGAGTGCCGTTGAAGTTCTCGAACACTCCGATGCGGTCGCCCCAGTCCGACAGGAACATGTCGCGGATCACGCGGCTGATCTTGAGCCGGTCGTGCGGCCTGCCGACCGGCCCGGTCTGCAGCGCCTCCAGCCAGGGCCTGAGTTCGGGCTGCCGCCACTGTCCCTCGGTGGGGTAGATCAGCGCGGCACGGCCGGCCAGGTCGATGAGCTCGTGCACCATGTCGGTGATGTGCTCGATGTAGTACGCCCGCCCGAAGTCGAACATCAGGACGTTCGGCTTGAAGATGCCGCCGGGTGTGAAGAAACCCTGGGCCTCCGAACCGACCACATGCGCCTTCAGCGACTGGTGGAAGCCGGCGAACCTGGCTATCCGGGCCTGGACGGGCGGCAGCTGGTAGGTGCCGATGTGCTCGGTGATCAGCAGGGCCAGGCCGAGCATCAGCTCGGCCTTCACCATCGCCCGCACCAGCGAGTGGTAGTGCAGCCAGTCGAAGACGCGCTGCGGGTACAGCGACGCGTGCTGGGGGTTGCCGATGTGGAAGACGCGGTTCCAGGGGATGAGCACGTCCTCGAACACGATGATGCTGTCCAGCTCGTCACCCTGCGAGGCCAGCGGGTGCTCCACGTCCTCGCCGTCCCGTACGTTGCTCTCGCGGCAGACGACGGTGACCCCGGGGGTGTTGGGCTTCACCGCGCCGTAGATGATCTGCTCCGCGACGATACCGGGGCGGAAGAAGACACCGATGTGGATCCAGTCGCCGAAGGCCGCGCCGGTGCTGATCGCCTTCACACCCCGCACGGTGATGCCCTCGTCCGAGGTGGCGACCACCCGCAGGGCCGGGGAGTCGGCCTGGGCGGAGTCGCGGGAGCGGTCCGCCTGCGGGTCGACGAAGGCCGGCGTCGCGTTGAGGTCGCCGTCGCGCACCTCGTTCCAGAAGTCGAGGAGCCCGGCGGTGAGGTCCCTGCCGTCGGTCCCGACGGACTGGCTGCTCCAGGGCTCCGGGTCGTCCACGTAGGTCAGCAGGACGTAGTTGTTGACGTCCGGGGTGCGCGGGACGGCCCCGCCGCCCAGTTCACGCTGCACCGTCTCCAGGTACTCCCGCTTGCGGCGGAGGTCGTCCGCGGAGCGGTGCTGGAACCAGGTCATGGACCGCCGTACGCCGTCCTCGTCCACGAACGTCATGACGTCCTGGAGATCCGGGCGGTGGTGGAGGTCGTAGAAGGCCGCGAGACTCCGGGCGTACGCCCGTGTCTTCGGGTGCGTGGCCACGTTGTCGACGAGTTCGTCACCGACCCACACCTTGCGGCCGTCGTCAAGCGCCGCCAGGTATTCCTTGCCTGTACGCACGTTGTGCTCCTCTCCAGAGCAGAGATCCGGATGCCACGGAGCATGCGCCGCGACAGGGTGAGCCGAGGGCCCGGAAGGAACGTTCACCCGGGTGAAAGCCGTGGTCACCGGGGAACCGGCGTTGAGGACGGCTGCGACCCTGCGCCATGCTTGCCCCATGCACCGCACAGACCCCGACGACGCCGAGGGGCGTGGGAACCGGGCCACGACCGGGCTGCGGCTGCGGGGACGCGACCGAGAGGTCATGGCAGCCCGTGAGGCACTGGACATGGTGCGCGGCGGACGGGGTGCCTGTGTCGTCGTGGAGGGCTCGGCCGGCGTCGGCAAGAGCCGGTTCCTCGCGGAGCTGGACGAGATGGCACGGCGATCCGGGTTCGACGTGGTCTCGGTACGGGCCGACGAACTCGACCAGTACGCGGCAGGAGCCGCACTGCAGTTCGCCCTGCACCCCTCCGCCGGCTCCCGCCGAGCCCTCGCGGCCGCCGACGACCAGCGGCTATGGCTGCTGGACAGCATCGCGGACGCCCTGGAGGAGCGTGCTCAGCGCGCGCCGGTGGCCGTGCTCGTGGACGACGCCCAGTGGGCCGATCCCGCCACGCTCTTCGTCCTGCGCACCCTGCCCGGACGGCTGGCCGCCTCGCGGATCCTGTGGGTGCTGGCGGTACGGTCGGACGCCGAGCGGCCGATCGTGGCCAGGGTGCGGGAGGACCTCGAACGCCTGGGCGCCCGATGGCTCATCCTGGGCCCCCTGCCGCAACGGGAACTCCAGCACATCGCGGCCGACGTCCTGGGGGCGACGCCGTCACCCGGACTGACCAGGCTCCTGCGCGGCGTCGCGGGCAACCCCTTTCTGGCCATCGAACTGGTACGCGGCTTCGCCGACACCGACGGCGCCAGGATCGAGGGGGGCGAGACGGGCCTGCCGGGTGACGGCATTCCCGTCAGCTTCCGCCGCAGTGTCGGCGCGCGGGTGGACCGGCTCCCCGAGGACGCCGTACACCTGCTCCAGATCGGCTCCGTCCTCGGCCGTGAATTCGACCTCGGCACGGCCGCCCGGATGATGGGCCGACAGGCGGGCAGCCTGCTGTCGGGTGTCGCCGCCGCCCTGGACGCCGGTCTGCTCTCGGCCGACGGCCCGCGACTGGCCTTCCGCCACGACCTCACCCGACAGGCGGTCCACGACAACCTCCCCCTGGCCGTGCGCACCGTGCTGCACCGCGAGGCGGCCGACACCCTGCGCGGCACCGGCGCGCGCTCGGCGGAGGTGGCCTGGCACGTCGTGATGTCCGGCGGACCGGTCGACGACCACTCCGTGACCACCCTGACCACCGCCGTACGGGACCTTTCGTCGTCGGCCCCCGACGCGGCCGCGGATCTGGCCCAGCGGGTCGCCGGCCTGCTGCCCCCGCACGACCGGCGCCGGATCGACCTGCTGACCGACGCCGCCGAGTACCTCGGCCGTACCCGCCGGGTCCACGAGGCGCTCGACCTGGTCGATGCCACGCTGCCGGAGGGCCTTGACCCCCTCCAGGAGGCGCGGCTGCGGCTGGTGGCCGCCGAGATCCACCAGGCCGCGGGCGACGACGTCGCCGCGATGACACACCTCCAGAAGGCCCTCGACCTGCCCGGACTGCCGTCCGACCTGCGGGTCCGGCTGCTGAAGACCAAGGCGACGGGCCACATCTACCTGGGGGACATCGCCGCTGCCGAGCAGACCGGGACCGGGCTGGTCGAGGCCTCCTACCGCAGCGACGATCCGGCCGTCGTCGTCAGCGCCGTGGTGTTCCAGTCGCAGGCGTTGTTCTACCGCGGCCGTCTGGCCCGCGCCCTCGAACTCGCAGAGGAGGCCACCCGGCGCGCCGGCACCGAGTCCGCCGCGCTCTATCTGCGGCCCCCGCGGATTCCGGCACTGTGGCTGGCCACCGTGTTGACCGTCACCGACCGTCTGGCGGACACCGAGCGGACCCTGCGCGAGGGACAGCGCGAGGCGGAGGCGCTGGGCCTGGGCTGGTCACTGCCCCACTGGCACGCCGCCCGCGCCTGCGCGCTCCTCGAGCAGGGCGCGCTGGACGACGCGGCCGTGGAGGCCGAGGCCAGCCTGACGGTGGCGGACGAACTCGAGATCACGCTGCTGAATCCGCAGGCCCGCGCGATCCTGGCGCTGGTGGAGATCAGACGCGGCTTCCTCGCCAGGACCAAGGACCACCTCGGCACCGCGGACACCTGCTCCGGCGCGCTCACCCAGCGGTACGGCCCCTGGGTGTCACTGGCCCGCGCCTGTCTGGCGGACGCCGAGCGTGAACCCGGCGCGGCGGCGGTACTGGCGGAGAGCTTCGCGAGTCACGAACCCGCGCGCCTGCTGACACTGCCCCCGTCCCACTGGCCCGAGATCGTGCGCATCGCGCTCCGCGGCGGGGACACGGCCCTCGCCCGGACCGTGTCGGGCGCACTGCTCGACCTGGCCGCGCAGGACGAGAGCCGGCAGATCATCGGGGCCGTCCGCGCCCATGTGGACGGCCTGCTGCATCACGACTCCGGCGCGCTGGCGTCCGCCGTCACCGGCTACCGGAACAGCGGCAGGCCGTTGGCCCTGGCGGCGGCCTGTGAGGACCTCGCCGAGCTGATGACGGAAGCAGGCGACACCGCGTCGGCGATCCCGTACTTCGAAGAGGCGGGCCGCCTGGCATCGGCCTGTGGCGCCGAACGCGACCAGGAAAGGATCAGAGGACGCCTGAGACGGCTCGGTGTGCGTACGGCCCCCGTGCGCACCCACACGGTCGGCCCCCAGGGGTGGGCGGACCTGACCGAATCCGAGCGCAGACTCATCCCGCTGGTCGTCGAGGGTCTGACCAACCGGGCCATCGCCGACCGGCTCTACGTGTCCGTGCACACCGTCAGCACCCATATGAAGCACATCTTCGCCAAGCTCGGCATCAACTCGCGGGTCGAGCTGACCCGGGTGGCGATCGAGCGGGGCGGCGGCGCCGAGGCGGCGGCCGACTGACCGGCGCACCTTTCGCGGCCGCGGAGGCCGGGATCCCCTGAATGGGTGACGCCAGAATCCGGCCGGGCCGACGACGCCCGAGGTGACGGCGCAGACGAACGGTCGGCCGCCGTCCGGACCCCTCCGATGGGGCTCGCCGGAGCGACCGGCTGAATCACCAGATCATGCGATGCGCTCGTATCCATACAGATCAACACTTTTTGTGTCGGCGATTGCCGGTACAAGGAGGAATGGCAATGGAAAAGCTCGTACGGCGCATCGCAACCGCGGCCGCTGCTCTCGGCGTCGTCGCAGGCGCCGTCCTCGCAGCCGGAGGTATCGCGGCGGCGGCCGCCCTTCCATCGGCGGCTTCCGCCCCTGCCGGAGCGACCGCGGTCGCGGAGACGCACGATCCCTGGATCCGGGGCCAGCTCGTGGCGTTCGGGTACGTCCGCTGACCCGCGGGCCGCGCATCGTCAACCACTCGACCTCGGGCGGAGGCTCGCCCGCACCAGGAAAGACATACCTTCCGCACATGATCAGAACCGCAGTGGTCGGGGCCGCCGGGGCGGCAGCGATCGCCCTTGGTACCACGGCATCGATCGTCTCCCCATGGTGGTGGCCGGCCGCCGCGCTGTGCGCGGCGATATCCGGAACGGGCACGCACGACCTGCTCCAAAGACGCCACTCAATCCTGCGCAACTATCCGGTACTCGGGCATGCCCGCTACATGCTGGAGTCGATCCGGCCGGAGTTGCAGCAGTACTTCGTCGAGCGCAACTACGACGGCCGGCCGTTCGACCGGGATGTGCGCAGCCTCGTCTACCAACGCGCCAAGGGCGACGAAGCCGAGCTTCCGTTCGGGACCGAGCGGAACGTCTACGCCGAGGGATACGAGTACTTCGAGACCTCGATCAGGCCACTGCCGGTCGGTGTGGAAGAACCCCGGGTCCGCATCGGCGGCCCGGACTGCACCAAGCCCTACGACATGTCCTTGCTGAACGTCTCGGCGATGAGCTTCGGTTCGCTGTCCGCCAACGCCGTCCTCGCCCTCAACCGGGGGGCGGCCCTGGGGGGCTTCGCCCACGACACCGGTGAGGGCGGCCTGTCGGAGTACCACCTGCGCCACGGCGGTGACCTGGTCTGGGAGATCGGCACCGGATACTTCGGCTGCCGCACCGCGGACGGTGGCTTCGACCGTGCGAGGTTCGCCGAGAGGGCAGCTCACGACCACGTGAAATGCGTGTCGCTCAAGCTGTCCCAGGGAGCCAAGCCCGGCATCGGGGGAGTGCTGCCGGGGGAGAAAGTGACGGCCGAGATCGCCCGGGTGCGCGATGTTCCCGAGGGACGGACCGTCATCTCGCCCGCCTACCACCAGACCTTCGGAACGCCCCGCGAGCTGATCCGGTTCATCGCCGAGATGCGGGAGCTGACAGGGGGCAAGCCGGTCGGCTTCAAGCTGTGCGTGGGCTCCCGGCGAGAGTTCCTGGCCGTGTGCAAGGCCATGATCGAAGAAGGCACCGCGCCGGACTTCATCATCGTGGACGGAGCGGAGGGCGGTACCGGAGCAGCCCCGCTGGAGTTCGCCGACCACCTCGGCAGTCCGCTCACGGAAGGACTCATCACCGTCCACAACGCCCTCGTCGGCACTGGCCTGCGGGACCGGATAAGGATCGGGGCCAGCGGCAAGGTCGCCACCGGAGCCGACATCGTCAAGCGCCTGGTGCAGGGGGCCGACTTCACCAACTCGGCACGCGCGATGATGTTCGCCCTCGGATGCATCCAGGCGCAGAGCTGCCACACGAACGCCTGCCCCGTCGGCGTCGCCACCCAGGACCCGCGCCGTGCCCGCGCGTTGAACGTCCAGGACAAAACGGCGAGGGTGCACCGATTCCAGGCCGCGACCGTGAGGAGCGCACAGCAGATCATGGCCTCTCTCGGTGCGCGCGAACCCGCCGATCTGCGCCCGCACATGCTGCAGCGGCGGCTGGACCCGGTCACGGTCCGGTCCTATGCGGAGCTCTACGAATGGCTGGCCCCGGGGCAGTTGCTGATCGACCCGCCCGAGTCCTGGGCGGCGCACTGGAAGGCAGCGGATCCCGACTGCTTCGGCCCCTGACATGCCCCGCGGGCGAGCGATAGCCCGCTCTTCCGGCGACAGCCGCACAAGGAGTGTGTTGCACGATGAGCGCCACGCGTAGTGCCCCTGCCGACCCGCAGGCCGAATCGGAGCGGGCCGCGTCCTGCCGCACACACCCGCCGGAGTGCGAGAGCGGCACCGCTGGTCTCGACTCTTCGCACAGTGCGCCGAGTCGGATGTTCGCTCGCGGACTCGATCCCTGGCTTTCGGCGTGGCTGGCGGCCGGGCAGGAGAGCCCTGGTGAACCGGCGTAGGAATCCCGGCGCTCGCCGGATCCGAACTCGGGCCCCGCTCCGGCGATTCGCCCGAGCCACGGACCGATCCTGGGCCGGGTCGTTCTTCCCCTCACCGCAGGAGCGGCGCCGGAACCCGACGCCCACCGCCGGACCGGCTACGCCGGCCGCCACTGACGCGGTACTGCAGGAAGCCTGAACCACACCGCCTTGCCGGACTCGGTGGGGCGGTGACCGCAGGACGAGCTCAGGGCGCGGATCAGCAGCAGGCCGCGCCCGCCCTCCTGCATGGGGTCGGGCTCCTCGATCACCGGACGGGTGAGATGGCCGGGCGGTGCCGGGTCCGGGTCGTGCACCTCGACCTTGCAGCCCCCCGGTACCAGCTCGACGACCAGCTCTATCGGCCCCCTGCCGGCGGTGTGCTCCACGGCGTTGGCGACCAGTTCCGCCGTGAGCAGCTCGGCGGTGTCGGGGTCGGCCGCGTGGTCCGCCTCCTCCATCGCCGAGCGCACCAGGGCACGGGCGACCGGCACGGCCGCGACGGTGTGCGGCAGCGCGATACGCCAGGAGGGGGCGGAAGGTGGTTCGTACACGGCGATTCCGTTCATGGCGCAGGCGATCACTGCTTGTCCTGCTTTCAACTGTAGGAATGGTACGGGTCCCGTCCCGGACGCTGTCGGCGCCCCCCTGACGGGACCTTCGTCCCGGTAACGGGTGGCTTACCCCGCCGGTGGGCCCGTCTCTCACATCCGGCTCCGCTGTTACCGCGTTATTGACACGCCGTGACCTTGTGACGCGGTACATACGAAAGAGCCCCCGGTTTCCGGGGGCTCCTCGACAGCAGCAGGGGTCAGCCGAGCTCGACCATCCCCGCGGTCAGCGTCGCGCCGTCCGCCGGGTCGATCAGGATGAACGCGCCGGTACGGCGGGAGACCGCGTAGGCGTCCAGCGGCAGCGGCTCGGCGCTGCGCAGGGTGATCCGGCCCAGGTCGTTGACGGTCAGCTCGGCCGCGCCTCCCAGGTCCCGGACGATCGCCTTGACGGTCCGGGCGGCGTGCTTGAGCAGCACCCGGTCGCCGACCCGCAGCGGCCGGTCGGCCAGATGGCACACGGCCGCCGTCACGTTCTGGGTGAGCACCGGTCCCTGCGGGCCCGCGGTGATCATGTCACCGCGCGAGACGTCCCGCTGGTCGGAAAGGCGTACCCCGATGGACTGCGGGGCACGGGCCGCCTCGGCGGCGGCGCCGAGCACGTCGATCGCCGCGATCGTGGAGGTGGCCCCGGACGGGTGCACGGTGACCCGGTCGCCGATGCGCAGCGAGCCGGAGACCAGCTGGCCCGCGTAGTGACGGACGTCACCGTGCCGGATGACGTACTGGACCGGGAAGCGGGCCGGGGCGTCGGTGGCGTCCGCGGCGACCGGGACGTTCTCCAGGAACTCCAGGAGCGCCGGGCCGTCGTACCAGTCCATGTGCGCGGACGGTTCCACGACGTTGTCACCCACCAGCGCCGAGACCGGGATCGCGGTGACCTCGGGCAGACCCAGCTCGGCGGTCCGGGCGGTGAAGTCGGCGACGATCCGCTCGAACTCGGCCCGCCCGTAGCCGACCAGGTCCATCTTGTTGACGGCGAGGACGACGTGCGGGACGCGCAGCAGGGCGGCGATCGCGGCGTGCCGGCGGGTCTGTTCGACGACGCCGTTGCGGGCGTCGACGAGGATCACGGTCAGTTCGGCGGTGGAGGCGCCGGTGACCATGTTGCGGGTGTACTGCACGTGGCCGGGGGTGTCGGCGAGGATGAACCGGCGCCTGGGGGTGGCGAAGTAGCGGTAGGCCACGTCGATGGTGATGCCCTGCTCGCGTTCGGCGCGCAGGCCGTCGGTGAGGAGGGCGAGGTCGGGGGTGTCCTGGCCGCGGTTGAGGGAGGCCTGTTCGACGGCCTCCAGCTGGTCGGCGAGGACCGGTCTTCCATCGCGGCCTCGGAGAGCTTGTCGTCGGCACGCGTGGCGCCGCGTTCGGTGAGCCGGGAGGCGGCGATCTCGGCGATCACCTTCTCGATGCTGTCGGCGTCGGAGTCCACCGCGCCCGTGCAGGACATGTCACCGACGGTCCGGTAGCGCACCTGGCGCTTCTCGACGGTCTCGGCGCCCTTCGGGCCGCCCCACTCGCCGGCGGTCAGCCACATGCCGTTGCGCTGGAAGACCTCGCGCTCGTGGGCGTAGTAGATCTGCGGCAGCTCGATGCCCTCGCGGGCGATGTACTGCCAGACGTCCAGCTCGGTCCAGTTGGAGAGGGGGAAGACGCGGACGTGTTCGCCGGGGGCGTGCCGGCCGTTGTAGAGGTTCCACAGCTCGGGGCGCTGGCGGCGGGGGTCCCACTGGGA
>NZ_JAEKKT010000182.1 GCF_019510245.1 Streptomyces sp. | reverse complement strand
CATCGCCGCCGCGTGCTCGTGCACCGCCCGGCTGGACAGCCCGTCGGCGACGACGAACACCACGTCCCAGTCACCTGCCGGGAGGTGGGCGCGGTCCACGGGGTCGAGGCGGCGGCCCAGGTCGGGGCGCTGCAGATACGTCAGCCGGTCACCGGCCGCGCTGCGGACCCGGACCGTCGGCAGGCCCGCCAGCCCCGCCGTGACCCTGTCCGGCTCGAACGGCGAGTGCACCGCGTCCCGGGCCGCCGCGTGCGCCGCCTGGAGGCCCAGGCGGTGCCGGGTGGGGAGGGCGGGGCCGGAGCGGCCGAGGCCGATCCGGGCCTGGGTGCGGCGGCGCAGCAGCGGCCAGAGTTCGTCGAGTCCGGTGGTCGTCGTCACCTCGGTCATGCGGCCAGTTCCCTTCCGATCGCCGCCAGCGGGTGGCCGCCGACCTCCCGTACGCCACCGTCCTCGGCCAGCAGCCCGACCGACTCCAGCCACGCCTCGAACTCCGGGGCCGGGCGCAGGCCCAGCACCTCGCGCAGGTACAACGCGTCGTGGTAGGAGGCCGACTGGTAGTTGAGCATGATGTCGTCGCCGCCCGGCGTGCAGATCACGAAGGATGCGCCCGCGACGGCGAGCATGGTCAGCATGGTGGCGATGTCGTCGTCATCGGCGTCGGCGTGGTTGGTGTAGCAGATGTCCAGGCCCATGGGCAGGCCGAGGAGCTTGCCGCAGAAGTGGTCCTCCAGGGCGGCCCGGAGGATCTGCCGGCCGTCGTAGAGGTACTCGGGGCCGATGAAGCCGACGACGGTGTTCACCAGGAGCGGGCGGTAGCGGCGGGCGACCGCGTACGCCCGTGCCTCTACCGTCTGCTGGTCCACCCCGTGGTGCGCGTCCGCGGACAGGGCGCTGCCCTGCCCGGTCTCGAAGTACATGACGTTGTCGCCGACCGTCCCCCGGCCGAGCGCCCGTGCCGCCTCGTACGCCTCGTCGAGCAGGCCCAGGGTCACGCCGAAGGAGGCGTTCGCGGCCTGAGTGCCGGCGATGGACTGGAAGACCAGGTCGACCGGGGCCCCGCGCTCCATCAGGTCCACGCTCGTCGTGACGTGGCACAGGACGCAGGACTGGGTGGGGATGGCGTAGCGGGTGATCACACCGTCCAGGAGGTCCAGCAGGTCGCGGACCGCCCTGGGGCTGTCGGTCGCCGGGTTGATGCCGATGACCGCGTCGCCGGAGCCGAGGAGGAGGCCGTCGAGGAGGGCGGCCGCCACGCCCGCCGGGTCGTCGGTGGGGTGGTTGGGCTGCAACCGCGTCGCGAGCCGCCCCGGCAGGCCGATCGTCGAGCGGAACGCGGTGACCACCCGTACCTTGCGGGCGACGGCCACCAGGTCCGCGTTCCCCATCAGCTTGGACACGGCGGCGGCCATCTCCGGTGTGACCCCCGGCGCCACCGCGGCCAGCGCCTCGGAGTCCGCCGCCAGCAGCCACTCCCGGAACCCGCCGACCGTCAGCCCGGCGACGGGTGCGAAGGCCGCCGCGTCGTGCGTGTCCAGGATCAGCCGGGTCACGTCGTCGTCCTCGTACGGGATCACCGGCTCGGTCAGGAAGGTCGCGAGCGGCACTTCCGCCAGCGCCCAGCGGGCCGCGACCCGTTCCCGCGCGCTCGCGGCGGCGAGGCCGGCCAGCCGGTCGCCGGAGCGTTCGGGGCTCGCGGCGGCCAGCAGGCGGGCCAGGGAGCCGAAGCGGTGGCGTTCGCCACCGAGGGTGGCCGTGTACGTGCTCATGGCGGCGACCGTACGAGCCGGGTGTTGCCGACAGGTTGCGCCAGATTTCTAAAGGTCTGGTTGACAAACATTTAACGCGCCGAGACCCTCGACGGACTCATTCGGCCTACAGAGTCCCATTGGGTACAGCCAGCGAACAGCAGGAGAGGGGCCACCCCGATGGCAGTGGACGAGGGAGTCGCCCCGGCGACGAGGACAGGCGGGAGCGTCGACGGCGACGGCACGGTTCACCGGCTCAAGCCCAACGCGATCGGGCTGCTCGGGGTGGTCTTCATGGCCGTCGCGACCGCCGCGCCGATCACCGCGATGACCGGCAACGTGCCCTTCATGGTGTCGTCCGGGAACGGCATCGGCGCCCCGGCGAGCTACCTCGTCGCAATGGTCGTCCTGGCAATCTTTTCCGTCGGTTTCACGTCGATGGCGAAGCACATCACCTCGACGGGCGCCTTCTACGGCTTCATCTCCTACGGCCTCGGCCGCACCGCGGGCCTCGCCTCGGGACTGCTCGCCACCTTCGCGTACGTCGTCTTCGAACCGGCGCTGATCGGCATCTTCTCGGTCTTCGCCAACACCACGCTCAAGGACCAGACCGGCCTCGACGTCCCGTGGTGGGCGTTCGCGATCCTGATGCTCGCCATCAACGCGACCGGCACCTGGTTCGGCGTCAGCGTCGCAGAGAAGCTGCTCGTCGTCCTCCTCGGCACCGAGGTGACCGTCCTCGCAGCGATGGCGATCTCGGTCGCCCTGCACGGCGGCGGCCCGCACGGCTTCACCTTCGGCCCGGTCAACCCGGTCAACGCCTTCAAGGGGACCAGCGCGGGCCTCGGCCTGTTCTTCGCCTTCTGGTCCTGGGTCGGCTTCGAGTCCACGGCGATGTACGGAGAGGAGTCCCGCGACCCGAAGCGGATCATCCCCAAGGCGACGATGATCTCGGTCCTCGGCGTCGGCGTCTTCTACGTCTTCGTCTCCTGGATGGCCATCACCGGCAACGGCGAGGCGGCGGCCGTGAAGGCGGCCTCCTCCGCGAACCCCCTCGCGCTCTTCTTCGACCCGACCGAGCACTACGTCGGCCACTGGGCGGTCGTCCTCATGCAGTGGCTGATGATCACCGGCTCGCTGGCCTGCGGCATGGCCTTCCACAACTGCGCCGCCCGCTACATGTACGCACTGGGCCGGGAGGGCGTGCTGCCGAAGCTCCAGAGGACCGTCGGCCGCACCCACGCCCGGCACGGCTCCCCGCACATCGCGGGCCTGGTCCAGACGGTGATCTCCGCCGTCCTGATCGGCGCGTTCTGGATCGCGGGCAAGGACCCGTACAACGCCCTCTATGTCCTGCTGGCCATCCTCGGCACCATGGCGATCCTGGTCGTGCAGGCGGTCTGCTCGTTCGCGGTCCTGGTGTACTTCCGCCGCAACCACCCCGAGAGCCGGCACTGGTTCCGGACCTTCACCGCCCCGCTCGTCGGCGGCGTCGCGATGCTCGGCGTGGTCGCCCTGCTGGTGTCCAACATGGGCGCCGCGGCGGGCCCCGAGTCCGGCTCACTGCTGCTGAAGGCGACACCGTGGCTGGTGGCGCTGGTCGCGGGCACGGGCGTCGGCTACGCGCAGTACCTCAAGCGGCGGTCACCGGAGCGGTACGCGCTGCTGGGGCGGACGGTGCTGGAGGAGACAAGGGAGCGCTAGCCGCGGGGGCCGGTGACCGGTGCGGGGCGGCGGGCCGGTGAGCCGAAAGGTGAACTCCGCAGACGGTCTCCACCACCGACGGCACCGGCTCGCTCGCCTCCACCGGCAGCAGCGGCGCCGTGCCGGTGGCCGCCGCCCGCGGCGCGGCCGCCGTGGTGCTCGGCGGTGGGCTGGTCCTGCTGGTCAGGCGCCGGAAACCGGGCGGGAGGCAGGCGAGGTCAGCGGTCTTCGGCGAGGGGCGGCCCCTCGCCGAAGAGCTGGTCGCGGTGGACGCGCCAGCGCTCCATCATCTTGCCGATCTCGTCGTCCACGAACTCGAAGAAGGCGAGCGTCTCCGCCATCCGGCGCCCCGCCGGGGTGTCGGGGCCGAGGCTGCTCACGCCCTCCCGCAACGCCCCCTCCCACCGCCTGATCACGGCTTCCCGGTTGGTGAGGGCCTCGTACCACTGGTTGCTGTGCACCCGGTACCGCTCCCGCCGGGAGCCCGGCTCCCGCTCCCGCGCGACCATGTGCTGCTGGGCCAGGTAGCGCACCCCGCCGGACACCGCCGCCGGGCTGACCTGCAACTGCTCCCCCAGTTCCGCCGAGGTCAGGGCGCCGGAGTCGGACGACAGCAGGGCCGCGAAGATCCGGGCCGGCATGCGCTGCATCCCGGCCTCGACGAGTTGTGCCGCGAAGCTCTCGACGAAGTTCGAGACGGCCTCCCGGTCGCGCCCCATCGCATCCGTAGTCATGGTCACCAGCCTAGCGGGGGTTTCCACACTTCCTTAACTTCACAAATTTCTGAAGACAGCGTACGTTCTGAACCATGACGAAGGCCATCTCGGTCGCCGGGCTCCACAAGTCCTTCGGCCGCACGCACGCCCTGGACGGCCTCGACCTGGCCGTCGAGGCCGGCGAGGTGCACGGTTTCCTCGGCCCCAACGGCGCCGGGAAGTCGACCGCCATCCGGGTCCTGCTCGGCCTGCTGCGCGCCGACTCGGGCGCCGCGCAGATCCTCGGCCGCGACCCCTGGAAGGACGCCGTGGAGGTGCACCGCCGGATCGCCTACGTACCCGGCGACGTGACCCTCTGGCGCAACCTCTCCGGCGGCGAGGTCATCGACCTCTACGGGCGGCTGCGCGGAGGCCTGGACGGGGCCCGCCGGGCCGAGCTGATCGACCGCTTCGAGCTCGACCCGACGAAAAAAGGCCGTACGTACTCCAAGGGCAACCGCCAGAAGGTCGCCCTGGTCGCCGCCTTCGCCTCCGACGTCGACCTGCTGATCCTCGACGAACCGACCTCCGGCCTCGACCCGCTGATGGAGGAGGTCTTCCGGCGCTGCGTGGAGGAGGAGCGCGACCGCGGCCGTACGGTCCTGCTCTCCTCGCACATCCTGAGCGAGGTCGAGGAACTCTGCGACCGCGTCAGCATCATCCGGGCCGGCCGGACCGTCGAGTCCGGCTCCCTCGCCGAGCTGCGCCACCTCACCCGCACCAGCGTGACCGCCGAACTCGCCGCTCCGCCCGACGGGTTGGCGCACCTCCCCGGCGTCCACGACCTCGACGTCCAGGGCCGGCGGATCCGCCTCCAGGTCGACACCGGGCACCTCACCGCCGTACTCCGCTCGCTGTCCGAGACCGGCGTCCGCTCCCTCACCTCCACACCCCCGACCCTGGAGGAACTCTTCCTGCGCCACTACCAGGACGAGGGCGAGACCGAGGCCGGAGCAGAAGCCGAGGGGGTCGCCCGATGAGCACCCTCGCCGGCACCGGCACCCTGCTGCGCTTCGCGCTGCGCCGCGACCGCGTGGCCACCCCGGTGTGGATCGCGGTGAACGCGCTGATGGTCCTCTCCATGCCGAACACCCTGCGGAGCCTGTACGGCACCGACGCCGAACGCACGGACCTGGTCCGCCAGTTGCAGACCAACGCCGCCTACCGCGCGCTGATCGGCCCGCTCCACGACACCTCCCTCGGCGGCCTGACGGCATGGCGGGTGGGCGTGTACGCCGGGCTCCTCGCGGCCGTGACCGGCCTGCTCGTCGTCGTACGGCACACCCGCGACGAGGAGGAGACCGGCCGCGCGGAACTCGTCGCGTCGGGTGCGGTGGGCCGCCGGGCATCGCTGACCGCGGCCCTGCTGGCGGCGGCCGTCGCGAACGCCGTGCTCGCCCTGGTCGTCACCGCGGTCCTGGCGGACCAGGGCACGGCGGGTGCGCTCGCCCTCGGCCTCGGCCTGGGCGCCACCGGCATGGTCTTCGCCACGACGGCGGCGATCGTCGCGCAGTTCACCGAGAGCGCCCGCCTGGCGAGGGGCCTGACGTCGGCGGTCCTGGGCGCGGCCTTCGTGCTGCGCGCCGCGGGCGACTCGGCGAGCAGCGACGGCTCCTCCCTCTGGACATGGCTCTCGCCGCTCGGCTGGCTGGAGAACCTGCGCCCGTTCGCCGCCGAACGCTGGTGGGTGCTGCTGGTCTTCGCGGCGGCGATGCTGCTGCAGGCCGCGGCCGCCTATACCCTGGCCGGCCGCCGGGACCTCGGCATGAGCTTCTTCCCCACCCGCCCCGGCCCGGCCGCCGGCCGCCTCGGCTCCACCGCCGCGCTCGCCTGGCGGCTCCAGCGGGGCGGAGTCCTCGGCTGGTCGCTCGGGTTCTTCCTGGCCGGCGTGGTCTACGGCGGTCTGACCGAGGGCGCGGCCGGCCTGGTCGGCGACAACGACAGCGCCCGGAAGATCTTCGAGCGGATGGGCGGCCAGAGCGGGCTGACGGACGCGTTCCTCGCCTCGATGATCGGGATGCTGGGCCTGGTCGCCGCGCTGTACGTCGTCGCGTCGGTCCTCCGCCTGAGCGGCGAGGAGACCTCGGGCCGCGCCGAACCCCTCCTCGCCGCCCCCGTCGGCCGCCTGCGCTGGGCGGCCGGCCACCTGACCGTCGCCTACGCGGGCGCCGCCCTGATCATGCTCCTCGCCGCCGCGGGCTTCGCCGTCGGCTACGGCAGGCAGGCCGGCCCGATCCTCGGCGCCTGCCTGGTGCAGCTCCCGGCGGTGTGGGTGATCGGCGGGGTCGCGATGCTGCTGTACGGGGTCGCGCCTCGATCGGCCCCGGCCGCCTGGGGCGTGGCCGCGGCGACCCTCCTCATCGGCTGGGTGGGCCCCGCCCTCAACGCCCCCCGACTCGTCCTCGACCTCTCCCCCTTCGGCCACCTGCCGAAGCTGCCGGGCGGAGGGATGGAGTGGGGGCCGGTGGTGACACTGACCGGGCTGGCGGCGGTGCTGACGGGGGTGGGGCTGGCGGGGCTGCGACGGCGGGACCTGACCGGCTGACGGCGCCTACTCAGCCGACGTACTGCTCGAGTTTCCCGGTCTGCAACGCGCGCTCTGCCCTAACGGTCATGGTGCACCCCCACTCAGGTCGTGGCCGGCCCGGCAGAGCCCCTGGCGGCCTCTCGGGCAGATCCGCACTGATCATCCGGGCGGGTGATCACCCGACCTCCACGCCCAGCCCCTCCAGCCCCCGGATCACGAAGTTCGGCTTCCGCTTCGGCTCGGCGGCGAGGGTCAGGGTCGGGGCCCGCTCCAGGAGGGCCGTCATGGAGGCGGCGAGTTCGAGGCGGGCCAGGGGGGCGCCGATGCAGTAGTGGATGCCGGCGCTGAAGGAGATGTGGGGGTTGTCGCGGCGGGTCAGGTCGAGACGGGCGGGGTCGTGGAAGACGGCCGGGTCGTGGTTGGCGGAGCCGAAGAGCATGGCGATCTCCGCGCCCCGGGGGATGGTCGTACCGTCGATCTCGATCTCGTCCAGCACCCAGCGTTCGAAGAGCTGGAGCGGGGTGTCGTAGCGCATCAGCTCCTCGATCGCGGTGGGGACCAGGGAGTGGTCGGCGCGCAGGGCGGCGAGCTGGGCGGGATTGCGGAAGAGGGCGTACCAGCCGTTGACCGTGGCGTTGACGGTCGCCTCGTGGCCCGCGTTGAGGAGCAGCACGGCGGTGGAGATCATCTCCTGCTCGGTGAGCCGGTCGCCCTCGTCGTGCGCCTCGATGAGTCCGGAGATCAGGTCGTCGCCGGGCTCCTTGCGCCGCTCGGCGATCAGCTCCCGCAGGTAGTCGGAGAACTCCACGGAGGCCCGGACCGCCTTCGCGGCCGTGTCCTCGGACGGGTTCAGCTCGTACATTCCGCAGATGTCGGCCGACCAGGGGCGCAACGGGGCGCGGTCCGCCTCGGGGATGCCCAGCATCTCGGCGATGACGGCGACGGGGAGCGGTTCGGCGACGTCGGCGAGGAGGTCGCCGCCGCCCTCCCGCACCAGCCCGTCGACGAGCTCGCCGGCCAGCCGGGCCACGTACGGCTTGAGCCGTTCGACCGTGCGCGGGGTGAACGCCTTCGACACCAGGCGGCGGATGCGGGTGTGGTCCGGCGGTTCGAGGTCGAGCATGCCGTGGTCGTTGAGCGTGTGGAACGGCTCGTGCTCCGGCGCGGGCGCACTCCGCCCGAACTCCTCGTGCGTGAACCGGTGCTGGTACGTCCGCCCCAGCCGCCGGTCCCGCAGCAGCGCCGAGACGTCGGCGTGGTGCGGAACCAGCCACTGCTGCGTGGACTCGAAGTACTGCACCCGGCCCCGGGCACGGAGCTCGGCATACGCGGGGTAGGGGTCGGCCAGGAAGTCCGGGTCCCAGGGGTCGAAGGCTGCCATGGACGGACGTTAGACCGCCGGTACCTCTTCTGACCAGGGGTGTCTGAGCGTAGTGCTGCTCCATTAGCTTGCGGCGGGTGGATTAACTTGCGAACTCCCCCGGAACCACCGGCGATCGGAGTCGCAGATGCCCCGCGAGGCGCCCTATCTGGCCGTGAGCGTCGCGCTGCGCGCCCGGCTTGCCGCAGGCGAGTGGCGGATCGGGGAGCGGTTGCCGTCCCGGGCACGGCTCGCGGAGGAGTACGGCGTCGGACGCAACGTCGTCCAGCGGGCGGTGGACCTGCTGATCACCGAGGGGTTCCTGGAGGGCCGGGCGGGCTCGGGGACATACGTCCGCCCACCGCGAGAGCGGCTTCGGATGGTCCGCTCCCGGCGCCGCCAACGCTCGCTCGCCGCCGGCACGGAGCGGGGCCGGGCGGGTGCCTGGGACGCGCACAGCGAGGTCCGGGCCCCGGCCCCCGAGCACATCGCCGGACGGCTGGCCATCGCCCCCGGCGATCCCTGCGTCCGCACGCGCTACGAGTTCCTCGCCGACGGCCGCCCCGTGCAGCTCTCCGAATCATGGGAGCCGATGGCCCTCACGGGCGGCACCCCGGTCGTCCTGCCCGAGCGGGGGCCGCTCGCGGGCAAGGGCGTGGTCGCGCGGATGCGGTCCATCGGTGTGGACGTCGAGACGGTGGTCGAACTTCCCCGTCCGGCCCGCGCCACCCGGGCACAGGCGAACCTGCTCGGCATCGGCGCCGGTGACCTCGTCCTCCTGATCGAGCGGACCATCTACGACGTCGACGGCCGTCCGGTGGAGACCGCCGACATGGTGGTTCCGGACGTCAGCCGGGAGGTCGTCTACGAGTTCGAGGTGGACCGCTAGTGTCCTCCCGGCCCGGGCTGCTGCACGATCCGGACTTCCGCCGGCTCCTCACCGCCACCGCCCTCGGTCAACTGGGCGACCGTGTCCTCTTCCTGGCGTTGCCGCTGGTCGCGATCACGGCTCTGGACGCCTCCGCTTTCCGGGTCGGGCTGCTGACCGCGGCGACCACGGCCGGCTCGCTCCGGGCCGGAGGAGCGGCCCGCGGCGGGCGAACACCCCCGGCTGGGGCGGGACATCAAGGAGGGCCTGCGGTTCGTCCTTCTCGGGCATCCCGTCCTGCGTGCCATCCCCCTCGGGGACGCGGTTTTCAATCTCTTCCTGGTCATGTACCAGGCCATGCTGCTGGTCTATCTGGAGCGGGTGATCGGGCTCTCGTCCTTCGGTATCGGCCTGGTCCTGTCGGGGATGGGGTGCGGTGCCCTGCTGGGCGCACTGCTGGCGACCGGGGCCGTGCGACACCTCGGCCCCGGCCCGGTCATCTGGCTCGCCCCGCTCGCCACCTGCCCGCCGACCGCGCTGATGCCGCTGGCCCGGCCGGGCTGGAGCGTGACCGTGGCCGCGCTCGGCCTGGCGGCGCTCTCCCTGGGCGGGGTCGTCCGCGTGGTGGCCCAGACGAGCGTGCAGCAGACGCTGACGCCGGACCGCCTCTTGGGCCGCATGAACGCGACGGCCCGCTTCGTCTCCTCGGGCGGCATCCCCCTGGGCGGCCTCCTCGGCGGCACCTCGGGCACGCTCTTCGGCCCCACGGCCACGCTGTGGATCGGCGCGACCGGAATGACCCTGAGCGCCCTGCCCAACCTGCTCACTCGTCCGAGGCGGCCTTGAGGTGCTCGACGAGGGCGGCGAAGGCGGGGGCGGGGAAGGTGAGGGGGGCGCGGGTGGGGGATTTGGAGTCGCGGATGGCTATTCGAGAGGGGAGAGAGGCAATTTCCACGCAGGTGTCGCCGTCACCTCCGCTGGAGTACGTCGACTTCCGCCAGTGCATTCACAGTTCCTTCGCCACCCGGTGAATGAGATCCCGTGACGCCCCCGGATCCAGGGAGGCGCTCTTCACCTGGCGAAACAGGGTGCGCAGCTTTTCCAACTGCGCTTCCGCATCGCAGAAACCGGCGCCGGTGGGCGAGTCACGCAGCCCGGTGTCCAACCTGGGCACAGGACCGCCCAAGTACATCATCGAAGCTCCGGCTCCGGCGAAACCCTCGTAAGCGACGGGGATGACACGCACCGTGGCGTGGCCGGCATCGATCTGGTCCAGGACATAACGGAGTTGAGCAAGAGACGCCCGGCGATCCGATACATGGACCCGCAGGGCGAACTCGTGGATGACCGTCTCGTACGGGGTGGGGTCGTCCCCTTCGATGACGACCCGCCGCTTCAGCCGATGCTCCACACGGGAGGCCACCTCGCTCTCAGGCAGTTCGGGACGCATGTACGTGTAGACCGCGCGGGCGTAGTCGGCGGTCTGCAGCAGGCCGGGGATGAGCATGATGACGACCTCGCGCAGGAACGTCGCGTGGTGCTCGGCTTCGGCGGTGTCGAGGAACACCGAGGGAAGCACGTTCCGGTACTCCTCCCACCAGCCGCGTGTACGGTCGGTCGCCATCGCCACCAGCGCATCGATCAACGCCTCGTCCATACAGGCGTAGTGCGCGGCGAGCCGACGCACCCGTTCCTCGCTGACACCCGCGAAGCCCAGTTCCATCTGGCTGATCTGGGCCGAGGTCGAATTCAGCGCCCCTGCCACCTCGCGCGCCTTCAGCCCGGCCGCCTCACGCAGTCGCCGTAGCTCCGTGCCCAGGCGCACCTGCCGTGCGGTGGCATGACCCCTCAGCGGCATCCGCCCTCCTGCCCTCAACACCCTTGTCGGTGAGCCTCTTTCGAGTGCCAGATTACGCCAGCAGGTTGCAGCGGCAATAATTATTGCCCTACCGTCAGTGACGCGACGCACACGCTGTGGAACTCCGGGCCCCCGGAAGCGCACCGTTCCGCCCTGCCACGGCGGCTGCGGCAATGCCACCGCCCGACGACCGCACCCCCACCACCCGAACGGAGTTCACGCATGCCCGAAGGCGACTCCTGGGAGTACTCCCTCTACCTCCCCAACGACCCCCGAGCCGTCCCGATCTGCCGTCGCACCCTGCGGCTGATCCTCACGATGCACGGCCTGATCACGCTGGCCGACACGGCGGAACTGCTCGCGGCGGAACTGGTCACCAACGCCGTACCGCACACGAAGGGCCCGGTGGCGCTGCGGGTGCGCTGGGCGGGCGGGGTGCTGCGGGTCGGCGCGTGGGACGCGGATCCCGAGCCTCCGGTCTTTCCCTGCGAGTCGAAGGTGCCGGCCGAGGGGGACGAAGAGGACGGCGGCAGAGGCCTCACCCTCGTCCGGGCCTGCTCGGACCTGTGGGGGTGGCAGCCGCTGTCCCCGTTCGGGAATCGGGGCAAGTACGTGTGGTGTGACCTTGTCGCGGCGTAGCTCGATGGTGAGCTCGTCGCACGAGGGCCTGCACCAGCTCTGTCAGAAGGACCCGGCGGGTTTCACACGCACTCTCCAGCGTGTGCTGCGCATCCCGATCCCGGAGCCGCGTGACTTCGCCGTGCTGAACGCGGATCTGACGGAGATCGAACCGGTCGAGCGGCGGGTGGACACGCTGTTACGGGTGGAGACGGAGGAAGGCTCGTACCTGCTGGTCGTCGAGTCTCAGGGAAGGCGGGACGACCGCAAGCGGAGCAGCTGGGCGTACTACCTCAGCTACCTCTACGCAAAGTACCGCTGGGAGCCCGTGCTGATCGTCCTGACTCAGAGCACGTCCACGGCCCGCTGGGCGGCACAGCCTATTCGGCTCGGGCTGCCCGGGTGGCACTCGCTCACGGTGAGACCGCTCGTGCTGGGTCCGGAGAACGTCCCGCTGATCACCGACGAGGCCGAGGCCTCGCTGGACGTGTTCCTCGCTGCGTTCTCGGCTATGACGCACGGTCAGGGGCCGGGCGCCGCTGCCATACTGAAACCGCTGGCCGCAGCCTTGGGGACCACTGATACCGAGAGCGCGGCAATGCTCGCGCAGCTCGTCGAATCGTGCCTGGTCGATGCGGAAGCCAGGCAGACGTGGACGGAGCTGATGATGGCGGTCCATTACTTCTTCCGGCATGAGGTCGCCGAGAAGGTCCGGGAAGAGGGTCGGGAGGAAGGCCGCGAAGAAGGCCGAGCCCAGGCCAAGGCCGAGATGGTGCTGCAGATCCTGGACTGGCGGGGTCTCGTGGTGCCGGATGCCCTGCGGACGCATGTGCTGGCCTGCACCGACGCGGAGCAGCTTGAGAGGTGGGCACAGCGGGCGGTCCACGCACACGAGGCGGGGGACCTGCTCACCAAAGGCGCCGACTGACCTCGCCAGGGGCTCAGCCCGGCGTCCCCCCGCTCAGCACGGTCCGGGATCAGGACATGTAACGCCGGTCCGCCACGGACTGCGGGCTGTCCGTGGAGTGCCAGGGGTGACCGGTGGGGGCGGGGGTTTCCGGGGCGGTCCAGTCGCGTTGGCCGCCCACGACCTCGGGGTCGAACATGACGATCGCCGCTGCCAGGATCAGGGCCGCCACCGGGCCGGCCAGCATGACCAGGAGGAAGGCGAGCAGGCTCGTGGAGGACTGGCCGCCCGTCTGGGTCTGGGCGACGTGGACGCTCACCGCGGCCATGCCGGTGTAGTGCATGGTCGCGACGGCCGCGCCCATCACCAGGCTGGCGCCGACCGTCGCCCAGACCGCTCTGATCGACACCGCCGCCCAGAGCGCGGCGGTCGCGGCGACCACGGCGATCACCACGGAGAGGACGACGACCGTGGTGTCGTAGTGCACGGTGCCGCCGGTGTTCATCGCGGTCATGCCGAGATAGTGCATCACCGCCACGCCGAGGCCGGTGAGGACGCCCGCGGTGCCGAGGGTGACGGGGCCCGAACCCCGGTAGCCGACCAGGAAGACGCCGGCGGCGACCACCGCGATGCAGACGACGAGGCTCAGCACCGTCCGGCCCGCGTCGTAGCTGACCAGGGCGCCGTCCACGCTGAAGCCGATCATTGCGATGAAGTGCATGGTCCAGATGCCGCAGCCGAGGGACACCGCGCCCAGGGCGAGCCAGCCGAATCGTTTCTCTCCACGGCCGCGGCCGATCGACCGGGTCGTGCAGCGCAGCGCCAGCACGGCGCCGAGGCAGGCCATCAGGTAGGCGGCTATCGGAGTGACCAGGCCGTAGTGGAATTCGGACACGTCAGCAGCCATCGCGGCAACTTTCTTCACGCGAAACGGGGACGGCGGGGGCGAGGAACGGGAGGAACCAGCCAGCTGATTACTTCATCATTCAAACACAACGTGAGCAGGCCGTATCCACACCTGTACCGCCCGCGATCGAATCGCAACAACGACTGTGCGCGTGGCATGTGCGCTGACCGTGCTAGCCCGGCGTCACCAGCCGTGCCTCGTAGGCGAACACCGCCGCCTGGGTGCGGTCCCGGAGGCCCAGCTTCACCAGGATCCGGCTGACGTGGGTCTTCACCGTCGACTCGGCCACCACCAGCCGCTCGGCCATCTCCGCGTTGGACAGGCCCTGGGCGATGAGGACCAGGACCTCCGTCTCCCGGTCGGTGAGGTCGCCGTAGGCCGCGTGGGCCGTGGGCATCAGGCGCGGGGTGTCGGAGAGCCGGGAGAACTCGGTGATCAGGCGTTTGGTGACCGTGGGGGCGAGGAGGGCCTCGCCCGAGGCCACCACCCTTACCCCTTCGGCGAGTTGGCGGGCCGAGGCGTCCTTGAGGAGAAAGCCGGAGGCTCCGGCGCGCAGCGCCTGGTAGACGTACTCGTCCAGGTCGAAGGTGGTCAGCACGAGGACCTTCGCCGTGCTGTCGGCGGCGACGATCTCGCGGGTCGCCTCGATGCCGTTCAGCTCGGGCATGCGGATGTCCATCAGGACCACGTCGGGGGCGAGTTCGCGGACACGGTCCACCGCCTGCCGGCCGTTGACCGCCTCGCCGACGACCTCGATGTCCGGCATCGCGTTCAGCAGGACCGAGAAGCCCTCGCGCACCATCATCTGGTCGTCGGCGATCAGTACGCGGATGGTGCGGTCGGTCATGCATCACCTTCGCGGGTGGTGGCGACGGGCAGGAAGACCGTCACCTCGTAGCCTCCTTCGGGCGTCGGGGCCGCGGTCATCTCGCCGTTCAGCATGGAGACCCGCTCCCGCATGCCGGTGATGCCGTGGCCGGCGCCCGGGGACGGTTTGACGAGGGCGGGCTGCGGCGGCGGGCCGTTGACCACGCGCAGGCCCAGGCCGCCGATGACGTAACCGATCTCGACGCGTGCGCTCGCTCCCGGCGCATGGCGCAGCGTGTTGCTCAGCGCCTCCTGGACGATCCGGTACGCCGACAGCTCCACGCCCTGCGGCAGTTCGCGCACCGCGCCGGTCACCCCCTTGTCCACGGTCAGCCCGGCCTCCCGCACGTTGTCGAGCAGCGCGTCCAGGTCGGCGAGGGTGGGCTGCGGGGCCTCCGGCACCTCGTAGTCCTCGGCACGGACCACGCCCAGCACCCGGCGCAGTTCGGTGAGCGCCGCCACCGCGTTCTCCCGGATGGTGACGAACGCCTTCTCCAGCTCCGGCGGCGGGTTCTCCACCCGGTAGGGGGCGGCCTCCGCCTGGATGGCCACGACGGACATGTGGTGGGCGACCACGTCGTGCAGCTCGCGGGCGATCGTCGTGCGCTCCTCGAGGAGCGTGCGCCGGGAACGCTCGTGTGCCGTCTGCGTCTGCTGCGCGGTCACCGTCTGCTCGGCCTCCCGGCGGATCTGCCGGACCGTGACCGCCAGCAGGACTATCGCGGAGACGACCAGCATCGAGCCGACGTCGTTGTCGTAGTGGCCCCCGCCCAGGGCCGAGACGCTCATGAAACCGTAGAACGCGGTGACCGCCCACATCCAGGCCGCCGTGCGTGGACGGGTACGGATCGCGACGACCGTGAGCACCGTCAGGTGGGAGACGAAGCTGCCCGGTGCCCACGGCCAGCTCTCCCAGTAGCTGTTCAGCAGGGTGTCGACCCAGCCCGCGGCGAGCGACAGCCAGAAGGCGCCGACCGGACGCGCCAGCGTGAGGAGCACCGGTGTCACGACGAGCAGGCCGGACAGCAGGCCGAACGCCGATCCCACCGGGCGGTCCACGGCGGTCATCAGCAGCGCCAGCACACCCGCCGCGGCGACCGCCAGGTGCGGGGTCCAGGCCGCGTACTCCCGCCATCGCACCGGCAGATGGCGGACGAAGGGCCGGTCGATGCTCATCCGGGGCAACGGCCGGTAGGCGAAGGCGTCCGTGAACAGGTCCTGCCGCAACCTGCCCAGCGCGTCCAGCACCGCCCGGACCTCCGGGCTGCGCGGCTTGTACGGTTCGAACGCGCCGTCCGGCGGCTGCGGCGGCATCGGCTGCGAATGGGTCGTCTCGGTCACGTACACGACCGTAGGCCGAGGCGGGGGCAGCCGTCGTCACCAGTGAGAAGGGTCCTCCGGCATCCTTCTCAGGTACTACGGGTACGTCGCGGAGCAGCGGGCGGCCGTTCAGTACCCGGAAGGCCTGACCAGTCCCGACTCGTACGCGAACACCGCCGCCTGGGTGCGGTCCCTGAGGCCCAGCTTCACCAGGATGCGTCCCACGTGCGTCTTCACGGTCTGCTCGGCGACGACCAGCCGCTCGGCGATCTCCGCGTTGGACAGGCCCTGCGCGATGAGCGTGAGGACCTCCGTCTCGCGCTCGGTCAGATCGGCGACCCGTGCCTTCAGCGGGGTGCGCACCCCGCCCCCGTCCAGCTGGGAGAACTGGGTGATCAGCCGTCGGGTGATGCCGGGCGCGAGCAGCGCGTCGCCGGCGGCCACCACCCGCACCGCCTCCGCCAGTTTGTCCGCGGACGCGTCCTTGAGCAGGAACCCGGACGCGCCGGAGCGCAGCGCTTCGTACACGTACTCGTCCAGGTCGAAGGTGGTGAGCACCAGCACCCTGATGTGCGGGCGTTCGCCGACGATCCGGCGGGTGGCCTCGATGCCGCCCAGCTCGGGCATGCGGATGTCCATGAGGACGACGTCCGGGGCGAGTTCGGCGACCTTGGCCACCGCGTCCAGACCGTCCACCGCCTGGCCGACCACCTCGATGCCGGGCTGGGCGTTCAGCAGCACGGTGAAGCCCTGCCGGACCATCTGCTGGTCGTCGGCGATGAGCACGCGGATGGGGCTGCCGGTGCTGCTCGTCATGCGCGGTCGTCCTTCGGGTCGAGGGCACGGATGGTACCGGTGGCGGGGTCCGCGGTGCGGTGGCCGGGTGCCGGGCGGAGGCCGGGAGCCGTGGCCGGGAGCTCCGCGAAGATCCGGTAGCCGCCGTCCGTCAGAGGGCCCGCCGTCAGCGACCCGCCGAGCATCACGGCCCGCTCCCGCATGCCGAGCAGTCCGTGCCCGGCGCCCGGCGACGGCGGCGCGGGCCGCGTCGGCCGGGAGTTCGCGACGGACAGCAGGAGTCCGTAGGGGATGTACTCGATCTCGACGTGGGCGGTCGCCCCCGGCGCGTGCCGCAGGACGTTGCTCAGCGCCTCCTGCACGATCCTGTACGCCGACAGCTCCACGCCCGACTGCATCGGGCGCCGCTCGCCGTTGATCCGGGTGGTGACGGTCAGACCGGCCGCCCTGGTGTTCTCGACCAGCGTGTCCAGCCGGTCCAGGGTGGGCTGCGGGCTGTGCGGGCCGGTGCCGGGGTCGTCGGGCGCATCCTCGTCGGGGCTCTCGGAGCGCAGTACGCCCAGCACCCGGCGCAGTTCGGTCAGCGCCTCCAGCGCGTTGTTGCGGATGCCCTCGAGGTTCTCGCGCAGCTCGTCCGGCGGGTTCTCCACCAGGTGCGGGGCGACCTGCGCCTGGATGGAGATGACCGACATGTGGTGGGCGACCACGTCGTGCAGCTCGCGCGCGATCCGGCTGCGCTCCTCCAGCAGGGTGCGCCGGGCCCGCTCCTCCTCGGTGAGCGAGGCCTGGCGGCCGAGTTCCGCGCGGGCCTCGCGGCGGCCGCGCAGCGCCGTGCCGAGCGCCACGACGACCACGGACAGGACGACGGTCACCGCCGAGGTGGACTGGTGCGGCGGCGCACCCCAGACGCCGTCGAGGAGCCAGGTGACCAGGACGGTCACGGCCAGCGCCTCGACCGCCGCCCGCACCCGGACCCGCAGTGCGAGCAGCAGCAGGACCAGCAGCTGCGCGATGATCCCGGCCACGGTCCAGGGCCACGTGAACAGGACCACCGGTGTCGTGCCCAGCCGGCCGTGCAGCGTGATGGCACCCGCCAGCATGCCCCCTGTCGACAGCCACCACGCAGGGACGGGCCGCCACATCGCCAGGAGCACGGCGCCGCCCGCGGCGAACCCGAGCAGCGAGGCCGGACCAGCACCCAGATGCCCGTTGTGCTGGAACTGCGCCACGCCACCGATCGTGATGCCGATCGCCGCCACACACAGCACACCGTGCGGCAGCCAGCGCAGCCATACGGAAGGGGGCAGCGGGTCCAGGCGGGCGGTGCACAGGTCGTCGCGGAGTGTCCGAAGCCAGCGCAGCACGCGGCCGATCCCGATCCACTCCGGCCGCCGGGTCCCCGTCTCCGTCACAGCGATCAGCCTAGACACGGCGGGCTCCCGTCGGGGTCGCCCGATCGGACGCGGGGTGGCTCCGGACGACGCGCGAGCGGGCCCGGGGGCGGCCGCTCTCGTACACGTGGAACGCCGCCCAGCACACAGCGAGCGTCAGGGCGAAGGCCGGGAGCCAGAGCAGGCGGGCCGCGACCCAGCCGAGGTGGTCGGGGGGTGTGTGGAGGCCGGGGAGAGGGCCGAACGGGAGGCCGGTGGCCGTGGTCGCCATCAGGGCCGTCTGGTGCCAGAGGAAGATCGTCATCGCGGAGAGGTTCACGAAGGCCACCGCCGCCCAGGCCAGGGGACGGCGCATGGTGCGACGCAGCCGCTCGCGCAGGAGCAGGGCCAGGCCGCACTGGGCCAGGCCGAAGGTGACGGCGGCCAGGGTGGGCGGGTCGAGGTTGGAGACGGACGCGCCGGGGACGCCGACCATCGACGCCGGGTAGCCCGCCCACGCGACGAGGCCGGCCGTCGCCGCCGTACCGCCGATGAAGAGGACCCAGCCGGCGCGCGGACGGTCCAGCTCGCCGCGGGTCCAGGCGGCGCCCAGGGAGTACGGCACCAGCCAGCCGGCCGCCAGGTTCACCCAGCCGACCGCGGGCGGGGCGCCCAAGCCGAAACGGAGCAGGTCCACATGGAGGACGACGGCCAGCGGCCACAGCGGGTTGAGCCGGGCGACGAGCGGGGTCGCCGCCGTCAGCGCCGCGAAGACCAGGAGGAACCAGAGGGGCGACAGGGCCAGTTTGGCGAGGGTGCGGACGGTGGTGACGTCGGTGCCGGACAGGAGGAGGGCGGTGGTCACGGTCGTCCAGAGGGCGAGGAGCGCGGCGACCGGCTTGAACAGGCGGGTCAGTCGGGCCGTCAGCCAGCGGTGGTAGGGGGTGCCCGCGGCCCGGGCGGTGGCGTGGCTGCGCGTGGCGACGTGGCCGCCGACCAGGAAGAACACGGCGAGGGTCTGGAAGAGCCAGGAGATCGGGGCCAGTTCTGGCAGGTGCTGGAGGGGGCTGCCGGTGCGCAGTCGGCCGCGGTCCGCCACCAGCGCCGTCACCAGCCAGTGGCCCAGGACCACGCCGAGGACGGCGACCGCGCGCAGGGCGTCCACGGAGCGGTCCCGGCCGGGTGGGGTGGCGGCGTCGATGCGGTGGGCGAGACGTCGCACGCGGTCTCGCACGCGGTGCCGTATGCGGCCGTGGAGGCGGGGTGTCGGCGGCTTACGCACGGGTGACCTCCGTTGTCTCGCCGAGGACGATCCGGGCGAGGTTGGCCAGGGAGGCCGAGCCCGGGGTGAAGTAGTCGCTGTGGCCGCCGGGGCCCGCCGCGAAGACGCGGGCTCCGAAGGACGGGGAGACGGGATCGGTGCCGAAGCCGACCGTCCAGCCGAAGAGGTCGGCGCGGACGTGCGGGACCTCGGCTATCCAGTCGGCTGCTCCCCGGGCCGCCCAGACGCGGGCGGAGGTGTGCAGGGCCGCGGCCGAGCCGGCGCCGGTGCCGGGACTGCCGACCAGGGCGATGTCGGTGACGCCGAGGCCGGTGAGGGCGGGGGCGGTGCGGGCGCAGACCACCGTGCCGTACGAGTGGCAGAGGAGGGCGACGGAGGCCGGCCCGGGGGCGGTGAGGCCGCGCAGTTCGCGGATGAACTCGCGCAGCCGCGGGGCCGCTTGGCCGGCCCGGCCCGGGGTGAGGACCGCGGTGCTGATCGTGGCGGGCGCCCGGTAGCCGAGCCAGGCGACGACCGCGGTGCGGGCGCCGCCCGGGGCCTCGCGGGTGACGCGCCGGTACAGGGACGCGGCCGCCGCGTGGAGGCGGGCGTAGGTGTCGAGGGTGGTGTCCGAGCCGGGGACCAGGACGGCGATGCGCGTCGCGTGCGGCAGGTCGCCGAAGACCTCGGTGACCTGGCCGGCGCCCCGGGCGTCGAAGCGGAGCAGGTGACGGGAGGGGGACGCGAGGGCGCGGTCGGCGACGGCGCGGGAGCGGTCGCCGCCCGCGGCCGCCATGCGGGCGGCTTCGGCCGCGTTGTCGCGGTTGGCCTCGTAGGCGGTGGCGAGGGCGGCCGGGGTGAGGCGGGCGGGGAGCGCGGCGGGCGGCGGCGCGGGGATCCGCGGCCGGGTGGCCGCGGACAGCGGAAGCACCACGGCGGCGCTGACCAGCGTGGCGAGCAGGGCACGGCGCAGCCTCCCCCGCCAGTGCCCGCGCCCCGGCCGCAGCCGCTCCCCCGTCACCGCCGTCATGGTCGGCCCCCCCGTTCAGTCGCCCGGCCATCGGGCTGTTCTGATCGGGAAATTACGGAACGGACCGTGTCGTTCGCGTCCCGCGCGGGGACTCACCTGGGAGGTAGCTCTCAGGTACTACGGGTATGCGGGGGAAGACTCAGGGTCGGGCTCTCACCAGGCGAGTTGGGCGATCTCCTCCGCCACCACCGCGCAGGCGTCCGCCACCGGGTCGATCAGGGGGAAGTGGCCGACCTCCTCCAGGAGCGTCAGGCCCACCACCTCGCCCGCCTTCGCCGCCGCGTCCGCGTAGGACTCGGCGACCGCCTGCGGGACGACCACGTCCGTGCGGCCCTGGACCAGGGTGGTCGCGATGCCGGTCGGGAGCAGGAGCGCGGGGTCGGCGTACGGCTGCCGGTCGGCGAACTTCTCGTCGCCGCCGAGGAGTTGCAGGGCCGCGTTGCCGCAGACGTCCAGCTTCTCGGCCATCGCGAAGTCCGCGATCGGGGCCAGGGCCACCACACCCCGCAGCGGCGCCGGGCCGGAGGTGCGCCACACGGCGTCCGCCGGGAGGACGTGCCGTGCCGCCGCCCACAGCGCCAGGTGGCCGCCCGCCGAGTGGCCGGTGAGGACCGTACGGCGCAGGTCCGCCCGCGGTACCGCCTCGCGGACCAGGGCCGGCAGGGCATCCAGCGCCGCCGCCACGTCGTCGAAGGTGTCCGGCCAGCGGCCCGCCACCGGGGCCGTACCGCCCTGGGCGGGAAGCGCCGCGCCGCGCCGGTACTCGACGTTGGCCACCGCGAAGCCGCGCCGGGCCAGGTAGTCGGCGAACGGGGTGATGTGGCCGCGGTCGTACGGCGCACGCCACGCACCCCCGTGCAGGACCACCACCAGCGGGGCCAGCGGCTCCTCGGTGCGCGGGGCGTAGAAGTCGATCACCTGGTCGGGATGGTCGCCGTAGGCGGCCGTGGCGTCGGGCGCGACGTGCGGGTGCGAGAAGGCCGACTCCTCCTCGGCGGCGGCCCGGGCTGCTGCGTCGTCGTCCGGCATGCTCCAACCTCTCAGGGACGTAAGTGCGTTGGCGGACCAGGTGGGGAATCCGGCCGTTGGCCGGGACGGTATCAGGCCCGTGACGTGCGCGGACACGCGGATGTGACGCACGGTGAGGATTGCTCGGTTCTGTACCGTCCCGGCCCCTGACCGGGGATGACTATGTCGCCATGTCGCTAGAAGACGGCCGTTCCCGCCGCCTCCGCCAGCACCTCGCCCAGCACCCGGGCCGCCCGCTCCACGTCCGCGAAGCCGACGTAGAGCGGGGTGAAGCCGAAGCGGAGCACGTCGGGGTGCCGGAAGTCGCCGACCACGCCCCGCTCGATCAGCCGTTTCATCACGTCCCCGGCATCGGAACAGCGCAGCGCGATCTGGCTGCCGCGCTCCTCGTGGGCCGACGGGGTCACGCACTCGACGCGGCCCGCCGGGACGTACGCCTCGACGCACTCCAGGAAGAAGTCCGTCAGGGCGAGCGACTTGGCCCGTACGGCCGCCACCGGCACCCCCTCCCACACCTCCAGCGCCGCCTCCAGGGCGAGCATGGAGAGGATGTCCGGGGTGCCGACGCGACCGCGCAGCGCCCCGGGCGCCGGCTCGTACGCCGGACTCATCCCGAAGGGCTCCGCATGGGAGTTCCAGCCGGGGAGCGGCGAGTCGAAGCGGTCCTGGAGGTCCCGTCGTACATACAGGTACGCGGGTGCGCCCGGCCCGCCGTTCAGGTACTTGTAGGTGCAGCCGACGGCCAGGTCGACGCCGTGCTCGTCGAGGCCCACCGGCAGCGCGCCCGCGCTGTGGCACAGGTCCCAGACGGACACGGCCCCGGCCGCGTGGATCGCGGCGGTGAGGGAGGGCAGGTCGTGGAGGCGTCCGGTGCGGTAGTCGACGTGGTTGAGCAGTACGGCGGCGGTACGGTCGCCGAGCGCCGCCGGAACCTCGGCGGGGGTGAGCGGGCGCAGGGTGCAGCCCGTCAGCCGGGCCGCCGACCCGGCGATGTAGCCGTCCGTGGGGAAGGTCGTCGCGTCGACCAGGATCTCGTCGCGGCCCTCCCCCGCCAGCCGTACCGCGCCCACAAGTGCCTTGAAGACGTTGACACTCGTCGAGTCGCCGACCACGATCTGGCCGGCCGCCGCCCCGACCAGCGGGGCGATCCGGTCGCCGATCCGCTCGGGCGCCGTCCACCAGCCGCTCTCGTCCCAGGACCGGATCCGCAGCTCGCCCCACTGCCGCCGGACGACGTCCTGGACGCGCCCGGGGACGTGCGCGGGCAGGGCGCCCAGCGAGTTGCCGTCCAGGTAGACGACCGCGGCGTCAGCCGCATGATCGGACACCGTGTCCAGGGCGAAGCGCTCGCGCACCCCGGCCAACTCGTCCTCGGCGTCCAGCTTCTCCGCCCTCAGGGCCCGCTCAGACATGGGACCTCGCCGTCCACAGCTCCGGGAACACGTTCTTGCGGGCGCGCTTCTCCAGCCAGGCGACCCCGGCCGAACCGCCGGTGCCGGGCTTGGCGCCCATCGCGCGGCGGGTGGCGACCAGGTGGTCGTTGCGCCAGCGCCAGACGAGCTCGGCGACGTCGGTCAGCGCCTCACCGAGGCGGGCGAGGTCGGCGTCGCCGTCGCCGGAGTAGACGGCGGTCCAGGCGGCCTCGACGGCGGGGGAAGATGTATAGGGCAGTGATATGTCACGTTCCACCAGCTCCGCCGCCGGGATCGGATACCCCCGCCGCCCCAGCAGCCGCACCACCTCGTCGTAGAGACTCGGCTCGTGCAGCGCCTTCTCCAGTTCCGCGTGCACACGCGGCGCGCCGCGGTGCGGGACGAGCATGGACGCGGACTTCTCGCCGAGCAGGAACTCCATCCGCCGGTACATCGCCGACTGGAAGCCGGAGCCCTCGCCGAGGGCGGACCGGTAGGAGTTGAACTGGGCGGGGGTGAGCTGGCCGAGCGGCTTCCAGGAGGCGTTCAGCGCCTCCAGTTCGCGGGTGGAACGCTTCAGCGCGGCGATCGCGGTGGGGATGTCGTCACCGCGCAGCGCCGCCGCGGCCGTCTCCCACTCGTGGACGATGACGGTGAACCACAGCTCCATCACCTGGGTCGTGACCAGGAAGACCATCTCTCCGGGATCGTCGGAGAGGGTGTGCTGGAGGTGGGTGAGCACGTCCGCCTTGACGTAGTCCTCGTACGGCGTCGTGCCGGCGAAGTCGAGATGCGGGGTCTCGGGCTCGTTGCTTTCGAGAGCCTCATGGGACATCGCTGTCTCCTGTTGTACTCCGGGTAGCGGTCCGCCCCTGCCGATGCCGACACGGGGGCCCCGGTCCCCACCGGCATCTTCCGCAACGTAACCCGCATCGGCAAGGCCCGCCCGCCGGGAACCCCCGTCCGGCGGCCACGCTCAGCCGCGGACGGTCCGCCCCCGGTACAGCCGCCCGGACATCCCCTCGAACGCCAGGTCGAGACCGACCCCGTCGCGTTCCGCGTGCAGGTGCAGGTGGGGCTCGGTGCTGTTGCCGCTGTTGCCGACCTCGCCGAGCAGTTGCCCGGCCCGGACCGCGTCGCCTGCCGTCACCGTCACCGAGCCGGGGCGCAGGTGGGCGAGCTTCACGATCTCCCGGCCGGTGTCGAGGAAGACGTGGTTGCCGTACGGCGGCTGGTAGCGGATCTCCCCCGGGCGCTGGTCCGGGATGCCGTCGGCCGCGGAGACCACCGTGCCGTCGCAGGGCGACCGGACCGGCCGCCCGTAGGCGGCGTACGCCGCCGGTTCGCGACCGGGCCGGGTACGGGTGCCGTACCGGCCGAGCGCCACCAGGTCGAGGGCGGCGCGCTGCTCCGGTACCCGGGCGTGGTGGTTCACCGCCGGGCCGCCGCCCTGTACGACGTACCAGGCACCCTCCAGCGGGAACCGCAGCGGCCGGGAGAGCGGGGCCCGCCGGCGGTGCAGCCGGGCGGCGGTGACCAGCCACCCGGCGCCCGCGAGGAGGACGAGCCCGACGGCGAGTCCGGGCAGGCCGTCTCCGGCCGGCAGCCCCGGCAGCCGCCACGCCGAGGCGAGGGCGGCGACCGCGCCCGCCTCGACCGCCCGCCTGAGCGGACGGGGTTGCGTCGCGGGTGCGCCGCAGCCCTCGACGACCACGTAGAACGCGGCGAGGGTGGCCAGGTCGGCGGTCCAGGCGGTGCGGTCGCCGGCCGTCCACAGGGTCAGGACGTTCCAGGCGGCGACCAGGACGAGACAGACCGCCCAGGCGAGGTGTGCGGGCGGGCGGTAGCCGGGCGGGGTGTAGCGGACGCCTTCGATGCGCAGGGCGGTGAGTTCGCCGTCGGGCGCCGCCTGGGCCCAGGCCCGCACCCGGCCGGTGCTGCCGGACACGATCAGCCCGTCGGGGCCGTCCGTCACGGCGGCGAACTCGCCGATCCGGGCGTTCGTGGCGTGCACGATCCGCTCCAGCACCGGGATCCCGACCGCTGCCGTCACCCGCGGGGCGAGCCGGGGCCACTGCTCCGGGTCCGCGGTGAGGAAGCGCGCCAGGGCGTCGGCCTCCGGCGGCTGCCCGCCGGGCATCGGATCACGCACGTGTGCTCCCCCTGCCGTCCCGCCCGTCGTCGCGCCTGCGGTCACGCAGGGAACGGGCGGTCTGGAAGACGACGGGACGCGGGGTGAGGTTGTCGGCGGTGGCAGACTGGCGCCATGACGACGCACACGAACCTGCTCGGCGGCCCGGAGCCGACGTATCTGCCGGAGAACGAAGAGGCGTACCGCCTGCTGGGCGAGGAGTCGCTGGCTCCCGTGGAGGTGGCGGCGAAGTTCCCGACCTTCTCGCTGGCCTGGGCGCTGCTCGCCGACGAGGCGTTCGAGCGCGGCGCGGTCGTCGAGTCGTACGCCTACGCGCGTACCGGCTACCACCGCGGGCTGGACGCCCTGCGCCGCGCCGGGTGGAAGGGGCACGGCCCCGTGCCCTGGGAGCACCGGGCCAACCGGGGCTTTCTGCGCTGCCTCGCCGCGCTCGCCCGCGCCGCCGGTGAGATCGGTGAGAAGGACGAGAACGAGCGCTGCTGGCAGTTCCTGAAGGACAGCAGCGCGGAGGCGTACGCAGAGCTGCACGGATAGCAGGGACGGCTCAGCTTCCGGGGCATCCGGCGACCGTCCAGGCGGCGTACTCCTGGCGGACGTAATGCCGGCGCCTGCGGGCGAGCGTGACCGCGCCGGGGCGGTACGGGCCGGCCACCAGGCCGGGATGGCGGCGGTCGAACCGGACGAGCCGCTCGGCGGTCTCGGCGGCGGCCGCGGCCGGGCCGGGGTCGCCTCCCAGGGCCATCCGGTCCATGAGGGCCGCCCTGCGCAGCAGCCAGGCCCGTTCGGCGGCCGTCGCGTGGGCCGGGGCGCCGGTGACCGGTCCCCCGGCCCGGCGGCCGTCGCGTTCGGCACCGAGCGCGAGCAGCCGGTGCATCTCGCGGCGCAGATCGGGCGCGTCCGCGTACGCCCTGTGCGCGGGCGGGGCGGCGGTCCGAGTGCGGCGGTCCGAGGTGGCGTCCATGGTCACCGCTCCGCCGGTACGCGGGGGCCGGTGCCACAGCGCCGGCACGGCACGGGGTCGCGGCCGGGGACGCCGGGCTCGCCGTGGTCGAGGGCCGGCGGGCGCGCCGCGGACCGCGTGGGAACGCGGGCCGGTCCCGGGCAGCCGTCGACGGGGCACGGCTTGTGGCTCGCGAGGGGCCACGGGCCGGTCATGCCGAACACCTCAGGCAGGCACGGACCTCGCGGCCGCCGCGGGTCTGGTGGATCTCGGTCGACTGGGCGAGGTACTGGACGATGCCGGTGCCGCGGCCGTGTTCGTCGGGGGCCGCGTCGCGGCGACGGCGCTCCACCGTCGTGCCGGAGTCGGTGACCACGATGTGCAGGGTGCCGTGGTCGAGGACGAGCGACAGGGTCATGTGCTCACGGCCGTACTGGGCGGCGTTGGCGGCGAGTTCGTCGACGATGAGGACGGCGGAGTCCCGCTCGCTCGCGGGCACGCTCCAGGTCTCCAGCAGATCGGCCGCGAAGTGCCGGGCGGCGGAGACGTGCGCCTCCTGCGCCGGCAGGGTGAGCAGTGCCTGGTGGTGGCGGGGCCGGTCGGAGAGTGGACCCAGGCCGGGCGAATCGGTCACGTACATGGTCTTCTGACTCTTCCGTGGAGGTATGGGGTGTGCTCATTCAGTTCCACGGATGGCACGTGCCCGATGGTTCGAGCTGTTCGCACCTTTTGCCGGGATTCCCGTGGGTAGCGTCGGGGCAGACGGCAAGTCACCCGCGGAGCGGGCCGGTTGGTGGCACGCCGTACCGGTGTCCGTCTCGGCGACGCGCGACCGGAGAAGGTCTCACGAGCTGATGGTGACCAGCTTCTGGCCGTCGCCCGCGAGGATCTCGAAGTGCTGGATGTCCCCCGGGGCCATGGCGACCGCCCCTGGGACCGTGGTGCCGGGAGGGTATTCACCCGCCTGCCAGGTGGCGCCGTCCACCCTGGCGCCGCCGGCCCCAACGGCCTGGAGCCGGCAGGTGATTCCGGCCGGTGCCCCCTTCGCGTGGACCTGCAGGACGCTCCCCCAGGCGGAGGGGTAGACCTGCACCGAGGCGGTGACACCGGTGGCCGCATCGCTTCCGGAGAACGTGCGCCAGGCGGTCGGCGCGGTCGCCCCGGGCGGCGTCGCCTGACTGGTCACGGATCCCACCGTCGCCAGCAAGGTGCCGCCGACCGCCGCCGCGACGAACGTCAGGGAGGCGGCGGCACCGGCCAGTTGCAGCCGCCGCCGGCTCCTGCGCCGCCGGTCCGCGGCCCGCTGCAGCAGGCTCTCCAGCACACCCGTCCGCGGTGGTGCCGCCGCCGCGGGCGGTGCGGGCGAGGAGAGCCGCGCGCTCTCGGCCGCGTGCGCCACCAGCCGGTCGGCCAGGTCGCCGCCGGCCGTCGGAACCGTCCGGCCCGCAGCCACGGCCTCGGCCTCGGTCACCGTCGACAGCAGCGCGGGCAGCCCCGCCAGCCGGGCGTGTTCGGCCCGGCACTCGTCGCATTCCGCGAGGTGGACACGCATCCGTTCCAGCTCCGCCGGGGACAGTGTGCCCAGGACGTATCCGCCCAGCGCCAGCCGTAGGGCGTCGTGCTCCGCGCTCATGGTCGCCACCTCCCGCACATCACGGTCACGGCTCGATCCCCCGCTCCTGGAGCGCCAGCCGCAGGGCGTGCAGGGCGTAGTACGTCCGTGACTTCACGGTGCCCAGCGGTACGCCCAGCACCTGCGCGGCCTCCGCCATGGTCCGCCCCCGGTAGTAGGTCTCCAGCAGCACCGCGCGGTGATCCGGGGAGAGGGCCCGGAGGGCGTCGGCGACCGCCCAGCTCTGCAGTGCCTGCTCGATCTCGTCCTCGCCCGGCGTCTGCTCGGCGGCCCGCTCCAGCGCCTCGCCGCCGGCCTCGGCAGGCCTGGCCCGCCGGGCTCGGTGGGCGTCGATGACCACATGCCGGGCGACCGTGCACAGCCATGCCCGGGCCGGGCCGCGTGCGGGCTCGAACGCGTCGGGGTGCTGCCACGCCCGCAGCAGCGTCTCCTGCACCACGTCCTCCGCCCATTGCCGGTCTCCTGAGGTCAGTCGCAGCACGTAGTGGAACAGGGGCCCTGCGTGCTCCGCGTACAGAGTGCGCAGCAGTTCCTCATCCGCGGTCGAAAGCGTTCCTCTACCCGAGACACGGTGCGCGGAGCGATCCGGATCAACCCTTGGATCACGTTTTCGGAAACTCCAGGGCATAAGTCGATGATCGCGCACATGTACGTCTTTGTCCTGTAACGCAGGGCGCCGTACGGGTAGCGCTCCGCGTCACCCTGAAGAAATCTCACAAAAGTGTATATATGCCGAACCTTATGGCCGTCGCCGTCCGTGGAGCCGGACAGGAACCCCCACCCGGCAAAGGACGGATCAGACGTGACCGAGACACACCGACCCCCGAACTTCCCCGCACCGGGCCGACGCTCACGTGCCGCAGCCGGGCTGGCCCTGGCCGCCCTGGCCGCCGTCGGCACGATGGGACTCCTGACCTCGTGCGACCGGTCGCCGCACTCCTCGGCCGTCGCGGCCGGTGCCACCGCACCCGGCCGCGACGGCACCTCCCCGATGCCCATGCCCGGCATGAGCATGCCGGCGAACCGCCCGAGCAAGGGCGCTCCGGTGACCGGGACCGCCGTCGCGATCAAGAACTTCGCCTTCGCGCCGGCCACGCTCAAGGTGCCGGTGGGCACGACGGTGACCTGGACCAACCAGGACACCGAAGCCCACACCGTCACCAGCACCGGACCGGGCGGCCCGCTGCGTTCCGCCGCCCTGGGCACCCGCGCCACCTACCGCTACACGTTCACCAAGCCCGGCACCTACGCCTACCTCTGCACCATCCATCCGTTCATGACCGCCACCGTGGAGGTGACCCGATGACCGCCTACGACGCCTACGACGAACCCGGTGGGCCCGTCCCGGAACACGGCATGACGCGTCGCCAACTCATGCGGCACGCAGGATGGTTCGGCGGCGCGGTGGTGCTGACCGTGGCCGGTGGAGAGGTGATCAGCCAGATCGCCAGCTCCCGGGACTCCACCGCCGAGGCCGCCACCGGCGGCGCCGCGGCGGGAAGCGGCACGCTGCGGTTCGTACAGGTCTCCGACAGCCACATCGGGTTCCAGGGCCCGGCGAACACGGACGTGGCCGGCTCCTTCACCGAAGCGGTGAACCAGGTCAACTCGCTCGGCTTCAGGCCCGACTTCGTCATGCACAGCGGCGACCTGACCCACCTGTCCATGGCCGGGCAGTTCGACCAGGTCAAGCAGATGATGTCCAAACTGAAGACGGACCGGGTCTTCACCGTGCCGGGCGAGCACGACTCCATCGGCGACGCGGGCCGCGCCTACCGGCGCACCTTCGGCGCGGGCACGCTCGGCGACGGCTGGTACAGCTTCGACACCCACGGCGTGCACTTCATCGCCCTGGTCAACACCCTGAGCCTGGAGAAGCTCGGCCACCTCGGCAACGCCCAGATCGACTTCGTCCGCAAGGACCTCGCCGGCGTGTCCTCGGACACCCCCGTCGTGGTCTTCAGTCACATCCCGCTGTTCGCCATGTACCCGAAGTGGGGCTGGAGCACCGACGACGCCCTCCGGGTCATCGCCCTGCTGCGCCGCTTCTCCTCCGTCACCTGCCTCAACGGGCACGTCCACCAGCTGTTCACCAAGACGGAGGGCAACATCACCTTCCACTCCGCCACCACCACCGCCTACCCCCTGCCGAAACCGGGCCGCGCCCCCGCGCCCACCCCGCAGGTCGTCCCCGCCCGGCAGCTCAAGGACGCACTCGGCATCCGCAGCGTCGGCTACCGCCAGGGCGACCGCGAACTGGCCGTCAAGGATCAGAGGCTGACATGAACGACGGAAGACTCCTCGCCCCCGCCCTGCGCTGGGCGACTGCCGGAACGCTCGCCGCCGGCGGATACGTCCACGCCCAGCTGTACGTCGACGGGTACCGCTTCGTCCACGTCGTCGGCCCGCTGTTCCTCCTCCAGGCCAGTGCCTCCTTCGCCCTCGCCGTCCTGCTGGCGACGGGGACGCCGCCCCTGCTGCTGAGGGCAGCCGCGGCCGGCGTCGCGCTCGGCGCCCTCGGCGGCTTCGCGGCCTCGCGCACGGTCGGCGTGTTCGGGTTCACCGAACGCGGTCTGCAGCCGGCCCCGCAGGCAGGCCTCAGCCTCCTCGCCGAAACCGGCACGCTGCTGTTCCTCGCGGCCTGGCAGCTGGCCGTGGCCGCGGGCAGGCGGCGGGAGGCACCTCCCGGCCACCTGGAACCACGCCCGGGAAGCGCCTGGCCGAGCCCACGGCTGCGCGAACTGAGGGACACCGTGCGCGGCCTGCTCGGCCTGGACGACGACACCGCCGTCGTGATCCGCCAGCTCGGCTGTGCGGCAGGCGGCCGCCCACCGCTGGAAACCGTCGTCGAGGTAGTGCCCATGGACGGCGGCGAGGCGCACCGCTGGACGCTCCACCGCGCGGCCGACCAGATCACGGAGCACGACCTGCGGACCACCCTGCTCCGCCGTCGGCAGTAGCCTCCGGCCCCTAGGGCGTCGCCTCGATCGGCGGAGCCGTCACGTTCCCGTGGGTACGGCACTCCGGGCGTACGCAGCCCGGTGCCGGCCTGCGGACCAGGGCGAAGGCCAGGGCCGCGCCGACCACCAGGACGCCGGCGCAGATGGGCATGGCCCGGTCGAACGCCGCGTCGAACGCCGGGGCCGACCGGTACGCCTCCGGGCCCATCCCGGCGAGCAGCGGCAGCGCCGCCACCGCGATCAGGCCGGCGGCGCGGGCCGCCGCGTTGTTGATGCCGCTGGCGATGCCCGCCCGGGCCGTGTCCACGGAGGCGAGGACGGAGGCGGTGAGCGGGGCCACCAGGGTGACCATGCCGACGCCCTGCACCAGGACCGCCGGGAGGACGTCCGTCAGGTAGTTCGCGTGCTCGCCGACGCGCAGCATCAGGAGCATCGCGGTGGCGCAGAGCAGCGGGCCCACCGTGAGGGGGATGCGGGGGCCGATGCGGTCGGCCAGGGCACCCGAGCGGGCCGAGAAGAACAGCATCAGGGCCGTCGTCGGCAGCAGGGCCGTGCCGGCGGCCAGGGCCGAGTAGCCCGCGACCACCTGGAGTTGGAGCGCGGTGAGGAAGAAGTAGCCGCCGAACGCGCCGTACACGCACAGGGTGACGATGTTGAGCGCCGTGAACTGGCGGGAGCCGAAGATGTCCAGCGGGAGCATCGGGTCCCGGCGGCGCTTCTCGACGTATACGAAGGCCACGCCGGCCGCGACGCCGGCCACGGCGAGCAGGGCCAGGGTCCCGGCCTCGATGAGCGCGAAGGTCACCAGACCGAGGGCCAGGGCGCCGAGCACCGCGCCCAGGACGTCGAAGCGGCCGTGGGCGCGCCCTCCCCCACGCTCGGCTTCGCTCGCGCGGGAGGTGCCCCCAGCGGATTCGGGTACATGGCGCAGCGCGACGGGGACGCAGAGCAGGGCCAGCGGGACGTTGAGGAGGAAGACCCAGCGCCAGCCGGGGCCGTCCACCAGCCAGCCGCCCAGGAAGGGGCCGACGGCCGCACCGATGCCGCCGAAGCCGGACCACAGACCGACCGCGCGGGCCCGGTCGTCGGGGTGGAAGGAGGCCTGGATGAGGGCGAGGGAGCCGGGGGTCAGGAGGGCGCCGCCGACGCCCTGGAGGGCGCGGGCGCCGATCAGTACGGCGTCGGTCGGGGCCAGACCGCACATCAGGGACGCGGCCGCGAACCAGACGACCCCGATCACGAAGATCTTCCGGCGGCCGTACTGGTCGCCCAGCGAGCCGCCGAGCAGGATCAGCCCGGCCAGCGTCAGCATGTACGCGTTGACCGTCCACTGGAGCGCGGACAGGCTCGCGTCCAGGTCCTTCCCGATGCGGGGCAGGGCGACATTGACGACCGTCGAGTCCAGCATCGCCATGCTGGAGCCGAGGACGGTGGTGATCAGGATCCACTTGCCCTGCGAGGAGGCCAGCCGGACGTCGGGCATGGGACCAGGTATACAGCGGACCCGGCGCTGTCGACAGAGGAAGACAGGCGCCGGGTCCGGACCGTGACACTTACTTGATCTTGTTGCCCGCCGAGCGCAGGTTCTGCGTGGCCTCGACGACGCGCGCGGCCATGCCGGCCTCGGCCAGCTTGCCCCAGGTGCGCGGGTCGTAGGTCTTCTTGGAGCCGACCTCGCCGTCGACCTTCAGGACGCCGTCGTAGTTCTTGAACATGTGGTCGGCGACCGGACGGGTGAAGGCGTACTGGGTGTCCGTGTCGAGGTTCATCTTGACGACGCCGTTCTCCAGCGCGGTCAGGATCTCCTGCTCGGTGGAGCCCGAGCCGCCGTGGAAGACGAAGTCGAACGGCGACTGCTTGCCGAACTTCGCGGCCACGCCGTCGCTCAGCTCCTTGAGCAGGTCGGGGCGGAGCACGACGTTGCCCGGCTTGTACACGCCGTGCACGTTGCCGAAGGAGGCGGCGAGCAGGTAGCGGCCCTTCTCGCCGAGACCCAGCGCCTCGGCGGTACGGATCGCGTCGTCGACCGTGGTGTAGAGCGAGTCGTTGATCTCGTGGGAGACGCCGTCCTCCTCGCCACCGGTCGGGGTGATCTCGACCTCGAGGATGATGTTGGCGCGGCGGGCCTGCTCCAGGAGCTCCTGGGCGATGGCCAGGTTGTCGGCGAGGGTCTCGGCCGAGCCGTCCCACATGTGCGACTGGAAGAGCGGGTTGCGGCCGTTCTTCACCCGCTCCTCGGAGATCGCGAGCAGCGGACGGACGTACCCGTCGAGCTTGTCCTTCGGGCAGTGGTCGGTGTGCAGCGCGATGTTCACCGGGTACTTCTCGGCGACGATGTGCGCGAACTCGGCGAGCGCGACCGAGCCGGTGACCATGTCCTTCTTGTACTGGCCGCCCAGGAACTCGGCGCCGCCGGTCGAGATCTGGACGATGCCGTCGCTCTCCGCCTCCGCGAAGCCGCGCAGCGCCGCGTGCAGGGTCTGGGTCGAGGTGACGTTGATGGCCGGGTAGGCGAACTTGCCTGCCTTCGCCCGGTCGAGCATCTCGTTGTAGACCTCGGGGGTTGCGATGGGCATCTGTCCGCTCCTTGAGTGTGCGGGTCGGGTACTGCTGCTTCTCTACGGCCCTGACCTAGACCTGTGTGGGGGCGACGTCATCGTCGGCCCCATCTTTCCAGACCTGAACCGATGCTCCCGGCACCGGTCAAATCCGGGTCAATCCCACTCGTCAACCGGGGCGTCAGTCCAGACCCAGTTCATCCTTCGAGAAGGCGAACACATACGGCACGCCGGCCTGCTCCGCGATCGCCTCGGCCGCGCCCGTCGCCCGGTCCACGATCGTCGCGACGGCGACGACCTCGGCGCCGGCCTCGCGCAGCGCCTCCACCGCGGTCAGCACGGAGCCGCCGGTGGTGGAGGTGTCCTCGACAGCGAGGACGCGGCGGCCCTTGACCTCCGCGCCCTCGATACGACGTTGCAGACCGTGCGCCTTGCCCGCCTTGCGCACCACGAAGGCGTCCAGCGTCTTTCCGCGCGCGTGGGAGGCGTGCAGCATCGCGGTGGCCACCGGGTCGGCGCCCAGGGTGAGCCCGCCGACGGCCTCGAAGTCCAGCTCGGCGGTCAGGTCGAGCATGACCTGACCGACCAGCGGGGCGGCCTGGCCGTCCAGCGTGATCCGGCGAAGGTCGATGTAGTAGTCGGCTTCCTTGCCCGACGACAGGGTCACCCTGCCGTGCACCACGGCCTTGTCCTTGATCTGTTGCAGCAGCTCAGCGCGTGTGCCTGGCGGCATTACTTCGTTGACGTCCGTCATGCCGACCAGCTTAGAGGCGCGTCCACGTCCAGGTGGTCGCGGCTTCCAGCGGCTCCAGGGGCGTGACGAGCCGGGGCAGCGTGTTCAGCCCGTTGGGCGGTCCGGTCTGCGGCTCCACGCAGACGGCCTCCGCCTGCTCGTCGTAGACGACGACCCACTGCTCGCGGCTGGCGACGTTCAGCTGCAGCCGCCCCGGCCAGGTGAGGGTGACGTCGACGCCGTCGGGCATGCCGAAGCAGTCGTCCCAGGGGCCGGGCTTCGGGTCGATGCGGTTGCCGGTGGGCAGGTGGTCCGCGCCGCGCTCCTCCTGCCAGGCGGGGGCGAAGTCCACCTGGGCGTCCTGGCCGCCGACGTTCCGGTTGAACCAGGGGTGCCAGCCGATCTGCGCCGGGAAGGAGTCGTCGTACGTCTCCACGGACATCGTCAGGGTCAGCGAGTCCTCGGCGAGCTGCACCATGTGGGTGACGCGGGCGGGGTGCGGCCAGGGGTCGCCGAGTTCGCGCGTGATGACGGCCTCGGTGGCCGAGACCCGTGCGGTGCGCCAGGCGCCGTCGCGGGCCGTGCCGTGGATGGCGTGCGGCGGGGAGTTGAGGGGCATCTGGACGACGGTGGCGCCGTCGAGGAAACGGCCGTCCCTTATCCGGCCGCACCACGGCACCATCGGGAAGCAGCCGAAGCGGTCGCCCTGGCGGAGGAGTTCGAGGCCCCCGACTTCGAGACCGGCGATCCGGCCGCCGTTGCCGGGGTGCAGGCGGAGGGTGACGTCGCCTGCGGTCAGCGTGATGTCTTCGTTACTCACGGGATGAGAGTAGTGGGGGGGCACGCCTTGCGTTTCGGCTGCGGGTGAGTGGGGGCCCGCCGCGCAGTTCCCCCCGCCCCTTACGGGGCGCTGCCCAGCCGTGTCCTGCATACCTCGCCGCGGGCTGGCGTGCCGCTGAGGCGTCGGGTTTCGGGTGCAGGTGAGCGGGAGCCGGCCCCGCAGTTCCTCCCCCAGCCTTCGGCCGGGGGTACCTCCAGCGCCCCTTGCGGGGCGTTGCAGGCGCGTCAGCCACGCAGCTGCGGGCGGCGTCGCCGATTTTCAGCCGCGGGCAGTCGTGCCGCTGGGGCGATGGGGGTCCCCCCGCGCGAGCGAAGCCGAGCGTGGGGGAGGGTGGGCGCCGGGGCACCCTGCCAGCGCCGGTAAGTGTCCCCACTCCCGCGCCGTCCGAATCAGCGGCGCCTGCGCAGCGCCCTCGTGACCACGATCGCCGACGCCAGTGCCAGTGCTGCCGCCGGGGCGGCCCAGCGGAGGGTGGAGGCGCCCGCCACCGTCTGGGGGGCCGGGACCGGCGCGTAGCGGCCCCGGGGCGGGGCGTGGTCGACCTCCTCCGCGCTGCGGCCGATCATCGTCCGGCGTGCGTGCGCCGCCTCGGCGAAGATCTCGGGGAGCGGCTCCGGCTCGGGCTCCGGTGCCAGGGACGGGGGCGGGACCTCCGTCTGGAAGACCGAGGGCGGTTCGGCGGCAGGCGCCGCAGGCGCCTCCCCCAGGCCCTCCGCGAAGCGGCCCAGCAGCCTCGTCGCCGCCGCCTGGACCGCCTCCGCCGGCAGTTCGGCGACCCGCCCGTCGGCGGAGGCCGTACCGGTCACCGTGACCGTGCACCCCTCGCCCGTCTCCGCGAGGCGGATCGTCAGCGCCAGCTTCACCGTGCCGGTGCCGCGGGCTTCGGTGGCGTCACCGTCGACCGCGTAGGAACCGTCGTCGTGAGCACTCACGCGCACGGAGCCCCGGTAGGTGATCGAGTGGCTGCCGATGCGGACCTTGAGGCGGCCGGTGCCGGGGTCTGCGCCCGCGTCCTGCTGGAGGCCGGGGACCGCCCGGGCGACCCGCGCAGGATCGGCCAGCGCCTCCCTGAGCCGCGAGGCCGGGGCCGGGACGTACACCTGGTGCTCCATGCCGACTGAGCCTACCCACGAGTCGGTCCAACACACCCTCCCCGGCGCACGGCCGGATCCGTTCAGTACCGAGGGTGCACCAGCGTCGACGGCGGCAGCCCGGCCGCCGGCGCCGTCAACGCGTCCCGCCGAAGTCCCCCTTCCGTGAGCGTCCGCAGCCGCGGTCCGTCGCCCGGGAGGCGCAGCGGCGGCCCGCGGGAACCCGCGGTCGCGAGGATGAAGCCCCAGTCGTGCGGCGCCCTGGACTCGCCCGCCGAGCGGTCGGGGCCCGGGGTGAAGCCGGCGTCCTGGCCGGGCACCCGGTAGGGGGTGGTGGCGAGGCCGGCCGCCCGCAGGGTCGCGGCGACCGTCCAGAAGGCGTGCGGGCGGGACTGGACCGGTCCGGCGTGGACGACGAGGCGGCCGCCGGGGGCGAGGACGCGGCGGGCGAGGCCGTAGAACTCCTGGGAGTACAGCTTGGTGCTGGCCGTGATGCCGGGGTCGGGCAGGTCGGCGATGACGACGTCGTACCCGGAGAAACCGGAGCGGGGCGCCTCGCGCAGCCAGAGGAAGGCGTCGGCGGTGAACACGTGGACGTGCGGGTCGTCGTAGGCGTGGCCGTTGAGCGCGGCGAGGGCGGGGTCGTGGCGGGCGAGGCGGACCAGACCCGCGTCGAGTTCGACGATGTCGACGCGGTCGACGCCGCGATGGCGCAGCACCTCGCGCGCGGCCATGCCGTCGCCGCCGCCGAGGATCAGCACGCGCGCGTGCGGGCCGGCCATCGCGGGGTGGACGAGGGCTTCGTGGTACCGGCGTTCGTCGCGGCCGCCGACCCGCAGCCGGCCGTCCAGGAAGAGGTCGAGGGGGCGGCCGCGGGTGCCGCCGGTGAGGACGATCTCCTGGACGTCGGTCTGCAGGGCGACCCGGACGTCGGCGCCGTAGACGGCGTGCCGTGCGGCCCGTTCGAAGTCGCCGACGAGGACGGCCGCGGAGGCGAGGACGCCTAGGACGGTGACGCCCGCGACGAGGAGGGTCCAGCGGGCCCGCCGGGACAGGTCGCGGCGGAACAGGCCGAGGACCAGGGCGCCCCCGGCGACGATGTTGACGGTGCCGGTGACCAGGGTGCCCGTCAACTGGCCGAGGAAGGGGAGCAGGAGGAAGGGGAAGGCCAGGCCGCCGACCAGCGCGCCCACGTAGTCGGCGGCGAACAGGTCGGCCACCGCGCCGCCCGCGTCCTGGCGGCGGATGCGCTGGATGAGCTCCATCAGCAGCGGCACCTCGGCGCCGATCAGCAGGCCGATGGCAAGGGAGAAGGCGACCAGGAGGCAGCGCGGGCCGGTGGCCCACAGTCCGCCCCAGCCGCCGGTCCAGGCGAAGACGGCGTACAACGCCATGGCGCTGCAGCCGCCGACCAGCGCCAGCGCGGCCTCCACCGCGGCGAACCCGGCCGCCGCGTGCCAGCGCAGCCGTTTCGCGGCGAGTGAGCCGACGCCCATCGCGAAGACCATCACGGACAGCACGACGGAGGCCTGGGTGACCGAGTCGCCGATCAGGTACGAGGCGAGGGCGACGAGTTCGAGTTCGTACACCAGTCCGCAGGCCGCGCAGACGAACACGCACGCCAGCACCAGGAAACGGCCGGTCCCCGGCCGCACGGGCAGCGGCGCGGGGGCGGCCCAGGACGGTGGTGCGCCGGGAGGGGCCGGTGCGTGCGGATCGATCACTCTGCGACGTTACGTCACTCGCTCGGTACGCTTCGTCACCCACACGTGTGGAACTCGCGGCCCCTTGACGCCCCGTTGGTTTATGTCATCCGGCCACGGGGTGGCGCGTCGGAACCCGTACGCCGACCCGCGTCCGGGTCGCCACCAGCTGCCCGTCCTGCGGGTACGCGTGCCAGGTCCGCCAGTGCACCTGGCCCTCGTGCCGCTGGGCCAGCATCGCCGTGAACGCGTGCGGGCTGCCCGGGAAGACGCCGGCGAGGCCGTGCGGGTGCTCGGAGACGAGGTCCAGCAACTCCTGGGCGCGGCCCGCGAAGGAGCCCGGTGACAGCACCTCGACGCGGGCCGCGAACTCGTACTCCCAGTCGCCGTTGCGCTTGGCGACCCCGAGCGGCAGGGGGGTGCTGGACCCCGGGATGCACGCCACCGTCTCCGAACAGCCGCCGCACTCCTCCTCCAGGAGCACCTGGTGGGACGCGCCGAGCAGTCTCAGCTGCAGCTTCGCCCCGGTCAGTTCCAGGTCGAGGGTGGCCAGGGCGGGCAGCGGCTCGCGTCCCAGGGCCCAGGCGAGGTCGGCCGCGCGCGTATCGGTGTAGGTGGTGTTCAGGGTCGTGAGCATGGATCGGCTCCGCTAACACGCAAAAGGGAGGAGGGTGGTCCGGCACACCTCGGTCGACACCGGGAGATCGGACCGGCCGGCCCAGCCGGAGAGGGTGTCGTCAGGACGTCCGAGGCGCTGCTTTGGTGATTTAGAGGGAATCATGAACTGTGACGCCGCCACAGCGTTTTTACCCAACTTCGTGGGGTTTCCATCCCTCAGAGGGCTCCACAGCTCAACTGTTCAACCAAGAGGGGCGCCCCCCTGCTCCCGGCGCACGCCGGGGCGCCCGGCGAGAGCTCCCCCGCTCTCCGCCCGGACGCCCCGGTCCCCCGCCGCCCGCGCGGCCGCTCAGTTGCCCCCGCCGCAGCCCCCGCCACCGCACGACGAGCCGCCGCCGCACGACGAGCCGCCGCCGCAGGAGGAGTGCCCGCCACCGCACGAGTGGCCACCGCCGTGGTGTCCCCCGTGATGACCGCCGTGCGAGGACGACGACCCCGAGTCCCCGGCCCACCAGCTGCCGGAGCTGCTGTAGGACGAGGACCCGCCCCCGCGGTACGCCCCCTTGCCCCGCGCGCCCCTGCGGACCGCCGACGCGACGATCGCGAGGCAGATGACCGCGGCCACCACCACGATGAAGACGGTGCCCATGGCGTCACCTTCTTTCCGTTCCCCCCGAAGGCGACCCCCCGTGGGCGCCCCGGCCGCCGCGAGAGCGCGGCGTGGACTGGGGATGCCCGGCCGTGACGGCGGCCAAAGCGGAGTTGAGGAACTCCAGAGCTTGGGCGCAGGATGACCGGCATGACCTCCAGCGAACGCCCGCTCCTGAACCGTCGGCTGGCCGAGTTCGGCACCACGATCTTCGCCGAGATGTCCGCCCTCGCCCTGCGCACCGGCTCCATCAACCTGGGGCAGGGTTTCCCGGACACCGACGGTCCCGAGGAGGTCAGGGAGGCCGCCGTGCGCGCCCTGCGCGAGGGGCGCGGCAACCAGTACCCGCCGGGTCCTGGCGTCCCCGAGCTGCGCACCGCGATCGTGGCACACCAGCAGCGCCGGTACGGGCTGTCGTACGACCCGGACGCCGAGGTGCTGGTGACGGCGGGCGCCACGGAGGCGATCGCCGCGGCCCTGCTGGCGCTGGTGGAGCCCGGGGACGAGGTGGTCGCCCTGGAGCCGTACTACGACTCCTACGCCGCGAGCATCGCGATGGCGGGCGGCACCCGGGTCCCGGTCACCCTGCGCCCCGACGCCGGCGCCTTCCGCCTCGACCTCGACGAGCTGCGCGCCGCCGTCACCCCGCGCACCCGCCTCCTCCTGGTCAACACCCCGCACAATCCGACCGGCACGGTCCTCACCCGCGCCGAGCTCACCGCGATCGCGGAGCTGGCGGTGGAGCGGGACCTGCTGGTGGTGACCGACGAGGTGTACGAGCACCTGGTCTACGACGAGGCGGAGCACGTGCCGCTCGCCACCCTCCCCGGCATGCGCGGGCGCACGGTCACCATCGGCTCGGCCGGCAAGACCTTCTCCTTCACCGGCTGGAAGGTCGGCTGGGT
>NZ_JAEKKT010000181.1 GCF_019510245.1 Streptomyces sp. | reverse complement strand
GTGCACAACAAGTACGTCGTGCAGACCCTGGAGAAGAAGGGTGCCGTCTTCGTCGAGCGCACGGAGGAGGTCCCCGAGGGGAACATCGTGATGTTCTCCGCACACGGCGTCGCCCCCGTCGTCCACGAAGAGGCCGAGCGCGGCAAGCTCGCCACCATCGACGCGACCTGCCCGCTCGTCACCAAGGTCCACAAGGAAGCCGTCCGCTTCGCCAATGAGGACTACGACATCCTCCTGATCGGCCACGAGGGCCACGAGGAGGTCATCGGCACCTCCGGCGAGGCCCCCGACCACATCCAGCTGGTCGACGGCCCGGCGGACGTCGCCAAGGTCGAGGTCCGCGACCCGTCCAAGGTGGTCTGGCTGTCCCAGACCGCCCTCTCCGTGGACGAGACCATGGAGACCGTCGACGCACTGCAGGAGAAGTTCCCGCAGCTGATCTCGCCGCCCAGCGACGACATCTGCTACGCCACCCAGAACCGTCAGCTCGCCGTGAAGCAGATGGGCGCCGAGGCCGAACTGGTCATCGTGGTCGGCTCCCGCAACTCCTCCAACTCCAAGCGGCTGGTCGAGGTCGCCAAGCTGGCCGGCTCCCGCGACGCGTACCTGGTCGACTTCGCCGGTGAGATCGACGAGGCGTGGCTGGAGGGCGTGACCACCGTCGGCGTCACCTCCGGCGCCTCCGTACCCGAGGTGCTCGTCGAGCAGGTCCTGGAGTGGCTCGCCGAGCGCGGCTACGGCGACGTCGAGATCGTCAAGGCGGCCGAGGAGTCCATCACCTTCTCCCTCCCCAAGGAACTCCGTCGTGACCTGCGCGAAGAGGCGGCCACCCTGGTCGCCGAGCGCGGCGGCACCGGCGCCGGCGCATGAGCACCCGCCGTACAACTGTGTGACCTCGGGCTCGGCCGACGTCGTGACTGTCAGTCGTACGACGTAACGTGGGGCCATGCAGATCTTCGGCGTGGACATCGGTGGTTCCGGGATCAAGGGCGCTCCCGTGGACCTGGACAAGGGCGACCTGGCCCAGGAGCGGTGCAAGGTACTCACCCCGCACCCGGCGACCCCGGACGGCGTCGCCGACGGGGTCAAGCAGGTCGTCGACCACTTCGGGTGGAGCGGCCCGGTCGGGCTCACCTTCCCCGGGGTGATCACCGACGGCACCCACATCCGTACGGCGGCGAACGTCGACAAGAGCTGGATCGACACCGACGCACGCACGCTCTTCAGCGAGCGGCTCGGCGGTCTCCCGGTGACCGTGGTCAACGACGCGGACGCGGCGGGCGTGGCCGAGATGGAGTTCGGCGCCGGCCGGGACCGCAAGGGCGTCGTCCTCCTGCTCACCTTCGGCACCGGCATCGGCAGCGCCCTGTTCGCCGACGGCGAGCTGGTCCCCAACACCGAGCTGGGCCACCTGGAGCTGGACGGCCACGACGCCGAGAAGAAGGCCTCCAGCAAGGCCAAGGAGGACGGCGACCTGAGCTGGGAGCACTGGGCCCACCGGGTCAACAAGTACCTGGCGCACGTCGAGATGCTCTTCTCGCCGGACCTGTTCATCATCGGCGGCGGGGTGAGCCGCAAGGCCGAGAAGTTCCTGCCGTACATCGAGGGCATCAAGGCCGAGATCGTCCCGGCCCAGCTGCAGAACAACGCGGGGATCGTGGGCGCGGCGATGCGCGCGGCGCACCACGCCAAGTAGACGGCCCCCGGCCCCGGGCCCTACCGGCCCCCGGCACGCCCCGGCACCCCCGGCCCCCCGGTGACCCCGGCTCGCAGGGCCGGGGTCAGGCGCGGCTGCGGGGCCGGACCGCCCGGTTCATCCGACTCGCCCGAACCAGCCGGATCCGGCGGACGATGACGATCACCCCCGCGATCAGCGTCCCGCCGTAGAGCCAGCCGGCCTGCGTGGACAGGGCCGTCACCAGGCCCATCACCGCGCCCAGGAAACCGCCTCCGCCGTCGTCGGCGACGGTCGGCAGGCCGACGGCGAAGGCGATCGGGATGACGACGGGGGCGGTCAGCAGATCGCCCCCGCGCACCCACAGCGCGGTCAGCGCGGACACCGGCAGGGACAGCACGCCGTACACGGTCAGGGCCCCCCCGAGGAGCAGGTCGTCCAGGAAGCCGAGCAGGATCATCGCGGCCATGCAGAAGAGGCCGCAGCCGAGCCCCGTGAGCCGTGGATGCGGCAGCCGCGCGGGCCCCGCCGCCGGTGCCGGACGCGACCTTCCCGGAGCGGGCCGGCGCCCTGCCGCCCCCGGCCGCGGTCTCCCCTGCGGAGGCAGCGGCGGACGGGGGCCGCCTCGACGCGGTCCGGGCTGTCGGGGTCGGGTCCTGTGATGCTCCACCGGACCAACCTAGGTCTGTTTATGTGCCCAGTCGCAGCCCAGACACGCCGAAACCAAGCCGAAGAGCGGCGCGCGGCCAGGTGTTCGACGCGGCCGCCGGCAGGGTGCCCCGAACCCCGTAAACTGGTGGATCGGCCGGCCCGCCGGCACTGGCAGCCCCCCCGGCTCACTCACCCACTCACTACGGGAAGTCGCAACGTGTCGCTCACGATCGGAATCGTCGGCCTGCCCAATGTCGGCAAGTCGACCCTGTTCAACGCCCTGACCAAGAACGACGTGCTCGCGGCCAACTACCCGTTCGCCACGATCGAGCCCAACGTGGGTGTCGTCGGCGTCCCCGACGCCCGCCTGGCCAAGCTGGCGTCGATCTTCAAGTCGGAGCGCATCCTTCCGGCCACGGTCGACTTCGTCGACATCGCGGGCATCGTGCGCGGCGCCTCCGAGGGTGAGGGCCTGGGCAACAAGTTCCTCGCGAACATCCGTGAGTCCGACGCGGTCTGCCAGGTCATCCGGGCCTTCAAGGACGAGAACGTCGTGCACGTCGACGGCAAGGTCTCGCCGAAGGACGACATCGAGACGATCAACACCGAGCTGATCCTCGCCGACCTCCAGACCATCGAGAAGGTCCTGCCGCGTCTCCAGAAGGAGTCGCGCATCAAGAAGGACGTGGCGCCCAAGGTCAAGGCGGTGGAGGAGGCCAAGGAGATCCTGGAGAAGGGCGACACGCTCTTCGCCCACGGCATCGTCCAGGGCTCGGAGCGCGCCGAGCTCCTGCACGACCTGCACCTCCTCACCACCAAGCCGTTCCTCTACGTCTTCAACGTCGACGAGGACGAACTGCTCGACGAGGACTTCAAGACCGAGCAGCGCGCGCTGGTCGCCCCCGCCGAGGCGATCTTCCTCAACGCCAAGCTGGAGCAGGACCTCGCCGAACTCGACGAGGAGGACGCCCTGGAACTCCTGGAGTCGGTCGGCGCCGAGGAGCCCGGCCTCGCCACCCTGGCCCGCGTCGGCTTCGACACCCTCGGCCTCCAGACCTACCTCACGGCCGGCCCCAAGGAATCCCGCGCCTGGACCATCAAGAAGGGCGCCACGGCGCCCGAGGCGGCCGGTGTGATCCACACCGACTTCCAGAAGGGCTTCATCAAGGCCGAGGTCATCTCCTTCGCCGACCTGGTCGAAACCGGCTCGGTGGCCGAGGCCCGCGCCAAGGGGAAGGCCCGCATGGAAGGCAAGGACTACGTCATGCAGGACGGGGACGTGGTGGAGTTCCGCTTCAACGTCTAATACGTTCGGCGAAAGGCCGTCTGACCTGCGGCGGAGCGGGTTGGGCGGCCTTTGCGGTCCGCACTGAGTCCGCAGCGTGCCGGATGAGTCCGGCGCGCGGGGGAGCGGTTACGCCGCTTCGTCGACCGCCGTCTCGCCGTCCGCGGGGCGGTCCGCGTACGCCTTGTCGACGGCGGCCCGGGTCCGCTCCTCGGAGTCGGGCCACAGGTGGGTGTAGATGTTCAGCGTCATGGCCGCGTTGGTGTGGCCGAGGCGCTCGGAGACGGTCTTCACCGACTCGCCGTGCTTGATCAGCAGGCCGGCGTAATGATGCCGCAGGGCATGAGGTCCGGTGCCCTTCGCTATGCCGGCCTTCGCGCAGGCGGGCCGCCAGGACCCGAGCCATGAAGTCCGCGTCACTCTTCGTCGCGATGCGTCACGCTTCCGTCGGCGAACAGCCAGTACCGGCTGTGGTTGCTCGAACGCCAGGTTTCACCGGCCATCAGAGCGCGGTCCATCCACTCGCCGAGCTGGGGCAGCGCATGCGTCCGCAAAGCGGCCCGCGCATCAGCTCTGTCGCCCTTCTCTACCGGTATGACATCGATGCGGAATCCGGCCGCGTCAGGGTGGGTTCCGCGTCCGTAGTTGAAAGACTGCGCAGCAACCCATTCAACGCCGACAGCGTCACCAGCATCGCTCTTTTCCGAGAGAAATCTGAGATCGCTGACGTGCGACATTCTGTCACCGAGCGCCTCGCCGATATCTGTGGCAGTAAGCGGCCAGGAGCGATCGCGGGGGAGCCGCTTGTTTCGCGAAGTCATAGATGGAGTATGCCATGTTCCAATGGTGTGCGGATACCGAGTTTGAGGCCGCATTCGCCACGGGGAGCCGGTAGGCGGCCCGAACGCACGGGCCGCCTACCGGAAACCTGCTATTTCCGGGTCAGATGCTTCTTGATCTTCTTCCATTCGTGTCCACTCCGACGCTCCTGCTGCGTCGGATTGCGGCCATAATGTTCGCGGAATATTCGGTCGACTGCCTCGTCAATGCTTTCGCCGGCCTTCTTTCCCTTCCCTCTGGCCCAGGAGGGAATATCGCTCGCGGTTTCCTTTCCGGACTTCTTGCTGGCCTTGGCCCACAGAATGCGGACCTTGTGGATCGCCCAGCTCTTTCCGTACCACCAGATCAGGGCGATGATGGCCACGACGGCTGCGACGCCGATGATGGTGAGTACCGTGCTGGCGCTCACGCCGCCCACCGCGAGACCGACCAGAGCGATCGCGGCCATACGTCCGTCGAGGTCGACCATGTTGACGGGGTCACCGCAGACGTAGTCGTAGCTGTTGCAGCTGCCGCCGGCGACCGGGTCGGTCTGGAGGAACCGGCCGGTGTTCGGGTTGTACAGGCGGACGCCCATCAGGGTGAGGCCGGTGACGGTCTCGGACGAGCGCTGCTTGTCGCCCAGCCAGTCGTAGCGGGTCGCCGCTTGGCCTGCCCGCGGGTTGCCGTACTCGTCGGCGTCGAGGACCGTCGGCGCCACACTGGTGTCGGCCGGCAGCGCGAGGGTGACGTCGCCGTGCAGGTTCGACAGCAGGAGGACGGTGTCGCCAGTCTTGCCGGTGGTGGCGGCGAGATCGCCGTCGGGTCCGTCGACGTTGCGGCTGAGGGCCCCGCCGGCGGTGTCCTCCACGATCCAGCGCGGGTCGTCCCCGTCGGAGTCGTAGTGGTTGAGCTTGGATCCGGTCTGGGTCCAGGTGCCGGAGGCGTTGGTCTCGGTGGTTCAGGCGGGGAAGCGGAGGTCGGAGTCGAGGGTCCAGGTCTGGCGCTGGGTGCCGGCGGTCTGTTGCTGGACGAGGTCGTCGGCGAAGTAGGCCAGGGTGCTGCCCGGCAGTGCGGTGGTGCGGCCGAAGGCGTCGTAGGTGTAGCCGGTGTTCACCAGCCGGTTGGCGCTGTCGTAGGTGTAGGAGGTGCTCGTGCCGCCGGTCGTGCTGCAGTCGGTGCCCGGGGTCGCGGCGGCGGTCGCGAGCGTCTTGCGGTTGCTGTTCTTGTCGAAGGTGTAGGAGCGGGTGGTGCAGACCGCGTCGGCGCCGGTGTCCTGCACCTGGGTGAGCCGGCCGGCGTTGTCGTAGGCGTAGGCCTGGGAGGCTGTCACGCCGGGCGTGCCGGTGTGGGTGGCCACCTGGCCCTGCACCGTCGCGGTGACGCTGTCGGACACCAGCACGGTGCCGTCGCTGTCGCGGGTGTAGGTGCGTGCGACGGGACGTCCGGCCGGGTCCAGGTCCTGCTGCATGGTGTAGCCACCGGGCAGGCCCTGGCTCGCCACCGTGCCGTCGGCGTCGTAGCGGGCGGAGAAGGTGCCGGCGATGGAGTCGGTCACCGAAGTGGCCGTCCCTCGCGGGTCGATGGCGGTGTCGTAGGTGTAGGTGGTGGTCGACGGCACGGTGTCGGTGACGACGGTGGGCCTGTCGAGCGTGTCGTACCGGGTGCTGGTGGTGCCGCCGTCGGCGTCCGTGTAGGACATCTGACGACCGAGCTGGTCGAACGTCTTGGTGATGGTGCCGCCGGCCGTGCTGGTCTGCTTGGTCTCGTCACCGGTGGCCGGGTCGTACGACGTGGTCGTGGCCGGGACGGCTGCCCCGACCCCGCCGGAGACGGTGACCGTGGTGGGCCGGCCGGCGGTGTCGTAGCCGTTCGTGGTGGTGCGGGTGACGGCGTTGGCGGTTTCTGTGATCTTGGTGGTCTGGCCGAACGTGCCGTATTCGAAGGTCTTGACCGGCAACTGCGTCGGGTTGGAGCCACCGCCGGTGACGGCCGCGGCGGGGCCGGTCTGGCAGACCGCGCCGGCCCATTCGGGCCTGCCGCCGCAGGTGCCGGTGCCGTCGCCGGTGTAGTAGCTGGTCAGGGTGGTACCGGCGTCGGTGCCGGTGGAGGCGGGCGGCTGGGTCTGGGTGACGCGGCCCTGGCCGTCGTACGTGGTGGTCGTGGTCAGCGCCAGTCCGCCCGGGTCGGCGGTGGTGCTGGTCGCCACGCCCTTGGCCCAGTCGTAGCCGATGGTGGTGACCTTGGGGTCGGCGGTCAGCGTGGGCCAGGCCCGCAGCTGGGCACCCACGGTCTGCTTGGTGACCTGATCCTGCACCGCGGCGGTGCCGTCGGTGGGCCTGCCGCTGTCGTACTCCTTGAGGGTCTGGGTACGGGCGATGACCGTGCTGCCGGCCTGTGCGACCGTGGCCGTGCCGTTCAGCAGCTTGGCGGCGAGGACGATCTGGTGCAGCGGCCCGTCCTCTTCGAGTGCGCGGGTGCCGGTGTCGTTGTAGAGGGTGCTGGTCGACAGCAGTTGGGCGCGCTCGGCGGAGGACAGGTTGACGATGCCGAGCGCCGTCAGCCGGGTCCGCTGGTCGGCGGTGGTGCCCAGGGCCAGCTCGCGGTTGCCCGCGCTCAGGCTGCGGACGGCGTTGCCGAACTGGTCGTAGTCGGTGGCGGTGATGTGGTGGCCCGGGGTGGCCTCGTCGACCTCACGGCCGGAGGCGTCCAGGTAGTGGATGTCCGCCCGGGTGTACGCGGCCGCGGTCAGGGCGCTGCCGTCGTTGCCCGCGGGCACCTGGTCGGCGGGGAACACCGCGGTGGCGTCGCTGGGCTTGTCGGTCTGCCCCCATGAGTCCGTCGCGGAGGAGCCGAGATCCTCCGGGGCGCTCGTGCCGCTCAGCGGGACGCCGTAGACGACGCTGGTGACGGCGGTGCCGTTGGTCTGGCTCGCGCTGCCCGGCGTCAGTGTCGGACGCGAGGCCTTCAGCAGCATGCCGTCACCGGCCGCCGGGTTGGACCCGGCCTGCCCGTAGGTGAACGTCCACGGCAGCCGTCCGGGCGGGGTCAGCGTGCTGACACGGCCGGAGCCGTCGTAGGTGTAGGCGGTCTTCAGCGCGGGGCTGATCCGGGGGTCCCACTGCTCGCGCAGCCGCCCGTTGCCGTCGTACGCGTACTGCGCGACGGCCTGCGCGGTGCCGGCGGAGGCTCCCGGCGCGGTCGACCACAGCTTGATCGACGACACCTGGTCCTTCACGTCGCCCAGCGCCGACGAGGTCGCGGTGGTGGCCGTCGCGTAGACGAACTCCAGTGCGCGGCACCCCTTGGTGGACGGCATGGTCACACAGGTCGACGCGGAGACCGCCGACGTCGGCGCGATGATCATCTTGGGCCGCGAGGTCTTGTACTCGCCCAGCGTCACCGGCTCGCTGACCGTGGTCGTCGTGGTGTTGGACAGGCCGTCCAGGTAGGAGGAGGCGGCGCTGTAGAGCGTCGAGCTGCCGCTGACGGGGGTGAAGGTGGTGGCCTCGCCGTCGGAGGTCTTCAGCGTGAAGGTCCCGCCGAAGCTGCCGGTGAGGTCGTAGTCCTCGGAGCCCACCTCGGGGATCCAGCCGGTCTTCGCGGCGTTCTGGGTGAAGTCCAGGTGGCTGTCGTCACCGGCCGCGAACACGCTCACCGACGTCGACGAGGTCTTCGACATGCCCGACCACGGTGTGTCGGTCTGCTCGCTGGAGGCACCGTAGAGCCATTCCTTGCCGAAGATCGGCGCCTGCTGCCCGTCGCCGCCGCCCGCCTGCGGGGAGCGTGACGACGCGGTGCGGTCGACCGAGAGGCCGAAGAACGAGGCGTCGTTGTCGGAGAGGGTGTAGTCGCCGTTCAGCAGGTTCAGCGAACCCGGACCCAGTTCCTCGGTGGCGGCGCCTTCTGCGGTGCGGTCCACGACCGCGTCGACCGGGTCGGAGGACGCGGTCGCGCTGTTCGGGCCGGTGAAGTCGGCGCGGATCTGCACGGCGCCGTCGGGGTTGACGGTGCTGGTGGCGTTCCAGGTGATCTTGGGACTCTTGCTCGAGGTCAGCGCAACGGGCCAGGCCGTCAGCGGCTGGCCGCCCACCGTCACGTCTGCGGCCGGGACGCTCGCCCAGGTGTCCGCGTCACCGCGGCGCCAGGAGAACGACACGTGGTCGTACTTGGCGCCGTCGGCCTCCGCGGTGAGCGGGAGCCGGGCGGCGGTGCGGGTGCCCTCGTCGGGGCTGGTGACGCCGCCGGGGCCGACGTGGAAGGTGTAGGACACCGGCTCGGACTTGTTGTCCGCGCGGTCCGTCGCCCGGACCTGGAGGGTGTTGGTGCCGGCCTTGGCCGGCTTGACGGTGATGTTGACCGGGGTCGTTCCGCTGGTGGCGACCTTGGTCCAGGTGGTGCCGTCCAGCGACCACTCGACGCCGTTCTGGTCACCGGACGGCGGAGTCACCTTGAACACGCCCGCCTGGCCGACGCCCTTGACCCACGCGTTCGAGGGGTAGTCCGTGGAGGTCACCGCCGTGGGCGCGGAGGGTGCCGAGGTGTCCACGGTGAACGTGGCGTACGCCGACCAGCCCAGGTTGTAGTGGGTGCCGTCGTAGGAATTGGTGCGGAACTTGTACGTCTTGCCGTTGGTGAGCAGTCCGGAGGGGACCGTCACCGACGCCGGCTGGCCACTGGGCACGTACGGGGAGACCAGGTAGTTGCCGACCTGCGTGCCGGTGGTGGCGTCGTCGATCTCGAAGGTGCCGTCGACCTTGTCGTTGTTGACGTCGACGAAGGTGTCCCGCAGGGTCGGCGTGGTCGTGTTCACGAACCACGCGCCCGACCCGTCCTGGAAGAACGGCGGGCCGGCCTGCTGGTCGGTGCCCGTCTTGGGCCGGTAGTTGTAGGTGACGGTCAGCTTCGGCACGTTGGAGGACGCGTTGGCCGAGTTGAACCGCTTCCACTGCATGACCGACGACGCGGACGTCTCGTCCGGGGCCTGCAGCCCCATTCCGGACGTGGTGTTCTTCGCGGAGGCCCAGGTCTGGACGAGGTCGGTGACATCCGCGTTCACCCAGCCGTCCGGCGCCGAGGCGCAGCCGGGGTTGCCCTTGGTCTCCGTGGACGTGGCCATCTTCTGGTTCCACGCGGGCTGCGAGCTCCACCGCGAAGCGGTCGACGCCTTGCCGGCGTCCCACACGTCCCAGGGATAGGCCTTGCAGTCCGTGTTGCCGGAGTGGAAGTTCCACAACGACAGCTTGGCGTTCGACACCAGCGAGTCACTGATGGGCGCGGTGTTCCAGGTGATGAACGACCGCGCGATCCGTGCGGTGCCGTCGGCGTTCTTCGTCCCCGGGTTGCCGAGGTCCAGTTCCACGTCGCTGGACCAGTCGACGGTCTCACCCTGCTGGACGTAGGTGTCGAAGACGTTCGACAGCGCGGACGTCGACGGGTCCACCGTGACCGGGAACTTCGTCGCCGGGTCCGCCAGGAACTTCGCGTCCGGCGTGAAGACCAGGCTGATCGTACCTTTGGACCGCCGCACGGTGAGCTTCACCGGCGCCTGGTGGGTGTGCTCACCCGAGACCGGGTCGACGCGCGCGTCCCACATCAATGGCGCGGGCATGACAGCCCGTTTCCTGCCCTTCCCGTCGGTGAAGAGCAGGCTGCCGCCCTTCTGCCGGACGACCTTGAGCCCCTTCGCCCGCAACGGCAGTGTGTACGAGTAACCCCCGTGCTGCGGGCGGGCGTTGATGTTCACGAACTGCTCGAAGCCGGTACGCGTCGCCTCCACGACCACGTCGCCGCCGGGCACCGCACCACGGTAGGTGGCCCGATTCCCCTTCAGCTGCGGCTTGGGCAGGTCGCCCTTCCACTGCAAGGCGATCTGCTGGCCGCCTTCGCCCAGGGTGACGAGATCCATCGGCGGGCCCGAACGCCCGCTGTCCGCGGACGCCTTGAACCCGGACCGGCCACCGGCCAGCCGCAGCCCCCGCGGATGCGCCTTCGGGGCCACGGAACCATGGCTCGCCTGCAGATCGAGGTCGACGGCACGCCAGCCGCTCCCGTCGCGGAAGCGCACCGGGCCCGCCGACAGTTCCGTGGTCAGCGAACCGTTCGGGTTCACCCAGGTCGTCGAGGTCTCCGTACGCTCCCCGAGCGCCTCGACCCGCTTGCCCGACAACCGTGCCAGCACCCGCGCCGACGCCAGGTCCGCGGCCGACGACGGGTAGTGCTTGCCGCGCCGCGACGAGGCCGACCCGGCCTTCTGCCCGACCGCCCCGGCGGCGAACGCCGGTGCCGTGTCCGCGAACGCAGTCACGGCCAGAGCCAGAGCGAGCGAGCCGGCTATGCCCCGGCCCCATCCTCGCCCGGGCTTCAGCAGGCCTGGCCTACGCCCGGCCCACACTCTCTTCCCCACTCAAGCTCCTTGTTCACAGAAGTCCCACAGATTGTGGGGCGCCGTGAAACGTATCGGAACCCGAAGTGAAACAAACAAGATCAAACTGCCCTGGCGCAGAGATAAACCAGTAAATGATTGGCAAAGGAAAAACACGAAAAAGGAAAAAGAAGGAAAAAGACTCGACCAGGTAAACCTTCACATATGGGCACCTAAGGGCGAACATTGCCGCCAGGGCGCAAAGTGCACCCAATTCGGAAAATATGTGCCGCCGTCTTCCGGGATGAAACAAGCAACGACCGGCATTTGGCAGCAGACGGGATTCACCGCCGCTGATTACGTGGTTTTTCCACTGCCATGCTTCCATTGCCCCCGGCACGCATCGGTGGAGGAGCGCTCCCGATGTGAGATGCCGAAAGCCTGAGGGGGCGTCGAAAGGCATGAAGAGACGTGTGTGGGGCACCGCTGCCGCAGCGGTGGCGGCGACGGTGACCGGTGTCATCGTGTTCCAGGGGGTTCATGGGACTGCCGGAGGGCCGGACGGCAAGAACGCCACCTCGGTAACCGGGCCGGTCAGCACCACCGTGCACACCGCGGCGGTGAAGGCCGAGGGCGACCGGGCCGAGGTGCCCGAGCGCGGCACCGCCGAGTTCAGCCTGATCGGTCTTTCGTGGACCAGGCCGTCCGCGCAGCTGCCGGGCACCGTGCAGGTGCGGACCCGCAACGCCCGCACCGGCGCGTGGAGATCATGGGTCACCCTGGACACCGGTGGCAACGGCGCCGCGGCGGAGGAGAGTCGGCGCGGTGCGACCGAGCCGGACTGGGTGGGCCCGTCCGACGGTGTCCAAGCCCGCGTGGACGGACACGGCTCATCCCTGCCGGCCGGCATGCGGCTGGAGATGGTCGACCCGGGTGTGGGCCGTGCCTCGGTGGACGCGGATCCGGTCGCGTTCAAGGTGGACGAGCCCACAGCGACACCGGACGACGAGCCGAGTGAGTCGGCGGACCCGAGCACGAGCACGGATGCACCGGTGGTCGAGCCGAGCCCCTCGCCGAGCACACCGTTGCCGAGCGACTCACCGACCACGGGCACTGTCTCCCCGTCTCCGACACCGAGCGGATCGGCCACCCCCACCCTGCCGCCGGCCCCGGTGTCGAACGCGCCCGAGCCGCCGATCGTCACCCGCGCCCAGTGGGGGGCCGACGAGTCGCTGAACAGCGAAGCACCCGAGTACGGCACCGAGGTCAAGGCGGTCTTCGTCCACCACACCGTGAACGCGAACGACTACTCCTGCGCGGACTCCGCCGCCATGGTCCGCGCCATCCGCACGTACCACATCCAGTCCAACGGATGGAAGGACATCGGGTACAACTTCCTCGTCGACAAGTGCGGAACGATCTTCGAGGGGCGCAAGGGAGGCGTGGACCGGCCGGTGATCGGCGCCCACAACCCGGGCTTCAACACCAACACCGTCGGCATCGCGGTCCTGGGTGAGTACAGCTCGATCGACGCGTCCGATGCGGCCAAAGCCTCCGTGGCACGCTTGGCCGCCTGGAAGCTCGGCCAGTACGGCCACGACCCCGCCGGCAAGGTCGATCTGACGGCCGGTCTGGACAACGGCAAGTTCAAGCTCGGGCAGACGGCCAGCTTCTACCGGATCTCCGGGCACCGTGACGGTTACTCCACCGAGTGCCCCGGCGACAAGCTCTATGCCTCCCTGCCCGGCATCCGCACCCTCGCCGGCGGGCCCGTCACCGGCCTCGCGCTCAAGCCCTTCGGCCAGGCCGGCGTCGTCGGCACCACCGCCTATACCAAGGGCCCGCTCACGGTGAACTGGGCGATCACCTCGCCGGCATCACTGGTGAAGCGCTACGAGGTGCTCGTCGACGGCAAGGTCGCAACCACCGCGGATCCGACGGCCACCTCTGCTTCGCTGACCCTGGGGGCGGGCTCGCACACCGTCGCTGTGCGAGCGGTACACGTCTCGGGCCGCACCGCGGTGACACCCGTCGCCACCGTCGTCGCCGACACCACCGCACCCACGTTCACCACCAGGCCCTCGGTGTCCCTGACCACCGGCACCGTCAACCCCGCCGCCGTTCCCGTCGTCCTGGGCTGGAAGGCGACCGACACCGCAGCGCTGAAGGAGGTGCGCCTGACGGCACCGTCTGCGCACACCTACGGCCCGGCCACCTACACGACCGCGCTGACCTCGAACTCCGGCACCGCCACCACCTGGTCGATGACGGCCCGCGACCAGGCCGGTAACACCACCACCGCGACGACCACGGCCACCCCGGTCATCCTCCAGGAGACCTCGGCCGGCCGGACCGGCACCTGGACCACCAGGTCCTCCAGCAGTTACCTGGGCGGCAAGTCCTACTCCTCCGGTACCAAGAACGCGTCGCTCACCTGGAAGTTCACCGGCCGCTCAGCGGCCTGGGTGGTCTCGCGGGCCAGCAGTTCCGGAGCGGCGTACGTCTACGTCGACGGCGTCAAGACGGCCACCGTCGACCTGAAGTCCCCCGCGACCAAGTACCGGGACGCGGTGTGGACCAAGAACTGGTCCACCAGTTCCGCCCACACCATCAAGATCGTCGTCGTGGGCACTTCGGGGCGCCCGACCATCACCACCGACGGGCTCGTCTACATCAAGTAACCCCGGCCACACGCGATGACCGGGCCTGCCTCTCCCCTGCGAGTCCGGCCCGGTCTTCGTGCGGCCACCGCCGCTCGGCGTCGGTGATCGTGGCTGCGCCGTCGATGACGTGACGGGCGAAGCGTTCGGCGTGTGGCCACCCGGGCCGCAGGACGCGACCGCTTTTCCGTTCGCGAGAGCGCGGGTGGTCCGAGTCCGTTCTCGTCACGTAGCGCTCGATCACGTGGCCGTAGCCGATCTCCTCGGGGTGCCGGAACGGCATCGATCATCTCTCCGGGTACAGGTCGGTACGGTCGACCCAGGTGGGGGCGACGAAGATGTTGTCGCTGGCGGGGGCTTCGGAGGCTTCCAGCAGGGACCAGGTGCGGGACTCTTCGACGAGGTGCTCCCAGGGCGCGGTCCAGTCGAGTTCCCAGTCCAGGCCGGTGCCGGAGATGCCGTATGTGCTGCCGGCGTCCACCCGCCAGAACTGGGAGTAGAGGATCACCTGGGCGTGGTCGGTCAGATCGTTGATGGTCTCGGCGAAGTGGGCCGAGGGCCGGCCCGGGGTGTCGTCCGCAGCGGTGGCTCGCAGGCGCGCGGTGAGCTGCGGGACGACAGGGCTGCGTGCGCCGAGTTCGGTCAGGGCCCAGCGGATGCCGACGGGCTCGCTCCAGTCCGGCGGCGTCGCCCGTTCCAGGCAGGCGCGACAGGCGCGGCGCAGGGGCTCGACCGCGCCGTCGATCTCCTGGCTCGCCAGAGCCATCGCCGCCCATTCCCGAACGGTGGGGTTGTCGCTGTCCACGAGGGCGATCAGAGCGGGGCCGCAGCGTGGGTCCGCTATCGGTGCTGGATGTTCATCAGGCATCCAGGTCAAAGGGGCGGGTCTCTCGCAGGCCCGGCCCCTTTCCTCGTACCTGTGCTGACTTCAGTCGCTCTGCGGTGGCGTGAGCCCGTCGAGATCCAGGCTGATTTCGAAGGGCACGGGGCGCTTGAGGGTACCCCGGAAGATGCCCGCGGGTGCGTAGACGCCAGTCGGGTCATCGAGTTCGTAAGCGTGCACGACGGGGGCCCCGTCTTCGTCCTCGATGCACCAGTAGTGCGGGATGCCGGCCTCCGCGTACTTGCGGAGCTTGACCGTACGGTCTCGGTGTGCGGACTCGGGTGAGACGACCTCGATGACGAGCCGCACTTCCTCCGGCGCGAACCAGGTGCGGTCTCCGTCGTAATCGGCTGTCGTCAACAGCAGATCCGGTTCGGGCCGATTACGCTCGTCGAGCTTTATGGTCATCGCGCGGCCGACCCTGACATCGCCGGGCGCCTGCTCCATGAGAGCGACGGTGAGCATGGTGACGAGGTGGCCGTGCCACCACCTCTGCGGCGACATCATGAAGACAAGTGCTCCGTCGATCAGCTCGGTGTGGCGTGGTGCCTCGGGGAGACGGTCCAGATCCTCCGCGAGCCAGCCTTCCTCGCGCGGCGGGTGCATCCAGTCGGGCAGTGCGGTCATGGCTCAACCGTAGCCACTCGACGAGACCCGGGTCACGAGATCGCCAGGCCGGACGACAGGTGCCGCTCCGGAGCCGAAGGGGCCGATGCCGTCCCACCACTGCTGCCACAGGTTCTCGCCGACCCGGTGTTCCTGGAGACACAGGGCCAACAGCCGCTGGGCCACGAGATGGCGGGGCTCAGGGGGCGGGACGACGGGTTCCACCCAGCTTTCCCATGTGTCGTCGCATGCAAGGACAGACGCACGGGCGGCGCCGCACCCTTGCCGGGTGCCGCGCCGCCCGTTGCCTGGGCCGTGGGGTCAGATCAGGGAGTTGTAGATCTTCCAGCCGGGGCCGACGTCGACGCGTGCCGCGTACGGCGCCGCGGCGTTGCCGGTGCCCCGGTAGAGCCACAGCGTGCCCGTGGTGTCGCGTGCCAGCAGGTCGGCCTTGCCGTCGCCGGTGACGTCGCGCGGTCCGGCGAGCGCGTTGTAGGTGTTCCAGCCTGTGCCGATCCTGGTGCGGGCGGCGAACGGGGCCGCGGCCCTGCCGGTGCCGCGGTACAGCCACAGGTTGCCTCCGGTGTCGCGGGCGAGCAGGTCGGCCCTGCCGTCGCCGGTCACGTCACCCGCGCCGGTCAGCATCGTGTAGGTGTTCCAGCCCGTGCCGATCCTGGTGCGGGCGGCGAAGGGGGAGGTGGTGCTGCCGGTGCCGCGGTACAGCCACAGGTTGCCTCCGGTGTCGCGGGCGAGCAGGTCGGCCCTGCCGTCGCCCGTCACGTCGCCCGTGCCGGTCAGCGCGGTGTAACCGCCCCAGCCCGGTCCGACCTTCCGGCGGGCCGCGAACGGCGCCGCCGCCTTGCCGGTCCCCTGGTAAAGCCACAACGTGCCCGTGCCGTCGCGGGCCACGACCGAGCCGCTGCCGTCCGACATCACCCGCGAGACGCTGGTGATCAGGTTGTACGTGTTCCAGCCGGGTCCGACGCCGAGGCGCCGCGCGAGGGGCGCCGCCGGCACGCCCGTGCCGTGGTACTGCCACAGCGTGCCGGAGGTGTCCCGCGCCAGCAGCGTGCCGAGCTGCGCCAGCGGCGGGGTGCCCGTGCCGCTGACCGGCTCCAGCATCGCGCCCTGCCCGGCGTCGCCGGTGATCTCGTAGGACGCCGACCGGGCGCCGACGGTGGTCGGCGAGAAGGTCACGGTCTGCCGCACGCTCTGCTCGGGACCGATGACCAGGCCCTCCGGCAGCGGGTCCGCGCTGGTGAACACGCCGGCCGGCGCCTTCGCCTTGGTGATCGTGACCGGAACGTTCCCGGAGTTGGTGATGGTGAACGACTTGGTGACCGACGTGCCGCGGGTGACCCCGCCGAACGCCAGCGACGGCGGAGTGAGCAACAGGTGCCCCTGGCCGCTGATCGCGTTGCCCTCGATCGGGATGGTCAGCGTGCCGCTGGTGCTCGTCAGCGTGATCGACGAGGAGTGCCGGCCGGTGGCCGTGGGCGCGTAGCCGACGCGGAGCACGACCGAGCCCTGGGGCGGGACGACCGTCGGGTCCGCCGGGTCGGCGCTCGGCAGGTTGTCCGCGCTGAACGGCCCGGTGGGCGGGGCGACGGAGGTGATGGTCTCCGGCTCGGTGCCGGTGTTGGTCACCTGGACGTTCGCCGTGGCCGCGGTCCCGGTCGGCTGGTTGGCGAAGGACACCGTGCCCGGGAACGCGGCCAGCCCGGCCTTCGTCCCGACGCCGTGCAGGCTCAGCGCGAACGTGCCCGCCCCCGTGGCGACGGTGAGCGTGCCGCTCGCGCCCAGGACGGCGGTCGGCCGGAACGTGACCGGCACGGTGAGCTGCCCGCCGGCCGGGATCGAGGCCGGCAGCGACGAGGTGTCCGCGGTGAAGGGGCCCTCGACGCTCACCGACCCGATCGCCAGTGCCCTGGACGGGTTCTGGTTCTCCGTCAGGACGACGTCGGTGCTCGCCGTGTCGCCGACCTGCGCCGTCCCGAAGTCGACGGGTCCGCCCCTGAGCGGGCTGCCGACCGGGTTGCCGTACGCGTAGACCTTGCCGTCCCGTGTCCCGACGAAGACCTGGTTGCCGTCGGTCGCCGGGACGGCGAACTTCGGGGCGGTGCCGATCGGCGCGGACCACACCAGCTGCAGGACGCCGTTCGCGTCCGGCACCGGGTTGTAGGCGCGCAGCTGGGCGTTGACGCCCGTCGGCCCGCCCGACCACACGACCCAGACCAGGGCGCTGCCCGAGCGGGTCCCGTCGGAGGTGACCACCGGTGAGCCGCTGGTGTAGGGGAAGGAGTCCTGGCTCGCGCCCGCGACGCTCAGCGCCGGGTCGCCCTTGGCGGTCACGCCGCGGTGCAGCGCCGTCAGCGAGCCGCCGTTGCCGACGACGTACACGTAGCCGCCGTCACCGCCCCAGACCGCGGGGTGGCCCCACTGGCCCTTCAGCGGCCCGGTGACGCCGACGACCGCGTCCGTTCCGCCGGGGCCCTGCGAGCGCCCGCCGAGGTGGTCGCGGTCCAGCAGGAACACCCGGCCGTCCTTGCCCTGCTGCACCAGCAGATGCGGGTGGGAGACGGTGCCGAAGCCGTCCGGCAGACCCACCGGGCCGCCGGAGGCCAGGTCGGTGTCGAGCTGGTCGAGCGTCGGCGCGTTGGACGGGCTGAAGTAGTCCGCGGCCTTCAGGCTCTTGTCGGGCTGCACCTGGAGCCGGACCACCGACTCCGCGAGCGTGCCGGGCGGCGAGGTGCCCGGGCCGGGCGCCGGGCTGACGCCGTTGCCGGTGGCCACGAAGATCCGGCCGGGACCGTCGGAGACCAGCCCGCCGCCGGACTGCCAGATGCCGGCGCCGCTGTTGCTGGCGCCGGTCTCCGTCGCCCACATCGACGTCACCGAGGGCGACGTGGTGCTGACGCCGACCACGTAGCCGCGGTACGGCTTGGCGTCGCAGTGCCCGCCGAAGCCCGCGTACACGATCCCGTCGAGCAGCAGCAGCCCCGGCCGCTGCATCTCGTACGCGGGCAGGAACGACTGGCTCGGGTCGTTGGACGCCGAGCCCTGGATCGTCACGGGGAAGCCCTGCTTCTCCGCGCCGGTCACCGGGTCGAGCGCGTGCATGTACCAGTGCGGGTTGAGCGCGTTCGGGCCGTCGTCGACCTTGGTCGTCAGGTAGACCGCGCCGGACGCCGGGTCGTACACCGGCGTGCCGGTGCTGCCGACGTTCGGCGCCAGGTCGCCGCAGCTGAGCGTCGCGGCCGGCCACGCGGGCCCGAAGTTCCGCTTCCACTGCACGGCGCCGGTGGTCCGGTCCAGGCCGTAGGCCACGTTGTTCTCGGTGACCGCCACCACCGTGGCCCCGACCACGATCGGCTGCGCGTAGATCTGCCCGTCCAGCTGGGCCGGGGCCTTCCACACCTGCCCGAACGAGGACGACTTCACGTCCGCCGCGCTCAGACCGTCCTCCCCCTGGTCCCAGCCGGTCCGCAGCGAGTCCACCGACCCGGTGGTCTCGCTGGCCTGCGCCTGCGGGACGGCCACGCCGATCAGCCCCGCCGTCAGCGCACCCGTCACCGCGAGCACCAGCCCGCGCCACCCGCTCCCGCTCTTCGGTCTCTTCCGTATGCCGCCGCGTCTGTCAGCACCCACGACGAAAACCCCCTCCGATGCCCCGCACGTGAAGTCCCCGCGACCGCGCTCCCCGCTCGGCCGCCCTCCCCTGAACCACCCGGCGCCTCAGGCGTCCTCCCCGGAGGGAAGGACGCGGCGCGCGGGTCGCAGCCCGCGCATCAAACCACACAATCCACCCCACGTGACCTGGTTGCCCCTTCTCCCTCTCGCGGCCTCTCGCGATGCAACTCCCGTACCGGGCCGAGCCACCCGTGGGCTGCTTCGTGCCGGGCCGCTCCGGACGGTGCGGGGTGGGAAGATGCCGGAACGGCCGGTGAGGAGAAGTGAGGGGCGGGGCGCGTGGGGCGGGAAGAGCGGGGCGTGGTCGCCCGGGGAGCACGGCTGGCCGAGGCGGCCCGGAACGTGGCCGGTGATCACGGCAGGGCCGTCGAGGCCGTACGGGCGGCACTCGCGCCGATCCACGACGCGGCGGTACGGCGGGAGCTCGACGCCATCCCGGTCGCGCGGCTCCAGGACGTCACCGAGGGCCGGCTGCGGCTGGGCGGCGTCGAGCAGAGCGGGCTGCGGACGGTGGGTGCCGTGCTCGACGCGGGCGCGTACCGGCTGCTGCAGATACCCGGTGTCGGGCGCCGCACCGTCGACCAGATGCTCGCCGCGGCCCGCAGACTCTCCGAGGCCGTGCACGAGACCGTGGCGGTCCATGTCGACGTGGACCGGCCGGAGCCGAGCACCACCGCGCTCGTCGTGGCCCTCCATGTACTGGTGGAGGCGGGGCCGGAGGCGCGCCGCGCCGTCGACCGGGCCGCTGCCCTGTCGCAACGGCTGGAGCCGCTGCTGGCCGACGCCCGCCCCGCCGCCGGGCGGTTCCGGATGCTCCTGGCCGGCCGGGAGCGCAAGGCCCGCGCGCTGGCAGCGGTGGCCGAACTCCGTCCGCTGGTGGAGGAGGCGGACCGGGGGCGGCTGCCCGAACTGTTCGCCCAGGCCTCCGTCGACCTGCTCCGGGGGCCGTCGTCCGACCTCGCCGCCTGGGCGGACTTCGAGCTCCGTTCCGCCGAGTACTACAGCCTGCTCGCCGAGTTCTCCGGTGCGGCGCCCGACACGGCCGCCGCCGAGGGCTTCCTGCCCGACGAGATCGCCGAGCGGGTCCGGGCCCAGCGCCTCGACGACTCGCACCGGCGGGTCTCCCTCCGCGGCTACCAGGCGTTCGGCGCGCGGTTCGCCCTCGCGCAGCGCAACGTGATCCTCGGCGACGAGATGGGCCTCGGGAAGACCATCCAGGCGATCGCCGTGCTGGCCCACCTGGCCGCCGAGGGGCAGAGCCACTTCATGGTGGTGTGCCCGGCGAGCGTCCTCGTGAACTGGACGCGGGAGATCGAGGCCCGCAGCGCCCTGCGCGCGATGCTGCTGCACGGCCCCGACCGGCGCGACGCGTTCGCGGACTGGAAGGGGCGGGGCGGGGTCGCGGTGACCACGTTCGACGCCCTGCGCGGGTTCCCGGCACCGGACGGCGGCGAGGTCGGCCTGTTCGTGGTCGACGAGGCGCACTCGGTGAAGAACCCGAAGGCCAAGCGGTCCCAGGCGGTCGCCCGGTGGGCGGAGCGCTGCGAGCGCACCCTGTTCATGACCGGCACCCCGATGGAGAACCGGGTCGCGGAGTTCCGCAACCTGGTCGGGATGCTCGACCGCGACGTCGCGGAGTCGCTGGACGACGGTGACGCCCTGGCCGGATCGGTCGCCTTCCGCAAGGCCGTCGCCCCCGTCTACCTGCGGCGCAACCAGCAGGACGTGCTGACCGAACTCCCGAGTCTCCAGCACACCGACGAGTGGGAGGAGTTGAGCGCGTCGGACGCGGAGGCGTACCGCGACGCCGTGCGCGCCGGCAACTTCATGGCGATGCGCAGGGCCGCCTACCTCCGCCCGGAGCGGTCGGCCAAGCTGGAGCGGCTCCGGGAGATCGTCGCGGAGGCCGGCGAGAACGGGCAGAAGACGGTGGTCTTCTCCAACTTCAAGGACGTCCTGCGCGTGGTCGAAGAGGCGCTCGCCGACGGTGCCCCGGTCTTCGGCCCGCTCACCGGCGGTGTTCCCGCCGCACGCCGGCAGCAGCTCGTTGACGACTTCGCCGCCGCCCCGGGCGCCGCGGTGCTGCTGGCGCAGATCCAGGCGGCGGGCGTCGGCCTCAACATGCAGGCCGCCTCCGTCGTCGTCATCTGTGAACCCCAGATCAAACCGACGATCGAACACCAGGCGGTGGCCCGGGCCCACCGCATGGGCCAGGTCAGACCGGTCCGGGTGCACCGCCTGCTCGCCACCGGGGGAGTGGACGAACGCCTGGTGGAGATGCTGGAGCGGAAGACCCGCCTGTTCGACGCCTACGCCCGCCGCAGCGCGGTGGCCGAAGCCACCCCGGACGCGGTCGACGTGTCGGACACCGAACTGGCCCGCCGGATCGTCGAGGAGGAACAGGCCCGCCTGGGGATGACGGACGGGGACCACGCCGAGCGAACGGCCGGGGACCGCCTCCTGAGAACCGACGGGGACCACGCCGAGCGAACGGACGGCGACCGCCCCCGGACAACCGACGACTCCGTCACCGTCACGCCCTGAACCCGGTCCGCCCGGCCGCCCCTACGCCGACTCGCGCACCCGCAACTCCGCCCCCACCGTCAGCTGTTCGGCGGCCAGTGGGTCGCCGCCGGTCAGCAGCCGGGCCGCCTGTTCGACGGCGAGCGCGCCGAGACGGCGGGTGTCCAGGGCCACCGTGGTCAGCTGCGGCTCGACCAGCGTGCCGAGCCGCAGGCCGTCGAAGCCGACCAGGGCGAGGTCCCGGGGGACCTGCCGGCCGAGCCGGCGCGCGGCGCGCAGCGCGCCGATGGCGATGATGTCGTTGAACGTGAAGACGGCGGTCAGGTCCGGGTGCGCGGCGAGGAGTTCCTGGAGCGCGCTCTCCCCGCCCTCGACGCTCTGGTCGGCGCGGGCCACGGAGCCCGGGTCCAGCCCGCACGCGGACATCGCGGCGTCGAACCACTGGTGCCGGACGCTCGGTTCGGATCGCTCGGCGTGTTCGAGCATGCCGATGTGCCGGTGTCCCGCGGCGGTCAGATGCCGGATCGCCGCGTGCACGCCGCTCTCGCCGTCGATCCGGATCGAGCTGAACCGCTGGGTGCGGTGCTCACGGTCGATGAGCACCACGGGGAGTCCGCGGGTCAGCCTGTCGATCTCTTCCTCGGGCAGGCTGAGATAGCCCACGACGGCGTCGACCTGGGAGGCGATCACCTCCAGCGTGCCCCGCTCCTCCTCGGGCCGGTCGCCGGTGTCGTACACGACGACGTGCCATCCCCGGTCCCGGGCCGCCTCCAGGGCGGCCGCGGCGACCTCGGTGAAGAACGGGTTGAGCAGGTCGGGGATGACGAGGCCGACACTTATGGTGTCCTGCCGGACGAGCCCCCGGGCGAACCGGCTCGGGCGGTAGCCGAGCGCCAGGGCGGTGTCGAGAACACGCTGCTTGGTGGAGACGCCGATCTCGCCCTTGTCGTTGAGCGCCCGTGACACGGTCTGCCGGGACACGCCCGCGGCCTGCGCCACATCGTCGATCGTGACCCTACGGGGTCCGGTCCCCGACGACGCCATCACTCACCTCCGCGTAATTGCCGACGCGCCAGCGTCGCAGGGACACCGAGTATGCCCCGGTGCACAGAAACCTTGACACTCAGCCGTCTGGAAGCCCACACTCCCAATCACTTCCCGTTACCGCTCCCGTGAGCGCTCACGTTACCGCTCACGGAACCCCATTCCAACCAGAAGGCATCCGCCTCCAGGTGTCAACGTCGACCCGCCTGGGCCTCGCGGCCAGGCGTTCTCTGGAACGGAAGACATGAGAAGCACAGCCACGCGCACCCGCCTCGCCGCAGCAGCCGCGACCGCGGGCATGGTCGTACTCGCCGGGTGTTCCTCGTCCGGTTCGTCGGACAACGCGTCCGCGTCCTCCTGCGAGCCCGCGAAGGGCAAGGTCACCCTCCAGTACTGGAACACCGTTCCGGGCATGGACAAGGTCGTCGCCCTGTGGAACAAGAAGCACCCGGACATCCAGGTCGAGACGAAGAACATCTCCAACGACCAGTACGGCACCCTCGGCAACGCCCTCAAGGCGGACAAGGCCCCGGACCTCGCCCAGGTCGGCTACGACGAACTGCCCAACCTGCGCACCCAGAGCGCCTTCGTGGACGCCTCGGCCTGCAAGGCGGCCGGCGCGGCCAAGTCGAAGTTCGTGCCGTGGACCTGGTCGCAGACCAGCTTCGGTGACACCGGCGTCTTCGCGATCCCGCAGGACACCGGCCCGATGGCGCTCTACGTCCGCGGCGACCTCTTCAAGAAGTACGACGTCGCCGTCCCCACGACCTGGGACGAGTACGCGACGGCCGCCGAGAAGCTGCACAAGGCGGACCCGAACCTCGACATCACGTTCTTCGACCCGAACAACGCCGAGTGGTTCAACGGGCTCCTCTGGCAGAACGACGCCAAGATGTACGGCTACTCCGGCGACAAGTGGCAGGTCTCCGTCGACTCGGCGCAGAGCAAGCAGGTCACGGACTACTGGCAGAAGCTGATCTCCGAGAAGGTCGTGCGCACCGACCTCGCCCACGGCTCCACCCAGATGTACGCGGCGTACCAGAAGGACCAGCTCGCCACCTACGTGGGCGCCGCCTGGGGTTACAGCATGTTCCGCGACAACCTGCCCAAGCAGGCCGGGAAGTGGACCATCGTCCCGATGCCGACGTGGGGCGCGAACGGCTCCTCCGGTGACTGGGGCGGCTCGACCGTCGCCTTCATGAAGGGCAGCAAGCACCTCTACGAGTCGGTGGAGTTCAACACCTGGCTGAACACCGACCCGGACGCCCTCGCGATGGAGAACAAGCTGGGCGGCCTCTACCCGGCGGCCACCGCCGGGCTGGACCTGCCCGCACTGAAGCAGGGCGTGCCGTACTACGGCAACCAGAAGATCTTCGACGTCTTCGCCGACGCCTCCAAGAAGATCGACACCAGTTTCGCCTGGGGTCCCACCCAGAAGACCGTGAACCTGGCCCTCCAGGACGCGATGGCCAAGGCCGCGGCCGGCGGCGGCACCCTCACCGACGCGCTCGCGACGGCCCAGGCGGCCGCGCTGAAGTCGATGAAGGACCAGGCGATCCCGGCGACGGCGGGCAAGTGACCTCGGTATGACCGACCTCGCAACCCGTCCGGCCGCGGGGCGGACCACGCCCGGGAACCGCCGTCGCCCGAACGGCGGCGGCCCCCGGGCGGGCACCGTCGCCGCCTTCGTGACCCCGTTCTTCCTGCCGTTCCTGCTCTTCTACCTGGTGCCGGTCGGCTACGCCCTCTGGCAGAGCTTCCGCGTGGTGCGCCGCTCCGGCGGCCAGTACGGGACGTCGTACACGGCCTTCGGAGGACTGGAGCAGTACGGGCAGGTGCTCCGGAACACCGAGTTCTGGTCCAGCATCGGCCGCATCGGGCTGTTCGGCGTCGTGCAGGTGCCGGTCATGCTGTTCGTGGCGCTGATCATCGCGCTGCTCCTCGACACGCCCCTGCTGAAGGGCAAGGGGTTCTTCCGCGTCGTGGCGTTCATGCCGTACGCGGTACCGGGCGTGATCGCCGCCATCATGTGGTCGTACCTGTACTCGCCCCAGCTCAGCCCGGTCGTCGACCTGCTGAACGGCATCGGGCTGCACCCCGACTTCCTCGGCCCGGGCGCGGTGCTCTGGTCGGCCGCGAACGTCTCCACCTGGCTGTGGACCGGCTACAACATGCTGATCATGTTCTCGGCGCTGCAGTCGATCCCGCAGGAGCTCTACGAGGCCGCGAAGCTCGACGGCGCCTCCAACTGGACCATCGCCTGGCGGGTCAAGGTGCCGATCATCGCCCCGTCGATCGTGCTGACCACCGTCTTCTCGATCATCGGCACCCTCCAGCTGTACGCCGAGCCGGCCGTGCTGCGGCAGATCTCCTCGAACATCTCCAGCACGTTCACGCCGAACATGCTCGCCTACACGGTGGCCTCCGGGAACAACTATCAGCAGGCCGCGGCCATCTCGGTGGTCATCGCCGTCATCACCTTCGTCTTGAGCTTCGGGTTCATGCGACTGACCTCGAAGAAGGCCGGACTGTGAGCAACTCGACCACCGACCGCGAAAGCCGGGTCAGCCGTACGGCCGCCATGGGGCTGATGCTGCTCCTGGCCGTCTACTTCCTGCTGCCGGTGTACTTCCTGGTCGTCGCGGCGACCAAGCCGCAGGGCGACCTCGCCGCCACCAACGGACTGGCGTTCTCGCACTTCAACCTGTTCGACAACCTGCACACCCTGTTCACCCGCAGCGGCGGCGTCTTCGGCCGCTGGGCCCTCAACACCGTCCTGTACGCGGTGCTGGGCGCGGCCGTGGGGACCCTGATCTCCGCGCTGTGCGGCTACGCCCTCGCCAAGTTCACCTTCCGCGGCCGGGAGTTCCTGTTCTCCGTCATCCTCGGCGGCGTCCTGGTGCCCACCACCGCGCTCGCCCTGCCGCTGTTCCTGCTGTTCTCGGCGACCGGGCTCGTCAACACCTACCTGGCGGTGTTCCTGCCCAGCATCGTCAGCCCGTTCGGCGTCTACCTCGCCCGGATCTTCGCGAACGCCTCGGTGCCGCAGGAGCTGATCGAGTCGGCGCGGCTGGACGGCGCCGGCGAGTTCCGCACGTTCTTCTCGGTGGCGTTCCGGCTGATGACACCGGCCCTGGTGACCATCTTCCTGTTCCAGTTCGTGGCCATCTGGAACAACTTCTTCCTGCCGATGGTGATGCTCCAGAAGGAGTCCCTCTTCCCGATCACCCTCGGCCTGTACGAGTGGAACGGCCAGACCGCCCGCTCCCCGCTGCTCCAGGAGTCCATCATCACCGGCTCGCTGGTGTCGATCCTGCCGGTGATCGTCGTCTTCATCCTCCTCCAGCGGTTCTGGCGCACCGGCCTCGCCGCCGGCTCGCTCAAGTGACCCCCCACGCACAGAAGGTGTTCCCCGCCATGCCCAACCCGGCAGTCTTCGTGCCCCACTTCCACTGGGACCGCGAGTGGTACGAGCCGTTCCAGGTGTTCCGGCACCGGCTCGTCACCGCCCTGGACACCGTGCTGGAGACGGCCGAGGCGGACCCGGACTTCCGGTTCACCGTCGACGGGCAGATGGCCGCCGTCGAGGACTACCTGGAGATGCGGCCCGAGAACCGCGACCGGGTCGCCGCCCTGGTCCGCGAGGGCCGGCTGGCCGTCGGGCCGTGGCTGGTCCTGCTCGACGAGTTCCTCTGCTCCGGCGAGACCGTCGTCCGCAACCTCCAGATGGGCTGGGCGGCCGCCGAACGGCTCGGCGGCGCGATGCCGGTCGGCTATCTGCCGGACATGTTCGGCCACATCGCGCAGATGCCGCAGATCCTGGCCCGCGCCGGCATCGAGCACGCGGCGCTGTGGCGCGGGGTACCCGGCACGGTCGACGGGCACGCCTTCCGCTGGCGCGCGCCCGACGGCTCCGAGGTGCGCACCGAGTTCCTCTTCGACGGGTACGACAACGGCCTCGACGTCCTGCTGGTACCGGACCGGATCCGCAGCGCGCTCGCCGAGTACGCCGGGATGACGGCCGGGCGGTGGGGCGCCGACCCGGTGCTCGCCATGGCCGGCACCGACCACAACGCGCCCGACCCGCGGCTGGCGGACTGGCTGCGCAGGGCCTCCGGCGAGGAGCGGCCGATCACCGTCGCCACCCTCGACGAGTACATCCGCGGGCACGTACGGGACGAGGTGACCACCGTCGTCACCGGTGAGCTGCGCAGTCACGTACGGGGCAACATCCTCCCGGGCGTCCTGTCGGTCCGGCTCGGACTCAAGCAGCGGATGGCCGCCGCCGAGCGGACCGTCGACCACGCCGAGCGGTTGAACGCCCTGTGGTCCGGCCGCGACGACTCCGCCTTCCTCGCCCTCGCCTGGCACAAGATCATCGAGTCGACGGCGCACGACTCCGTGGTCGGCTCCGGCACCGACGAGACCTGCGACCAGGTCGCGGCCCGGCTCGCGGAGGCCGCGCAGACCGCCCGCGCCGTCCGGGACGCGGCCCTCGCCGAGCCCGCCGCCCGGGTGCCGGGCGACGCCTACCTGGTCGCCAACCCGCTGCCGTCGCCCCGGACCGCACTGGTCGAGGTGGACGTGGTCGCCGCGCCGGAGGGCAGCACACCGGTCGCGACCACCGCCGACGGCACGGCGCACCCCGTCCAGCTGGTCTCCCGGGCCCCGACCGTCCTCAGCGACGAGCGGCTCGACGCCTCCCAGCTGGAACGCGTGCTGCGCCGCATCCACCGCCGCGAGCTGTTCGGCCTGCTGATCGACGGCTACGAACTCACCCCGAACTCCCTGGTCTTCCACCTCGCCGAGGTCCCGGACGGCCCCTTCGACCTGATGACCCTGCGCGGCGAGGTCGCCGCCGCGGCCGCCGCGCACCAGGGGGAGTGGCGGGTGCGGACCCTCGCCCAGGCCCGCGCCACCGCGCTGGTGGCCGTGCCCGTCCCGGCCACCGGACTCGCCGCCTTCCGGGTCGAGGCGGCCGACGGGCCGCCCGCCGCCCCGGAGCTGCGGCCCGCGACGGCGACGGCGGACACCCTCTCCAACGGCCTGGTCGAGGTCGCCGTGACCGCCGACGGCACCCTGGACGTGACCGGTGCCGACGGCACCGTCCTGACCGGTGTCGGCCGCCTGGTGGACGGCGGCGACCGCGGCGACAGCTACAACTACGCCCCTCCGGCCCACGACGTCCTCGTCTCCGAGCCGGTCCGGATCGGCGTCGAACTCCTCGAAAGCGGCCCGCTGCGGGCCCGGTTGCGCGTCACCCGCGTCTACGAGTGGCCGGAGGCACTCGCCGACGGCGACCGCGACCGCCGCGCGGGGCGTACCGTCCCGACCCCCGTGGACATGCTGGTGGAGGTCCGCGCGGGCGAGCCCTTCGTCCGGATCTCCACGTCGTTCCTGAACCGGTCGGCCGACCACCGGCTGCGCCTGCACGTCCCGCTGCCGCTGCCCGTCACCACGTCCGCGTCGGCCGGCCAGTTCGCCGTCACCGAGCGCGGCCTGACCGCCGAGGGCGGCTGGGGCGAGTACCCCCTCCCCACCTTCCCGGCGAGCACCTTCGTGTCGGCGGGCCCGGCCACCGTCCTGCTCGACCACTCCGCCGAGTACGAACTCGTCGACGACGGCTCCGCCCTCGCCCTCACCCTGCTGCGCGCCATCGGCTCCATCAGCGTCAACATCCACCCCCTGCGCGACGAACCCGCCGCGAGCGAGATCCCCGCCCCGGGCGCCCAGGACCTGGGCATCCGCATCGAGAACCGGTTCGCCGTGCTGCCCCGGGCGGCCGGCCGGCCGGGCGCGAACGCGGTCGCCCTCGCCGAGGAGTTCCGCAACGACGCCCTGGTCACCCGCGGCACCGCACCCGGCGGCGCCCCGCTGCCCCCGGACGCGGCCGGCGTCCAGGTCGACGGCCGGGACGTGTACGTGTCGAGCATCCGCCGGATCACCGACTCCGAGCACGGACCCGGCACCGAACTCCGGCTGGCCGCGATGCGGGACACCGCGACGGCCGTCCGCGTGACCGGCGCCTTCGCCGAGGCCACCACCGTCGACCTGCTCGGCCGCCCGATCGCCCCCGAACCGGTCCGCAACGGGCTCGAACTCGACCTCGGTCCCTGGGAGATCCGCACGGTAGTCCTCCGCGGGGCGCTCCGCTGGTAGGGCCGCGATGTGCCCGTCCGCCGTCTGTCGGCTGCCGCGCCGTGGTGGCTGGTCGCGCAGTTCCTCCCCCAGCCTTCGGCCGGGGGTACCCCCAGCGCCCCTTCGGGGCGCCCGTCCTCGAGAAAGTTGTGACGTCTTGTCCTCCGAGCCCACCGCATACGTATCGGACCCCGCCCCCTGGCACGGTGCCCTGCGCCCGGCCCGCTCCTGGCTGCACTCCGACGCCCCGTCCCTGTCGCTGAACGGCCCCTGGCGCTTCCGGCTGTCGCCCACGGCGGCCGTGGCCGAGGAGTTCACCGCCGAGGACTTCGACGACCGGGGCTGGGACAGCATCCCGGTACCCGCGCACTGGGTGCTGGAGGGCGACGGCGCCCATGGCCGGCCGGCGTACACGAACATCCAGTTCCCGTTCCCGATCGACCCGCCGCACGTCCCCGACGAGAACCCCACCGGTGACTACCGCCGCCACTTCGACCTCCCCGCCGGCCGGCCGGACGCCGAGCGGGTCGTCCTGCGGTTCGACGGCGTCGAGTCGCTGTTCAAGGTGTGGGTGAACGGCGTCGAGATCGGCAGCGCGAGCGGCAGCCGGCTCGCCCACGAGTTCGACGTCACCTCCGCCGTGCGCCCCGGCGACAACGTCGTCGCCGTCCGCGTGCACCAGTGGTCGGCCGCCAGCTACCTGGAGGACCAGGACCAGTGGTGGCTGCCGGGCATCTTCCGGGACGTCACCCTGCTCGTGCGCCCCGCCGGGGGCATCGAGGACGTCTGGCTGCGCACCGGCTACGACCACGGGCGCGGGCGCGTCGAGACGGAGGTCACCGCCGACGCGGCCGCGTTCCCGGTCACCCTGCGCATCCCCGAACTGGGCGTGGAACAGGTCTGGGAGACGGCGGCCGACGTGGCGCCCGTGGACATCCCGGAGGTGGAGCCGTGGTCGGCCGAACTGCCCCGGCTGTACGACGTCACCGTGTCCTCGGCCGGCGAGAGCATCGCCCTGCGGGCCGGCTTCCGCACGGTCGAGATCCGCGGCGACCGGTTCCTGGTCAACGGCCGCAAGGTCGTCTTCCACGGCATGAACCGGCACGAGGCCCACCCCGAGCGCGGCCGGGTCTTCGACGAGGCGCACGCCCGCGCCGACCTGGCCAGGATGAAGCGGTTCAACGTGAACGCCATCCGCACCAGCCACTACCCGCCGCACCCCCGGCTGCTCGACCTCGCCGACGAACTCGGCTTCTGGGTCGTCCTCGAGTGCGACCTGGAGACCCACGGCTTCGAGAAGGGCGGCTGGGCCGGCAACCCGACCGACGACCCGGCCTGGCGCGCGGCCTGCCTGGACCGCATCGAGCGCACGGTCGAGCGGGACAAGAACCACCCCGCCGTCGTGATGTGGTCGCTCGGCAACGAGGCCGGCACCGGAGCCAACCTCGCCGCCATGTCCGCCTGGGTGCACGCCCGCGACCCCGAGCGTCCCGTGCACTACGAGGGCGACTACACCGGCGACTACACCGACGTGTACTCCCGGATGTACTCGACGGTGCCGGAGACCGAGCAGATCGGCACCGACGGCTCCACCGCCCCGCTGCTGGGCTGCACCCCGGCCCAGGGTGCCCGGCAGCGCACCAAGCCGTTCCTGCTCTGCGAGTACGCCCACGCGATGGGCAACGGGCCGGGCGCCCTCGACCAGTACGAGGACCTGGTCCACCGCCACCCGCGGCTGCACGGCGGCTTCGTCTGGGAGTGGCGCGACCACGGCATCCTGGCCACCGCCCCCGACGGGACGCCGTACTACGCCTACGGCGGCGACTTCGGCGAGGTCGTGCACGACGGCAACTTCGTGATGGACGGGATGGTGCTCAGCGACGACGTGCCGACGCCCGGCCTCCACGAGTTCAAGGCGGTCGTCCAGCCGATCCGGTTCGCCTTCGACGGCGACGGGCTCGCCATCACCAACCTGCGGCACTCGGCCGACACCTCCGACCTGCGGTTCCGCTGGCGCGTCGAACACGACGGAACGCCCGTGGCAGCGGGGGAGCTGGCGGTCCCCGCCGTGGCGGCGGGCGCGTCGGAGCGGGTGGCGCTGCCGCCGGTCGAGGTGGCGGCGGACGCCGAGACCTGGCTGACCGTCGAGGCCGTACTGGCCGCCGGCACCGCCTGGGCTCCCGAGGGGCACGAGATCGCCACCGCCCAACTGGACTGCTCGGCACGGCGGCCGGTGCCCGCCGTCCGGCCCCGGACCGGCTGGCGGCCCGGCGGGGGAACGCGCACGCTCGGCATCGCCGAGTTCACCGGCGGCTCCCTCACCCGCCTCGCCGGACGCCCCGTCACCGGCCCCCGGCTGGAACTGTTCCGGGCACCCACCGACAACGACGAGGGCACCGCCGACCGGCTGGAGGGCAGCGACAACAGCACGGCCGACGTGTCCAGCGCCGACCTGTGGCGCCGCGACGGACTCGACCGCCTCGTCACCCGCCGGATCGGCGTGGAGCACGCCACGGACGCCCTGCGCACCGTCGACCGGGTCTCCGCGGCGGACTCCGCGCTCTCGGTGACGGTCGAGTCGGTCTGGTCGGTCGAGGACGGCGAACTGGAACTGCGCGTCGAGATCGAGCCCTCGCGCGGCTGGGCGACGGTGTGGCCGCGGATCGGGGTCCGCTTCGAACTGCCCGACGGCACGGCCCCCGTGGACGGCGCGGAGTGGTTCGGCCTGGGCCCGCTGGAGTCCTACCCCGACAGCCTCCGCGCGGCCCGCACCGGCCGGTTCGCGGCCGGCGTCCGGGAGCTCTCGGTCGACTACGCGCGCCCCCAGGAGACCGGCCACCGCTCCCGGCTGCGCCGGCTCACGCTCACCAGCGGCGACACCGAGGTGCTCCACATCGACGCCCTCCCCGACACCCGGGGCAGGCGCCCCGGCTTCACCCTCGCCCGCCACACCCCGCAGCAGATCGCGCGGGCCGCCCACCCCTACGAACTCCCGGAGTCCGCCACCAGCCACCTGATCATCGACGCGGCCCAGCACGGCCTCGGCTCACGCGCCTGCGGACCGGACGTGTGGCCGGAGTTCGCGCTGCGCCCCGAGGCCCGCACGATCAGGCTGCGGATCACGGCGGGAGCCTGAACAGCAGGACCCGGCAGCCCTTCCACCGTCCGCACCCACGCGGTCCACGCGGGCCGTCCGCAGCGCCGTCGTGCCGTTCGACCTGCTCCGGAGCTACGACGGCGCACCGTGGTACTCCGGCCGGCCGGCCACCGCCGGCTCGGTCACCCACCCAGCCACCAGCACCAGCCGGCTCTCCCGGTGCACGGCGAGGAAGCCGAACGGCCGGTCGAGGGCGGCCCGTACCACCGTGGACTCGTACCGGTACTGCGGCGGGCCGCCGCCCGGCGCCGCCACCACCGCCGTGACCGCGGCGGCCCGGAAGCCCAGCGGCCCGAACTCGGCGACCGCGGACTGTCCGGCCGCCCCGACGGCGAGCGGCGCGGCACTGATCCCGGGGAAGTGCCCACCGCGGGCGTCGGCGGCCGTGGAGAGCCCGAACAGACCGTGCAGCTGGAGCAGATCGTGGTCGGCGCGGACCGTGAAGCCCGGGGTGGTCACGTCGAGCCGGATCGGGTCCGGCGCGACGGACGGCTGCCGCTCCACGACCACACCCGGCCCCGCGGGCCCGTAGGGGAGCTGTCCGCCGGTCGTCACCGGCAGCGCCCGCTCCAGGACGCCGATGCCCGTGTGCAGCACCTCTCCCGGGGCCATCCCCTCCGCGCCGAGCAGCAGATGCACGTCGAGACCGTTGTGGCCGAGGACCTTCAGTGTGGTGACGGGGCCGTCCGGACCCGCGGTCACCCCGATCCGGTCGGGCCGGACGCTGCTGCGGTGCAGACCGGCCAGGTCCCGCCCCTGCCAGGGCCCGGAGCCGGGCCGCAGCACGGTCTCCCGGAACGGGTGCTGCCAGTCCGTGCGCAGCGCCAGCGCGGTCGCCAGCACCATCCGGGCGCCCTCGGCGAGCCGCACCGGCAGCCGCTCGACCAGCCCCTCCGTGCGCTTCGCCGCCCACGCGTCCAGCGCCTCCCGGGAGGCCTCGGGATCGGCACCGAGCACCCCGTGCGCGTCCGCGGGCAGCCCCGCCGCCCACTGCTCGCGCAGCTCCAGCGCCCGGTCGGTCCACAGCCCCAGAGCCGACCCGACGCCCGGCATCGAGTCGAGCCCCGTCAGTAACTCCCGCGCACCGGCCGCGGCCTGGTCGGCCTGCCTGCCCACGGCCCGGGTCAGTTCGTCCCGGGCCGGACCGGCGGCACCGTCGGCGAGGAAGGCCAGCAGCGGCCAGACGCCGGCGGCCGAGAAGACCGTGCCCTGTCTGGTCTGCCGCGCCCAGCGTGCGGTGAGCGCGTTGACGGCGCCGACGGTCTCGTTCATTCGTCGTCCTCCCAGGGGTATTCGGCGAAGGGCGGGGAGGCCGAGGGGGCGGCCGTCCACCAGGAGGCCCGGCGCGCGGTCGGCCCGTGCACCGCGCGCGGCCGCTGTCCCCACCCTCATTCCGCCCCCGATCACGGCGCGCTTACGATGCGCGCAGTCGTACGTCAGTTCAGCCGTCCGTTTCCGCGCGGCCCGACGCCCCCTCAGGAGCACGGTACCGGTGTCCATACCTCCGCCCCCCGGCCCCCACCAGCCACAAGGGCCCTATCAACCACCCCAGTCGGGCCAGCCGCAGTACCCGCAGTACCCGCAGGCGCCGTACGGGCAGCAGGCGCCGTACGGGCAGCAGCCGCCGTACCCGGGGCCGTACCAGCCCTGGGGGCAGGGCTACGGCCCCTACGCCCCGCAGCCGCCCGTCAACGGGCTCGCCGTCGCCTCCCTCGTGCTCGGGCTGCTGTGCTGTCTGCCGGGGGTGGGGCTGGTGCTGGGGCTGGTCGGGCTGGGGCAGATCCGCAAGCGCGGTGAGCGCGGCAGGGCGATGGCGGTCACCGGGTCGGTGTTCTCCGCGCTCGGGCTGGCCCTGTGGGTGCTGGTGCTGGCCACGGGCGGGGCGGCGGAGTTCTGGGAGGGCGTCAAGGAGGGCGCGAACGACAGCTCCAGCCTCTCCCTGTCCACCGGCGACTGCTTCGACACCCCCGACGGCACGCTCACCGGCGACCTGGTCTCCGACGTCACCGTCGTGGACTGCGGGAAGGCGCACGACGGCGAGGTCTTCGCCACCTACCGGCTCAAGGGTTCGGACTACCCGGGCGACGACAGCGTCGGCGACTCGGCCGACCGGCGCTGCTACGGCCTGGAGGACGGTTACGCGATGGACGGCTGGGCGATCCCCGGCGACGTCGACGTGTACTACTTCACGCCCAGTCAGGACAGCTGGGAGTACGGCGACCGGGAGGTCGCCTGCGTCTTCGGCAACACGACCGAGGGCCGCACCCTGTCCGGCTCGCTGCGCAACGACGAGAGCGTGCTCGACAACGACCAGGTCGCCTATCTCGACGCCGCGCACGTCCTCAACTCCGCCCTCGCCACCGTCCCCGAGGCCGAGTACGTCGAGGACGACCTGCCCGGCTACCGGCAGTGGGCGGGCCGGGTGACCACGGCGCTCGGGAAGCAGACCGCGATGCTGCGCGCGCACGGCTGGGGCCCGGACGGGAAGAAGCCGGTGAACGACCTGGTCGCGGACCTCGACCGGGCGAGGACGGAGTGGGCGAAGGCCGCGAAGGCCACGGACGCGGACACGTACTACGCCCACTACGACAAGGGTTCGTCGCTCCTCGACCCGAAGCGGACCGTCACGGCCCGCAAGGCTCTGGGCCTCGCCACGACCCCGCCCTCGTCCGGCGACGGGGGCGGCGGCTCCGGGAGCGGAGGAAGTGGCTCCGGCATGGAGGTGTGATCGCGGCTATAACGGGGAGAAAGTGCCTGCGTAAAGCCTCCCCGGGCCGTATGTCATCACATCGAGTGATTCTCTGGCCTTTGCTTGCATGGCTCAACCCACGGTTGCCACGCTGTTGCTGTCTGTACAACCTGATGGGAGCGGCCAGTGACTTTCGGTGAGCAGCCGGCGTATCTGCGTGTCGCGGGTGATCTCCGCAAGAAGATCGTCGACGGTTCGCTGCCTCCCCACACCCGGCTGCCCTCCCAGGCCCGCATCCGCGAGGAGTACGGCGTCTCGGACACGGTGGCCCTGGAGGCCCGCAAGGTGCTGATGGCCGAGGGGCTGGTCGAGGGCCGGTCCGGCTCCGGGACCTATGTGCGCGAGCGGCCCGTGCCCCGGCGGGTGGCCCGCTCCGGGTACCGCCCGGCCGGCGGCGCCACCCCGTTCCGGCAGGAGCAGTCCGACGCGGCGGCGCGCGGCACCTGGGAGTCCAGCAGCGAGCAGACCGGCGCGGGCGCCGCGATCGCCGACCGGCTCGGCATCCACGTCGGCGACCGCGTGATGTGCACCCGGTACCTCTTCCGGGACGCCGGCGAGCCGATGATGCTCTCCACCTCCTGGGAGCCCCTCGCCGTCACCGGCCGCACCCCCGTGATGCTGCCCGAGGAGGGCCCGCTCGGCGGGATGGGCGTGGTCGAGCGGATGCGCGCCATCGACGTCGTCGTGGACAACGTCACCGAGGAGGTGGGCGCCCGCCCCGGCCTCGCCGAGGAACTCCTCACCCTGGGCGGGGTCCCCGGCCACGTCGTCCTGGTGATCCAGCGGACGTACTACGCCTCCGGCCGCCCGGTGGAGACCGCGGACGTCGTCATCCCCGCGGACCGCTACCGGGCCTCCTACCATCTGCCGGTGAGGTAGGCGGGCGTACCACCTCGCAGTGAAGTAGCGCACACCCTTGCGATGGTTGACGCCTTCACGACTCGGATCCGGACCGGCGCCTGCCGCTGCAATCCGGCCGTTCTCCCAGGTGACCGGGGTGTCCTCGGCATGCCCGCGACCCGAAGTGCGGGGCGCGCGAACGGCGCATTCGTTGCCGTGCGCCCCCACCGTTCTGGCTGGTTGCGTACCTCTTTGTGAAAAGGCGTATTCGCTGCGTAAAGGTTAGGCGTACGCTCGGGCATATGCGGAGTGCGGTTTCCTTAGCGGGGCGGGGACGGACGGGAGCCGGGAGATGCGGAGGGGCGCGATGACGGAAGGCACGGTCTCTCTCCCCTGGCTCGTCATACGGCAGGACGACAACGGCAATCGCTACCGCGTCGGCCGGTACGCGACCCGGGCCGAGGCGCAGAAGATCGCCGACAGTCTCGACGACCGCGGACACAAGCAGCTCTACTGGGTCGAGCGCATCGGCCACGCCAACGGGGACGCGGCAGGCCGGAACTGACCCTCCCGTAGGCTCCGGCCCATGAGCGAACGGATCGTGGTGGTCGGAGCCGCCCTGATCGACACCGGCCGCCTCCTCGCGGCCCGCCGCAGCGCACCCCCCGAGCTGGCCGGCCGCTGGGAGCTGCCCGGCGGCAAGGTGGAGCCCGGCGAGACCCCCGAGCACGCCCTCGTGCGCGAACTGCGCGAGGAGTTGGGCATCGAGGCGGAGACGCTGATGCGCGTACCGGGAGAGTGGCCGCTGCGACCCCCGTACGTCCTCCAGGTGTGGACCGCCCGCCTCCGCCCCGACTCCCCGGCCCCCAAGCCCCTCCAGGACCACGACGAACTGCGCTGGCTGACCCCGCCCGAGATCTGGCACGTGAACTGGCTGGACCAGGACGTACCAGCGGTACGCGAGCTCACGGCAATGATGGGGCCGCGACACTCCGCTTGAGTGAGGGGCGCAGTCCCGACGAATAGGGGCGCTGGGATGCACCGGACGTGCGGCGCCCGCCGCATGGGCGCGAAGTCCGCTTGAGTCCGGGGCGCAGCCCCGGCGAAAAGGGGCGCTGGGGGTACCCCCGGCCGAAGGCTGGGGGAGGAACTGCGCGACCAGCCCCCATGGCGCCGCACCCGCCCGACACCCGCGCCCCCCGAGCTCATAGGCGCCCGGCCCCCCGGCGTAAGCCGTTCGCACCACAGTGCGCCCTGTCTCACGGTACTGCCCTCCGGTAATCGGGTATGTGCCCATTAACCCCACAAAACCGGACAGTGCCGGGCTCGCAGCCGGGGAAGCGACTGGGAAGTGATCGGTGTGATCGACACCGAAGGTGACACCGTCGAGTGGACCTTTCCCGCGGAACCGGGCGCCGTGCGCACCGCCCGGACCGCGGTCCGAGACCAACTGCGCGGCTGGGGCCTGGACGGCCTCGCCGACCTCGCCGCTCTGCTCGTCAGCGAACTGGTCACCAACTCGCTGCGGCACGCCACCGGCCCCATCGGCGTCCGCCTCGTCCGCCCCTCGCAGCTCGGCGGCGCCCTGCGCGTCGAGGTCTCCGACCCGCTCCCGGACCCGCCGCGCGAGCGCGCCGCCAGCCCCGACGACGAGAGCGGCCGCGGCCTCCAGCTGGTTGCGGGGTCCTCGCGCAGCTGGGGTACCCGTCCGGGAGACAACGGCAAGACGGTCTGGTTCGAGCTGGCCGTACCAGGGTGAACCGGGTGAACGGGGTGTACACGCAGTGCTACGTCGTCCACCCGCGAGAGTGGCTGATCAACACGTGCCGGAGTACGTGATTCGACGGCGTGTTCCCTGGTTAGAAGACTGGAAGTGTTGTCACGGTCCGGTCCGGAAATCGTCGGGACCGTGCTGTGATCGTGAACACCGTGTCAGGCGGCGCCGTAGTGCTGGATACTGCGGGCAGCCGCACCCGGTGACCGGTACCGGACGCGGTGAGCTGGAGGGGACGGTTCGCGTGAGCGAGATACCAGCTAAGGCCACGGAGTCCGAGGACCCGTCGGACGGCGCGAGGGCGGGGACCGCGGAGACAGCCGCGGTCCCTGGCGACGCCGTGTGGCAGAGCAGCCCGCCCGGCTCGATCTACGACTACATCAAGGTCGCCTCCTTCTCCATCGGCGCCGGCGGCCTGGTCGACCAGTGGAGCCTGCGCGCCGAGCAGATCTTCGGCATCCCCGCCGAGCGCGCCGTCGGCATGGACCCCATCGAGGCGTTCGTCGCCCCGGACCTGCGCGAGCGCGGCCAGCGGAAGATGGCCGAGATCCTCGACGGGCGGGAGTGGACCGGCGTGGTCCCGTTCCGGATGCCCGACACGGCGGACGGCGAGCGCGGCGAGGAGGGCATCGCCGAGGTCTACGTCATGCCCACCCGCACCGCCGAGGGCGAGAACGCGGCCGTGTGCATCGTGGTCGACGTCCGCACCCTGCGCAGCATCGAGACCGACCTCGCGGCCTCGCAGTCGATATTCGGTCAATCTCCGTTCGGCTTCCTGCTGATCGACACCGACCTGCGGATCCGCCGCGCCAACGTACGGTTCTCCTCCATCTTCGGCGGCACCCCCGAGGACCACCGCGGCAAGGGCGTCCACGACTACCTGCCGCGCTCCGAGGCCGAGCGGGTCGCGGCCACCCTGCGGCGGGTCCTGGAGACCGGCAACTCCATCACGGACATGCACGTCACGGGCTTCGTGCCGGGCTCCGAGGAGCGCCGGCACTGGTCCATCAACCTCTACCGGGTGCACAGCGGCACCGGCCGCCCGATCGGCATCGCCTGGCTCGGCCTCGACATCACCGCCCGCCGCGCCGCCGCCCGCGAGGCCGCCGCCGCCCGGCGCAACCTCGCCCTGCTCAACGAGGCCGGCGCCCGCATCGGCAACTCCCTGGACCTGGAGACCACCGCCCGCGAACTCCTCGACGTGGTCGTCCCCGGCTTCTGCGACCTCGCCACCGTCGACCTCTACCAGGGACTGCTGGCCGGCGACGAGACCCCGCCGGGACTCGCCGACGGCAGCGCCGAGCTGCGCCGGGTCGCCTTCGCCAGCGCGGTCTCCGACGCCCCCTTCGTGGGCGGCGGCGCACCGGTCGCCGTCGGCGCCGTCCACCACTACCCCTTCAACTCCCCGTGCGCGGACGCCCTGCGCACGGCCCGCCCGCAGGCTGTGCCGGCGGCGGAGGGCGGCCTCGTCCAGTCCACGCTGGCCGTGCCCATGGTCGCCCACGACACGGTCGTCGGTCTCGCCCAGTTCGCCCGCACCAAGGGCAGCGAGCCGTTCGGCGACCGTGACCGGGAGCTCGCCGTGGAGCTGGCCGCCCGCGCCGCCGTCTGCATCGACAACGCCCGCCTCTACCGGCGCGAGCACGAACGCGCGTTGATACTGCAACGGTCCCTGCTCCCGCCCGGCGACCCGGAGGCCTCGGGGCTGGACATCGCCTGCCGCTACCTGCCCGGCAACGCGGCCACCGAGGTCGGCGGCGACTGGTTCGACGTCATAGAACTCCCCGGCCACCGCACGGCGCTGGTGGTGGGAGACGTGATGGGCCGGGGTCTACGCGCGGCGGTCGCGATGGGTGAACTCCGCACCGCGGTCCGTACGCTGGCCCTGCTCGACCTCGAACCGGCCGAGGTCCTCTCCGCGCTGGACGAGATCGCCCGCGGCCTCGGCACCCCCGGCGGGGTCCAGCAGGCCACCCGCACGGCCCGCCAGCCCCGCGACGCCGACCTCTCCGAGGTCTACCTCGCCACGTGCGTGTACGCCGTCTACGACTCCGTCACCAGACGCTGTACGTTCGCCAACGCCGGCCACCTGCCGCCCGTCCTCGTGGAACCGGGCGAGGCCGCCCTGATGCTCGACGTGCCGCCCGGCATGCCGCTCGGCGTCGGCGGCGAGCCCTTCGAGGAGGTCGAGGTCGACCTCCCCGAGGGCTCCCTCCTCGCCCTCTACACCGACGGCCTGGTCGAATCCCGCGACCATCCCCTCGACGAGGGCCTCCAGGCGTTCGTGGGGGCCCTCACGGACCCCGCCCAGCCCCTGGAGGACGTCTGGCAGCTCCTCACGTGGGACCTGGAGCCGCTGGTCGACACGACGGAGCTCCTGGTCAGCGAACTCGTCACCAACGCGCTGCGGTACGGCGAGGGCGAGATAAGGCTCCGTCTCCTCCTCGACCGGACCCTGGTCTGCGAGGTCTGGGACTCCGGCCTGGTCCAGCCGAGGCGCCGTAGGGCGCGGGACACCGACGAGGGCGGGCGTGGCCTGCAACTGGTCGGCCTGCTCAGCGCGGCGTGGGGCTCACGCCGGACGCCGCGCGGGAAGACGGTGTGGTTCGAACTCCCGCTGCCGGACGGGGAGACGGGGCTGACCGACCCTGCGGAGGCACTGCTCAGCCTGTTCTGAGAGACCGTTTTTCGGTGCGGCGCCGCGGGGGCTGATCACCCTTCGGGGCCGCTCTGGTGAGCGCATCCCGATGCGGCGCCGCGCTTCTGAGGGGGCGCTCGCGCAGCCCCCTGCTTTTGGGGGCGCGGGGAACTGCGCGACAAGCCCCCGCGCACCCGCGGCCGCCCGGCGGCCTTCCGTGGCACCCCCTGACGCGCTACCCCAACCGCCCCCGGCTCTCCGGCCCCCCGAAGGCCACCACCGGCCCCCCGTTTCCCTCCTCACCCAGCAGCACACCCCCGAGCACCGCCCCGGCCACCCCGCTCCCGTGCGCGGCCTCGCCGGTGAACGGGTTGCCGTGCGCCCGCACATCCCGCTCCGCCAACTCCCGCGCCTTCCGGGCGAGCCGATCCGCATCCGCCGGCGCCGCGCCCCGCGCAGCGGCCAGCAGCGCCCGCGCCTCCGCCCCCACCGCCCCCCGATGCGTCCCCACGAAGTCGTCCGCCGCCCCCAGCGCACTGCGCGCCACCAGCCCCGCCCCCGCCGCGATCACCCCGGCCCGCCCGCCCCCCGTCCCCTCCACCGCCCGCGCGACCCGGCGCAGGGCGTCCAGCGGGTCGTACCTCCCGCCGGTCACCTCTGCCCGCACGCCGGCCAGCACGGCGTCGGCGTGCGCCAGCCTCGGCGGCAGCGCCGTCCCCCGCAGACCCGCCAGCTCCGCCTCGGCGCCCGTGAGGGCGGCCGGCACCAGCGCCGCCGCCGTCCGCAGCTCCTCCGCCAGCCGCTCCACCCCGTCCAGCAGCACCGCGGCCTGCGCCACGGCTCCCTCGGCGGCCCGCACCCCCCGCCGGAACCCGTCGCCGTCGCCCGAATCGGCGGACTGGCGGGCCCGGTTGAGCTGTGCGGTGGCGAACACCAGCCGGTCCTTGGCCTGTTCGACATAGCCCACGACGGAGGCGACCGCGGCCGCACCGTACCGCTCACCCGCCCCGGCCAGCGCCGCCGCCACCCCGCCGGTCCGCCCCGCCAGCCGCCGGAACCGCCCCTCGGCCGCGGCCAGCACCTCCCCCGCCTCCCACTCGGCGTCGAACCCCGCCGCCTCCGCGTCCAGTTGCCGCCCCGCCTCCGCGCACCGCCCGACCACGCCCACCAACGCCTGGCGCCGGCCGGCGTCGTCCGCCGGCACCCCCTCCTCGTACCGCCGCCAGATCGCGAACGCGGCCGTCAGCTCGGTCTCGGCCGCCCGCAGTGCCCGTTCCGCGGACGTGGCCTCGACGTACCCGAGGGCCTCCCGGCTGGTGCGGACGCAGTCGTCGGCGAGGACCAGGGAGGCCCGGGCCTGCCGCTCGGCATCCGCGGGCGTCGGAGCCGGCGGGGCGGGGGAGAGGACGCCCGGCGTGGTGCGCGAGCGGGCCCGCCGTATCCGGCGTACGTATCCGTAGCCGCCGAGCGCACCGGCCACCGCCACGGCGAGGAGCGGCAGGACGTAGTCGGTCGCCGCCGCCCCGTCCGCCGCCCGGGCCGCGGCAACCGCTCCGCCGTCCGCCACGGGAACCGGATCTTGAGTGACGCTCGTCATCACCGGCAACACCAGCCAGACCACCCCGGCCACCCCGCCCAGCACCGCATGCCCCACCCGCACGGCTATGTGCCCCGTGGCATGCCTCGGCCGACCCCGGATCAAGGATGACGTCACATTTGGGAGCGTATGGGCAGCCAGTCGCCCCCGCGACCGGGGCGGAGACAGCCGGGGGACGACGAGAAAAGGGTGACAGAACATGAAACGGAGCCCGAACCAGGAAAACGACCCGGAACCCACCGCCGACCCGGAACCCACCGCCGACCCGAGCCCCGCACCCCGCCCCCACACCCCCGCAGCCGCCCCGAACCCGCCGCAGACCTCGCTCCCGCCCGCCACCGCCCCAGGCCCGGCCCGGGTCCCGCCCGCACCCGCCGACGCGCCCGAACCCCCACAGGGGTCACCCGCACCCGACGGCGAGAGCCGCCCGGGCCGGGCGGGTGGGAAAACGAAAGTCGGCAGATGGACGCTACGCGTCATCCTCCTGCTGCTGCTCCCCCTCCTCATCGCCGAGACCGCCCTCCGCATCAACTACGCCGGCGACCCGAAGGCCGGTACGTACAGCCGGAACCGGGACGCCCTCTGGCTCGGTCACGCGTGGGTCGACGGTCGTAGGACCGACGCCGACGTCACCGCCCTCGCCGCCCGGCTCGCGGACACCGGCATTCGCGACCTCTACGTCCATGCCGGACCACTGGAACACAACGGCACGCTGCCCAAATCGGCCTGTCCCAAGGCCCGTTGGCTGATAACGGCCGTGCATCGAAAACTTCCCGGCGTCCGGGTGCAGGCCTGGCTCGGGGACGAGCTCGCACCCGAGAAGCCCAACGCCATGCATCTGGAGAAGAAGGCGACGCGGGACGCCGTCGTCGCGTCGGCGCGGCAGGTCGTCGCCGCCGGGTTCGACGGGGTCCACTTCGACCTGGAACCCCTGCACTCCGGCGACCGCAACTACCTCGCCCTCCTCGACGCCCTGCGCCCCGCGACCCCGCTGCTCTCCGTCGCCGCACACCAGATCGATCCGCTGCCGGACTTTCACTCCTTCTGGGGTACCGTCACCGGTCATCCGAAATGGTGGTCGCAGGAATATTTCGGGCAGGTCGCCCGTCGGGTGGACCAGATCGCGGTGATGTCGTACGACACCATGCAGCCGTTGCAGAGCCTGTACGGCGGGTACGTCGCGCAGCAGACCAGCCTCGCGCTGGAGGTCACACCGGCGGACACCGATCTCCTCATGGGGCTGCCCTTCTACCACGAGAACCGGTTCGGGCACTGGGCGCACGCGGAGACCGTGCCGGCGGCCGTGCGAGGGGTTCGGCTGGGACTGTCACGGACGGACCCGGATCGCGCTACCTTCGGCGTCGCCCTGTACGTCGACTTCGCCGCCACCGAGGATGACTGGACCTCCTATCGGAAGGACTGGGTCCGTACGCCATGACAACCGCTCGTGCCCACCTCACCCGTGACGACCTCGCGTCGCTCTCCCGCGAGGCCCTCGGCCGTCCTCCCGCAGCCGTCACCCGGCTGCGCGGAGGGAGCAAGAAGGGCGTCTACCGGCTCGCCCTCGACAACGGCCGGAGCGCGATCGCGTACGTCTGGTCGCCGGAGGAGGACTACTGGGGGCCCGTCGACGCCGACATCCGCGACCCCTTCGCGCACGCCTCCGGTCTCGGCCTGTTCCTGTCCGCCCACGACCTGCTGACCGAACTCGGCGTGCGCACCCCGCGCCTGCTGTTCGCCGACGAGGAGGCCCGGCACCTGCCCGCCTTCGCCGCGGTCGTCGAGGACGTCCGCGGCGGCAGCCTGGAGGTGCTGCTGCGCAGCGACCCGGGCGCCGCACGGGTGCCGCTGGCGCGGCTGGCGGGGACGCTCGGCGTGCTCCGCGAGCACGTCTCCGCCGGGTACGGGAAGGCCGCCCTGGTGGAGGAGGGCGGGAAGCCGCTCGGCAGCTCCTGCGAACAGGTCGTCGCGGACCGCGCGATGCGCGACATCGCGGAGGTGGCCGAGCGGGACCCCCGGCTGCGCGAGGCGCGGCGGGCGCTGGCCGAGCGCGTGCACGAGCTCTACGACGCGGTCGAACCGCGCGAGACCGCCTCCCTCGTGCACGGCGAACTCGGCCCGGACCACGTCCTGGTGACCGAGGAGGGCGATCCCGCGCTCATCGACATCGAAGGCCTGATGTACTTCGACGCCGAATGGGAGCACGTCTTCCTGCAGCTCCGCTTCGGGCCCGCCTACGACGTGCTGCGCACCGCCGACCTCGACGAGGACCGGATGGCCCTGTACCGGCTGGCGATGCACCTCAACCTCGTCGCCGGGCCGCTCAGGCTGCTGGACGGCGACTTCCCGGAGCGCGAAACGATGCGGGACATCGCCGAGTCCAACCTGCGGCAGGTGCTCAGCCTCCTGCGGGGCGCCTCCTGATCTTCGAGCCGAGCCAGACCAGCGGGTCGTACTTGCGGTCGACGGCCCGCTCCTTCAGGGGGATCAGCGCGTTGTCGGTGATGTGGATGCCCTCCGGGCACACCTCCGTGCAGCACTTGGTGATGTTGCAGTAGCCGAGGCCGTGCTCGTCCTGGGCCGTGCGCTTGCGGTCCAGGCCGGTGGCTTCCGCCGCGTCCAGCGGGTGCATGTCCAGTTCGGCGACGCGCATGAGGAAACGCGGTCCGGCGAAGGCCGTCTTGTTCTCCTCGTGGTCGCGCACGACGTGACAGGTGTCCTGGCACAGGAAGCACTCGATGCACTTGCGGAACTCCTGGGAGCGGTCCACGTCCTCCTGGAACATCCGGTACTCGCCGGGTCCGACCCCGGCGGGCGGCACGAACGCCGGGACCTCCCTGGCCTTCTGGTAGTTGAAGCCGACGTCCGTGACCAGGTCGCGGACGACCGGGAAGGCGCGCAGCGGGGTGACCGTGATGGTCTCGTCCTGCTCGAAGACGGACATGCGGGTCATGCACATCAGGCGCGGGCGGCCGTTGATCTCCGCCGAGCACGAACCGCACTTGCCCGCCTTGCAGTTCCAGCGGACGGCCAGGTCGGCGGCCTGGGTGGCCTGGATGCGGTGGATGATGTCGAGGACCACCTCGCCGTCGTTCACCTCGACCTTGAAGTCCTCCAGGCCGCCGCCCTCGGCGTCGCCCCGCCAGACCCGGAAGTGGGCCGTGTAGCCGCTCATTCGTACAGCTCCTCTTCGGCGAGGTACTTGACCAGCTCCTCCTTCTCGAAGAGGGCGAGCAGGTCGGCTCGGATGGGGTCGGTGGTCTCGCGGGTGAGGTCGATCTGGCCGCGCTCCGGGTCGGCGGCGGCCAGGCCGCCCGTGGGGTCGGCCAGCCGGCACAGCAGGTTCACGGGGCGCCACCTGCGGTCCATCGTCGGATGGTCCTCGCGGGTGTGCCCGCCGCGCGACTCGGTGCGCTCCAGCGCCGCCCGGGCCACGCACTCGCTGACCAGCAGCATGTTCCTGAGGTCCAGGGCGAGGTGCCAGCCGGGGTTGAACTGCCGGTGCCCCTCGACCCCGGCCCGGCGCGCCCGCACCCGCAGCTCGGCGAGCCTCTCCAGCGCCTGCTCCATCTCGCCCTCCCGGCGGATGATGCCGACGAGGTCGTTCATGGACTGCTGGAGCTCCTGGTGGAGGGTGTACGGGTTCTCCGGCGGGCCGGCGTCCGGCTCCTGGCTCTCGGCGGAGAAGGGCCGCAGCGCCTCGGCGGCCGCCGCGTCGATCTGCTCGTCGTCCACGGCCGGCCGCTCGTCGAGGGCCGCCGCGTGGTCGGCCGCGTGCCAGCCCGCCCGGCGCCCGAAGACCAGCAGGTCGGAGAGCGAGTTGCCGCCGAGCCGGTTGGAGCCGTGCATGCCCCCGGCCACCTCACCGGCCGCGAACAGCCCCGGCACCCCGCGGGCGGCGGCGGTGTCGGAGTCCACCGCGACCCCGCCCATCACGTAGTGGCAGGTCGGCCCGACCTCCATCGCCTCCGCCGTGATGTCGACGTCCGCCAGCTCCTTGAACTGGTGGTACATGGAGGGCAGCCGGCGCCGGATGACGTCCGCGGGCATCCGCGTCGACACGTCCAGGAAGACCCCGCCGTGCGGGGAGCCGCGGCCCGCCTTCACCTCGGAGTTGATGGCGCGGGCGACCTCGTCGCGGGGGAGCAGCTCCGGGGGACGCCGGTTGTGGTCCGCGTCCTCGTACCAGCGGTCGCCCTCCTCCTCGGACTCGGCGTACTTCTCCTTGAAGACGTCCGGGACGTAGTCGAACATGAACCGCTTGCCCTCGGAGTTGCGCAGCACCCCGCCGTCGCCGCGCACCGACTCGGTGACCAGGATCCCCTTCACCGACGGCGGCCAGACCATGCCGGTCGGGTGGAACTGCACGAACTCCATGTTGAGCAGCGGCGCCCCGGCCAGCAGGGCGAGCGCGTGCCCGTCGCCGGTGTACTCCCAGGAGTTCGAGGTCACCTTGAAGGACTTGCCGATGCCCCCGGTCGCGACGACCACGGAGGGCGCTTCGAGGACGAAGAAACGGCCGGTCTCCCGCTCGTACGCGAAGACCCCGGAGACCCGTGTGCCCGCGGCGGAGCCGCTGTCAGGCACGGTCTTGAGGATTCGGGTGACCGTGCACTCCTGGAAGACCTTGAGCCGGGACTCGTAGTCGCCGGTCTCCTTCTCGTCCTCCTGCTGGAGCGAGACGATCTTCTGCTGGAGGGTCCGGATCAGCTCCAGCCCCGTGCGGTCGCCGACGTGGGCGAGGCGCGGGTACTCGTGGCCGCCGAAGTTGCGCTGGGAGATCTTCCCCTCCTTCGTGCGGTCGAAGAGGGCGCCCCAGGTCTCCAGCTCCCAGACCCGGTCCGGGGCCTCCTTGGCGTGCAGCTCGGCCATCCGCCACTGGTTGAGGAACTTGCCGCCGCGCAGGGTGTCGCGGAAGTGCACCTGCCAGTTGTCGTGCTCGTTGACGTTGGCCATGGCCGCCGCGATGCCGCCCTCGGCCATCACCGTGTGCGCCTTGCCGAACAGCGACTTGCAGATCACCGCCGTACGGGCGCCCCGCTCGCGCGCCTCGATCGCGGCCCGCAGTCCCGCCCCGCCGGCGCCGACCACCACGACGTCCCACTGCTGCCGCTCCACCGCTGACATCAGAAGCCCCCGTCCTAGAAGAATCGCGGATCGTCGAAGACACCGGACGCGAGCAGATAGACGTAGAAGTCGGCGAGCGCCACGCTCACCAACGACGCCCAGGCGAGCAGCATGTGCCGGGCGTTGAGCCGGCCCACGAACTGCCATGCCTTGTAGCGCACGGGGTGTTTGGAGAAGTGCTTGAGCTTGCCGCCGACGATGTGCCGGCAGGAGTGGCAGGACAGCGTGTACGCCCAGATCAGCACGATGTTGACCAGGAAGACCAGGGTGCCGAGGCCCATGTGGCCCCAGCGCTCGTGCGGGTCCCGGAAGGAGAGCACCGTGTCGTAGGTCAGCACGCAGGCGACCAGCAGGGCGAAGTAGAAGAAGTACCGGTGGACGTTCTGCAGGATGAGCGGGAAGCGGGTCTCACCGGTGTACTTCGCGTGCGGCTCGGCCACCGCGCAGGCGGGCGGGGACGCCCAGAAGCTGCGGTAGTACGCCTTGCGGTAGTAGTAGCAGGTCAGGCGGAAGCCGAGCGGGAAGATCAGGATGATGATCGCCGGGGAGATCGCCCACCAGCTGCCGAAGACGTCGGCGTTCGGGCCGGCCGGCATGGTCCTGCAGTTCTCCGCCAGACAGGGTGAGTAGAACGGCGAGACGTACGGCGCCGAGTAGTAGTGCGCGTTCGAGAAGGCCCGCCACGTCGAGTAGACGACGAACGCGAACAGACCGGCCGCGGTGACGGCGGGCGCCAGCCACCAGCGGTCGGTCCGCAGGTGCGGGGCGGAGATCGCGGCGCGCGTACCGGTGCGTACGCCGCCGCTGTTCGGATGTGGTTCCGTACCAGTGGCCAATGGATGACTCCGGTCGGGGTCGGGGGAGGTGGCCTGCGGTCAGCGCTCCTAGGGGGCGTGCCGGTCGCGGGCGCCGAGACCCTCGTCGTCCGAGTCCGTCCACAGGTTGATGTCGTACGGGTCGTCGGAGATGGTCACCAGCTCGGGGCGCTTGCTCGGGGCGCCGGTGCTGGCCGCATCCCGCAGCAGTGCCACGCTCTCGCGCAGGTGATCGGCGTCGGCGCGGACGCGGCGCATCTCCAGTCCGCCGCTCCCGAGCTGCTGCTCCAGGCGGCCGACGGACCGGTTCAGGTCCTCTAGGCAACGCTTGACTGACGTCAGGTCGTCGTGCACGGACATGACGTGACCTCACTTCCGCGGACTTCGTGGTCCAAGGCGGCAACGTTCATGCGCCTGCGAGTGTTGCGCGTCACACCTGCTGATGTGAAGCCATGTGCAGCGATTGGCGGATTGCGCGCCTCCGTCGCACGCCCGCACGCGCTCTGTGTGCGCCGGGAAGAGCACGGCATTGCGCCGCACGGGTGGCGTTTGGCGGCCTCCGCCGCCGTGTCGTCCCGGCCCGACGGACCCCGTCCATTTCAGTGGGGTCCGTACTTCTGACGTACATGTGATCAACTCCAAAATACCCCTAAATGTGAACAGACCGCACCCGTGTTCACGGGGCCTCCCGGAGGTAAGCAGAGATGTCTCACCACGGCGTCGGCCATAGCGCCCCTTCAGGGGCGCGGGGAACTGCGCGATCAGCCACAACGGCGCGGCAGCCGAACGACGGCGGCACTTCCCGGCGCTACCGGCGGAGCCTCGCCTTTCTCGCCGCCGGCGCCCTCGCCGTCCCCCTCCTCGCCGGCTGCGGCTCCGACGACGAGGGCAGCAAGCCGCTGGCCGGCCAGGACATCGTGCCGGCCGCCCGCGACGCGGTCGCCGAGGGCGGCACCCTGAAGATGGCCGTGGACGCCGTACCCGAGACCCTCAACACCTTCCAGGCCGACGCCGACGCGGGCACCACCCGGGTCGCCCAGGCCGTCCTGCCGTCGATGTTCACCATCGACGCCACCGGGAAGCCGGTCCGCAACCCCGACTACCTGGAGTCCGCGAAGGTCATCGAGACCGAGCCCCGCCAGGTCGTCCTGTACAAGCTCAACCAGCAGGCCGTCTGGAGCGACGGCCGGGAGATCGGCGCCGCCGACTTCGCCGCCCAGTGGCGCGCCCTGTCCGGCAAGGACTCCGCCTACTGGACCGCCCGCAACGCCGGCTACGACCGCATCGCCCAGATCGAGCGCGGCGCCAACGACCTGGAGGTCCGGGTCACCTTCGACCGGCCGTACGCCGACTGGCGGTCGCTGTTCTCGCCGCTGTACCCGAAGGACGTCATGGGTACCCCGGACACCTTCAACGACGGCGCCCGCCGCAAGCTCACCGTCACCGCGGGCCCCTTCCGGGTCGACAAGGTCGACACCGCCAAGAAGGACGTGATCCTCACCCGCAACCCGCGCTGGTGGGGGCGCCCGGCCAAGCTCGACGAGATCGACCTGCATGCCGTGGACCGCGCGAAGCGGGCCTCCGCGCTCGCCGCCGGCACCGTCGACGTCGCCGACATCGACGCCGCCGAGGCCGACCGGATCACCATCGCCGGCCGGGAGAAGGGCACCGGCCTGCCCCTGCAGGGCGCCGGGAAGACCTCCGCCAAGAAGCTGCGGTCCTGGGCGCTGACCCTCGGCATGGACGAGGAGAAGCTGCCCAAGGGGCCCAAGAAGCTCCGCAGGAGCATCGCCAAGTGGCTGGAGCAGCAGCACGAGCTGCGGGACTTCGCCGTCCGCAAGTCGCTGGAGCCCGCCTACACCCAGCTCGCCCTGAACGGCTCCGAGGGTCCGCTCGCCGACGAGCGGGTGCGCCGGGCCGTAGCCCGCGCCCTCGACCGCCAGGCGCTCGCCAAGCTGGTCCTCACCCCGCTGGGGCTGCCCGCCGTCCCGGTGGGCAGCCATGTCGCCCTGTCCGGGCAGGCCGCCTACACCGACGGCAGCGGGGCGATCGGCGGCCTCGACACCCACGAGGCGCAGGCTCTGCTCGCCGACGCGGGCTGGGTGGCCGGCGGCCCGATCAGGGACCCGGGCAAGGCGGCCGGCGCGGAGGACGAGAAGAAGGGCGACAAGGAGAAGGACGACAGCGAGCAGGGCGACGAGTCGGACGGCGGGCACGACGGGCAGTACATCGTCGGCGAGGACGACAAGGGCACGGACGACAAGGGCACGGCAGACAAGGGCACGGACGACAGGGACACCCGCGACCACCAGAAGGACCACGCCCACGGGGCGCCCGGGGCGTACGCGCCGAAGGGCACGGCGGCACCCGGGGGCGCGGGGGCGCCGGCCGGTCCGCTGGCCAAGGACGGGAAGGCGCTCTCGCTGCGGTTCGTGCTGCCCTCGGGGCCGGGCTCCGAGACGCTCCAGTCGGTCGCCGACCAGATCTCGAAGATGCTGGAGAAGGTGGGGATCGCGACCGAGATCCAGAAGGTCTCCGACGACAGCTACTTCAAGGACCACATCGCGGCCGGGCAGTACGACCTCGCGCTGTACTCGTGGCCGTCGTCCGCGTTCCCGGCGACGGACGCGCGGCCGATCTACGCGAAGCCGGTGGTGGCGGCCGACGGGTCGCTGAACGTCGAGCAGAACTACACGCGGGTCGGCACCGACCAGGTGGACCAGCTCTTCGACCAGGCGCTGGGCACGCTGGACGAGGACGAGGCGGACGGGCTGCTGCGCAAGGCGGACTCCAGGATCTGGGCGTCGGCGGGGTCGCTGCCGCTGTACCAGCGGCCGCAGCTCGTGGGCGCCCGCAAGGACCTGGTGAACGTGGGCGCCTTCGGCTTCCAGACGCCGGTGTACCAGGACATGGGGTTCCTGAAGAAGGGGGCGAAGGTGTCGCCGAGCCCCAGCAAGGGGTAGGGCGTTCGCCGTCGTCGGCCGCGGGTGCGGGGGGCTGGTCGCGCAGTTCCCCGCGCCCCTGGGTTCTCGCCTGATCGCTTGCCGATAAGCACCCTGAGCTGCATATACGTATCCCCGCGAGCCGCCGGTCGATCGGCCCCGTACCATGGGGTGAGGCCGTGGCGTGTTCAGCCCGGCAGGCCCGCGTCACACGGACGTGCGAAGAGGGCCTTCTCAACACCCCGGGAGTACGCCGCACTATGGCCACGCGCCACGACATCCGCAACGTTGCCATCGTCGCCCACGTCGACCACGGCAAGACGACACTCGTTGACGCCATGCTGAAGCAGGCCGGTGCCTTCGCGGCGCACGCCGCCGAGTCGCTCGACGACCGCATGATGGACTCGAACGACCTGGAGCGTGAGAGACCTGGAGCGTGAGAAGGGCATCACGATCCTGGCCAAGAACACGGCCGTGAAGTACCACCCGAAGGATGGCGGCGACGTCATCACCATCAACATCATCGACACCCCGGGCCACGCCGACTTCGGTGGCGAGGTCGAGCGCGGTCTGTCGATGGTGGACGCGGTGGTCCTGCTGGTCGACGCCTCCGAGGGGCCGCTGCCGCAGACCCGCTTCGTGCTGCGCAAGGCGCTTCAGCAGCGCCTGCCGGTCATCCTGTGCATCAACAAGACCGACCGCCCGGACTCCCGGATCGACGAGGTCGTCAACGAGACGTACGACCTCTTCCTGGACCTGGACGCGGACGAGGAGCAGATCGAGTTCCCCATCGTCTACGCGTGCGCGCGTGACGGTGTCGCCTCGCTGACCAAGCCGGAGAACGGCACGGTCCCGGCGGACAGCGACAACCTGGAGCCGTTCTTCACCACGATCCTGTCGCACGTCCCGGCCCCGGAGTACGACGAGACGGCCCCCCTCCAGGCGCACGTCACCAACCTGGACGCCGACAACTTCCTCGGCCGTATCGCGCTGCTCCGCGTCGAGCAGGGCGAGCTGCGCAAGGGCCAGACGGTCACCTGGATCAAGCGTGACGGCACGATGTCCAACGTGCGCATCACCGAGCTGCTGATGACCGAGGCGCTCACCCGCAAGCCCGCCGAGAAGGCCGGCCCGGGTGACATCTGCGCCGTCGCCGGTATCTCGGACATCATGATCGGTGAGACCCTCGCCGACCCCGAGAACCCGATCCCGCTGCCGCTGATCACGGTCGACGAGCCGGCGATCTCGATGACCATCGGTACGAACACCTCGCCGCTGGTCGGCCGTGGCGGCACCGGCAAGGGCGCCGACAACAAGGCCGCGGTCAAGGACCGCAAGGTCACCGCCCGCCAGGTCAAGGACCGCCTCGACCGCGAGCTGATCGGTAACGTCTCCCTCCGCGTACTCGACACCGGGCGTCCGGACGCCTGGGAGGTCCAGGGCCGTGGTGAGCTGGCGCTCGCCATCCTGGTCGAGCAGATGCGCCGCGAGGGTTTCGAGCTGACCATCGGCAAGCCCCAGGTCGTCACCAAGCTCGTCGACGGCAAGGTCTACGAGCCGGTCGAGCGCATGACGATCGACGTCCCCGAGGAGCACATGGGCGCGGTCACGCAGCTCATGGGCGTCCGCAAGGGCCGGATGGACAACATGTCCAACCACGGCTCGGGCTGGGTCCGCATGGAGTTCGTGGTGCCGTCCCGCGGTCTCATCGGCTTCCGTACCGAGTTCCTGACCCAGACCCGCGGCACGGGCATCGGCCACTCCATCCACGAGGGCCACGAGCCCTGGTTCGGCACGCTGCAGACCCGCAACAACGGCTCGCTGGTCGCCGACCGCTCCGGTGTCGTCACCGCGTTCGCGATGACGAACCTCCAGGAGCGCGGTGTGCTGTTCACCGACCCCGGCACCGAGGTGTACGAGGGCATGATCGTCGGCGAGAACTCGCGCTCCGACGACATGGACGTCAACATCACCAAGGAGAAGAAGCTCACGAACATGCGGTCGTCCTCGGCCGACTCGTTCGAGGCGATCGTCCCGCCGCGCAAGCTCTCCCTGGAGCAGTCGCTGGAGTTCTGCCGTGACGACGAGTGCGTCGAGGTGACCCCGGAGGCCGTTCGCATCCGCAAGGTGAACCTGGACGCCCGTGAGCGGGCCCGCGCCGCCAGCCGCGCCAAGCACGGCTGATCGCGCCTGATCGCAGGACACCTGAGCCCGGGTGCCCCCATGATGGGGGTGCCCGGGTTTTTTGCAACCCGTTTTCGGGTGGGCGCCGACCGCCGATCTTCGGCCATTGTCCGAAATGCGGAGATCCTCGCCCGATACCCATGTAACAAGTCCGTTTCGCGGCCTTCTCCCGGCGAACGCTTTGTCCATTTTTCGGAAGAACTACGTGCCAGCTGTGACTGAATTGAGATTTAAAGACAGTGGTCGGCACCTGGCTCATGGCAGATAGTTAGCCGCGTAGCGCTCGGGTCAATGGGTCTCGCGCTGTGGGGACAGCGCCCGACTCACGAGCATCAGGGGGTGTCTGGCCCTCCGTCAGGGGTGTCGGAGGGTATGGACGGAAACCTCCTGTTGGTGAACACGTGAAGTCATGAGGAGAAGTCCCATGTGCAGTGTCACAGGCACCAGGTGGGTTCCGTCGCCGAGGACGGCCGTCCGGTCCGTTCCGTCCGACTGTCCTTGGTCGTCCGGTAGTTGGTCCTGAAGCAGCGGCCGCCCGGGTAGTGCCGCCGTTCGCCTACGCGCGTCCGGCTGCGGCATTCCCGTTCGGCCAGGGCATGCCCTGACGCTTCATCGGATCAACGCCTCATCGGTTCATGCCTCTGCGGCCGCGCCCACCCGTGCCGGCCGCCGGTTCGGCACACCCACACCTGTGAATTGGACGAACTGTGACAAGTCCTACGGACATTGAGGGTGGCGGACGGTCGGTCGTCGCGGACGGCGGACCGGAGCCCGACACGAAGACCGCGGTCAAACAGCTAGCGGGCCGGTCCCCGGGCCAGTTGATGTGGCTGCGCTTCAAGCGCGACCGCACCGGTGTCATCTCCGCCTACGTCGTGGGCTTCTTCTTCCTGATCGCCCTGTTCGCCCCGCTCATCTCGAAGCTGTACGGCAAGAACCCGTACACCGTGTACGCAGACGAACGCCCCGAACTCTTCGACAGCGCCGGCGTACCGGTGCAGCCCAACGGCGGCATCAGCAGCGAGTTCTGGTTCGGCCTCGAACCCGGCAACGGCTACGACGTGTTCACCAAGCTGATCTACGGCATCCGGACCTCGCTCTTCATCTCCCTCGCGGTGACGGTCGCGGTGGTCGTCACCGGCATCCTCCTCGGTGTCACGGCCGGCTACCTCGGCGGCAGGACCGACTACTGGATCGGCCGGCTGATCGACTTCCTGCTCGCCTTCCCCTCGCAGTTGTTCTTCATCGCCAGCATGCCCGTCGTGGTCTCCCTCTTCGTCAGCCCCCGTGACGAGACGCCGACCTATGTGCGCGTGGTCGCGCTGATCGTCGTCCAGTGGGTGCTCGGCTGGATGAGCCTCGCCCGCATCCTGCGCGGCACGACGCTGTCCATCAGGGAACGGGAGTTCATCGAGGCGGCCCGGGTCAGCGGGGCGTCCGCCTGGCGGATCATCCGCAGGGAGATCCTGCCCAACGTGGTCACGCCCCTGCTGGTCCAGGCCACGTACCTGCTGCCGAGCTTCGTGACCATCGAGGCGGGCCTGTCCTACCTGGGTGTCGGCGTGGTCGAACCGACCCCCGACTGGGGCCAGATGTTCTCCAAGGCATCGACCGAGCTCGTTCTGCAGAACGACATCACCTACATGTTCTTCCCCGGCGTCTCGATGATCATCTTCATCGTGGCCTTCAACCTGCTCGGGGATTCGGTCCGCGACGCCTTCGACCCCAAGACGGCGCGCTGACCGACTGATCGTGGGCGTCCTCGCCCGGATACCGCACGGCAATTCCCGTTGTGTACCGGTGACACGGAGATAGGTGGAAATTCAGTGATGAGTAGGGGCGGACGCCACGCATACACGGCTGTCTCAGTGCTCGCGGCCGGAGCTCTCGTGCTCACCGGTTGCAGCAAGGGGGGCAGCGATGCGAGCGACAACAACAAGCAGGACCAGAAGAACGCCAAGGCGCAGCAGGCGGCCATCAAGTTCGGCGACGCGGCGGACTCCACGGGGCCCGCGAAGGCGGTGCCTGGTGCGAAGACCGGCGGCAAGCTGGAGGTGCTGCAGCGGGACAGCTACGCGCACCTCGACCCGGCCCAGATCTACGTCTCCGACGAGGGCTCCCTGGCCACGCTGCTGCACAGAGGCCTGACCGGGTACAAGTCGACCGACGACAAGGGCGTGGGCCACGAGGTCGTCGGCGACCTGGCCACCGACTCCGGCACCACCACCGACGGCGGCAAGACCTGGAAGTACACCCTCAAGGACGGCATCAAGTTCGCCGACGGCACGCCCATCACGTCGGCGGACTTCCGGCAGACCTTCGAGCGGCTCTTCGCGCCGTTCATCAACCAGGGCCCGACCTACCTCCAGCAGTGGCTCGCCGACACCACCGGCGCCGACTACCGCAAGCTGCTGCCGGACGGCCCGTACAAGGGCAAGCACCTGCCCGACAGCGTCCTGGAGACGCCCGACGCCAAGACCATCGTCTTCCACTTCAAGACCGCCCACCCGGACCTGCCCTACGCGCTCGCCATGGCGGGCTACGCGGTGGTGTCCAAGAAGGGCGACACCCAGGCGAAGTACGACAAGAACCCGGTCACGAGCGGCCCGTACAAGATCCAGTCGTTCAAGTCCGGCAAGTCGATGGTTCTCGTCAAGAACACCAACTGGGACCCGAAGACGGACCCGATCCGCAACCAGTACGTCGACGAGATGGACTTCACCTTCAACCAGCAGTTCGAGACGTCCACGAAGGCGCTGCTCGCGGACAGCGGCGCCGACCAGACCGGCATCAGCTTCAACAACCAGGTCGACGCGGGCAACCTGTCCAAGGTCCTCAACGACTCGACCCTCAAGTCCCGTACGGTCGCCGGCTACCAGCCGTACGTGGGCCAGATGAACATCAACATGAACCACATCAAGGACAAGAAGATCCGCGAGGCCATCGCATACGCGCTGCCCGTCACGCCGTTCATCCGCGCCTACGGCGGCACCGACGCCATGGAGGTCGCCGGCGGTCTGATCTCCCCGACCGTCACCGGGTACGACGCCTCGTTCGACCCGTTCGGCAAGAAGGCGAAGCCCGCGGGTGACCCCGACAAGGCCAAGAAGCTCCTCCAGCAGGCCGGCAAGGTCGGCATGAAGCTGACCTTCGGCTACATCAACACCCCGGAGGGCCAGCAGTACTCCACCGCCATGGCGGCGGGCCTGAAGAAGGCCGGCTTCAACGTCCAGCGCCAGGAGATCCCGGCCGAGACGTACTACGACCAGATCGGCAAGGTCGACAACAACTACGACATCTACCACACCGCGTGGGGCGCCGACTGGCCGTCCGCCTCGACCGTGATCCCGCCGCTGTACGACGGCCGGGCGATCGCCGACGGTTCGGCGAACTACTCGCACGTCAACGACCCCAAGGTCAACAGCGACATCGACGCCGCCAACGCGATCACCGACCCGGCGAAGTCGGCCGCGGCCTGGGAGAAGATCGACAAGTACCTGCTCACCGACGTCGTCAACGCCGTCCCGACCGCGTACTACAAGCAGGTCCAGATCGCCGGTTCCAAGGTCGGCGGGCTCGTCTACGACAACGTGATCGGCGGCATCGACCCGCGTCGCCTCTACATCAAGTAACCGCCGCCGTCGGTCCGGTACCCGGTACGTCCGTCCGCCCCGCGCGGACCGCGGCGTACCGGGTACCGCCCGGCCCGCAGACGCGAGAGAGCTGCCCCTGTCATGCTGCGTTTCCTCGTCCGCCGGACCCTCGGTGCGATCGTCATCCTGTTCCTGCTGAGCATCGTCACGTTCCTGCTGTTCTTCGGGATGCCCCGGGACCCGGCCCTGCTGATGTGCGGCAAGACGTGCAACCCGACGTCGCTCGCGAACATCCACCATGTGCTCGGCCTCGACAAGCCGATCCCCGAGCAGTACTGGATCTTCCTGCACAATCTGGTGCTGGGCAGCAACCAGTTCGACCAGGGCCCCTGCCCCGCCCCCTGTTTCGGGTACTCGTACCACACCAACGACCTGGTCTGGCAGACGCTCATGGACCGGCTGCCCACCACGGTCTCCCTCACCCTGGGCGGTGCGGTCTGCTTCCTGATCATCGGTCTCGGCACCGGTCTGCTGGCCGCCTGGAAACGCGGCACGCTGATAGACAAGACCGCCACCGCCGGAGCCATGGTGCTCAGCTCCATGCAGATCTACTTCCTCGGCCCGCTCGCGCTCGCCGTCCTCGTCTACCAGACCCACTGGTTCGACAAACCGGCGTACAACAACTTCACCGGCGACCCCGTCACCTGGTTCACCGGGCTGATCATCCCCTGGGTGGTGCTGTCCACGATCTTCGCCGCGCAGTACACCCGTATGGCGCGCTCGTCGATGATCGAACAGCTCCAGGAGGAGCACGTCCGCACGGCCCGCGCGAAGGGCATGTCCCGGCAGTACGTCTTCTTCCGCTACGCCTGGCGCGGCTCGCTCATCCCGATCGTCACCATCTTCGGCATCGACCTCGGCTCCCTGCTCGGCGGCGCCATCATCACCGAGTACACCTTCGGCCTGCCGGGTCTCGGCCAACTCGCGGTGCAGTCCGTGTTCTTCAGCGACCTGCCGCTGCTCCTCGGCGTGATGCTGTTCTCGGCCGCCATGATCCTGCTCTTCAACATCGTCGTCGACGCGGCCTACGCGTTCATCGACCCGCGCGTCCGGCTGTCCTAGGCCGGGCAAGAGGAGAACCGTCGTGACCACTCTGACCAAGGGCGCCGGCACCCCCGCACCGGCCGACGCGGGTGCCTTCCTCTCGGTGCGGGACCTGCACGTAAGCTTCAAGACCGAGGACGGCGTGGTCCGGGCCGTCGACGGGCTGTCGTTCGACGTGGCGCGGGGCAAGACGCTCGGGATCGTCGGCGAGTCCGGCTCCGGGAAGTCGGTCACCAACCTGACCATCCTCGGCCTGCACAACCCCCAGTTCACCACGGTCGAGGGCGAGATCCTCCTGGACGGCCAGGAGCTGATCACCGCCCGCGAGTCCGAACTGGAGAAGGTGCGCGGCAACAAGGCCGCGATGATCTTCCAGGACCCGCTCACCGCGCTGTCGCCGTACTACTCGGTCGGCCGGCAGATCGCCGAACCGTTCATGAAACACCGGGGTGCCTCCAAGCGGGCGGCCTGGGACCGGGCGGTCGAGATGCTCGCCAAGGTCGGCATCCCCAACCCGAAGGAGCGGGCGAAGGACTACCCGCACCAGTTCTCCGGCGGTATGCGCCAGCGCGCGATGATCGCGATGGCCCTGGTCTGCGACCCCGACCTGCTCATCGCCGACGAGCCGACCACCGCCCTGGACGTGACCGTCCAGGCGCAGATCCTGGACCTGCTCAAGGACCTGCAACAGGAGTTCGGATCGGGCATCATCTTCATCACCCACGACTTGGGGGTGATCGCCGACATGGCCGACGACATCATGGTGATGTACGCGGGCAGCGCGGTGGAGCGCGGCACGACGGACGAGGTCCTGCGCGCGCCCCAGCACCCGTACACCTGGGGCCTGCTGAACTCGATGCCACGCCTCGACTCCGACCTGGCCGCGCCGCTGAACCCGATTCCCGGCACCCCGCCCTCCCTGCTGACCCCGCCCTCCGGCTGCCGCTTCCACCCCCGCTGCACCTTCCAGGACCGGGTCGGCGGCACCCGCTGCGTCACCGAACGCCCGCTGCTGGGCCCCGACCGCTCCGCGGCCTGCCACCTCACGGCGGACCAGAAACGCACCATCTTCATCGAAGAGATCAAGCCCCGTCTGGGCTAGGAGACGACACGTCATGACCCAGGACATGGTCCTTCCCGCCCCGCGCGAGGCGACTGCCGGCGAACCGCTCCTCGAGGTCTCCGGCCTGACCAAGTATTTCCCGGTCAAGGGCGGCTTCCCGATCCGGCGCACGGTCGGGCACGTCCAGGCCGTGGACGGCATCGACCTGACCGTACGGGTGGGTGAGAGCTTCGGCCTGGTCGGCGAGTCGGGCTGCGGCAAGTCCACGACGGGCCGCCTGATCACCCGCCTGCTGGAGCCGACGGACGGCACGATCAAGTACCGCGGCCAGGAGATCGGCCACGCCTCCCGCCGGCAGCTGGCGCCGATCCGCTCCGAGATCCAGATGATCTTCCAGGACCCGTACTCGTCGCTGAACCCCCGGCAGACCGTCGGCAAGATCATCTCGGGCCCGATGGAGATCAACGGCATAGAACCGGAGGGCGGCCGCGAGAAGCGCGTCCGCGAACTCCTCGAAATCGTCGGCCTGAACCCGGAGCACTTCAACCGCTTCCCGCACGAGTTCTCCGGCGGCCAGCGCCAGCGCATCGGGGTGGCCCGCGCCCTGGCCCTGGAACCGAAGCTGATCGTCGCCGACGAGCCGGTCTCCGCCCTGGACGTCTCCATCCAGGCCCAGGTGGTCAACCTTCTCCAGCAGGTCCAGAAGGAACTCGGCATCGCGTTCCTGTTCATCGCCCACGACCTGGCGATCGTGCGGCACTTCTCGCAGCGCGTCGCGGTCATGTACCTCGGCAAGATCATCGAGGTCGGCGACCGGGAGGCGATCTACACCCGCCCCCGCCACCCCTACACCCACGCCCTGCTCTCGGCGGTACCCGAGGTCAACCTCACGGACGAGCCGGACGCGGTCGGCCGCGAACGCATCCGCCTGGCCGGCGACGTCCCGTCCCCGATCTCCCCGCCGTCCGGCTGCCGCTTCCGCACACGCTGCTGGAAGGCCCAGGACAAGTGCGCGACGGAGGAACCCCCGCTGATCCAGCTCTCCGGCAACCGGGCGGGTCACCTGACGGCCTGCCACTTCCCGGAGGACCCGACGACGGAGGCCCGCGACGAGGACATCGTCCTCGACCCGGCGCTGGTGGCGCTGGAGGAGGAGGGATAAGGCACCCGCGCGGAGCGGAGCGGCTCAGGCGCGTCGGGCGACCGTGATGATCTCGGGGCTGCCGGCGGAGAGCGGCCCGCGCGCCCAGTCGCCGTACTGCTCGACGACGGCCAGGCCGGCGTCGGCGAGGAAGGCGGAGAGGGCGCCCTGGCCGAGGAAGCGCAGGGTGGACCGGCACACCCGGGGCTGGGGCCAGGGCGCGCCCTCGTATGTCTCCGTGAAGGTCACCCGGTCCCCGGCCGGGGAACCGTCCACCTCGTGCCAGACGCGGACCTGACGGCCGTCCGGGTCGGTGGCGAGGTGCACGCGGTCCGGCGTCCAGGTCTCCCATGGCCGCGCGGTGGGATTGCGGGTCTCGAAGACGAACCGGCCGGTGGGGGAGAGGGCGGTGCGTACGGCGGTCAGCGCGGCCCGCAGGTCGTCGTCGCCGAGCAGCTCCTGGAAAGCGTGACCGGTCATCACGACGAGCTCGAAGTCGTGGCCGTCCCAGCGGCGGGCCCGCAGATCCCCGAGCACCCACTCCACACCGGGTTCGGCCCTACGCGCCTGCACGAGCATCGCCGCGGCCGGCTCAAGCCCCATCAGCCGCCCCTCGTGCCCTTCGGCCCGCGCCCCGCGCAGCAACCGCCCGGTACCGCAGCCGACATCGAGCACGGACGACGCGGACATCACCCGGTCCAGGTAGAAGTCGTCACCCGGCCCCCACGGGTTGAGGCTGTCGTAGAGCGCGGCGAGCGAGAGATCCGCGTACGAATGATCGACCACCGCGGCAGTGTGCCACATGATGTTGAACACAGGGTCAGGAACGGCCCTCTTCTTGAACTTCTATCAACTTCTTCTGGACTGCGGGTGCTTCATCACATAGAGCTGTGGGTGCCGGACCTGGACCGGGCGACGGAGTCCTGGGGCTGGCTGCTGGAAAGCCTGGACTGGACGCCGTACCAGAACTGGCCGGACGGGCGGAGCTGGCGGCTGGGGGAGACGTACGTGGTGATCGAGCGATCAGCGGCGATGCGGGGCGGCGACGCCGGGCACGACCGCATGCGGCCGGGCCTGAACCACCTGGCGTTCCACGCACCGGACCGGGCGACGGTCGACGCGCTGACGCAAGCGGCTCCGGCACACGGGTGGACGCCGCTGTTCCCGGACCGCCACCCGTACGCCGGGGGCCCGGACCACTACGCGGCGTACCTGGAGAACGAGGACGGCTTCGAGGTGGAGCTGGTGGCTCGGGGATGAGCGGCCTGTAGGGCGCCGACGAAGGCGGCGAAGGCGACGGGGCGGAAGGCGAGGGTGGCTCTGGTAGGGGCTTTGGAGTCGCGGACGGTTATGTGGGTGGGGAGGCGGGCTACTTCTACGCAGTTGTTGCCGTCGCCGCTTCCCGAGTAGGACGACCTGCGCCAGTTGTCAGGGGCCACGGTGTGCCTCACAGCTCCTTCGTCAGGTTGTGGATGAAGTCGCGCGACCGATCGGGGTCGAGGGACGCGGACTCCACCTTACGGAAGAGCGTTCGAAATGCGCCGAGTTGGGCCTCGGAGTCGATGAACCCCGCGCCCTGCGGTGCGTCGCGCACCGCGGTGTCCAGCTTGGGCACGGCACCGCCCGCGTACATCATGGCGTTCGTCGCGCCGGCGAAGCCGTCCAGGTCGAACGGGATGACCCGTACGGTGATGTGCTCCGCCTCGGAGAACTCCAGGAGACGGCCGAGCTGAACACGTGTGGCGGCGCGGTCGCACACCCTGATGCGCAGGGCCGCCTCGTGGATCACGGCCTCGTAGGGAACGTAGGCCGGTTCCTCCAGGACCGCCTTTCGTTCCATGCGGTGGCGGACACGCAGCTCAAGATCGCTCGCCGGGAGTTCGGGCACCCGGTAGGAGAAGACGGCGCGGGCGTAGTCCTCTGTCTGGAACAGGCCGGGGATGTGCAGGAACTCCACGTCGAGCCGGTAAGAGGAGTGATATTCCAACTCGGCGAGATCCAGGAAGGACGTTGGCAGCAGACCCCGGTACTCCTCCCACCACCCCCGGGTCCGATCCGTCGCCATCGCCACCAACGCCTCGACCAACTCCATGTCCGTGCAGGAATAATGGGCGGCGAGTCTACGCACCCGGTCCTCGCTCACGCCTGCCGTACCGAACTCGATCTGGCTGATCTGCGCCGAGTCCGTTCCCAGCAGCGCGGCGGCCTCCAATCCTTTGAGTCCTGCGGCCTCACGGAGTTTGCGCAGCTCGGAACCCAGACGCGCCTGACGTGCGGTGGGCTGTTTCCTGCGCGTCATGTGTTCCTCCTCGCCAGGTACTGCCGCCGAGCAGAACCTCGTTCGAGGGGAAGATTACGGCAGCGACTTGCGTCGTCCCAAATTGTGTCTCTACTGTCGGTGACGTAACGGACACGCCCTGGAAGTGCACCGCGCCTCGGCCGTGCGGCGATGCCACCGTGCCTGAAATCCCCTACACCCGACCGGAGTTGATGACGCATGCCCGAGACCTGGGACTACACGCTCTACGTTCCCAACGACCCGAGAGCGGTGACGATCTCCCGTCGCACCCTGCGCCTGATCTTGACCATGCACGGCCTGATCGGCCTGGTGGACACGGCGGAGCTCCTCGCCGCCGAGCTGGTCTCCAATGCCGTGCGGCACACGAAGGGACCGGCCGCGCTCAGGGTCCGGCGCTCCCCGGAGGGCGTCGTGTGGATCGGGGCGTGGGATGCGGATCCGGTGCCTCCTGAGCCGCCGGGGGTGGTAACCGAGTTCGAGGAGGCGGGGCGGGGGTTGGGGCTGGTGGTGGCGTGTGCGGATGGCTGGGGCTGGCAGCCGTCGTCCCGGTTCGGGGACCGTGGCAAGTATGTGTGGTGTGAGCTGGGGGTGGCGTGATGGTGGGGTCGTCGCATGAGGCGTTGCACCGGATCTTCCAGAAGGATCCGGGGTTGCTGACGCATGCGTTGCAGCGGGTACTGGGCGTCCCGTTTCCGGAGCCGCGGGAGATCGCGGCGCTGAACGTGGATCTGACGGAGATCGAGCCGGTCGAGCGTCGGGTGGACACGTTGCTGCGGGCAGAGACCGACAGGGGGACCTACCTCCTCGTGGTCGAGTCGCAGGGGGAGGTGGACGGCCGTAAGCGGGGGAGCTGGCCGTACTACCTGTCGTACTTGTATGAGAAGTATCGGTGTGAGCCGGTACTGATCGTGATCACCCAGAGCAGTACGACGGCACGATGGGCGTCGCAGCCGATCAAGCTCGGCCTTCCCGGGTGGGAGTCGCTGATCGTGCGGCCGCTGGTGCTGGGGCCGGACAACGTTCCCTTGATCGCGGACGTGCGGGAGGCCGAACGGGACGTACCCCTTGCGGTGCTCTCGGCCATGACACACGGGCGGGGCCGGAATGCTGCGGCCATACTGGAATCGCTGGCAGCCGCCTTGAAGACCATTGACCGCGACAGTGCCGCGGTCTTCGTACAGTTCGTCGACTCGTGCCTGGTCGATCCCCGGGCGAAGCAGATCTGGAGGGACCTGATGACGGCGATGCAGTACTTCTGGCGGCACCCGCTGGCGGAGCAGGTGCGGGAGGAAGGCCGGGAGGAAGGCCGGGAGCAGGGGCGGGTTCAGGAGCGTGCCGAGATGGTCCTGCGGGTCCTGGAGTGGCGTGGTGTCCCGGTGAGTGATGCGGTCCGTGAGCGGGTGGACGCGTGTACCGATCTGGACCAGCTCGAAACCTGGGCCCAGCGGGCGGTGCACGTCACGGACGCTGCGGAGTTGTTCGTCGAGTCCTGAACGGCGGGGCTCGGGCGCGGGGCGGGGGAGCCTGACTCGTGATCCGTACGTGGCGGGAAGTGTGCGCGACGGGGATCGGCCCGAGGCGGCGAGGGCGTAAGGTGCCCGTCCATGTCTGCCGCTGAGCACCCCCCTTCCCTGCTGCGCAACTCCGGTTTCGTGCGCCTCGCGTCCGCCCGGATCATCTCCGTGCTCGGCAACGGGTTCGCCCGGATCGCGCTGGCCTTCGCGGTGCTCTCGCTGCCCGGCGCGACCCCGGGCGACCTCTCGCTCGTCGTCGCCTGCCAGGCGGTCCCGCAGCTCGCGCTGGTCCTGGTCGGAGGGGTGATCGCGGACCGGGTCTCCCGCTCCGCGCTGATGGCCGTTGCGGACCTGCTGGGTGCCCTGTCCTACGGCGGGCTCGCGGCCATGGTGCTCAGCGGCCATGCCCCCGTCGCCGCGCTCTGCGTGCTCGCCGTCACGGCGGGCACCGCGACCGCTCTCTTCTCGCCGGCGATGGACGGGATCATCCCGATGCTGGTCCCGTCCGAGGCCCTCCAGCGAGCCAACGGCCTGTTGCGGGTCGGCACCAACACCTCCCTCCTGCTGGGGCTGGCCCTGTCCGGCGCGACGGTGGCATGGGTCGGCGCGGGCTGGGCGCTGGCCATCAACGGTCTGTCCTTCGTGGTCAGCGCCGCGCTCACCTCGTCCCTGCGGCTGAGCCGTCGTCCGCAGAAGTCCGCCTCGGGCTGGGCCGATCTGCGCGAGGGCTGGCGGGAGTTCGCCTCCCGGCAGTGGCTGTGGGTGGTCGTCGTCCAGTTCTCGCTGGTGGTGGCCGCCACCAACGCCAACGCAGGGGTCCTGGGTCCGCTGGCCGCGCGTGCCCACTTCGGCGGGGCCCGCGCCTGGTCGGTGGTGGTGGCCGCGCAGGCGCTGGGGGCCGTGGCGGGCGCCGGGATCGCGGCCCGCGCGCGCGTCACCCGGCCGATCCTGGCGGCGGTCCTGTTCACCCTCCCGTCCGCCCTGCCTCCGGCCCTCCTCGGGGCCGGAGCACCGCTGTGGGCCGTCGCCGCGGGTGCCTTCACCGCCGGTGTCAGCCTGGACTTCTTCGGCGTGCTGTGGGCCACCACCATGCAGCGCGAAATCCCGGAGGAGGCTCTGTCCCGGGTCAGCTCCTACGACTGGTTCGGCTCGCTCACCCTCGCCCCGCTCGGCCTCGCGCTGGCAGGCCCCGCCGCCGACACCTTCGGCACCGACCGGATGCTGATCGTCTGTGCGACCCTGATCGTCGCGGCCACCCTGGCCGCGCTCCTGTCGCCCGGGGTGCGGTCACTGCGTGCCACGCCGGGTGCGGACCGGCCCGAGCTCCTCGAAGCCACCACCGCTTCCTGACGTACGGCAATGAGAAGGGCCCGCACCTGGGGAGGTGCGGGCCCTTGCTCCCCTGGAGCGGACGTTCAGGGGCTCGGGTCAATGGGCCGGTGAAAGTCCGTTCCGCAGGCGGCGGCTGACGGAAAGGGGTGTGTCAGGCCGCGGCCTCGGGGTCCTTGGAGAGACGCGGGGCGGGAATCGTCTCCTGCGCCTCAGGATAGTGGCACGCGGTGAGGTGGCCGGGCTTGTTGCCGTCTGCCTGGACCAGCGGCGGGGCCTCCGTCGCGCACTTCTCCGTCGCCTTCCAGCAGCGGGTGCGGAAGCGGCAGCCGGACGGCGGGTTGATCGGGGACGGGACGTCACCGACCAGGCGGATCCGCTCGCGCGGCTCCACGTCCACCGTCGCCTCGGGCACGGCGGACAGCAGGGCCCGCGTGTAGGGGTGGCGCGGGTTGTCGTACAGGTCCTCGCGGTCGGCGATCTCCACGATCTTACCGAGGTACATGACCGCGACGCGCTGGGAGAAGTGCCGCACGATCGCGAGGTCGTGGGCGATGAAGACGAAGGCGATGCCCAGTTCCTGCTGGACCTTCTGGAGAAGGTTCACGACCTGCGCCTGGATGGAGACGTCGAGCGCCGAGACCGGCTCGTCGGCGACGATCAGCTTCGGTTCCAGGGCCAGCGCGCGGGCCACCCCGATGCGCTGGCGCTGGCCGCCGGAGAACTCGTGCGGGAAGCGGTTGAAGTGCTCCGGGTTGAGACCGACGATCTCCAGCAGCTCCCGTACGCGCTTCTCGCGGCCGCCGGCCGGGTTGATGTCGTTGATCTCCATCGGGCCCGCGATGATCTTGCCGACCGTCTGCCGCGGGTTGAGGGACGCGTACGGGTCCTGGAAGATCATCTGGATCTCGGACCGGATCGGCGCCAGCTGCCTGCGGTTGGCGTGCGTGATGTCCTGGCCGCGGTAGGTGATCTTGCCGCCGGTCGGCTCCAGCAGGCGCGTGATCAGCCGACCGGTGGTCGACTTGCCGCAGCCGGACTCGCCGACCAGGCCCAGGCTCTCGCCCTCGGCGACCTGGAAGTCGAGGCCGTCCACCGCCTGCACCGCGCCGACCGTCCGCCGGATCGGGAAGCCGCCCTTGATCGGGAAGTGCTTGGCCAGCCCGGAGACGTCCAGGAGGGGGTTGGTGTTGCTCATGGTCGTGAAGTCCCGTCTCGTGTCCGTCAGTTGTGGCCGGCGGTGGCCGCGTAGTCGGCGAAGAGCTCGTCGCGCTTGCTCAGTTCCAGGTGGCAGGCGGAGCCGCGGCCCTCGACCAGTTCGAGCGGCGGCTGCTCGCTGGAGCACCTGCCGCCCGCGACCTTCTCCGCAAACGCGCATCGCGGGTGGAAACGGCAGCCGGACGGCGGGTTGAGCAGCGAGGGCGGCGAGCCGGGGATCGGCGACAGCGGGATGTCGACCGGTCCGTCGAGGCTCGGCATGGAGTTGAGCAGGCCCAGCGTGTACGGGTGCTGCGGCGAGCCCAGCACCTGCTTCTTGGTGCCCCGCTCCACGCACCGGCCGCCGTACATCACCAGGACGTCGTCCGCGATGTCGGCGATGACTCCGAGGTCGTGGGTGATGAAGATGATCGCCGTGCCGAACTCCTGCTGGAGGTCCTTGAGCAGGTCCATGATCTGGGCCTGGACCGTCACGTCGAGCGCGGTGGTCGGCTCGTCGGCGATCAGCAGTTCGGGGTCGCAGACCAGGGCCATCGCGATCATCGCGCGCTGGCGCATACCGCCGGAGAACTGGTGGGGGTAGTCGTCGACCCGGACGTCCGGCTGGGGGATCCCGACCCGCTTCAGCATCTCGATCGCGCGCGCCCGGGCCTCCTTCTTGGAGGCGCCGGTGTGCTTGCGGTAGACCTCGGCGATCTGGGCGCCGATGGTGTGGTACGGCGACAGCGAGGCCAGCGCGTCCTGGAAGATCATCGACATCTTGTTGCCGCGGAGCTTCTCCAGCGTCCGCTCGGACGCCGTGAGGAGTTCCTGGCCGTCGAGCAGGATCTCGCCGTCGATCTGGGTGCGGGCGGGGTCGTGCAGGCCCAGGATCGTCAGGTTGGTCACGGACTTGCCGGAGCCCGACTCACCGACGATGCCGAGCGTCTGGCCCTTGGCGATGTCGAAGCTGAGCCCGTCGACGGCCTTGACGATGCCGTCCTCGGTGGAGAAGTGGACTTTGAGGTCCTTGACGGAGAGGAACGGCTGCTGATCGGTGCTCGTCACGGGGACGCTCCTGGGGGGTGATGCGAGGTTGGGGGTGGGGCGGAGGTCAGGCGAGCCGGATCCGCGGGTCGATGAGGGCGTAGACGGCGTCCACGATGATGTTGAAGATCACGATCGCGCCGGCGGACAGCAGGGTCACGCCGAGCACCATGGGCAGGTCGCTCTGGTCCACGGACTTCAGGGCCAGCTGGCCCACGCCCTGGAGGCTGAAGACGGTCTCGGTGATGATCGCGCCGCCGATGAGCGTGGCGAGGTCGATACCGAAGATCGTGACGATCGGACCCATCGCGCCGCGCCAGGCGAACCGGAAGAAGACGTTCCGACGGGAGAGGCCCTTGGCCCGGGCCGTGCGGACGTAGTCCTCGCTCAGCGTCTCGACCAGCTGGGAGCGCGTCATACGGGTGTAGTTGGCGGTCCAGATCAGGGCCAGCACCAGCCAGGGCAGCAGGAGACCCGAGGCCCACTCGACCGGGTTCTGGGTGAGGGGGGTGTACGACGGGTTGTCCAGGATGCCGAGCTTCGCGACGAAGAAGTACATCGCGATGTAGCCGACGAAGTAGATCTGCATCGAGGAGGCGACCAGCGACGCCGAGCTGGCGACCTTGTCCTGCCACTTGCCCTGCTTTACGGCGGCGAGCATGCCGGCGCCGATACCGAAGATGAGGAAGACGACGGCCGAGCCGAAGGCGAGCGACAGGGTCAGCGGGAGCCTGTCCATGATCGTCCCGAGGACGGGCTCGCGGTTGGCGAACGAGTACCCGAGGCACGGCGCGTTGCAGTTGCCGAAGTCGCCGTAGCTGCGCCCGACGAAGATGCCCTTGAGCCAGTACCAGTACTGGACCGGAACCGGGTGGTCGATGCCCAGGTTGTGCCGGACCTGCCTGAGCATGTCGGGCGTGCAGTTCTTGCCGCAGGACATCGTGGCGGGGTCACGCGGGATGGCGTAGAAGAGCCAGAAGGTGACGGCGCTGATGATCAAGAGGATGACCAGCGCGCCGAAGACTCGGCGGACAAGGAAGCGGAACATGGGGCGTGACTTTCCGGACGGGGCGCCGTCGCCGGGGGGTGAGGGGTGGGCCGGAGGGGGCGGCCAGGTCATGGCCGCCCCCGAAGGGTCTTGCGCGCTTACTTCTTGACGTACAGCTTGCAGAGCGCGACGCAGGTGTTGCCGGCGTCGTAGACGACGTTGCCGACCTTGGATCCGTACATCCAGTTACGGATGGAGTGGTAGTCCGGGACGACCGCCGCCAGCTCCATGATCTGCTTGTCGATGGCGCCCCAGGCCTTGTTGGCCTCGTCGACGTCGGCGATCTTGGCGGCCGCGTCGATCGCCTTGTTCACGCTCGGGTCGTTCAGCTGGGCGTAGTTGCTGCGACCGTCGCCGATGTTCTTGCCGCTCCAGCAGGGGAAGAAGACCGAGTAGCCGTTCGGCCAGTCGGGGCTCCAGCCGGCCGCGAACAGGTCGTAGCCGTTGTCGATCTTGCCGATCTGGGTGTAGAAGGTCGTCTTGTCGACCTGCTGGTTGACGACCTGGAAGCCGGCCGCCTCAAGGGCGTTCTTGATGGCCACGGCCTGCTTCACCGCGTTGTCCGACTGCTGGTAGGCGATGACCAGCTTCTGGCCGACCTTGCCGGCCTCCTTCAGCAGCGCCTTGGCCTTGACCGGGTCGCCGCCGGGCTTCGTGGTCACGCCGTACAGGTCGAACTTCTTGTAGCCGGGGGTCACCGGGCTGAGGATGGTGCTGGCCAGCTCGCTGGTGGACGCACCACCGCGGATGGTCTGCAGCTGCTGGTGCGGCCACGCCCAGTTGATCGCCTGGCGGACCTTCAGGTCCTTGATCCGGGTCATGTTGATCGGCCAGTAGTAGGTGACCGTGTCGACCTGGGTCAGAACGCGCTTCTTCAGCGAGGCGTTGGTGAGGACCTGCGCGGTGCGCTCGGCCGCCACCTCGTTGAAGATCGACATCGCGTACTGGTCGTTGCCCTTGTCCGCGATGTAGCGGTCGGTGGAGGCGACCGGCTGGAAGCCGAACTGGAAGATGTACTTGTCCGGGTACGCGTTGCGGATCGCGTCCGTGGCGGGGTCCCAGTGCTCGTTGCGCACGTAGGTCATCGACTTGCCGATGCTCCGGCTGTCGATCTTGTAGGGGCCAAGGGAGTACGGACGCTTGTCGTACTTCTCCTTGGTGTCCTTCTTCTTGTTGACAAGGCCGTAGCCGGGCATGCCCAGCGTGTAGTTGAAGTCGGTGCGGGCCTCGTTGAGGGTGAACGTGATCGTCTTGCCGGAGACCTCGATCGAGGACAGGCTCTTGCCGTCGTAGGGGCCCTTGTACTTGTCGCCGCCGACGAGCCACTGCTGGACGTAGCGCGGACCCTCGGTGACGAACGAGGCGAAGAGACGCTCGAAGGTGTGGCGGACGTCGTCCATGGAGAGGTCGGTGCCGTCCTCCCACTTGATGCCGTCCTTGATCGTGAACGACCAGGTCTTGCCGCCGTCCTTCATGGTGCCGGCGTCGGTCGCGACGTCGCCGACGAGCGTGGCGCCACCCTTGTCGTCGACCTTGTAGCCGGTCAGACCACGCAGGATCGGGCGGGTGATGGCGCCCTCGGTGGAGACGTAGATCTGCGCCGGGTCCAGGTGGTCCATGTCGAACTGGTCGAGCGAGTAGATCGTGCCGCCCTTGACCGCACCGGCGACCTCGGGCGCCGGGCCCGTGGAGTCCGCCTTGGTGCCGACCGGGATGTTCATGGTCTTCGCGTCGGAGACGGACGGGACCTTGGACGAGCCCTTGTTGTCGTCACCGCTGCTGCACGCGCTCAGCACGGTCGTGGAGGCCGCCGCCACACCGGTGGCGATCAGGAAGTTTCTGCGAGAAAAGGACATGCTGAGCCTGCCTATAGGGGTCAATTCGGATGGTCGGAACCAGCCGGACGTCATCGAACCGGGCCGGGTGGTGCAGGGAGGGCTACCGCTTGGACTTCGGGTCGAGCGCGTCGCGCACGGAGTCGCCGAGCAGGTTGAAGGCGAGCACGAAGATCACCATGGAGATGCCCGGGAAGAGCATGAAGGTGATGTCCTCGGTGTAGAACTGCGCGCCGCGACCGATCATCACGCCCCAGTCGGGGGTCGGGTCGATCATGCCCACGCCGAGGAAGGCCAGACCCGCTTCCGCAGTCACGTAGGCGGGGAGGAGGAGCGTGGACTGGATGATGATCGGAGTCCACAGGTTGGGCAGCAGTTCCTTGAACACGACACGCATCGGTGACGCGCCCGTGACCTTCGCCGCCTCGACGAACTCCCGCTCGCGCAGGCCCAGCACCTGGCCACGCAGCAATCGGGCGATGGAGGCCCAGCCGAAGGCGGAAAGGACCAGGATCAGCGCGGTGGCGCGCAGCCAGGTCGGGATGTTGTCGTCGGGGGCGACGAAGAACCCGAAGACGACAGGCATGAACGCGATGAAGAACAGCGTGGACGGGAACGACAGCAGGATGTCGATGATCCGGCCGACGAGGTAGTCCGTCTTGCCGCCCAGGTAGCCCGCTGTGACGCCGATCACGACGCCGAGGACCGTGGTGAGCAGTGCGGCGGCTGTCGCGATGCCGAGCGAGTTGCGGATGGCGTACAGCAGGAACGTGAAGACGTCCCGGCCGAGCTGGGGTTCGATGCCGAACCAGAACTCCGGGCTCATACCTCCGTTGGGCCCTGCGGGGTACGAGAAGGCGTTGAGCAGCTCAGGGTGCTGGGTGGTGTACGTGGTGTACGGGTTCTTCCCGTACAGCTTCGCGATCAGCGGTGCCGCGATGCCGATCACGAAGAAGAAGATCACGACGTAAGCGGATATAACGCCCGTACGGTCGCGCTTGAAGCGCTTCCAGGCCAGGCGGCCCGGCGACCTGCTCTCGCTGCCCTTCGAACCGTCCGAAGTGGTCGACTTCTTCTCGGTCTCGTCGGTCACCTCAAGCGGGGCAGCCGCGGATGGAGTTGGGGGGGTCATGGTGCTCCTGGCCCAAGGGAGGGTCTGATGACTCCGCAGGGACACACTCCCCTACGGGCTACGCCGGACTTTTTCAACGCAATTCATTCAAGGTCAATAAATTCTCGGGCGACTTGGGTTTCTCTTTACTTTCTTTGCCTGGCCTTGACCGTTCCGTAGCTACGCGGGTAGCGCCTCGTAATCGCACCGTGCTTTAGTTCGGGTGAACTGCGCAAAACGGGCAATGAGTTCGTTATGCGGACGCGAGGGTGCCGAAATGCGTACATCGGCGGGTCGCAATCCAACGTTTCGGCATCGTTGCAGGGAGATCCATTGCGCCGCCGCCGCAAGATCCTCGAGCGGGCCCCGGAGGGGTGTCTGTAATCGGGTGAGGTGTCCCTCTAAAGGCCGTCATGGGGTCCCCGGAAGGCCTCCGTTCGGGGCAGTGGATGAGCGATATCGACCTATTTGGTCGATATTGGCCGATAGCGGATCATCCACGGAACGATCGGTCGGTCCTCCGGTCGACGGATCACCCTGCACGGAGGAGGCACGCCATGCGTTCAGCCACGCACGCCCGAGGGGCGGCCTGCGCGGCCGTGGTGGCGCTCGCCGTCACGGCCTGCGGGGGCGGTGGCGGCAGCGGGGGCGGCGGGGGCGAGAGCGGCGTGCTCAGCTCCTCCTGGGGCGACCCGCAGAACCCCCTGGAGCCGTCCAACACCAACGAGGTCCAGGGCGGCAAGGTCCTGGACATGATCTTCCGGGGCCTGAAGAAGTACGACCCGAAGACCGGCAAGGCCGAGGACATGCTCGCCCAGAAGATCGACACGAGCGACTCGCAGAACTTCACGATCACCCTCAAGGACGGCTGGACGTTCAGTAACGGCGAGAAGGTGACCGCGAAGTCCTTCGTCGACGCCTGGAACTACGGAGCGAGCCTCAAGAACAACCAGAAGAACGCCTACTTCTTCGGCTACATCCAGGGCTACGACAAGGTCCACCCGGACAGCGGCTCACAGAGCGCCGAGACGCTCTCCGGTCTGAAGGTCGTCGACGACAGGACCTTCACCGTCGCGCTCAACCAGAAGTTCTCCAGCTTCCCCGACACCCTCGGCTACGCGGCCTTCGCACCGCTGCCGCAGTCCTTCTTCACCGACCACGCCGGCTGGCTGGCGCAGCCGGTCGGCGACGGGCCGTACCGCATCGAGTCCTACACCAAGGGCTCGCAGATGTCCCTGAAGAAGTGGGACGGCTATCCCGGGGCCGACAAGGCGCAGAACGACGGAGTGACCCTCAAGGTCTACACGGACAGCGACACCGCGTACACCGATCTCATCGCCGGCAACCTCGACCTCGTCGACGACGTCCCCGCGTCGCAGCTGAAGAACGTCAAGAGCGATCTCGGTGACCGTTACATCAACACCCCGGCCGGCATCATCCAGACGCTCGCCTTCCCCTACTACGACAGCGCCTGGAGCAGGAGCGGAGCGGAGAAGGTCCGCACCGGCCTCTCCATGGCGATCAACCGGAAGCAGATCACCGACACCATCTTCCGGAACACCCGGACCCCGGCCACCGACTGGACCTCGCCCGTGCTCGGCGCGGACGGCGGCTTCAAGGAAGGGCTGTGCGGGAGCGCCTGCGACTACGACCCCGCCCAGGCCAAGAGGCTCATCCAGGAGGGCGGGGGACTGCCCGGCGGCCAGCTCAAGATCACGTACAACGCCGACACCGGCTCGCACAGGATGTGGGTGGACGCCGTGTGCAACTCCATCAACAACGCACTGGGCAACGACAAGGCATGCGTCGGGAACCCGATCGGCACGTTCGCCGACTTCCGGAACCAGATCGGCCGGCACAAGATGACCGGACCGTTCCGCGCCGGCTGGCAGATGGACTACCCGCTCATCCAGAACTTCCTCCAGCCGCTCTACTACACCAACGCCTCCTCCAACGACGGCAAGTGGTCCAACAAGGACTTCGACAAGCTCGTCGACCAGGCGAACGCCCAGACCGACACCGGCAAGGCCGTGTCCACCTTCCAGCAGGCCGAGGAAGTCGTCCGCGACAACATGGCCGCCATTCCGCTCTGGTACCAGAACGGCAGCGCCGGTTACTCCGAGCGGCTGTCGAACGTGGCCCTCAACCCGTTCAGCGTTCCCGTCTACAACGAGATCAAGGTCAGCTGAACCGGGATGGGACGCTACGTCGTCCGGCGGCTGCTCCAGATGATCCCGGTGTTCGTCGGGGCCACGCTGCTGATCTTCCTCATGGTCAACGTCATGGGCGACCCGATCGCGGGGCTCTGCGGTGAGCGGGCCTGCGATCCGGCGACCGCCGCCCAGTTGAAGAAGGAGTTCGGACTCGACAAGCCGGTGTGGCAGCAATACCTCACCTATATGGGGAACGTCTTCACCGGCGACTTCGGTACGGCGTTCAACGGACAGCCGGTCACCGAGCTCATGTCCACCGCGTTCCCCGTCACCATCCGGCTGACCATCGTGGCCATCGTCATCGAGATCGTCATCGGCATCACGCTGGGCGTGGTGACCGGACTGCGGCGCGGGCGGCCCGTCGACACCGGAGTGCTGCTGGCCACCCTGGTCGTCATCTCCGTACCGACCTTCGTCACCGGTCTGCTGCTCCAGCTCCTGCTGGGGGTGGAGTGGGGATGGATCAGACCCTCCGTCTCCCCGGAGGCCACCTTCGGCGAGCTGATCGTGCCGGGGCTGGTGCTCGCCTCCGTGTCGCTCGCCTACGTCACCCGGCTGACCCGTACCTCCATCGCCGACAACAAGCGGAGCGACTACGTCCGTACGGCTGTCGCCAAAGGGCTGCCCCGGCGGCGGGTTGTCGTACGGCACCTGCTGCGCAACTCGCTCATCCCCGTCGTCACCTTCATCGGCACCGACATCGGCGCGCTGATGGGCGGCGCGATCGTCACCGAGCGGATCTTCAACATCCACGGCGTCGGCTACCAGCTCTACCAGGGCATCCTGCGGCAGAACACGCAGACGGTGGTGGGGTTCGTGACCGTGCTGGTCCTGGTGTTCCTGGTGGCCAATCTCCTGGTGGACCTGCTCTACGCCGTACTCGACCCGAGGATCCGCTATGCCTGAGCAGCCGTTCGAGCAGGACCGGGCCATCGCCGGGACGGGCATGGGCGGCGCGATGGACCTCGCGACGACCGAGGCCGAGACGCTGGAACGGACGCCGGGCGGACCGCTCGGCACCGGGCCCGCGGCCAAGCCCCGCTCGCTCTGGTCGGACGCCTGGCGGGACCTGCGGCGCAACCCCGTCTTCCTCGTCTCCGCCCTCGTCATCCTCTTCCTCGTCGTCATCTCCCTGTGGCCGTCCCTGATCGCCTCCGGCTCCCCCCTCAAGTGCGACCTCGCCAAGGCCCAGGAGGGCCCCCAGCCGGGCGCTCCCTTCGGCTACGACGGACAGGGCTGCAACGTCTACACGCGGACCGTCTACGGCGCCCGTACGTCCGTCACGGTGGGCGTCTGCGCCACCCTCGGGGTCGCGCTGTTCGGATCGGTGCTCGGCGGGCTCGCCGGCTTCTTCGGTGGCGTCTGGGACTCGGTGCTGTCCCGGATCACCGACGTCTTCTTCGCGATCCCGGTCGTCCTCGGCGGTCTCGTCCTCCTCTCGGTGGTGACGAGCAATACGGTCTGGCCGGTCATCGGGTTCATGGTGCTGCTCGGCTGGCCCCAGATCTCCCGGATCGCCCGCGGCTCGGTGATCACCGCCAAGCAGAACGACTACGTCCAGGCCGCCCGCGCCCTCGGCGCCTCCAACTCCCGGATCCTGCTGCGGCACATCGCACCCAACGCGGTGGCCCCCGTGATCGTCGTCGCGACCATCGCCCTCGGCACCTACATCGCCCTGGAGGCGACCCTGTCGTACCTCGGCGTCGGCCTGAAGCCGCCCAGCGTCTCCTGGGGCATCGACATCTCCGCCGCCTCGCCCTACATCCGCAACGCCCCGCACGCGCTGCTGTGGCCCTCGGGGGCCCTCGCGCTCACCGTCCTGGCCTTCATCATGCTCGGCGACGCGGTGCGCGACGCCCTCGACCCGAAGCTGAGGTGAGCGCCGCCGTGCTGCTCGAAGTGCGTGATCTGCACGTGGAGTTCCGGATGCGGGACGGGGTCGCGAAGGCGGTCAACGGCGTCTCGTACGCCGTCGACGAGGGGGAGACGCTGGCCGTGCTGGGCGAGTCGGGGTCCGGCAAGTCGGTGACCGCCCAGGCCGTGATGGGGATCCTGGACACACCGCCCGGGCGGATCGGCGGCGGCGAGATCCTCTTCCGGGGCCGAGATCTGCTGAAGCTGAAGGAAGAGGAGAGGAGGAAGGTCCGGGGCGCCGAGATGGCGATGATCTTCCAGGACGCGTTGTCGGCGCTCAACCCGGTGCTGAGCGTGGGCGACCAGCTCGGCGAGATGTTCGTCGTGCACCGGGGGATGTCCCGGAAGGATGCGCGGGCCAGGGCCGTCGAGCTGATGGACCGGGTGCGGATCCCGGCCGCCGCCCAGCGGGTGCGGGACTATCCGCACCAGTTCTCCGGAGGCATGCGTCAGCGCATCATGATCGCCATGGCGCTGGCCCTGGAGCCGGCGCTCATCATCGCCGACGAGCCGACGACCGCCCTCGACGTGACCGTGCAGGCCCAGGTCATGGACTTGCTCGCGGAGTTGCAGCGCGAGTACCACATGGGGCTGATCCTGATCACCCACGACCTGGGGGTGGTCGCGGACGTCGCCGACCGGATCGCCGTCATGTACGCGGGGCGGATCGTCGAGTCCGCGCCGGTGCACGACATCTACAAGGCGCCGGCCCACCCCTACACGCGCGGGCTCCTCGACTCCATCCCGCGTCTCGACCAGAAGGGGCAGGAGCTCTACGCCATCAGGGGCCTGCCGCCCAACCTGATGAACATCCCTCCGGGGTGCGCCTTCAACCCGCGCTGCCCGATGGCCCAGGACGTGTGCCGCACCGACGAACCGCCGCTGTACGAGGTGGACCCACGCCGGGGCAGTGCCTGTCACTTCTGGAGGGAGTGCCTCAATGGTTGACAGGGTGGTTGAGCCGATCCTGGAAGTAAGTGGACTGGTCAAGCACTACCCCTTGACCCAGGGCATCTTGATCAAGAAACAGATCGGCGCGGTCAAGGCCGTCGACGGTGTCGACTTCACGCTCGGCAAAGGAGAGACGCTGGGCATCGTCGGCGAGTCCGGCTGCGGGAAGTCGACGGTCGCCAAGATGCTCGTCAACCTTGAGCGGCCGACGGCGGGGTCGATCAGGTACAAGGGGGACGACATCACCAAGCTGAGCGGGCGGGCGCTCAAGACCGTCCGCCGCAACATCCAGATGGTCTTCCAGGACCCGTACACGTCCCTCAACCCCAGGATGACCGTCGGCGACATCATCGGGGAGCCGTACGAGATCCATCCCGAGGCGGCTCCCAAGGGCGACCGGCGCAGGCGGGTCCAGGAGCTGCTGGACGTCGTGGGGCTCAACCCTGAGTACATCAACCGCTATCCGCACCAGTTCTCCGGCGGCCAGCGGCAACGCATCGGCATCGCACGGGGGCTGGCGCTGCGCCCCGAGGTGATCGTCGCCGACGAACCGGTGTCCGCGCTCGACGTCTCCGTCCAGGCCCAGGTGATCAATCTGCTCGACCGGCTCCAGAACGAGTTCGACCTGTCGTACGTCTTCATCGCCCACGACCTGTCGATCGTGCGGCACATCTCGGACCGGGTCGGGGTGATGTACCTCGGGAGGATCGTGGAGATCGGCAAGGACGAGGAGATCTACGACCACCCGACCCACCCCTACACCCAGGCCCTGCTCTCCGCGGTGCCGGTACCGGACCCGGAGGCGCGGGAGCACCGGGAGCGGATCATCCTGAGCGGGGACGTGCCGTCGCCGACGAACATTCCGTCGGGGTGCCGGTTCCGCACGAGGTGCTGGAAGGCCGAGGAGCGGTGCGCGGTCGAGGTGCCGGCGCTCGCGGTGCCCGCCGTGTTCCGGCTCGTGCCGGGGCCGGCGGCGCATGATTCCGCGTGTCACTTCGCGGAGGAGAAGCGGGTGGTGCCGCCGGACGATCTTGGAGACGGGGGTGCATAGCGGGGCGTATGCGGGTCAATCGCGTTAACACGCAGGCAACTTCTCCGACCCGGTCTCGATATACGGACGGGGCAGTCTAATCAGCGTACGGCCGTGCGGGTGCCGTAAACGGGCCGGAGCGCGCCATGTCGCTCCGGCCCGTTGCCCATTTTTGCGCCTAAACCGGCGCCGCTCTCGCGGACCTGGCTGGTGCTTCGTCGTGGTTCCTCAATTGATGGTTGCGGTGCTCCGTGGAGAGATTCCGCTCAGCCCAGCTTGAGGGTGCGCCGGAGGAAGTCCAGCTGGAGCAGCAGCAGGTTCTCCGCCACCTGTTCCTGCGGGGTCATGTGCGTGACGCCCGACAGGGGCAGGACCTCGTGCGGACGGCCCGCTGCCAGGAGGGCGCTGGACAGGCGCAGGGAGTGGGCGACCACCACGTTGTCGTCGGCGAGGCCGTGGATGATCATCATGGGCCGGTGTGGTTCGGCCGCCTCGGTCAGGCCCTCGTCGTCGATCACCGAGTTGCGGCGGTAGACCTCCGGCTGTTCGCCGGGGTGGCCGAGGTAGCGCTCCTGGTAGTGGGTGTCGTACAGGCGCAGGTCGGTCACGGGGGCGCCCACCACCGCCGCGTGGAAGACGTCCGGGCGGCGCAGGGCCGCGAGGGCGGCCAGGTAGCCGCCGAAGGACCAGCCGCGGATCGCCACCTTGGTCAGGTCGAGGGGAAAGTCGGCGGCGAGCGCCTGGAGGGCGTCGACCTGGTCCTGGAGGACGATCGCCGCGACGTCGTCCTTGATGGACTTCTCCCAGGCGGGGGAGCGGCCCGGGGTGCCCCGGCCGTCGGCGACGATCACCGCGAAGCCCTGGTCGGCGAACCACTGTGAGGTCAGGTGGGCGTTGTGCGCGGCGACCACCCGCTGGCCGTGCGGACCTCCGTACGGGTCGAGCAAAACCGGAAGGGGAGTGTCCCCGTGGTAGTCCTGTGGCATAAGCACGGCGCACGGAATTCGGCGTGCGCCCCCCTCGGTAAGCGTCACGCGCGGGGACAAACCGGGGTCTTCGGCGTACGACGTGACAGTCGCCAGATGCTTTCCGTCATGCAGTACCTGGGTGCGGGTGCCCGGGCGGTCCAGGGTGGCGGAGACCAGTACGGTCACGCCCCCGGCGCGCACCGCCGTATGCACGCCGGGCTCCTGCGACACGCGCTCCACGCCGAGCTCGTTCACGCGGTAGACGTGCACCTCGCCGATCTCGGGGGACTCGGCCTCCTCGCCGGCGGACGCGGAAACCAGCACGTCGTCGGCGGTCACGTCGAGAACCGCTCGGATGTGCAACTGGGGTCCGGTGAGGGGACGTTCACCCACCGCGAGCACCCGGGCGCCGCCCTCGTCGGCGATCCGGACCAGCTGCCCGGAGGGGCTCCAGCAGGGCACTCCACCGAACAGTTCAAGCCATGTTGGATCTTCGTCGGCGTGCACCATCCGGGTCGCTCCCGACTCCGGGTCCACGGCCAGGAACAGCTGGCTGCGCTGGTCGCGCGCCTGTACGAGCAGGAGGGGGGCGCCCGCCTCTGACCAGTGCACATGCGCCACGTACGGATAGCGTGCCCGGTCCCAGGAGACCTCCGTGCGCGCCCCGTCCAGGCCCTGGACGAACAGGCGTACGTCCGCGTTGGCGGTGCCCGCCGCCGGGTAGGCGACATGATGTGGCTCACGCTCCGGGTGGGCGGGGTCGGCGATCCACCACCGTGGTACCGGCGTGTCGTCCACGCGCGCCACGAGCAGCCGGTCGGACTCCGGCGACCACCAGAAGCCGCGGGACCGGCCCATCTCCTCGGCCGCGATGAACTCGGCCAATCCGTAGGTGACCAGTTCCGACTCCGGCTCCGCGAGCGCCCGGTCGCCCTCGCCCTCGGCGCCCACCACCCGCAGGGCGCCCGCCGCGACGTACGCGACATGCCGGCCGTCGGGGGACGGGCGCGGGTCGATCACCGGCCCGGGGACGGTGAGTTCGCGTGCCGTACCGGCCCTGAGCTCGGCCGTGAAAAGCCGTCCTGACAAGGCGAAAGACGCCAACTCCAGGGCCGCGTCGGCGGCGTAGCCGACGATGCCGGCACCGCCCTCCCGGCTGCGTTCGCGACGGGCCCGCTCCTCGGGCGAGAGGTGCTCCTCGGCGCCGCCGAGCAGGGTGCGCGGGTCCGCCGCGAGGCGCTCCTCGCCGCCCGGTACGTCAAGGACCCAGAGGGAGTTGGCGCGGTCGGTGCCGGAACCGGAGCGCAGAAACGCCACGCGGGAGCCGTCGGGGGCCACGGTGAACGCGCGCGGCGCGCCGAGCGTGAAACGCTGGGTGCGGGCGTGCCGGCGGGGGAATGAGACAGCCTCGGTCGTCATCCCCCGACCATATTGGCCATGCGCCCCCTTGTGCGGCCGTGCGCCGAGCGATGCGCGAGCACGCATAGTTATGATCACTACCGCTGAGTGGGTATGAACCTGCTGGCTCGCGCATGGAATTGCTGTACCGATCCACAACGTGATCTACAACCCCCATAGTCCGAACCCCCCGCATCCCTGGGATCTTTGGAGGTGAGCCGCCGTGGCACTCTCGATTTCGGCGGTGGTGCTGCTGGCGATCATCGTCTTCTTGTTGATCAAGAAGTCGGGTCTGAAGGGCGGTCATGCAGTGGTGTGCATGCTGCTCGGTTTCTATCTCGCCTCCTCGACCGTCGCACCGACGATCAGCGATCTGACGACCAACGTCGCCAGCATGATCGGCAGCATCAAGTTCTGACCCCGGTCGCACTCCACACCGCTCGCCCCGGGCTGCGCGGCACTGTCGGTGTCGTTTCGTAGGGTGGGCACATGACGGAACTGCCCTCCCGGCGTCTGTTGCTCGTACACGCGCATCCGGACGACGAGTCGATCAACAACGGCGCCACCATGGCCCGCTATGCGGCCCAGGGTGCTCATGTGACGCTGGTCACCTGCACCCTGGGTGAGGGTGGCGAGGTCATCCCGCCCGAGCTGCGGCATCTCACCGGCCCCGCGCTGGGCGAGTACCGGCTGGGGGAGCTCACCGCGGCCATGCGCGAGGTCGGCGTGGCCGACTTCCGGCTGCTCGGTGGCCCCGGCCGCTACCGCGACTCCGGAATGATGGGCGTGTCCGACAACGACGCGCCCGACTGCTTCTGGCAGGCCGACGTCGACGAGGCCGCCGGGCACCTGGCCGAGGTCGTCCTGGAGACCCGCCCGCAGGTCGTCGTCACGTACGACGACAACGGCGGGTACGGCCACCCGGACCACATCCAGGCCCACCGCGTCACGATGAGAGCCGTGGAACTGGCCGCCGAGGCCGGCCACCGCGTCCCCAAGGTCTACTGGAACCGCGTCCCGCGCACGGTCGCCGAGGCCGCCTTCGCCAGGCTCCAGGAGGACCTGCCGGGGCTGCCCTTCGCCAAGTCCGCCGCCGTCGACGACGTTCCGGGCGTGGTCGACGACCACCGGATCACCACCGAGATCGACGGCACCTCCTATGCCGGCGCGAAGGCCGCCGCGATGGCCGCCCACGCCACCCAGGTCGAGGTGGCACCGGGCGGCGCCCGCTACTTCGTGCTCTCCAACGAGCTGGCCCAGCCCCTGTTCACCACGGAGTTCTACGAGTTGGTGGGCGGCGAGCCGGGCGCGGCGCGCGAGACCGACCTCTTCGCGGGCCTCGGGGAGGCGTCATGAGTTCCGACGGACGCGGGCCGATGCTCGCGCAACCGTTGCAGGCGCCCTCGGCCGGACGGGTCGCTGCCCTCGTCGGACTGGTCGTGCTCGGGGCCGTGGTCGGCGCCGCGGGCGCCCTCGTCCAGGCCGGCTGGTTCCCGGGCGGGCTGCTGCTCGCCCTGGCCGGTGCCGCCGGGCTCTTCCTCGGTGGGGCCCGGGCGATGGCGAGCCGCTCCGGAGCCGTCGCGCCCGCGTTCGGCTGGGTCGTCGCCGTCATCTTCCTCACCGCCAGCAGGCCCGAGGGCGACTTCCTGTTCGGGGCGGGCGGCGGCTCGTACCTCTTCCTGCTCGGCGGCATGGCGCTGGCTGTGATCTGCGCCACAATAGGTTTGGGGCGGCAACCCGAAGCGGGCGGCGCCCGACTTGGCAAGTGACGTACCACTTCGCCGTGGGGCGCCCGTGCGAGTCCGGTGTGGGTTTCCCCAGCGGTCATGGGATAAGCGTCAGAAGTGGCCAGTATGGTGGTGCGCGCCGCCGAGCCGTCCCAGCGAGGTCGTCACGGGCGGTGGAGCCAACCGGGAGAACCTGCCTTGAGTCGTGAAACTGACACTCCGTCCTCCGGGCCCGACGGGCGCGGTGGATCCGCATACCCCTCGGGTACGCCGCCGTACGGGACCCCCATGGCTTCCGACGACGGCACGGACGCGGCCCGTTCGGCCGCGCAGCCGGAGGAACGCAAGACCGAGACCAGCGGGCGGCACGAGCGGCGTGGGCGGTACGGGCGAGGAGACGGGCACGCACGCGCGGCCGGCGGGTGCCGCCACGTCCACCGGCAACGCCGAGCCGCCCGCCGCCGAACCGGCGCCCGCGCCCACCACCGACTGGTTTGCGCCACGCAAGTCCGGCCCCGCCAAGGGCGGACAGCGCGCCGGCGCCACCAACGGGGCGGGTACACCAGACGGTTCGCCCGCTGCCTCCCCGAACACTGCGGGTGCGGCGCGTCCGAACGGCGGCGGCGCCCCCCGCTCCGGCGCCGCGAACGGCGGCCGGCCCGGCGGTGTCGTCGGCTCCATGAGCGTGCCGGGCGCGTCCCGACCCGGCGGGACCAACGGCGCGGGGCTGCCCGCGGGCGCGACCGGCGGCCCGGTGGCCCCCGGCCACGGCGGCGGCACCGGCTCCTTCGACGTGACCGAGGCGCTCGCCGCGGGCCCGCTCGGCGGCTCCCGGGGCGGTGCGACGGGCGGCGACGCCCGCCGCGACGACCTGCCGTACTTCTCCGACAACGGCGGCCAGAACGGCGCACAGGGCGGCCCCGGCGCGCCCGGCGGCGGCCCGGCCGGTCCCGGCGGCTTCAGCGGCCCGGCCGGTCCCGGCGGCCCCGGCGGCCCGCAGGGCCCGGCAGGCCCCACCGGCGGCCCCGTCACCGGCGACGGCCCGTTCGTCCCGCCGGTCAACGGCGGCGAGCCCTACGGCGGCCCGAGCGGCCCCGCGGGCCCCCACAACGGCCCCGCGGGCCCCCACAACGGCCCCGCGGGCCCCCACAACGGCTCCGCGGGCCCCGGCGGGCCTCGCGCCCGCAGCGCCCAGGCCCCCCGGCCCGGCGCGCGCACCGCACCAGCCGGTGCCGGACTCGCCGTCCCCGGCGGCGGCCTGAGCGACGACACCGCGATCCTCACCCCGCAGAAGCCCGCCCCCGAACCGGGCATGCCCGGCTACGGCCCCCCGGCGGCCCACGTCTCCGGACAGACCGTCACCAGCGGCATCCCGGTGGTGCCCCCGGGCGCCGCCTCCCCCTTCGCGCCGGGTGCCCCCGGCACCGGGCCGCTGCCGCACACGCCCCCGAAGCTGCCCGAGCCGGTCTCGCCGCCCCCGGCCGAGGCCAAGGGCAAGAGCAAGGCGAAGGCCAAGAAGAAGCGCGGCAAGCTGCCCCTGCTCGGCGGTGTCGTGGTGGTCGCCGGCCTCGGCGTCTACGGTGCCGGGCTGCTCATGAACCACTCCGACGTGCCCAAGGGCACCACCGTGCTCGGCGTCGACATCGGCGGCGGCACCCGCGACGACGCGGTCAAGAAGCTCGACGACGCGTTCGGCAGCCGGGTGAACAAGCCGCTGAAGCTCTCGGTCGACGGTAAGACCGTCTCGCTGCCCCCGGACCAGGCGGGCCTCCAGTTCGACATCCAGGCCACGGTCGACGCGGCCGCCAAGAGCGACTACAACCCGGTCTCCGTGGTCGGCTCCCTGTTCGGCCAGAAGCGGGTCGTCGCCCCCGCCATGCCGGTCGACGAGGAGAAGCTCCAGGCCGCCCTCAAGGGCCTCGGCGGCAGCTCCGGCTCGGTCACCGACGGCACGATCAAGTTCATCTCCGGCAAGGCCGTCGCGGTCTACGGCAAGGCGGGCAAGGGCATCGACGCGGCCGGCTCGACGAAGGCGGTCGAGCAGGCGTACCGGACCATGGTGGAGACCAACACCTCCTCCCCGGTCACCGTCCCGACGACCACCGTGCAGCCGACGGTCTCCAACGCGGAGGTCGACCGCGAGATGAAGGCGTTCGCGGAGCCGGCGATGTCGAGCCTGGTCGTAGTCCAGACCGACGCCACGCACAGCATCAAGTTCGGTCCGGTGTCCCTGCCGAAGATCCTGGGATTCAAGGCCGTCGACGGCAAGCTGGTCGAGACGTACAACCTGGAAGCCCTCAAGGTGGCGTACGGCAGCACCTTCGACGGCGTGCTGATCACCCGGGCCACCGGTCAGAAGACGGCTGTCACCCCGCAGGACGTGGCCTCGGCGCTGCGCAAGGCGCTGGTCGGCAAGACGACGGCGCAGCGCATCGGAGTCATCGACACCAACCCCAGCTGACGCGGGTCCGAAGAGGGGGCGCCCGGTCTTCGCCGGGCGCCCCCTCTCGTCCTGTCACGCCCTTCTCATGACATCTGTCATGCGGCTCTCCGGACGGTCGGCACTGCCCCCGGACAGGGGCTCGCCGTCAGCATGGGGACATGACAACGACAGCGGCGACGACGGCCACCGGGTCCCCGGTGGTGGTCGGGTTCGACCAAGTGAGCAAGACCTACGGGAACGTGCGGGCCGTCGACGGGCTCTCGCTGCGGCTGCACCCGGGGGAGACCGTGGCCCTGCTCGGGCCCAACGGCGCGGGGAAGTCGACCACGCTCGACCTGCTGCTCGGCCTCAAGCAGGCCGACGCCGGCACGGTGAGCGTGTTCGGGCTGAGCCCGCGGGAGGCCATCGTCGCCGGACGCGTGGGCGCGATGCTGCAGAGCGGCGGCCTGATGGACGAGGTCACCGTCCAGGAACTGGTCAAGCTCGCCTGCGACCTGCACCCGAAGCCCTACAAGGTCACCGACGTCCTCGCCCGCGCGGGCATCTCGCAGATCGCCGACCGCAAGGTCAACAAGCTCTCCGGCGGCCAGTCCCAGCGCGTCCGCTTCGCCCTCGCCACCGCCGGCGACAGCGACCTGATCGTCCTGGACGAACCGACCACCGGCATGGACGTCTCCGCCCGCCAGGCGTTCTGGGCGACCATGCGCGAACAGGCCGACCAGGGGCGGACGGTCCTGTTCGCCACGCACTACCTCGAAGAGGCCGACGCCATCGCCGACCGGGTGCTGGTGCTGCACCGGGGACGGCTGCTGGCCGACGGGACGGCCGCCGAGATCAAGGCCAAAGCGGGCGCGAGGAGGATCTCCTTCGACCTGGAGGGCGAGATCGACGAGGCCCCGCTGCGGGCCCTGCCCTTCCTCACCGCCGTCGACGTGAGCGGCCAGACCGTCCGCATGCAGTCGTCCGACGCCGACGCCACCGTCCACGCCCTGTACGGACTCGGCGTCTACCCCCGCAACCTCGAAGTCGCCGGGCTCGGCCTGGAGCAGGCGTTCGTCGCCATCACGGAGGCCGAGGAGGCCAAGGAGGTCACGCAGTCATGAACGCCCTGATCAGGCTGGAGCTCGCCCGCGCCCTGCGCAACCGCAAGTTCCTGTTCTTCTCGGTGATCTACCCGTCGATCATCTTCCTGCTGGTGGCGAGCCAGAACGACACCACCAAGACCGTCGACAACTCAGGGCTGTCCCTCGCCGCGTACGTCATGGTCTCCATGGCCTCCTTCGGCGCCCTCACCGCCGTCCTGATGGGCAACAGCGAACGCATCGCCAAGGAGCGCGAGAGCGGCTGGGTACGGCAGCTGCGGCTGACCACCCTGCCCGGCCGCGGCTACGTCCTCGCCAAGACCGCCAGCGCGGCCGTGGTGAGCCTGCCGTCCATCGTGGTCGTCTTCCTGGTCGCCGCGTCCGTGAAGCACGTACGCCTCGACGCCTGGCAGTGGTGCGCGCTCACCGGCGCGATCTGGGCCGGCAGCCTGGTCTTCGCCGCGCTCGGCGTCGCCATCGGGTACCTGGCGAGCGGCGACGCGGTCCGCCCGATCACGATGATCACCTACTTCGGCCTGTCGATCCTCGGCGGCCTGTGGTGGCCGTCCTCCTCCTTCCCGACCTGGCTCCAGGACATCGCGAAGTGGCTGCCCACGCACGCGTACGCTGCACTGGGACGGGCCATCGAACAGAGCCAGGCCCCGAAAGCCCAGGACATCGCCATCCTCGTCGTCTTCTTCGCCCTCTTCGTCGGCGGCGCGGCCTGGCTGTACCGGAAGGACACGCTGAAGGCGTGAGCACCATGACGGAAGACCTGCGGTCCGAGGACGAGACACGGGCGGACCGGCTGGTGCGGATCGGCCGGCCGCCGCGCAACCGGGGCGAGGCGATGCGCAAGCTGGTGTGGGTGCTGCCGTGGCTGGTGTTCCTGGGCTCCCCGGTGGACGACCTGACCTCCGGCCACCACACCACCGGGGCCGCGGCGGCCGGCTGGGCGGGCCTCATGGCCTTCGTCGGGATCTACCTGACCATCGTCTTCCGCCAGATGGGCCGGCCCTTCCGCGGCGGTGTCGTCGCCGCCGCGGTCGCCGTGGAGTGGATGCTCGCGGTCGTGCTCGCCTTCGGCCTCGGCGGCTCCTGGCTGGGCCTGTTCGTGTACGTCTCCGTGATGTGCGGGGTCACCTTCCCGCTCCGCATCGCCTACTGGACCGTCCCGGCCACCACCGCTGCCATGATGCTGGCGGGCTGGCACGCCCACGCCCTGGACGACGCCTGGGGACTGTTCCTGGTGGTCCTCCTGGTCGGCTACTCCATGACCGGCGTCCGGCAACTCGTCGCCACCACCATCGAGTTGCGCAAGGCCCGCGCCACCGTCGCCCATCTGGCCGCCAACGAGGAGCGGTTGCGCCTGGCCCGCGACCTGCACGACCTGCTCGGGCATTCCCTTTCGCTCATCACGCTGAAGAGCGAACTGGCCGGACGGATGCTCCCCGACCACCCCGACAAGGCGGCCCAGCAGGTCTCCGACATCGAACAGGTCAGCCGGCAGGCCCTGGTGGACGTCCGTGAGGCCGTCACCGGCTACCGGCGGCCCCGGCTCGCCGCCGAACTGGCCGGCGCCCAGGTCGCCCTGACCGCCGCCGCGGTCACCGCCGAGGTCCCGGCCGATCCCGACCTGGCCGGCGTACCCGAGGAGGGCGAGGCGGCCCTGGCCTGGGCACTGCGCGAGGCGATCACCAACGTCGTACGGCACAGCGGGGCGAGCGCCTGCACGGTGGAGCTGCTGCGCCGCCAGACCCTGGACGGCCCGGTCCTCGAACTCGCCGTGGAGGACAACGGATCGGGCGGTTCCGGCAAGGGCCCCGGCAACGGGCTCACCGGGCTCACCGAGCGCCTGGAGAAGGCGGGCGGCACGCTGGAGGCGGGCCGTCTGAAGCACGGCTTCCGGCTGGTCGCCCGGGTCCCGCTCGACTCCGGCGGGGCCGTAGGATCCGGGGCATGAGCAGCACGATCAAGGTCCTCCTCGCCGAGGACCAGTCGATGGTCCGCGAGGCGCTCGCCGCCCTGCTGGGCCTGGAGGACGACATCGAGGTCGTCGCTCAAGTCGCCCGCGGCGACGAGGTGCTGGCCGCGGCGAAGGCGAACGACATCGATGTGGCCCTGCTCGACATCGAGATGCCGGGCTGCACGGGCATCGAGGCGGCGGCCCGGCTCCACGAGGCGCTGCCGACGGTGAAACTGGTCGTCCTCACCACCTTCGGCCGCCCCGGCTACCTGCGCAGCGCGATGGAGGCGGGCGCCGACGCGTTCCTCGTCAAGGACGCCCCCGCCGCCCAGCTCGCCGAGGCCGTCCGCAAGGTCCTCGCCGGTGAACGCGTCATCGACCCCACCCTCGCGGCGGCGGCCCTCGCCGAGGGCGCCAACCCCCTGACCGACCGCGAGCGCGAGGTCCTCCGCGCGGCGGCCGACGGCTCCACCAACGCGGAGCTGGCGAGGGCGCTGCACCTCTCGCAGGGGACGGTACGCAACTACCTCTCCACGGCGATCCAGAAGCTCGCGGTACGGAACAGGGCGGAAGCGGTGCGCATCGCGCGGGAGAAGGGCTGGCTGTAGGGGAGCCCCCTGAAGCCCCTTCAGTTGAGCCGGGCCCGTGCCGCCCGTGCCTCCCCCCGCACCTTCTCCGCCGCCCCCTCGTCGACCACGTCGATCAACCCGGCGTACTTCTCCAACTCCTCGGCCCCGTCGACGAACTCGCCCCGCTCCACCAGCAACCGCGCCCGCTCGTACCGCAGCCGCGCCGGATGCGACGGCAGCAGCAGGGACAGGTCGACCGACCACAGGCCCACGTCCGACCGCTCCGGGCGGGCCGCGGCCCACGCCCGTACGTTGTTGAGGATCCGCCGTACGACGTCCAGCGGATCGGCCGGCTCCAGCATCGCCGGCTCCAGCGGTACCCCGGCCGCCCCCACCACCAGCAGCTCCGCGTCCGCTCCGGTCAGCACCCGCCCGCCGTCGAACGGATCGGCCAGCACCTGCTCCTCGGCCGCCCCGAACCCGACCACGAAGTGCCCCGGCAGCGCGACCCCGTACACCGGCGCCCCGGCCCGCCGCGTGACCTCCAGCCACACCACGGACAGCAGGATCGGCAGCCCGCGCCGGCGCCGCAGCACCTCGTGCAGCAGCGAGGACTCCAGCCGCTGGTAGTCCGGGGCGGTGCCCCCGAAACCGAACCGTTCGCCCAGCACCCGCTGCGCCGCCGTGGCCCACGCGTGCGGCCCGCCCGGCCGGTACGGCAGCTGCCCGGCCAGCCGGTCCAGTTCCATCTGCGCCGCGTCGATCCCGGTCTCGTCCAGCGAACCGTCGGCCGCCGCGCCCAGCAGCAGGCACAGCGCGGCCAGATCGGGCCGCTCGGACCGCGCCTCCTCGCCGAACCGCCGTCGTACCTCGGCGGCCCGCGCCGGTGACGGCGGACGTGGATGCGGCTGACCGGAAGCCATAGCTTTTTCGTGCCCCTTCGGAATGATCGGTACCGCCTCGCCGCCCGGATTCAGGAGCCGTCCGTCTCCGGCGCCCGGTAGTGGTGGTACGCGTGGTGCGTCGCGAAGCCCAGCCGCCCGTACAGCGCCCGTGCCCCCTCGTTGTCCGTCTCCACCTGGAGCCAGGCCGCCGACGCGCCCTCCGCCAGCGCCCGGCGCGCGAGCGCGGCCATGACCTCGGTGGCCAGCCCCCGCCGCCGCAGCCCCGGATCCACCTCGACGGCGGCGAACCCGGCCCACCGGCCGTCCACCACCAGCCGTCCGATCGCCGCCGGGGCACCGCCCTCGGCCCCGGGCACGGTCGCGAACCACACCGAAGGCCCTCCCAGCACCTTCAGCGCGACCTCGCTCACGCCCTTGCGCTGGTACCGCGCCAGCCAGTCCTCGCCGGCCGACCGGGAGAGCAGCACCCCGGCGCCCTCCGCCCGGTCCGCCACCGGCGCCAGCTCCCCGGTCCACAGCTCGGCGCTCACCTCACGCAGCCACCCGCGCCGCTCCAGCTCCGCGCAGAGCAGCTCCTGGGTGCCCTCGGCGCCGGTCGCGGTCTGCACGTACGCGGGCAGCCCCCGGTCCCCGTACCACCGCCGTACGGCCGCCAGCGCCGCGTCCAGCGGCAGCCCGGGATCGCCGAGCGGCAGCACGCTGTTCGCCCGCCGTGTGAAGCCCTCCCGTCGCCCGGCCACCGCCCCCCACGGACGCTCCCCCAGAGCCGAATGCCTGGGGGGACCCCCATCGCGCGGCACCTTCTGGACTGCGGCCCGCAGCTCCCACTCGCCGAGCCGCTCGCTCTCCACCGGCCGCCAGCCGCGCGAGGCGACGCGCGCGAGCTCGCGATAGGTCGCGGCGGGCCCCCGGCGGCGTGCCGGAGCGGCCGGGACCACCTTCGCCGCCACCAGCGCGGACTCCGGTATCCGGACGGTCCCGCCGTCCCGCCGTGTGATCGTCAGCATGGCGTCGTCGTCCCATGATGTGAGAACACCCACCGTGTCGGTGAACTTCTCCGCGGTGTCGCCATTTCCGGTCAAACGGCGCACTGATACCCGTTTGCCCACGTCAGCAGCGGTGATACGGACCTCGAAGCGCCCTGCGGCAGAGATTTCCACTGGTCAGTTCACCCCTCCTGTTCGGATCATGCCCCGAAACGGAGATACTAGAGGCGGGCATCGACGACGCCGCGCTCCCGCGCGCCAGGCGGCGGAGCCTACGGAGGCCCGCCAGCGCCCAATCGAGGAGGAACGACAGCGTGACCTACGTCATCGCGCAGCCTTGTGTCGACGTGAAGGACAAGGCGTGCATCGAGGAGTGCCCGGTCGACTGCATCTACGAGGGCCAGCGGTCCTTGTACATCCACCCGGACGAATGCGTCGACTGCGGAGCCTGTGAGCCGGTCTGCCCGGTCGAGGCGATCTTCTACGAGGACGACACCCCGGAGGAGTGGAAGGACTACTACAAGGCCAACGTCGAGTTCTTCGACGACCTCGGCTCCCCGGGCGGCGCCAGCAAGCTGGGCCTGATCGAGCGCGATCACCCGTTCATCGCCGCGCTGCCCCCGCAGGCCGAGTAGTCCGCACCGGCGGCCCGCCGCAACACCGTGCCGCCTCGGTCCCGTACGCCCTGATCACACCCGGTCGGCGCGGTACGGGACCGAGGCGTTTGCCGTACCGGTCGTACCGAAGAAAGTGAGCAAGGAACCGTGTCCGCAGTCTCCGACCGTCTGCCCACCTTCCCCTGGGACAAGCTGGAACCGTACAAGAAGACGGCAGCGGCGCACCCGGACGGCATCGTCGACCTGTCGGTCGGCACCCCGGTGGACCCGGTCCCCGACCTGATCCAGAAGGCCCTGATCGACGCGGCCGACTCGCCCGGCTACCCCACGGTCTGGGGCACCCCGGCGCTCCGGGACGCGATCACCGCCTGGCTCACCCGCCGCCTCGGCGCCCAGGACGTCACCCACCGCCACGTCCTCCCGATCGTCGGCTCCAAGGAACTCGTCGCCTGGCTCCCCACCCAGCTCGGCCTCGGCCCCGGCGACCGGGTCGCCCACCCGCGCCTCGCGTACCCCACCTACGAGGTCGGCGCCCGCCTGGCCCGCGCCGACTACGAGGTCTACGACGACCCGCGCGACCTGGACCCGGCGGGCCTGAAGCTGCTCTGGCTGAACTCCCCGTCCAACCCGACGGGCAAGGTCCTGTCCCGGCAGGAGCTCACGGAGATCGTCGCCTGGGCCCGCACCCACGGCATCCTGCTCTTCTCCGACGAGTGCTACCTGGAACTGGGCTGGGAGGCCGACCCGGTCTCGGTCCTGCACCCGGACGTCAACGGCGGCTCGTACGACGGCATCGTGGCCGTCCACTCCCTCTCCAAGCGGTCCAACCTCGCCGGTTACCGGGCGGCCTTCCTGGCCGGTGACCCGGCGGTCCTCGGCCCCCTCCTGGAGATCCGCAAGCACGGCGGCATGATGACGTCGGCCCCGACGCAGGCGGCGGTGGTGGCGGCCCTCTCCGACGACACCCACGTCCAGGAACAGCGGCAGCGCTACGCGTCCCGCCGCACGGCCCTCCGCGAGGCCCTGCTGTCCCACGGCTTCCGCATCGAGCACAGCGAGGCGAGCCTCTACCTGTGGGCGACACGGGACGAGTCCTGCTGGCAGACCGTGTCCCACCTGGCCGACCTGGGCATCCTCGTCGCACCGGGCGACTTCTACGGCGAGGCGGGCGACAAGTTCGTCCGCGTGGCCCTGACGGCGACGGACGAACGCATCCGGGCAGCGGTCGAACGACTCTCCTGAGCCGGCGGCTTCTCGAAGCGGGCCTCGGGGATGCGCCCCGTCAGGGGCGCTGGGGGTGCCCCCTTCCGAAGGCTGGGGGAGGAACTGCGCGACCAGCCCCCACCGGGCCGCACACAACGCACAACGGAAAGGGACCCGGGAAACCCCGGGCCCCTTCTCACATCACCGGCCGGTCATCACCGGCGCAACGGCGTCAGCCCCCGATCGGCAGCCCCTGCACCGGCAGCCCGCCCTTCGCGAGCCCACTCGTCGGCAGCCCGCCCTTTGCGAGCCCACTCGTCGGCAGCCCACCCTTCGTCGCGGTGGACGCCGTCTCACCCAGCAGCCCGCCGGCGGAGCCGGCCGCTTCGCCCGCGGTGTGCTGCAGCACCGGCGCCGCCTTCTTGACGGCACCGCCGCCGGTCTTGCCCGCCGCCGGCAGCGCAGACTGGACCGCCGATCCGCCGGTGTGGCCGACAGCCCCGGTGACGGTCTGCGCCGCCGCGTCGGCCGTGTTGCCGACGCTCGCCCCGTCCAGAGCGGTCAGACCGCCGAGGTTCGGGGTGGCGGCCGGCAGACTCGGGGCCGCGCCGGCGGAGCCGGCCGCACCGACCCCGGCAGCCGCTCCCGCTGCGACGAGCAGCGCGGCACGGGCGATCCGGCGGGTCAGAGGGAGGGACATGATGCTCCATTCGACGGGAGGGAACGTGATCGCCGTGACTACCGCTCGAAGCCCGCGAAGGTTGCGGAGACCCAAGGTAAAGAGTTGATAACGCGTCGCATTATCGGGTGTGGAGAAAAACGGGCAAACGACCCGCTGGGGGTGCTTGCGCAGAATCCTTACCGCCCAGCACCCTCAAGGGATTTCACGCATGCGCGAGTGACCGTGCGAAAACGTGAGCACACCACGCGTACGGCGTGTCCCGGCTGACCCGCCGGAGGGACCCCCCGAACTACTGCCCGGTCACGATCCGCACCGAGCCCGCGGACTTCTCCGCACCGCCCGTGCTCTGCGCGCCGGACACCGGCTGCCACCGGCTGTCCGTGCTCCCGGCGGCCCACTCCCGGCCCGCGTACGACACCCGCTGGATGTGCAGCGCCGACGCATTGGCCACGGCCCAGTGCGCCAGCTGCCAGCCGCGCTCGCTCTCGGTGCGCCCCGACTTGTCGGTCTTCTTCCCCTGCGGCACCGGCACGGTCACGGTCCGCCCGTGCGCGGTGGCGGTCACGGTGGGCGTGGGGGTCGGCGCGGCCGACGCGCTCACCTCGGCGCCGGCCTCCTCGACCGCGTCCCGCCCGAAGTCCCGCACGAGCGCGGTCCGTACCGCGTCCGGACCCGTCGCCGTCGCAGCGGTGGTGGCCGCCGGGCGTCCGTCGCAGGTCAGGGTGGCCGCCGCCTGCCCGGTCAGGGCCGCCGCGAGCAGCGTGGCGTCGGTCTCGTGCTTGGCGTACGCCTCGGGGTATCCGCTGCGCTGCACGCGCTGCGCGGCCACCGTCAGCGGAAGGGTCTCGTAGTCGCGCACCTTGGCCAGGTGGGCGTAGAACATGCCCGCCGCGTAGGCCGGGTCCAGGATCTGCTTCGGGGTGCCCCAGCCCTGCGAGGACCGCTGCTGGAACAGGCCTAGGGAGTCCCGGTCGCCGTGCCTGATGTTGCGCAGCCCCGACTCCTGGATCGCGGTCGCCAGGGCGATGGCCACCGCCCGCTCGGGCATGCCGCGGCCGGTGCCGACGGCGGCGATCGTCGCCGCGTTCACCGCCTGCTCGGGCGTGAACTGGTACGACTCGTCGTCGCTTCGGCCCGAGACGACCTTGCAGCCCTCGGCGCCACCGCCGCCGGTGACGTACTGGACGACCAGGTAGGCCGCGACGGCGCACAGGATGACCAAGCCGGACACGAAACGCAGGAGGCGGCCGCGACGCTTGGGACGGATGGGGGACGGCTCTGGCACGCGTACAACATACTGGAGAGTACGAGCCGCTCACCCCCGGGTCGGGAAGCCTGTGAACCCGCCCGCGGGATCGCGCGCGCTAGGGTCGAGGCCATGGCCGACACCTCGCTTGACCTCACGCTGGACGCCGCAGCGCTCACCGCGCAGCTCGTCGACTTCCCCTCGGAGAGCGGCACCGAGAAGCCGCTCGCGGACGCGATCGAGAGCGCGCTGCGCGCCCTGCCGCACCTGAGGGTCGACCGGTACGGCAACAACGTGATCGCCCGGACGAACCTCGGCCGTCCCGAACGCGTGATCCTGGCGGGCCACATCGACACCGTCCCGATCGCGGAGAACGTGCCCTCCCGCCTCGACGCGGACGGCGTGCTGTGGGGCTGCGGCACCTGCGACATGAAGTCGGGCGTCGCGGTCCAGCTGCGCATCGCGGCCACCGTCCCGGCCCCCAACCGCGACCTGACCTTCGTCTTCTACGACAACGAGGAGGTCGCCGCCGACCTCAACGGGCTCAAGCACGTCGCCGAGGCCCACCCCGAGTGGCTGGCCGGCGACTTCGCGGTCCTGCTGGAGCCCTCGGACGGCGAGGTCGAGGGCGGCTGCCAGGGCACCCTGCGCGTCCTGCTGAGGACCTCGGGCGAGCGGGCGCACTCGGCGCGCTCCTGGATGGGCTCCAACGCGATCCACGCGGCCGCCCCGATCCTGGCCCGCCTGGCCGCCTACGAGCCCCGCCACCCGGTCATCGACGGCCTGGAGTACCGCGAGGGCCTGAACGCGGTCGGCATCTCGGGCGGGGTCGCCGGCAACGTCATCCCCGACGCCTGCGTGGTCACCGTCAACTTCCGGTACGCGCCCGACCGTTCCGAGGCCGAGGCCGTCGCCCACGTCCGCGAGGTCTTCGCCGACTGCGGGGTCGAGGAGTTCGTGGTCGACGACCACAGCCCCGGCGCGCTGCCCGGCCTCTCCCACCCGGCCGCGGCCGCCTTCATCGCGGCGGTCGGCGGTACGCCGATGCCCAAGTACGGCTGGACCGACGTCTCCCGCTTCTCGGCCCTCGGCGTCCCCGCGGTCAACTACGGCCCCGGCAACCCGTACTTGGCACACAAGCGGGACGAAAGGGTGGAAACCGGCAAGATCCTGGCGGGTGAGGAGCGTCTGCGCGCCTGGCTGACCAGCTGAGCCACACGACGGCGCTGCGCGCCCGACATGCCGACGTCCCGCGCCTGTAACCCGCTCCGATCTACGCTGAAGCAGATACACCTGCAAGCGGAGGGAGCGCTTATATGCCTACCGGGAACCCCGAGGGGAAGAAGGTGCCGCCGGACGAGCAGCGCCTGGGACCGGTCCTCCGACGGCGCGGCCAGGTGACCGCGAGCACGACGGACCAGCGCCTGCTGGACGCGGGCGGCCCCTCCGACTGGGTGCACACGGACCCCTGGCGGGTGCTGCGCATCCAGTCGGAGTTCATCGAGGGCTTCGGCACGCTCGCCGAACTGCCGCCCGCGATCAGTGTGTTCGGCTCGGCGCGGACACCGGTCGAGTCGGCGGAGTACGACGCCGGCGTGAGGCTGGGCCGCGGTCTGGTCGAGGCGGGCTGGGCGGTCATCACCGGCGGCGGGCCCGGCGCCATGGAGGCGGCGAACAAGGGGGCCCTCGAAGCGGGCGGCGTGTCGGTCGGCCTCGGCATCGAGCTCCCCTTCGAACAGGGCCTCAACCCGTACGTCGACATCGGCCTCAACTTCCGCTACTTCTTCGTGCGGAAGATGATGTTCGTCAAGTACGCACAGGGCTTCGTGGTCCTGCCGGGCGGCCTCGGCACCCTCGACGAGCTCTTCGAGGCCCTCACCCTCGTCCAGACCCAGAAGGTCACCCGCTTCCCGATCGTCCTGTTCGGCAGCGGTTACTGGGGCGGCCTCGTCGACTGGCTCAAGAACACCCTGGTCGCCCAGGGCAAGGCAGCCGAGAAGGACCTCCTCCTCTTCCACGTCACGGACGACGTGGAGGAGGCAGTGGGTCTCGTCTCAAAGGAAGCGGCCCGCTGAGCCCACCGACCGCTTTCCCACCCACCCACCCGACTCGCTCTGCCGAGAAGCCCGGGTCGAACGTCGTTCTCCACCAGGCCGACCGACAGATCCGCTTCACACACGCTCGGGGCCGCGAGTCGGGTGGTGGGTCGCTTGATCCGCTCGCTTCTCGACCCACGGAGTCGGGTGGTGGGTCGCTTGATTCGCGCACTTCTCGACCCACGGAGTCGGGTGGTGCGTCGTTTGATTCGCGCACTTCTCGACCCACCGAGTCGGGTGGTGGGTGGGCGAGGTTTTCGGGGGTCTGGGGGCGGAGCCCCCAGGACGCGGCGGGGCGGTCGGGGGCTACGCCAGGCCGCGGCGGGCCACCGCCGGGGGCCGATGGCCGGCGATGGACGCCACCATGTCCAGCACCTGGCGCGTCTCGGCCACCTCGTGCACCCGGTACACCTGAGCCCCCAGCCACGCCGACACCGCCGTCGTCGCCAGCGTCCCGATCACCCGCTCCTTGACCGGCCGGTCCAGGGTCTCGCCCACGAAGTCCTTGTTGGACAGGGAGACCAGCACCGGCCACCCCGTCTCCACCATCTCGCCCAGCCGCCGCGTCGCCTCCAGGCTGTGCCGGGTGTTCTTGCCGAAGTCGTGCCCGGGATCGATCAGCACCGACTCCCGCGGCACCCCCAGCGCGACGGCCCGCTCGGCCAGCCCCAGGGTCACCCGGAGGATGTCCGCCACGACGTCGTCGTACGTCACCCGGTGCGGCCGCGTCCGAGGCTCGGCCCCGCCCGCGTGCGTGCACACCAGCCCCACCCGGTACCGCGCCGCGACCTCCGCCAGCCCCGGGTCGACCCCGCCCCACGCGTCGTTCAGCAGATCCGCCCCGGCCTCGCAGGCGGCCTCCCCGACCGACGCCCGCCAGGTGTCCACGCTGATCACGACGTCCGGGAAGCGGCTGCGCACGTCCGCGACGAACCCGACGATGCGCCGCGCCTCCTCCTCGGCGGTGACCTCCTCGCCCGGCCCGGCCTTCACCCCGCCGATGTCGATGATCGCGGCACCCTCGGCGACCGCCTGCTCCACGCGCGCGAGGGCCGGCTCGTCACGGAAGGTCGCCCCCTGGTCGTAGAAGGAGTCCGGCGTCCGGTTCACGATGGCCATGATCACCGGTTCGTTCGGCCCGAATTCCCGCCTGCCCAGCCTGAGCATCGCCTGTGACCTCCCGTAGTAATTCCCTCGGTGCGACCGCCTGCGACCCTAACTGTCAGACTCGCATGGCACGATCGGACACAGACACATTCGACACCGAGCACACTGAGCACACGAGTGCTGCTGCACCGAGCTTCATCGAGCCTGGGGGCCCACCGCGATGGTTATGTTCCTGTTCCTCGTCGTCGCGCTCGCGGTCGTGGTCGCCGCGGTCACCCTCTCCGTGGTGAGCGGCGGCGAGAGCGGACCGCTGCCCGAGGTGGCGCCCGAGCGGCTCCAGGACCCGCTGCCCCCGGACCGCCCGGTCAGCCGCGCCGACGTGGAGAGCATCCGCTTCGCGCTCGTCCCGCGCGGCTACCGCATGGCGGACGTCGACGACGCGCTCAGCCGCCTCGGCGCCGAGCTCGCCGAGCGCGACGCCCGGATCGCCGACCTCGAGTCCGCGCTGGCCGGCGCCCAGGCCGCACCGCACCGCCCCCACAGCCCGCACACGTCGCTGGACAAACCCGAGCCGGAGGACCGGCCATGAGCGAGACGACCGACCTGATCGAGGGGGCGGCGGTTCCCGGCCCGGACGGCAGGCTGCGCTGCCCCTGGGCGCTGTCCACCGAGGACTACGTGTCGTACCACGACGAGGAATGGGGCCGCCCGGTCCACGGCGACGACGCCCTCTACGAACGCCTCAGCCTGGAGGCCTTCCAGTCCGGCCTCTCCTGGATCACGATCCTGCGCCGCCGCCCCGGCTTCCGGGCCGCCTTCGCCGACTTCCACATCGAGAAGGTGGCCGCGTTCACCGACGAGGACCGCGAACGCCTGCTGGCCGACGCCGGCATCATCCGCAACAGATCGAAGATCGACGCGACCATGGCCAACGCGAAGGTCCTCGCCGAGTGGGGCCAGGGCGAACTGGACGACCTGATCTGGTCGTACGCCCCGGAGCCGGGCACCTACCCGGCCCCGAAGACCATCGCCGACGTCCCGCCGGTGACCCCCGAGTCGACGGCCCTGTCCAAGGCCCTGAAGAAACGCGGCCTGCGCTTCATCGGCCCGACGACGGCGTACGCCCTCATGCAGGCATGCGGCCTGGTCAACGACCACCTGGAGGCATGCGCGGCCCGAAACACGCCGTAAGGGACAGCGCCCCGTGAGGACGGGTTACCGCCCCAGGTACTTCGGCTTCTCCTTGTTCACGAACGCCTGCACGGCGATCCCGTGATCCTCGGACGCCCCGGCCCGGGCCTGCAGCTCGTCCTCCTTGTCCAGCGTCTCGTCGAGGGAGTGCGTGAGCCCGTAGGCGACGGCCTCCTTCAGCGCCGCGTACGCCACAGTCGGCCCTTCGGCCAGTTTCCGGGCCACCTTCTCGGCCTCGGCCCGCAGCTCGGCCGAAGGCACCACCTTGTTCGCGATGCCCAGCTCGTACGCGTCCTGCGCCGCGAACGACGTGTTGAAGGCGGCGGTGTCGGCGACCACCCGGTAGTCCGCCGCGAGGGCGAAGCCGAGACCGGCGCCGGCGGCCACCCCGTTGACGGCGGCGACGACCGGCTTCGGCGCCGACACCAGCGCCCGCACGATCGGGTTGTAGTGCTCCCGTACCGTCGTCATCGTCTGCCCCGCCCCGGTCTCCCGGTCGGACGCGAGCAGCGTGATGTGCTCCTTGAGGTCCTGGCCCACGCAGAACGCCCGGTCTCCGGCGGCCGTCAGCAGGATCGCGCGGACAGCCGTGTCGGCCGCCGCTTCCTGCGCTGCTTCCCGAAGGGCCACCTTTGTCGCGATGTTCAGCGCGTTCATCGCCTCGGGGCGGTTCAGCGTGATCGTCGCGAGTCCGTCGCCCACCTCGTACAGCACGGTGTCGGTCATGGTGCGTCCCCTCCGTCGTCTTCGTCGGTCTTCGTTCGTCCGCGTCTGTCTGCGTCTGTCCGCCTCGTCGCGGCTGACGTACCGCTCAGTACGTCCGCGTCCGAAGGACAGCATGGCGGAGATCGTCGCCGGGGGACCGGAGCGGGCGTGTGACCTGCGTCAAAGAATTCCGGAGCCGACTCGGTCGGCGTAAGGACACGAGGTGGCGAAGTATCGCAGTCACATCGCCGAATTGAGTGGTTTTGCTCGCGTGCGTTGCCCAAGCGATGCCGACTGATGTTGGTCATCGGGTCCTGAGATGCGGGATAATGGCCTGGAAGCAATGTGTTCGATGCCGGTGTCGCGTGTCCTTCGAGGATCACGCGTGCCCTCCAGGGCCGTCGGTAGACGATGAGCTGTTTTCAGGAAGGGGAACGAGCATGGCGGCCATGAAGCCGCGGACGGGTGATGGCCCGCTCGAGGTGACCAAGGAGGGGCGGGGCATCGTCATGCGCGTTCCGCTCGAAGGCGGCGGTCGGCTCGTCGTCGAGCTGACCCCTGACGAGGCCGCGGCGCTCGCCGACGCCCTCAAGAACGTCGTCGGCTGAGGCGTCAGCGACCATACCCTTTCGGCCGCCCCGGCATCCTAAGCGGTGCCGGGGCGCTGCCGTCTCTCCGGGCCCCGGCACCGGCCGGGACCCTTTCCCTCCCGCGTTCCCCGCGCGGGCTACCGCTTGACCGCGCACAGCAGCCCGTCGCCCACCGGCAGCAGCGACGGCACCAGCTCCGGGCTCTCCCGGACCGTGCGCAGCAGCTCGCGCAGCCGCAGTACCTCGGTCGGCTGCGGCCCCGAGTCCACGGTGCGGCCGTTGGCGAAGACGCCCTCGAAGACCACCAGGCCGCCCGGACGCAGCAGACGCAACGATTCAGCGAGATAGTCGGAGTACTCCTGGCGGTCCCCGTCGCAGAAGACGAGGTCGTAGCCGGCGTCCGCGAGGCGGGGCAGCACGTCGAGGGCCCGGCCGGGGATGAAGCGGGCCCGGTTGCTGGCGAAGCCGCAGGCACGGAAGGCCTGCCGCGCGAACTGCTGGTGCTCCGGCTCCGGGTCCACGGTGGTCAGCACGCCGTCCGGGCGCATGCCGTGCAGCAGGTACATCCCGGAGACCCCGCACCCCGTACCGATCTCGGCGACCGCCTTGGCCTCCACGGAGGCGGCGAGCATGCGCAGCGCGGCGCCCGTGCCGGGCGACACCGAGCGCAGCCCTGCCTCGCGGGCCCGGTCACGGGCCCACCGCAGTGCTTCGTCCTCGGCGACAAAGGCGTCGGCGAACGCCCAGCTCGTCTGCCGGTTGCCGGTAATGACCCTCTCCTGTCCCCGTGGTTGCCTGGGCGTGACTGTATCCGTTGGCGTCGGGAACCCGCAGATGGGACCGGGCGTTTAGAGGGGTGGAAGACGAGGCGGGGGGACACGAATGGATCACGGTGAGCAGACGGCGGTCGAGCACCTGCTGTCGCAGCCGGACGAGCCGTACCAGCACAGATCAAATTCTTGTAAAACCGCTTATCCGGTGCTAACGGGAGAGGTGGCTATGGTAGGGGCTCCACTGGACACCACCAGAGCCGACAGGGGAGGTGCGGCTGCGCCTGGGGATCGGGGAGGAGTGCTGCGGCGCTTCCTCGGATCGGCAGGCAGGCCGAAATCCGTGAACGACACCGCTGCTGACCCCAGCCACGCCGCCGCGCTCGCCATGGGCGAGGACCGGACCGCGACCTTCTCCACCGACGCGGACGGGCAGGCATGGACTCCGCCCACGTGGGAGGAGATCGTCAGCACGCACAGCGGCCGCGTCTACCGCCTGGCCTACCGCCTCACCGGTAACCAGCACGACGCCGAGGACCTCACCCAGGAGGTCTTCGTCCGCGTCTTCCGCTCCCTGTCGACGTACTCCCCGGGCACCTTCGAGGGCTGGCTGCACCGCATCACCACCAACCTCTTCCTCGACATGGTCCGCCGCAAGCAGCGCATCCGCTTCGACGCCCTCGGCGAGGACGCGGCCGAGCGCCTGCCCAGCCGCGAGCCCACCCCCTCGCAGGCCTTCAACGACGCGCACTTCGACGCCGACGTCCAGCAGGCGCTGGACACCCTCGCGCCCGAGTTCCGCGCCGCCGTCGTGCTCTGCGACATCGAGGGGCTGTCGTACGAGGAGATCGCCGCGACCCTCGGCGTCAAGCTCGGCACCGTCCGCTCCCGTATCCACCGTGGCCGCTCCCAGCTGCGCAAGGCCCTCGCGCACCGCTCCCCGGAGGCCCGCAAGGCCGAGCGCCGTTCCTTCGTGCCCCGTGTTCCCGCACTGGGAGGAGGGGGCGCGACCGCGTGAGTGGATCACGACCGAAACCGGCCGAGCGGCAGCTCGCGGAACAGCACCTGGGAGACCGACTCTCCGCCCTGGTGGACGGAGAGCTCGGTCATGAGACGCGTGAGCGCGTCCTGGCCCACCTGGCGACCTGCGCCCGGTGCAAGGCCGAGGCGGACGCCCAGCGCGCCCTGAAGAACGTCTTCGCGGCGGCCGCTCCGCCACCCGCCTCCAGGGGCTGCCCGCGGGCGGCGACCAGGACGGCGGCGGCTCGCCGTTCGGCGGGGGAGATCCCTCGGGACGCAGATCCGGCGGCGGGGTCTTCGGGACGAGCCGGGACGACCGCTTCGAGTTCGGTTACGTCCCGGCCCGCCCGCACGACCCGGCCGCGGCCGCCGGCCGGGGCTTCCGCATCCACCCCGTCGGCCGCCCGGACGGCGACCGCTCCGCCTCGCGCTCCATGCGGTTCGCGTTCGTGGCCGCCGGCGCGGTATCGCTCGCCGCCGTCGCCCTCGGCGGGGTGACCGCGGGCCTCCCCGGCACCACGGCCGCCGACGCCCGCACCGGCACCGGCGGCGGCAGCGTCGCCCCGGCAGGCACGGCGGGCTCGGGCACCACCGGGGCCGCCGACCAGCAGCGGCGCCGCCTGCTCACCCCGCTGCTGTCGTCCGGCGCGCTGCTCGGCTCCACTCCCGCCGTGCCCACCTCGGTGTCCGCACCGCTGCTGCCCGGAGTGCCCTCCCCGGCCACCGCGCAGCAGACGCTGAGTGAACTGACCGCACCGGTGATGGCCGGCGCGGCCGCAGTCTCCCCGCTGATACGACCGCTGAGCACCAACCCGCCGTTCGCCCTCACCTCGTGGACCACCGTTCCCGAGGCGGCCGCCACCAGCCTGCTCGCCGCACCCGTCCCCGACACCACCTCCGCACCCTCCCCGTCCCGTTCCTCCCGCGCGGCCCACTGACCGATCGCCGCCCATCTGCTGAACGATCCTGCGCGGCTGCTTGCGAACCTGGTTGAATCCTGTGAACCAGCCATGCCCGTGGCACCGCTGCGAGCACGGAGCCGACCTTCCGCGAGCCCGCCCGTGCACGGCCCGCGGTGAGCCCGCGAGGAGACCATGGACGAGGGGATACCAGCGGCACGGCGGCGGTCGCGGAGCCGGTGGACGTTCGCCGTGGGGGCACTGGTGCTCTCCGTGGTCTCCGCCGCGGCCGGCGGGCTGATCGGCGGCTGTCTGGAGCGCACCGGCGGTCTGCAGGCCGTACAGCTGGCCCAGCCGGATCCGGTCCACCCCGGTCCGCCCCGGCCGGGCCCGCCGCCCGGACGCCCGCCGGGCAATGCCGCCGGGATCGCCGCGCGGGCGCTGCCCAGCGTCGTCACCCTGCATGTCACCGGCACCGGCGAGCAGGCCACCGGCACCGGCTTCATCCTCGACACCCGTGGGCGCATCCTCACCAACGACCACGTCGTCGCCGCGGGCGGCCGCATCACCGTGACGTTCAGCAGCGGAGCCACCGCCCGGGCGACCGTCGTCGGCCGGGACACCGGCTACGACCTCGCCGTCGTCCAGGTGCACGGCGTGCAGGACCTCAACCCGTTGCCGCTCGTCGGCCCCCACGGCCGCCCCGACGTCGCGGACAGGAACTGACAGAAACGTCACAGGCAGTGCCCCGCTCGTGCCCCGACTAGGCAAACAACCCGGAAAACCGGTCGTACACACGCAGTCGGACACCTCGGGGCAGTACCGGTCGGACAGGTCCGCCGGGTACCGTGGACCCGGCCCGGACCACGGAACACCCGCAACAGCGACCGGAGGGCCGAGGACCGAGGACATCGCAAGGAGCTTCAGGTGTTCAATGACATAGGACCACTCGAGCTGGTGACGATCATTGTGCTCGCCGTGCTCGTCTTCGGTCCGGACAAGCTCCCGAAGGTCATCCAGGACGTCATGCGGACCATCCGCAAGATCCGGGAGTTCTCGGAGAGCGCCAAGGAAGACATCCGGCAGGAACTCGGCCCGGAGTTCAAGGACTTCGAGCTGGAGGACCTCAACCCGAAGACCTTCATCCGCAAGCACCTGGACAGCGACGAGCTGGGGCTGAAGGAGATCCGCAACGGCTTCGACCTGAAGAAGGAGATGGCCGAGGTGACGGACGCGGTGCACAGCCGCGACACCGACTCCTCGTCGTCGTCCGCCGGGAGCGGTTCGTCGGGGAGCGGCCGGATCGACATGACCAAGAAGCCGGAGGACCCGGGCAAGGACGACCGTCCGCCCTACGACGCGGACGCCACCTGAGTTCGGATCACCGACCCGCGCATGAGCGGCGCACGTGACGCGTTTCATACCGCGTGTGCGCCGCTCATTCGTCTCTTAGGGCCCGAACCAGCCGCCCGTACGACCCACGCACCGGGCGCTTTCGCGGCTGGTCCCAGCGGTGTCGATATGCTGCCGAGTTGTTGTGCGGACCGGACGAGTGCGCCCGAAGGGGGGCGGGCCGCCCCGGACCGACGAGAGCTAGGAGGCGTCCGGGCAGATGGAGACGACAAGTCGGGTGGACGGACAGGCGCCGGCCGCGGAGGGCGTGCAGCAGGCCCCCTCAGCCCGCCGCACGGTCGACGGCTACCTGGAGGCGCCCTTCCCCTGGTACGGCCTCGACGAGGCGTTCACGGGGCCGCGCTGGCTGATGCAGGTGGGTACGGCGGCCGACGGTGCGGTGGAGCACGGGTCGATCGGGCACGGCGACGAGCCGTCGGTGCGGAACGAGCATCTCGCCGCGTCCGCCGGTGAGCCGCGGGAGAAGTTCGCGGTCGTCGTGACCGTCGCGGCGAGTCCGTCCCGGCGGAGCGCCGACGGTACCGGGCTGCTGGAGGCCACGTCGGTGTCGTCCGCCGCGTGGCTGGCCGGGGTCGGGCTGCTGTCCTTCACCTGGCCGGGGCAGATGGACCACAGCCTGCGGGACGACTGGCTGGAGCAGCAGACCGAGACGGCGTGGGAGCTGGCCGACGAGCTGACCGGGCCGGAGTGGTCGACGCTGTCGCTGCCGGTGGACGGGGTGGCGACGCCGTTCCACTACCGGGAGTCGGAGTTCGGGTGGGTGCTCGCCGGGTCCACGGAGGGGGGCGTGCACCTCGGGGCGTACGGGCGGGGGATGTCGGCCTACGGGCTGGGGTTCGCGGTGATCAAGGACGTTGCCGCGTACGCATGAGAAAAGGGGCGCCGGTGGTCTGGCGCCCCTTCGCCGTAGGGGGTGTGGTGGTTGCGCGACCGCGGGTGCGTGGTGGCTTGTCGCGCCCACGCGGCGGAGCCGCATATCGAAAACAGCCCAGCGCCCCTGACGGGGCGCTGCAGGTGCCCCTTAGAACTTGTTGCGCGGCGTGATGCCCAGGGACATGCCCGAGAGGCCGCGCTGCCTGCCGCCGAGCTTGCCGGCGATGCCGCGCAGGGCCGCGCCCGCCGGGCTGTCCGGGTCCGTCAGGACGACCGGCTTGCCCTCGTCGCCGCCCTCGCGGAGGCGGACGTCGATCGGGATCGAACCCAGGACCGGCACCGTCGCGCCCGTCGTGCGGGTCAGGCCGTCGGCGACCGTCTGGCCGCCGCCCGTGCCGAAGACGTCGACCATCTCGCCGCAGTGCGGGCAGGGCAGGCCGGACATGTTCTCGACGACGCCGACGATCTTCTGGTGGGTCTGGACCGCGATCGAGCCCGCCCGCTCCGCGACCTCCGCAGCGGCCTGCTGAGGCGTCGTCACGACCAGGATCTCGGCGTTCGGGACCAGCTGGGCGACCGAGATGGCGATGTCACCGGTGCCGGGGGGGAGGTCGAGGAGGAGGACGTCCAGGTCGCCCCAGTAGACGTCCGCGAGGAACTGCTGGAGGGCGCGGTGCAGCATCGGGCCGCGCCAGACGACCGGGGCGTTGCCCGGGGTGAACATGCCGATGGAGATGACCTTCACGCCGTTGGCCGACGGCGGCATGATCATGTTCTCGACCTGGGTCGGGCGGCCGTCCGCGCCGAGCATGCGCGGGACGGAGTGGCCGTAGATGTCCGCGTCGACCACGCCCACCTTCAGGCCGTCGGCGGCCATCGCGGCGGCCAGGTTGACCGTGACCGACGACTTGCCGACGCCGCCCTTGCCGGAGGCGACCGCGTAGACGCGGGTGAGGCTGCCGGGCTTGGCGAAGGGCACCTCGCGCTCGGCCTGGCCGCCGCGCAGGGCGGAGGCCAGCTCCTTGCGCTGCTCGTCGCTCATCACGTCCAGGGTGACGTCGACCCGGGTGACGCCCTCGACCCGGGAGACCGCCTCGGTGACGCGCTGGGTGATCGTGTCCCGCATGGGGCAGCCGGAGACCGTCAGGTACACGGTGACCGCGACCGCGCCGTCCTCCCCGATCACCACCGATTTGACCATCCCCAGTTCGGTGATGGGTCGGTTGATCTCCGGGTCGTTCACCGTCGCCAGTGCCTCGCGCACCGCGTCTTCGCTAGCCATACCCCCGATGGTACGGCGCGGCGCGGGGCCCCTATAACGCCCCTCAGCGGTCGTCTACGTCACGCCTCGCCGACCGTTCTGCCGGGAATACGGCATGTTCGTGATGCCCGTCCCGCCGCTCGTCCATCTCCTTCAGCAGGTCCTGGAGTTCGGAGCGGATCCAGTCCCGGGTCGCCACCTCGCCCAGGCCCATGCGCAGGGCGGCGATCTCCCGGGTGAGGTACTCGGTGTCGGCGATGGACCGCTCGTTCTGCTTGCGGTCCTGTTCGAGGTTGACCCGGTCGCGGTCGTCCTGCCTGTTCTGCGCGAGCAGGATCAGCGGGGCCGCGTAGGAGGCCTGCAGGGACAGGGCCAGGGTCAGGAAGATGAACGGGTACTCGTCGAAGCGGAGCCGTCCGGGTGCCGCGATGTTCCACAGCACCCAGAGGATGATCACGAACGTCATCCAGACGATGAACCGCCCGGTGCCCAGGAAGCGGGCGATGCGCTCGGAGAGCCGTCCGAAGGCCTCCGGGTCCCACTCGGGCAGCAGCCTGCGCCGCGGTGCGCGCGGCTGGTCCAGGCGGTGACCGCGCGACCGGCCGGCGGCGGTGGCGCCGGACGGCGTCCGCTCGCGGGTGCTCTCACGCTCAGGCGCCATGGATCCCCGCCCCCTTCTCCGCCGTCTGCTCCGGCTGGTCCCCTTCCTCCAGATGGAACTCGGTCTCCCGCCAGTCCTCCGGCAGCATGTGGTCGAGGACGTCGTCCACGGTCACCGCGCCGACCAGCGAGCCCGCCTCGTCCACCACGGGCGCCGCGACCATGTCGTACGTGGCGAAGAACCCGGCGATGACCGGGAGCGTGGCGTCGGGGGCGAGGGGTTGCAGGTCGTCGTCGGCGACCAGCGAACTGACCAGGGTGTAGGGGGGATCGCGCAGCAGCCGCTGGAAGTGCACGGTGCCCAGGTACTTCCCGGTGGGGGTCTCGTCGGGCGGCCGGCACACGTAGACCTGGGCGGCGAGGGCCGGGGAGAGGTCGGGGTTGCGGACCCGGGCGAGGGCGTCGGCGACGGTCGCGTCGGGCCGCAGGACGATCGGCTCGGTGGTCATCAGACCGCCCGCCGTGTGCTCCTCGTACGACATCAGGCGCCGCATCTCGGCCGCGTCCGCCGGCTGCATGAGGCTCAGCAGCCGCTCCTTGTCCTGTTCGGGGAGTTCGGCGAGCAGGTCGGCCGCGTCGTCCGGGTCCATGGCCTCCAGGATGTCCGCGGCCCGCTCCTCCTTCAGCTTGCCGAGGATCTCGATCTGGTCGTCCTCGGGGAGCTCCTCTAGGACGTCGGCCAGGCGGTCGTCGTCGAGGGCCGCGGCCACCTCGGCGCGGCGCTTGGGGGAGAGGTGGTGCAGCACGTTGGCGAGGTCGGCGGGGCGCAGCTGCTCGAAGGTGGCGAGCAGGCTCTCGGCGCCCTGGCCGTGCTCCTCCAGGGAGAACCCGGTGACCTGCGACCACTCGACGGTGAGCGTCTCTCCTCTGGACCGCCGGAAGGTTCCGGTCCGTCCCTTGCGGACGAAGACCCGGTCGATCTCCCAGTCCCGGCGGGCCGGCAGCTGCTGCACGGCCAGGTCGAGGACGGTGACCTCCTCGCCGGTCTCGACCAGCCGGACACGGCGGTCGAGGAGTTCGCCGAAGACCAGGCGTTCGGTGGGGCGCTGCTCGAAGCGGCGGACGTTGACCACGCCGGTGGTGATGACCTGGCCGGACTCGACGCCGGTCACGCGGGTCATGGGCAGGAAGACGCGGCGCCGGGTGGACAGTTCGACGACCAGGCCGAGCAGCCGGGGCGGGCGGCGGCCGACGCGCAGCATGACGACGAGGTCCCGGACCCGGCCCACCTGGTCGCCGGCCGGGTCGAAGGCGGGGACACCGGCGAGGTGCGAGACGAAGACGCGGGGAGCGCCGGCTGCCATGGGGTTGCTTCCTTTACCTACCGGGGTACTGCTTGCGTGGTTTTCGGTCCCTTCTGCCCGCTCGGTGGGCTTCAGGCTAGCCCGTACCGATCGGATACGCCCTGGTGGGCGGTCCGGACGGACCGGCTCCGCCGGGCGGCTTGGGCACCGGTACGCTGCGGTACGCCCTGCCGGACCGCTCAGAAAGGTGGCCCTGTCCGTGACCGCGATCGCTCCGGGCCGTACCCGCCACGCCGCACTGGTCACCGCCGTGTGCGCACTGGCCGTCCTCACCGGATGCAGCGAAGACCCGGATGCCGGCACGAACGGGGTGGGCAAGCTGGCGCCGGACGTCATCCAGTCGAGGACGCGGGCGGCGGCGGCGTCGGTGGCGACGGTGCGGCTGGCGGGGACGGTGGTCACCAGCGGGCGTACGTACGAGCTGGACATGCGCCTGAACGAGGAGGGCGGGACCGGGTCGGTCACCTCGAAGGGCTCGACGTTCCAGCTCCTCAGGGTCGGCGACACGCTGTATCTGCAGGCCGACGAAGGCTTCTGGAACCACGCCGACGGCAGCGACACGACCGCGGCGACCAAGCTCGACGGCAAGTACGTCAAGGTGCCGCGGACGGATCCCGCGTACAAGAAGTTCAGCGGCTTCACGGACAAGGACCTCCTCCTCTCGGGCCTGCTGACCCTGCACGGTTCGCTCTCGACGGCCGGTCACCACGAGCAGTCGGGTACCCGCACGATCCGCATCACCGGCGACGGCGGTTCCGGCGGCACCCTCGACGTCTCCCTGGACGGCAAGCCGTACCCCCTCCGCCTGGAACGCGGCGGTGGCGCGGGCACCCTCACCTTCTCCGACTGGGGTAAGGACTTCAGCGTGGTCGAACCGGAGAAGGGTGAGACGGTCGACTACGGGAAGCAGCTGCCGGCGTCGTAGCCGGTCGCCCCGACCCGCGGCGGGGCTCCGAACCCGGCTCCGGTGCGGGCTACTTGGATTTCCGGCGTCTCGAAAGCAACCGTGGCAGGGCGGGTGGGACCGGGCGCCGGGTGGTGGCGGGGGAGGAGAGCGGCGGCGCCGCCAGGCTCCCCTCCGGAAGGGGCGATGTCGTCCCGGTCGGGGTCAGGCGCAGCACCCTGCACTCCCTGGCCCAGCGGTCGGTCATCGCCTCGCCGTCGGGGGCGTTGAGGCGTTTGCCCTTCAGCTCCGCCACCGCCGTGTCCCACTCGGGGGTGCCGGCCGCGAGTTCCGTGACCGTCGCCGTCCAGGTGACCAGCCGGCCCCCCTTGTCCTTGCTGCGGACGGTCACCTCCGCCGAGCCCCCGTCGGGCAGCTCACCCAACGGCTGCTCGGCCCCGTCGCCGACCAGGCACACACCCCCGTCGGCCCACGCGTGCCACACCGCACGCGCCGTCGTCGCCCCGGCGCCCCGCACCCAGACGAGGCCGGACTTCTTCGTGGCCTCCTCGACGAGGGCCTGGTCGAGCAGCTCGCTTGTCATGGCGACAGCCTAGAGCCAGCCGTTGCGCTTCAGCGTGCGGTGGATGCCGAGACAGATCACCCCGGTGATGGCCATGATCACCGGGTAGCCGTACCGCCAGTGCAGCTCCGGCATGTACTTGAAGTTCATGCCGTACACACCGCACACCATCGTCGGTACGGCGATGATCGCGGCCCAGGACGTGATCTTCCGCATGTCCTCGTTCTGCGCGACGGACGCCTGTGCGAGGTTGGCCTGGAGGATCGAGTTGAGGAGTTCGTCGAAGCCGACGACCTGCTCCTGGACGCGGGCGAGGTGGTCGGCGACGTCCCGGAAGTACTTCTGGATGTCGGGGTCGACCAGCCGCATCGGCCGCTCGCTCAGCAGCTGCATGGGGCGCAGCAGCGGCGAGACCGCACGCTTGAACTCCAGCACCTCGCGCTTGAGTTGGTAGATCCGCGCCGAGTCGACACCGCGGGAGACACCGCCCTTGCGGCCCGGGGTGAAGACCTCCGTCTCCACCTCGTCGATGTCGTCCTGCACCGCGTCGGCGACGGCGACGTAACCGTCCACGACGTGGTCGGCGATGGCGTGCAGCACGGCCGAGGGGCCCTTGACGAGCAGCTCGGGGTCGTCCTGGAGCCGGTGCCGCAGCGCCCGCAGCGAGCCCTGGCCGCCGTGCCGGACGGTGATGAAGAAGTCCCGGCCGGTGAAGCACATGACCTCGCCGGTCTCCACGACCTCGCTGTTGGCGGTGAGCTGGTCGTGCTCGACGTAGTGGATGGTCTTGAAGACGGTGAAGAGGGAGTCGTCGTACCGCTCCAGCTTCGGGCGCTGGTGGGCTTGTACGGCGTCCTCCACGGCCAGCGGGTGGAGCCCGAACTCGCTCGCGATACCGGCGAATTCGGCCTCGGTCGGCTCGTGCAGGCCGATCCAGACGAACCCGCCGTCGCGGCGCACCAGCCGCATCGCCTCGTGCGGGGTCAGCGGCTTGCCGGTCTCGACGCGGGCGCCGTCGCGGTAGACGGCGCAGTCGACGACGGCCGAGGGCGTACCGGGGTCGCGGGTGGTGTCGTACGCGCCGTTCTCCGGCCGCAGGCTCTTGCGCAGCGAGGGGCGGGAGGGGCGGACCACGGCTCGGAGGTCGCGGATCATCGACATGGGCAGGCTCCTTCGCGACAGGCAGCGGAAGACGCCGGGGAACGGGTGGAACTACCCGGAATGAGGACGTCCTGGCTTCGGATGTTTGGCACGTCCACAAAGCGGGGAGCACCGCACCGTTGCGGTGGCGACTTCGCTACTGATTCAGATCAGACGAACGGATCCAGACAGATCCGGAACGGACCGGTCAGAAGGATCGGGCAAGCGAAACGGAGTGCTCTTCCGAACGACAACGCGCACGAGAAGGCGGCAGCCAGCCAGAGAAAGAGATTCAGAGGCCGGAAGAGCGAGTGGTACTGCACGGGTGACTTCGATCCATGACAGCCCCACCTCCTCCAGCCGGTCCCTCGTAAGGGAGTCCTGTCGGCGTCGGGGTCTGACCGCGACGCGCTGCGTGCTGCCCCGAACCACCGCGGTCAGAGTAGCAGCAGCCCTCAGTGTCAAGGCGCCGCTTTGCCCGGTACTGACGAGTTCTATGCTCGCGACATGGTTGAAGTTCTTCCTCTGGTCGAGGCCCGGTTGACCACCGCACTGGGCGAACCGGACGCGCGCGCGGCGGTCACCTTCCTCGGTACGGACCGCATCGAGGTGCTCCGTTTCCACGAGGACCTCCAGGGCGAGAACGTCGTCCGCTACGCCACGCTCGGCATGTCCGCGCACCCCATGACCGATCCCACCGCGATGGTCGCGGACCCCGTCAAGGGACCGCGCGCCGAGCTGGTCCTGTCGGTCCGGGCCGGGCTCGCCGAGACCGACAAGGTGCTCCGCGCGCTCGCCGTGCTCGCGGCGTCCCCGCAGGTGGAGGGTCTGGTCGTGACACCCGGCGCGTCCCTCGACGTGGGCGGTCCGCTGTGGCCGGGCGCGCCCTTCACCTCCGTCCTGGTCGGCGAGCCGGGCGGTCTCGTCGAGGATCTGGAGCTGGACGAGCCCCTCGACCCCGTACGGTTCCTGCCGCTGCTGCCGATGACACCGAACGAGGCCGCCTGGAAGCGCGTGCACGGCGCCGGCGCCCTCCAGGAGCGCTGGCTCGCGAACGGGGCCGACCTCCGGGACCCGCACCGGAAATCCGTCCCGCTGGACTGACGCGGGGGTGAGCAAGCTCACCAAGCGGCATGCGCCGCCGGGCAGTTGGCAAGCCGGTCGGCGAGCACGGCGGCCCCGTCGCCGGAGGCGGGCCGCACGGCTGGGGCCGTCCGGCCACGCGGCGGCGTGCGCTGGACGGGTGATCGTCCTTGACGTGGGGGGTCCTGGGTAGGACCGTGGGGCTCTATGAGGGGCGAACCCAGTTGCCCGAAGTGTGGTGGCCGGGTCAGGGCTCCCGGACTTTTCGCCGACACCTGGCAGTGCGATGTCCACGGGACCGTGCATCCGGTACAGCCCGTGATCCCGCCCAGCGTCGAGGCCCTCGGTGTGGTGGTGCACCGCACCCAGGTCCCGGTGTGGATGCCCTGGCCGCTGCCGGTCGGCTGGCTGTTCACGGGCGTGGCGTACGCCGGCGACGACCGCAGTGGGGGGCGCGCGACCGCCGTCGCCTGCTCCGGACCCGCGCCGCTCGGCGGCATAGGGGAGATGATCCTGGTCGCCGAGGAGCTGGGCGTCGGTCTGGGGGCCCGGTACGCAGGGATCGACGGGCCGGATCCGGGGTCGTACATGAACGTGGAGAAGCCGGCGCAGGCGAAGGTGCTGGCGGCGGGGCGGCCGACGCCCTTGTGGCATGTCACCGGCGCGCCGGACGACCGGGCCGTCTTCGCGGGCGAGGCCCGCGGGCTGTGGCTGTGGGCCGTGGTGTGGCCCGAGCAGACGGGTCTGCTGATGTACGACGAGCTGGTGCTGACGGACTTGCGGGACGCGGGGGCCGAGGTGGACCTGGTGCCGTGCGGGGCGTTGTCGCCGCGGTTGCTGGAGCCGTAAGGAAGGGGCCGTACGTGGGCGACTGCGGCGCCGTGGTGGCTTGTCGCGCAGTTCCTCCCCCCGCCTTCGGCCGGGGGTACCCCCAGCGCCCCTGGGTGGGACCTGTGCCGCGCCTGTATGGGGCACCCCCCGCTTTAGGGTGTGACAGGGCAGCCTCCGGAGGCCGCTATTCTTGACGCGTCCCTTCCGTACCGTCCCGCTGGAGTCCGTGTCGTGCGCATCGATCTGCACTGCCACTCCACCGCCTCGGACGGTACGGACACCCCGGCCGAGCTGGTGCGCAACGCCGCCGCTGCCGGTCTTGACGTCGTCGCGCTGACCGATCACGACACCACCCGTGGATACGCCGAGGCCGTCGCCGCGCTGCCCAAGGGGCTCACCCTGGTCACCGGGGCCGAGCTGTCCTGCCGTGTCGACGGCGTCTCCATGCACATGCTGGCCTACCTCTTCGACCCCGAGGAGCCCGATCTGCTCGCCGAGCGCGAGCTGGTCCGGGACGACCGGGTGCCGCGCGCGCAGGGCATGATCGCCAAGCTGAACGCGCTGGGCGTGCCGGTCACCTGGGAGCACGTGAAGCGGATCGCCGGCGACGGTTCCGTGGGGCGGCCGCACGTCGCCTCCGCGCTCGTCGAGCTCGGCGTCGTGCCGACCGTGAGCGACGCCTTCACCGAGGAGTGGCTGGCCGACGGCGGCCGGGCCTTCGTGGAGAAGCACGAGACCGACCCCTTCGAGGCGATCCGGCTGGTCAAGGGGGCCGGCGGAGTGTGCGTGTTCGCGCACCCGGCGGCCGCCAAGCGCGGCCGTACCGTGCCCGAGTCGGCGATCGCCGAGATGGCCGCGGCCGGTCTCGACGGCATCGAGGTCGACCACATGGATCACGACGAGGACACCCGCGCCCGGCTGCGCGGACTGGCCGGGGAGCTGGGGCTGCTGGTCACCGGGTCCTCGGACTACCACGGCAGCCGCAAGACGGTGGCGCTCGGCGAGTACACCACCCACCCCGAGGTGTACGGCGAGATCACTCGCCGGGCGACCGGGGCGTTCCCGGTACCGGGGACCGGCGGGGCCTGAGGCCCGACCCTCGCCCGTCCAAGAACCTCCTCCTGCAAGGCCCGTAGCACCCCCATGTTCGATCTCGCCGTCTTCGGCTCCCTCTTCCTGACCCTCTTCGTCATCATGGATCCCCCTGGGATCACCCCGATCTTCCTCGCCCTCACCGCCGGCCGGCCCGGCAAGGTGCAGAAGCGGATGGCCTTCCAGGCCGTGTGCGTGGCGGGCGGTGTGATCACGGTCTTCGGGCTGCTGGGGCACCAGATCCTGGACTACCTGCACGTCTCCGTGCCCGCACTGATGATCGCGGGCGGGCTGCTGCTCCTGCTCATCGCCCTGGACCTGCTCACCGGCAAGAACGACGAACCGAAGCAGACCAAGGACGTCAACGTGGCGCTGGTGCCGCTGGGCATGCCGCTGCTGGCCGGCCCCGGTGCGATCGTGTCGGTCATCCTCGCCGTGCAGAAGGCCGACAGCGTGGCCAGGCAGGTGTCGGTGTGGGTCGCGATCCTCGCCATCCACGTCGTGCTGTGGCTGGTCATGCGCTACTCGCTGCTGATCATCCGGGTCATCAAGGACGGCGGTGTGGTCCTGGTGACGCGGCTCGCGGGCATGATGCTCTCCGCGATCGCCGTGCAGCAGATCATCAACGGTGTCACCCAGGTGATCAAGGGTGCGTAGCGCGACGTAGGAGCCCTGCGAACGCAGAGCCCCCGTACGGCATGGGTGCCGTACGGGGGCTCTGAAGACTGTGTGGTGCTCCGCGTGTCGTCGGTGTCGCCGGTGTCGCCGTTCTCGTTTGTCGTCGTCGCGTCGTCTTGTTACGAAGCCTGGGTCTCGGCCGGTCGGATCCACAGGCGCTGCCCCACGGCGGCGGCCTGCTGAACGATCCTGCTGACGGAGGCGGCGTCCACGACAGTGCTGTCCACGGTGGTGCCGTCGACCTCGTCGAGTCGCATGATTTCGAAGCGCATGGCCTCTCCCTTCGTCGTCCTGTTCCGTAGGAGTCAACGGCTTGCGTGTTACAAACATTCCCTACGCTAAAGAAATTTTTCGAACGTCTAATTACTGACCGGTAAGAGTGTGCGGGAGACTGACCGGGACCGGTTGTGTTCGCAGCGTGACCGCCGGGACAATGGCGTTGATGAACGACGACCTCGCCGCCCTCAAGGCCGGTATCGACCGCACGAACGAGCTGCTCACCCGCATGCTCGCCGAAGTGGCCAAGACGCCCTCGACGCACGCCATCTTCGTGGACGCGGGCTACCTCTACGCGGCCACGGGCCGGCTCGTCGCCGGGACGGAGGACCGCCGCGCCTTCGACCTCGACGCCGAGGGGCTGATCGAAGCGCTCATCGACAAGGCGCGCCAGATCTTCGCCGACAGCCGGCTGCTGCGCGTCTACTGGTACGACGGCGCCCGCCGCCGCATCCACACCGCCGAGCAGCAGGCCATCGCCGAACTCCCCGACGTCAAGGTCCGCCTCGGCAACCTCAACGCCAACAACCAGCAGAAGGGCGTCGACTCCCTGATCCGCACGGACCTGGAGTCACTGGCCCGGCACCGCGCCATCAGCGACGCGGCCCTGCTCGGCGGCGACGAGGACCTGGTCTCCGCGGTCGAGGCCGCCCAGGGCTACGGGGCCCGCGTCCACCTGTGGGGCATCGAGGCCCCCGAGGGCCGCAACCAGGCCGAGCCGCTGCTCTGGGAGGTCGACAGCCAGCGCACCCTCGACCTCGAGTTCTTCAAGCCGTACGTCTCCAGGCGCGCCGCCCCCGCCTATGAGGCGGGCGCGACCAGACCCACCCGCGAGGACGTCCGTTTCATCGGCGCGCAGATCGCCGCGAAGTGGCTCTCCTCGCGAGGCCGCGAGGCGCTCGTCGAACTGCTGCCCGGCCACCCCTACCTGCCGGGCCCCGTGGACCAGGACCTCCTCGTCGAGGCCGAGGGGATGCTCCAGTACTCCCTGCGCGGCCAGGCCGACCTGCGGCGTGCCCTGCGGGACGGCTTCTGGGAGCACCTCCAGACGCAGTACTAGCCCCGGCTCCGGCCCGCGGGGCCGGTGCTGTCCCAGAAGTCCGCGATCGCCTCGGCGGTGGCGGCTGGCCGGTCGGTGTTGGGCGAGTGCTCCGCCCCCTCGATCACCGTACGGCGTGCCCGCAGCCGCAGCGCCATGTCGTCCAGCAGCGGTACCGGCCAGGTGTCGTCCCGCGCGCCCGACAGGACGTGGAAGGGCAGCGGTACGGCGGCGAGTTCCGCGACGCGGTCCGGCTCGGTGCACAACTGGCGTCCGGTGGCGAGCAGTTGGGCGGGCTTGTTGCCCAGCCAACGGCGCCGCAGATCCCCGTCGTCCTCGAGTCCGTCCGCGGGCGCGTCCGGTTCCTCCAGTTCCTCCGGCGCCTCCATGGCCTGCATGGCATCCCACACCTCGCCCATCGACATCACGGCGAGCGCGTCCCGCAGCAGCTTCACGCGCTGCTGCTGGGAGGAGGAGATCTGCGCCGGGCCCGAGGCCATCAGGGTCAGCGAGCGGAACGGCGTGTGGTCGAGGAGCACGGCCGCACGGGCGATCTGACCGCCGAGCGAGTGCCCCAGCAGATGCACCGGCCGTCCCGCGCCGACCACCGCCGCCTGCGCGAGCACATCCCGCGCCAGCTCCTCCTGGGCGTACGCCGACTCGTCGTCCGCCGGCCCGTCCGACTCGAACTGCCCGCGACCGTCCACGGCGACCGTCCGGTACCCGCGCCGGCCCAGTGCCTCGTGCAGCCGGTTGAAGTCCTCCTTGCTCCCGGTGAACCCGGGCAGCAGCACCGCGATCCCCCTGGGCTCGACCCCGGCGGCCACGGGCGCGTCGACGACGGCGAACTCCCCCCGGCCGGTGGCGAGCGGGTACGCACGGGCACCGGCGGGCGGGACGAAGGTAGGAGGCCTGCTCATGGGGGAGAGGGTAGCGGGGGCGGGGTGACCGGCCGGGAGCCGGTGGGTGAATCCCCGCACCGGGAGCCGCCGAGTGCGGCCCGCAGACGCCGATGGCCCGGACCACACGGGGTGGTCCGGGCCATCGGCGTGCGCTCAGGCCTCCGGCGCCGCGGCGGCCGCCTTCCGGGTCCGGCGGGCCTTCGGCTTCGCCTCCGCGTCGGCCGGCTCGACGGATCCGGCGGTCTCGGCGGCCACGGCCGCCTTGCGGGTGGTGCGTCGCCTCGGCTTCGCCTCCGGCTCCTCGGTGGCCTGCGCCGGGATCTCCGCGGTGGCGGCGGCTGCCGTCTTGCGGGTGCGGCGGGGCTTGGCCTCGACGGCCTCGGCGGTGTCGACGGCGGCCTCGGCCGTCTTCCGGGTCCGGCGGGGCTTCGCCTCGGCGACTGCCGCCGCCTCGACCGTCTCCGTGTCGGCGGCGGTGGCCGTCGCCTTGCGGGTGCGGCGCGGCTTGGCCTCGACGGCTTCGGCGGTGTCCACCGCGGCTTCGGCGACCGCGGCCGTCTTGCGAGTGCGGCGGGGCTTGGGCGCCGCTTCGGCCTCGGCCGTCTCCGGGGCCACTGCCGCCGCCGTCGTGCGGGTGCGGCGGGGCTTGGCCTCGACGGCCTCGGCGGTGTCGACGGCGGCCTCGGCCGTCTTCCGGGTCCGGCGCGCCTTGGGCGCGGCCTCGGCCGCCACCTCGGTGGCCACCGCAGGCTCGGCCGGCTCCGCGGCCTTGCGGGTGCGGCGACGGGCCGGGGCCACCGGGGCCTCGACGGCCTCTGCCGGCGCCTGTGCGACCTCGGTTACGGGCTCGGCGGCCTTGCGGGTGCGGCGCGGCCTGGCCTCGACGGCCTCGGCCGTGTCCACCGCGGCCTCGGCGGCGGCAGCCGCCGTCTTGCGGGTCCGGCGGGGCTTCGGCTCCACCACGGCCTCGACCGCCTCGACGACCGCCTCGACGGCCGTCGTCTCGGGTGCCTCGGCCGTCTTGCGGGTACGGCGGCGTACGGGGGCTGCAGGGGTCTCTTCAGCGACCGGGGCCTCGGTCACCACCGGTGCCTCGGTCACGACCGGCGTCGACGCCTCCGCCACCGGCGCGGCCTCCGCGGACCTGCGGGTGCGGCGACGGCGCGGCTTCTCCGCCGCGGCCGGCTCCACGACGGCCTCGACCGTCTCTACGACGGCCTCCGGCGTCACGGTCACCGGGGCGGTGGCCGGCACCGGCTCCTGCGGCGCTCCGTTGCGGGTACGGCGACGGCGGCGCGGGGTCCGGGTACCCGCCGGCTCCGACGCCGCGAGGGCGCCGTCGGCGGAGCCGGGTGACGCGGCCTCGGCGGCCGGCGCCGTGGACGCCGTACCGGACGCCTGGTCCAGGGCCGAACCGCCGCGCGTGCGACGGCGGCGGCGCGGGGTGCGGGCCGGGCGCTCGCGCTCCTCGGTACGAGTCTCGCCGCGCGCCTCCCCCCGACCGCCCCGGCCACCGCGACCGCGGCCACCACGGCCACCGGTCTCGCCCAGGTCCTCCAGCTCCTCCGCGTCGAGCCCGGCGCGGGTGCGCTCCGAGCGCGGCAGGACACCCTTGGTGCCCGCGGGGATCTTCAGGTCCTCGAAGAAGTGCGGGGAGGTCGAGTACGTCTCCACAGGCTCGTGGAAGTTCAGCTCCAGCGCCTTGTTGATGAGCTGCCAGCGCGGGATGTCGTCCCAGTCGACGAACGTGATCGCCGTACCCGACGCGCCCGCGCGGCCGGTGCGGCCGACACGGTGCAGGTAGGTCTTCTCGTCCTCGGGGGACTGGTAGTTGATGACGTGGGTCACGCCCTCGACGTCGATGCCGCGCGCGGCGACGTCGGTGCAGACGAGGACGTCCACCTTGCCGTTGCGGAACGCGCGCAGCGCCTGCTCGCGGGCGCCCTGGCCGAGGTCGCCGTGGACGGCGCCGGAGGCGAAACCGCGGCTCTGGAGCTGCTCGGCGATGTCGGCGGCGGTGCGCTTGGTGCGGCAGAAGATCATCGCGAGACCGCGGCCCTCGGCCTGCAGTATGCGCGCGATCATCTCCGGCTTGTCCATGGAGTGCGCGCGGTAGATGAACTGCGCGATGTTCGCGACGGTCGCGCCCTCGTCGTCCGGCGCGGTGGCGCGGATGTGGGTGGGCTGGCTCATGTACCGGCGCGCGAGGCCGATGACCGCGCCCGGCATGGTCGCCGAGAACAGCATGGTCTGGCGCTTGGCCGGAAGCATGTTGATGATCTTCTCGACGTCGGGCAGGAAGCCCAGGTCGAGCATCTCGTCGGCCTCGTCGAGGACGAGGGACTTGATGTGCTTCAGGTCCAGCTTCTTCTGGCCTGCGAGGTCGAGGAGCCGGCCCGGGGTGCCGACGACCACGTCGACGCCCTTCTTCAGGGCCTCGACCTGCGGCTCGTAGGCCCGGCCGCCGTAGATCGCCAGCACGCGCACGTTGCGGACCTTGCCGGCGGTCAGGAGGTCGTTGGTCACCTGGGTGCAGAGCTCGCGCGTGGGGACGACGACGAGCGCCTGCGGGGCGTCGGTGAGGGCCTCGGGGGCGGCGCGGCCGGCCTCCACGTCGGCGGGGACGGTGACGCGCTCCAGGAGCGGCAGACCGAAACCGAGGGTCTTGCCGGTGCCGGTCTTGGCCTGGCCGATGACGTCGGTGCCGGACAGGGCGACCGGGAGCGTCATCTCCTGGATGGGGAAGGGGTTGATGATGCCGACGGCTTCCAGGGCCTCGGCGGTCTCGGGGAGGATTCCGAGTTCACGAAACGTCGTAGTCAGGGTGCTGCCTCTTCTGTGTGTCGCGGCGCGAGGCGAGCGCGGGGGTCTTTGACGGACCGTGCCGGGGACGTCGGCTGCCTTACGGGCGGGCCGTGGGGGGCACGCCGTAGTGCACGGGACCTCTGCCGACGCTCTAGCGCTCGTACCGCTGAGGGTGTGTCCCTCCGGTCGTCGTACGCACAGTGCCGTACGAGCCGGGAGGGCTGTCGGGTCGGAGCCGATCGGGCCACCGACCGGGCATCCTCATACGTGCGGCCTGTCGAGGCACGTCGGAATTCGACGGCGTACCAGCAGGCGCATTACCACCATACCCCGGAATCGTGCACATGCGATGGCCGATTTGGTCACGTCGTGGTAGTCACAGTGGTTGACCAGGGACTTCCCCGGGACTTCTCAGGGATCCCCTGAGACTCACCGGGGCCGGCCCGGAGCTTCCCCAGGGCTTCCCCGGGGCGGCGGGCGGGCTATTGTGCGCTTCATGACGAGCTCTGACAAGCCTGAGACCGCCTCCGCCGAACCGACCGGTGTCGCCGCCCAGGACTGGGCGCAGGCCGCCGCCGACCCGCACTACCGTGCCGCGGTCGTGGACCTGCTCGGTGCCCTCGCGTACGGCGAGCTCGCGGCGTTCGAGCGGCTGGCGGAGGACGCCAAGCTGGCGCCCTCGCTGGCGGACAAGGCCGAGCTGGCGAAGATGGCATCGGCCGAGTTCCACCACTTCGAGCGGTTGCGCGACCGGCTGACGGAGATCGGCGAGGACGCCACGCAGGCGATGGAGCCGTTCGTCGCGGCCCTCGACGGCTTCCACCGGCAGACGGCGCCGTCCGACTGGCTGGAGGGCCTGGTCAAGGCGTACGTCGGCGACTCGATCGCCAGTGACTTCTACCGGGAGGTCGCGGCCCGCCTCGACTCCGACACCCGCGAACTGGTGCTGGCCGTCCTCGACGACACCGGGCACGCCGAGTTCGCGGTGGAGAAGGTGCGCGCCGCGATCGACGCCGACCCGCGCGTGGGGGGCCGACTGGCCCTGTGGGCACGGCGGTTGATGGGGGAGGCGCTGTCGCAGTCCCAGCGGGTGGTCGCCGACCGGGACGCGCTGTCGACCATGCTGGTCGGCGGCGTGGCCGACGGGTTCGACCTCGCCGAGGTGGGGCGGATGTTCTCGCGGATCACCGAGGCGCACACCAAGCGGATGGCTGCGCTGGGGCTGGCGGCGTAGCGCGCTGCCGGGGTGGTTCCGGGGAGTTGCGCGGCTACGGGTGCGGTGTGGCCGGTCGTGCGGTTCCGCCCCCAGCCTTCGGCCGGGGGCGCCCCAGCGCCCCTTTGGGGCGCGTCGGCCGACGGCGGCTGAAAGCTACGCCGGGATCGATCGTCGGCGCAGGTGGCGGCCCGCCGGGCGGAGCAGCAGCGACAGGGACGCCGCCGAGACGATCGCCGCGCCCAGAAGAGTGACCAGGACCGTGCCGGGGCCGAGCGCGCTGTGCGTGACGAAGTCACCGAAGAGGGCTCCCGCGACACCCGTGCAGAACACCAGGGGCCGGGCCGGGAGCCGGTGGGACAGCCGACTGGCCGCGGCCCACGACAGGGCCAGGCCGAGCAGGGCGGATCCAAGGACTTCCAGGAGCATCACGAGGGGTCCCTCCCACGGCCGGCCGGTGCTTCACGGTCGTAGCCCGTCATACCCGTGACCTGCGGAATGCAATCCTCCTCCGTGGACGACTTGTGGGCCGTATGTGGAGGCGGACATGGCAGAGTGGCCCCGCGCTGAAGCCGACCTTGCGCACCGTCGGCTCGCCGAGCTCGATGTACGCCAGGCGGTCCGTCGGGACCAGGACCTTGCGGCCGCGCTCGTCCTCCAGGGACAGCACCTGTGACTTGCCGGCCAGCGCGTCGGCGACGAGGCGCTCGACCTCCTCGGCGTTCAGACCGCTCTCCAGAACGATCTCGCGGGGCGCGTGCTGCACGCCGATCTTGACCTCCACGGCTATGTCCCTCCGACGGTCAGTGAAGTGCGCGACCTTCCGCGCCGTACGCAGCACACATTAGCCCGGTGAGGGGACGTACACGCTGCGCACGTCCACGCCAGGAGCGAACACCGAACGGGAATTCCCCCCGGCGGTGCCGTCGGCAACGGTGTCAGTGGTGCGCGTCGATGCCGTGCAGCGGGAAACCCGCGATGCCCCGCCAGGCGAGCGAGGTCAGCAGCTGGACCGCCTGGTCGCGCGGGACGGTGCGGTCGCTGTGCAGCCAGGAACGGGCCACCACCTGGGCGAGACCGCCGAGGCCCGAGGCCAGCAGCATCGACTCGGCGCGCGGCAGACCGGTGTCCTCGGCGATGACCTCGCAGATCGCCTCGGCGCACTCGGTGGTGACCTTGTCGACACGTTCGCGCACCGCGGGCTCGTTCGTCAGGTCGGACTCGAAGACCAGGCGGAAGGCCCCGCCGTCGTCCTCCACGTACGCGAAGTACGCGTCCATGGTCGCCCGGACCCGCTGCTTGTTGTCGGTCGTCGACGCGAGCGCGCTGCGCACCGCCTGGATCAGGGCCTCGCAGTGCTGGTCCAGCAGGGCCAGGTAGAGGTCGAGCTTGCCCGGGAAGTGCTGGTAGAGCACCGGCTTGCTGACCCCGGCGCGTTCGGCGATGTCGTCCATCGCGGCCGCGTGGTACCCCTGTGCGACGAATACTTCCTGGGCGGCGCCCAGCAGCTGGTTCCGTCGGGCACGGCGCGGCAGGCGAGTGCCCCGCGGGCGTGCTGCCTCTGTCTGCTCGATGGCTGTCACGCCGCCTCCCAATGTCGTCCACGTGCGAATCGCTCCGCGCGGCCATCGTACTTTTCGGTAACCGTGCTGTGCGCGGTGCGAGCGCAGAATTTCACGTACCGGACGACGGCGAAAGCCGCACCGGGAAATACCCGGACATGCGAACAGGCCAGGTCGGCCCGCCGCGGCCGTTCGCGGTCAGCGGTAGTCGTCCTCGTCGAGGGAGACCACCCGTGCCTGTTCGATGAGATCGGCCTCGTTCGCGCGGTCCGGGTCCACACCGGTGAGCGGGTCGTCGCGGGACGGCGTGACGTCGGTGTGCTGCTCGGCGGCGTCGCCCTCAGGGGCCTCGACATCGATCTCCGGGGCCTCCTCCGCGTCCAGGTCGTCGAGGACGTCGGGCTCGGTGGGGTCATGGGCCATGGTGGGCTCCCTTCCTTGGAAGATCCCTGGCGGAAGCAGGGGGCCACAAACGGGTGCCCTGTTTACGAGCGTAGGAGACACGGGATGCGGACGCTATGCCATCAACGGCCGTCCGCCCCGCACGGCAGCGGTCTGGGTACGGGCTCGCCGGCCGGCTCTGTGACGGCGAACACATGAATCACTGTGTGATCGTCTCGTAACATTGGCCCATGTCTTCGACCGAACTGCCGTCCGTGCCGCCCACCAGCGTGCTCCCCGAGGCGGCGGCGGTCAGAGTCGCGGAGGGCGAGCGGCTGCGGTCGGTGGGACTGCCCGGCGTCACCCTCTCGGTCCGTTCGCGGCCGCCCGCCCGCGAGGGCCTGCCGCCCGCGCTGTACATCCACGGGCTGGGCGGCTCGTCGCAGAACTGGTCGCAGCTGATGGAGCAGCTCGAAGGCGTCGTGGACAGCGAGGCGGTCGACCTGCCGGGCTTCGGCGACTCGCCGCCGCCGGACGACGGCGACTACTCCGTCACCGGGCACGCGCGCGCGGTCATCCGCTATCTCGACGCGGCCGGCCGCGGTCCGGTCCACCTCTTCGGCAACTCCCTCGGCGGCGCGGTCTCCACCCGTATCGCCGCCGTCCGCCCGGACCTCGTCCGCACCCTCACGCTCGTCTCGCCGGCCCTGCCCGAGCTGCGCGTGCAGCGCACCGCAATGCCGACGGTCGTGCTCGGCCTCCCCGGCATCGCCGGGCTCCTCACCCGCACGACCGGCAGGTGGACCGCCGAACAGCGGGTACGGGGCGTGCTGGCCCTCTGCTACGGCGACCCCAGCCGGGTGACGCCCGAGGCTTTCGAGCACGCGGTGGAGGAGCTGGAGCGGCGGCTGCGGCTGCCGTACTTCTGGGACGCGATGGCGCGGTCCGCGCGCGGCATCGTCAACGCGTACACGCTGGGCGGCCAGCACGGGCTCTGGCGCCAGGCCGAGCGCGTCCTCGCCCCGACCCTGCTCATCTACGGCGGCCGCGACCAGCTCGTCGGCTACCGCATGGCCCAGAAGGCCGCGCGCAGCTTCCGCCACTCCCGGCTGCTCTCCATGCCGGACGCCGGGCACGTGGCGATGATGGAGTACCCGGGGGCGGTGGCCGCGGCATTCCGTGAACTCCTCGCCCACGCCGACAGGCTGGGTGACGGACCGGCTTCCGGGACCGTCGGCGGCGGTCCGGGCGCGGGGAGCTGAGGGGCGAGTGGGACGCCACAGCCGCCGCGGTCCGGCGCCCAAGGGCGACCCGGCGGACATAGCGAACGCGCGCGGGGCCCGGAAGCAGCGCCCGGGAGACGGCGAGCGCGGTTCCGTGGGGCCTGTGGTGCCGCGTCCGGCCGACGGGACACCCGCGGGCGGGGCGCCGCGGTTCGCGGACGGCACGCCGGCCCAGGGCGTCCCGCGGCTGCCCGACGGCACACCTGCTCGGGGGGTGCCGCGCTTCCCCGACGGTACGCCGGCGCACGGCGTCCCGCGCTTCTCCGACGGTACGCCGGCGCACGGCGTCCCGCGCGTCCGCGGCGGTCACCCGCAGCAGCGTGAAGCGGGCGGTGGCTGGGGCCGGTTGGGCGGTGCGGCCGGTGCCGCCTCCGGTCCCGGCGGTGCCGCGTCAGGGCCCGTCGGCACCGCTTCCGGGCCTGCCGGGGCTGCCTTCGGGTCGACCGGTGTGTCGATACCGCGGCAGCGGCAGGGCGGGCCCGGCGGTCCGCGGCAGGAGTACGTCGACGCCTTCGGCGGGGACGCCGACGTCTTCACGCCCCGCGCCGGCATCGGCGCCCAGCGTGCGGAAACGTATCCGCCCGGTTCCGGTCCGCACACGTCCGTGCTCCCGTCCGGCATCGACGGCGGTGCGGGCGACACCGGCGACGCCCCGCCCGGCGGCGAGCCCGCGCGGCCCAGGGGCGGCAGGAACCGGGCCTTTGCGGGGGTCGCGGCCGCCGCCGTCACCACCGTGCTCGCGGTGATCGTCGCCGGGCAGGTGATCGACGGCAGAGACGGCGACGCCGCACGGCAGTCGGCCGCGGACGGGGCGCGGGCCACCGACGGCGCCGCCTCGCGCGGGGACAGCCGTACGACGCCGTCGGCGTCGGCCTCCGCGACGGGCGTGGTGACGCTGTCGTACGAGCAGGCGATGGGCGAGAAGTACCCGCTCAGCGCCGAGCTGGCCGGGTCCGGGAAGTTCAGCACCGTGCCCGGGAGCGCGAAGGCGCCGGGCAAGGGGCGGAAGTACACCTACCGCGTCGACGTGGAGCAGGGGCTGGGCCTGGACGGGAAGCTGTTCGCCGAGGCCGTGCAGAAGACGCTCAACGACGACCGGAGCTGGGCCCACGACGGCGCCCGCACCTTCGCGCGCGTGTCCACCGGCAAGCCCGACTTCGTGATCACGCTCGCCAGCCCCGGCACCACCGCCAAGTGGTGCGCCAAGTCCGGCCTCGACACGACCGAGGACAACGTCTCCTGCGACTCGGCGTCCACGGAACGCGTCATGATCAACGCATACAGATGGGCCCAGGGCAGCAAGACCTACGGTGACAAGATCCATGCCTACCGGCAGATGCTGATCAACCACGAGGTCGGCCACCGGCTCGGCTACGGCCATGTGACCTGCGACAAGGACGGCAAGCTGGCGCCGGTGATGCAGCAGCAGACCAAGTTCCTCGACCATGACGGAATCCACTGTCTGCCCAACCCCTGGCCCTATCCCAAGAGTTGACAGGTGGCTCATACATCACATTGACATGCGCAGAAAGTTCATAGATATTTCTGGGCATGTCGTCCCTTCACGCCTCCGCGCGCGCCGCCATCGAGCTGGCGCTCATCGGCGTGACCGCGCTCTGCGTGGCCGACATCCACTGTCGCTGACCCCCGCCTTCAGGCGTTCGCGTCGCGACTTTTCCCTGCTGCCGTGACCTGGGTCACGGCTCTCTCGACGGCCTGACGCCCTGGCGGACGTCTGCTCACCTTCGTCTCACTCTTCGTCAATCCGTCTCGCCCATCGAGACTCGCCTTCCGAGAGGTCGTCATTCCGATGCGTCACCCGTCCGTAACCAGCGCCCGCGCGGCGTACGTTTCGCTCGCCCTGGTCGTGGCAGCGGGCGCCGCCGCCTGCGGGCCGAAGGACAACGATGCCAACGGCTCCAGTGGCGACTCCGCGCCGCACAAGGGCGGCACGCTGACCGTCCTGAACTCCGACCCTCAGACGGACTTCGACCCGGCCCGCCTGTACACCTCCGGCGGCGGCAACGTGCCCTCCCTGGTCTTCCGTACGCTCACCACCCGCAACCGCGCGAACGGCGCCGCCGGCACCAAGGTCGTCCCCGACCTGGCCACCGACACCGGGCGCCCCAGCGAGAACGCGACCGTGTGGACGTACACGTTGAAGAAGGGCCTCAAGTACGAGGACGGCACCGCGATCACGTCCGCCGACATCAAGTACGGCATCGAGCGCTCCTTCGCCCCGGAGCTCTCCGGCGGCGCGCCCTACCTGCGGGACTGGCTGGTCGGCGCCGCCGACTACCAGGGGCCGTACAAGGACAAGAAGGGGCTCTCGGCGATCGAGACGCCGGACAGCCGGACGATCGTCTTCCACCTGAACAAGCCCGAGGGCGAGTTCCCGTTCCTGGCCACGCAGACGCAGTTCACGCCGGTCCCGCAGGCCAAGGACACGGGCACCAAGTACGAGGAGCACCCGGTCTCGTCCGGCCCCTACAAGGTCGTGAAGAACGAGAACGACGGTGAGCACCTGGTCCTGGAGCGCAACACGTACTGGTCCGCTGCCGTCGACGACCAGCGCAAGGCGTACCCGGACAAGATCGACGTGCAGTCCGGGCTCGACTCGTCCGTGATCAACCAGCGGCTGTCGGCGTCCCAGGGGACGGACGCGGCCGCCGTGACGACGGACACCAACCTCGGTCCGGCCGAACTCGCCAAGGTGACCGGCGACAAGGAGCTCGCCGCACGCGTCGGCACCGGCCACTTCGGCTACACGAACTACATAGCCTTCAACCCGAAGGTCAAGCCGTTCGACAACCCCGAGGTGCGGCAGGCCATCTCGTACGCCGTCGACCGGTCGTCCGTGATCAACGCGGCGGGCGGCAGCGCCCTCGCCGAGCCCGCGACCACCTTCCTGCCCGACCAGAAGTCCTTCGGCTACACGCCGTACGACCTCTACCCGGCGGGTGACACCGGCAACGCGGCCAAGGCCAAGGAGCTGCTGAAGGAGGCCGGTTACCCGAACGGGCTCACGGTCACGCTGACCCACGACAACGCCGACAACTTCAAGACGAGCCCCGAGATCGCGACCGCGATCCAGGACGCCCTCAAGAAGGCCGGCATCACGGTCAAGCTCCAGGGCCTGGAGGACAACAACTACTCGGACACGGTCCACAGCGTGAAGACCGAGCCGGGCTTCTTCCTCGCCGCGTGGGGTGCCGACTGGCCCTCCGGCGGTCCCTTCCTCGCCCCGATCTTCGACGGCCGGCAGATCGTCAAGGACGGCGCGAACTTCAACGCCTCCCAGCTCAACGATGCTTCGGTCAACGCCGAGATTGACGCGATCAACAAGTTGACCGACCTTGACGCGGCCGCCAAGCGGTGGGGTGCACTGGACAAGAAGATCGGCGCGCAGGCGCTGACCGTCCCGCTGTTCCACCCCGTCTACAAGCGGCTCGTCGGCAAGGACATCAAGAACGTCGTGATCAGCGACTGGACCGGTGTCCTGGACATCTCCCAGGTCGCGGTGAAGTAGCACCGTGAGCGAGGCACTTGTCGCCACCCAGGCCCCCGAGGCGTCCGCCTCGGGGGCTTCGGGGGCTCGTCAGTTCTGGCGGCGGCTGCGTGTGCAGCGGGCCGCCGCGGTCGCGGCGGGCGTCGTCGCGCTGCTCGTCCTGGTCGCGCTCGCCGCGCCGCTGCTCACCGCGCTGGAGGGCCAGGACCCGACCACCTACCACCCCTCACTCATCGACTCCGCGCGCGGCGGCGTGCCGATCGGCTCACTCGGCGGCGTCTCCGCCGACCACTGGCTGGGCGTGGAGCCGCAGACCGGGCGCGATCTGTTCGCACGGCTGGTCTACGGCGCGCGGGTGTCCCTGGGCGTCGCGTTCTCGGCGACAGTGATCCAGGTCTTCCTCGGGCTGGTCGTCGGTGTGGCGGCCGCGCTCGGCCGTGGATGGGTTGATCAACTGTTGAGCCGGATCACGGACATCTTCGTCGCGCTGCCCCTGATGGTCATGTCGCTGGCGCTGCTCGCGATCGTGCCGCAGAGCTTCCCCCGGCCCGTCCTGGTCGCCCTCGTCATCGGGCTCATCTCCTGGGGCAACATCGCGAAGATCGTGCGCGCCCAGACGCTCACCCTGAAGGGGCTCGACCACGTCGCCGCCGCACGGCTCAGCGGCTGGGGTGCCTGGCGCATCGCCCGCCGCGAGCTGCTGCCCGGCCTGGCCGCGCCGGTCATCACGTACGCCTCGATCCTCATCCCGGTCAACATCAGCGCCGAGGCGGCCCTGTCCTTCCTCGGCGTCGGCGTGAAGCCGCCGACGCCCTCCTGGGGCCAGATGCTCACCGCCGCCGACGTCTGGTACCAGGCGGCCCCGCAGTACCTGCTCCTGCCGGCCGGCGCGCTGTTCGTGACCGTCCTCGCGATGACCGTCCTCGGCGACGGCGTGCGCACCGCCCTGGACCCGCGCGCCGCCTCCCGGCTCGGCGTCGGCACCGGCCGCAGGCGGGCGGCCGCGACCGCGAAGGAGGAGTCCGCGTGAACGGCTTCGGCGGCTTCCTGCTCCGCCGCACCATCGGCACCCTGGCGACCCTGCTCGCCATCTCGGTGATCGTCTACGTCGTCTTCTACGTCACCCCGGGCAACGTCGCCCAGATCACCTGCGGCCCGCGCTGCTCCCCGGAGCAGGTCCACCAGGTGGCCCAGCAACTGCACCTCGGCGACCCCCTGTACGTGCGCTACTGGCACTTCCTGGAGGGCCTGGTCGTCGGCCAGGACTACTCCACCGGCACCTCCGTGGAACACTGCTCCGCGCCCTGCCTCGGCCTGTCCTACCAGACCGACCAGCAGGTCCTGAGCATCATCCTGACCAGGCTCCCGGTCAGCCTCTCGCTGGTGTTCGGCGCGATGGTGCTGTGGCTGGTCCTGGGCGTCGGCACGGGCGTGCTCTCCGTCTGGCGGCGCGGCCGGCTCACCGAGCGGGTGCTGACCGGCCTCACGCTGGCGGGCTGGGCCACGCCGGTCTTCGTCATCGGACTGGTGCTGATGATCGTCGTCTGCGGCGAACTGCAGCTGCTGCCCTTCCCGCAGTACGTGAAGTTCACCGACGACCCCGAGCAGTGGGCGTGGAACCTGCTGCTGCCCTGGCTCTCCCTCGCCCTCATCGAGTCCGCCGCGTTCGCCCGGATGACCCGGGCGTCGATGCTGGAGACCCTGGCCGAGGACCACATCCGCACCTTCCGCGCGTACGGCGTGGGCGAGCGGGCGATCGTCGGACGGCACGCCCTGCGCGGGGCGCTCGCGCCGGTCATCGCGCTGAACGCCAACAACTTCGGCTCGGCGGTCGGCGGTGCCGTGCTCACCGAGACGCTCTTCGGACTGCCCGGCCTCGGCCAGGAACTCGTCCACGCCGTCAGCGTGGTCGACCTGCCCGTCGTCGTCGGCACGGTCCTCGTCGTCGGCTTCTTCGTGGTGCTCGCCAACGCCGTCGCGGACGTGCTGTACGCGGTGGCCGACCGACGGGTGGTACTGACGTGAGTCTCGTCCAAGTAACTGATCTGACCGTCGAGTTCGGCGACCTGCGGGCCGTGGACGGGCTGTCGTTCACCCTGGAGCGCGGCGCCGCCCTCGCCCTGGTCGGCGAGTCCGGCTCCGGCAAGTCCACGGTCGCCTCGGCCCTGCTGGGTCTGCACCACGGCACGGGAGCGCGGCTCGGCGGCTCGATCGAGGTCGCCGGCACCGACGTACAGGCCGCCTCCGACGGCGAACTGCGCAAGCTGCGCGGCGCGAAGGCGGCGATGGTCTTCCAGGACCCGCTGTCGTCCCTCGACCCGTACTACGCGATCGGCGACCAGATCGCCGAGGTGTACCGCGTGCACACGCGCGCGTCACGGCGAACCGCACGCGCGCGTGCCGTGGAGGTGCTCGACCGGGTCGGCATCCCGGACGCCCCGCGCCGGTCCCGGTCCCGCCCGCACGAGTTCAGCGGTGGCATGCGCCAGCGGGCGCTGATCGCCATGGCGCTCGCCTGCGAGCCCGAACTGCTCATCGCCGACGAGCCCACCACCGCCCTAGACGTGACCGTCCAGGCCCAGATCCTCGACCTGCTGCACACCCTGCGCGAGGAGACCGGCATGGGCCTGCTGCTCGTCACCCACGACGTGGGCGTCGCCGCCGAGAGCGTCGACCAGGTGCTCGTCATGCGGCACGGGCGCATGGTCGAACAGGGGCCGGTCGCCGCCGTGCTGGGCGCGCCCGCCGAGCCCTACACCCGGGAACTGCTCTCCGCGGTCCCGCGCGTGGACGCGGTGCGCGCACCCTCCCGGGCGTCCGAGGAGGTCGTGCTGGAGGCAACCGGTCTGCGCCGCGAGTTCGGGCGCGGGAAGCGGGCGTTCGCGGCCGTGGACGACGTCACCCTGACCGTGCACCGGGGCGAGACCCTCGGCGTCGTCGGCGAGAGCGGCAGCGGCAAGACCACCCTCGGCCGGATGCTGGTCGGGCTGCTGGAGCCGACGGCGGGGGAGGTCCGTTACGACGGACACGCGCGCGTGGGTGTGAACCCGGCCGTCCAGATGGTCTTCCAGGACCCGGTGTCCTCCCTCAACCCGCGGCGCAGCGTCGGCGAGTCGATCGCCGACCCGCTGCGGGCGCGGGGCGAACGGGACGAGGGGCGCATCCGGGGGCGCGTGATCGAACTGCTGGAGCGTGTGGGGCTCGAAGGGGCGCACTACCAGCGTTATCCGCACGAGTTCAGCGGCGGTCAGCGCCAGCGCGTGGGCATCGCGCGGGCGCTCGCGGCCGACCCGCGGGTCATCGTCTGCGACGAGCCGGTCTCCGCGCTCGACGTCACCACCCAGGCCCAGGTCGTGGCCCTGCTCGGCGAACTCCAGCGGGAACTCGGGCTCGCGCTCGTCTTCGTCGCCCACGACCTCGCCGTCGTGCGCCAGGTCAGCGACCGGGTCGCGGTCATGCGGCGCGGCCGGATCGTCGAGACCGGGCCGGCCGACGAGGTGTACGACAACCCCCGGGACCCGTACACCCGGCAGCTGCTGGCCGCCGTACCCGCCCTCGACCCCGAGGCCGCGGCCCGGCGGCGGGCGGCGCGCCGGGAACTGGCGTCGGCGTGACGTTTCCGCAGATCTGGACGGGAATCCGAACGTGACGTTCCGCCGCCGATCGGTCGCCTAGCGCGACAAAACGCGGCCCGCACGGGAAAGTTACGACCGTTCACCCCTTTTGGTGGCGCGATGGACAACCGTCCGTCGCGCCACCGTCTTGTCCGCATACCTTCGTCCCGCTGCGAGCCACCGGGCCACGGTGGCTCCCCATACGGGAGATCGATCGGGGGTGCACACGTGCGCATCGGACTGCTTACGGAGGGTGGTTATCCGTATGTGAGCGGTGACGCCAGACTCTGGTGCGACCGGCTCGTGCGCGGGCTCGGGCAGCACGAGTTCGACCTCTACGCGCTCAGCCGCACCCGGCACCAGGAGGACGAGGGCTGGCTGCCGCTGCCACCGCATGTCAGCCGGGTCCGGACGGCTCCTCTCTGGACCGCCGACGAGGACGGCGTCACGTACGGACGGCGCGCGCGCCGGCGCTTCGCCGAGAGCTACGGCGAGTTCGTGGGTGTGCTGTGCGCCGGCCCGGCCGCGGACGGCGCGAATGGCCCGGTCGGCACAGATGGCGCGGACGGCGCAGCCGGGCCGGGCGGCGAAATCGGCCCCCGGGCCGTGCCCGGCTCCCTGGCGGACCGTTTCGGCAACGCGCTCCGCGGACTCGCCGAACTCGCCCGTGACGAGGGCGGCCTGGCCGGTGCGCTCCGCTCCGACACCGCCCTGCGCGCCCTGGAGCGCGCCTGCCGTGCGCCCGGCGCCCTCGGTACGGCACGCGAGGCGCGCGTGCCCGATCTGCTCGCCGTCGCCGCACACCTCGAACGCGCCCTGCGCCCCCTCTCCCTGGACTGGTACGGCGACGACGGCCTCGGCGCGGCCGACCTCTGCCACGCCACCTCCGGCGGTCCGGCCGCCCTGGCCGGGCTGCTCGCCGGGCACTTCTCCGGAGTGCCGCTGCTGGTCACCGAGTACGGCGTGCAGCTGCGCTCGCACTACCTCGCCACCGGTCCCGGCGCGGCCACCCCCGCCGTACGCGCGCTGCTCGCCGCCTTCCACGGCCGGCTCGCCGCCGAGGTCTACCGCCGCGCCGCGATCATCACACCGGGCAACGCGCACGCCCGCCGCTGGCAGGAGCGCTGCGGCGCCGACCGCGCCCGCATCCGTACCGTGCATCCCGGCATGGAGGCCGCCCGCTTCACCGAGGTGGGCGAGGCCCCGGACCGCGCGGAACCGGACACGCTCGTGTGGGTCGGCCGGATCGAGCCGGCCAAGGACCTGGTGTCCCTGCTGCACGCCTTCGCCGAGGTCCGCAAGGAGGAGCCCAAGGCGCGACTGCGGGTCGTGGGCGCCGCGGCGGGGCCGGAGGGCGAGGCCTACCTGGGGCACTGCAGGGCGCTCGCCGCACAGCTCTTCCCCGACGAGGCCGAGGGCGTGCACGCCGTCGGCGACAACCCGGTCGCCTTCGAGGAGGTGGGCGGCCCGGCTGCGCCTACCCTCGCCGACGCCTACGCGTCCGGCGCGGTCGTCGTCCTGTCCAGCGTCGTCGAGGGTTTCCCGGTGGGCCTCGTCGAAGCGATGCTCTGCGGCCGGGCGACCGTCTCCACGGACGTCGGCGCCGCGGTGGAGGCCATCGGCGGCACCGGGCTCGTCGTACCCCCGCGCAATCCGCGGGCGCTCGCGGAGGCGTGCGTGGCGCTGCTGCGCGACCCCGAGCGCCGTGAGCGCCTCGGTGCCGCGGCCCGCGCCCGTGCGCTCGAACTGTTCACCGTCGAGCAGAACATCGCGGCATTTCGCAGCATTTACCTGGAGATCGTCTCGCACTGCCCGGTACGCCGGGTCGTCGTCGACCAGGCGGGCGAGCCCCTGCCGTTCGCCGTCCCGGCCGAGGCCCACGTGCCGGGCCGCTGGACCGGCCCCACGGCCCGCGTCGCCCATCGCGGCCTACCGGGTCGGGCCCTGGGCGCCGCCGTGCGGCCCGCCCCGGTACGGGCCACCCCGCGCACGGCCACCGAGGGGGCGCTGTGAACGGCCACGAAGGCGGCACGCCGAACGGCGGTCCCGGAGAGCTGGACCGGGCCGGGCGGCCCGGCCCGGTCGACGCCTGGGACGCGCGCTCGCAAGGATGGCTCCTGGGAGCGGACGAGACCGGCCCGGAGCACGCCCTCCCCGGAGGCGGGACGCCGGCGTCCGGCCGGGTCCCCCCGGGCGGCCCGGCTGGTGCCAAGGGCACCGTGGGCGGCCGCAGAACCACAGGCCGCCGAGGCGCCGCCGCCGACCCGGTGAAGGCCCTGATGCACCGGCACCGCGCGCTCTGCGAGCGGGCCGTGGACCCGCTGGAGATCGCGGCCGGCCTCGAGGCGCACGGCGTCACCGACCGCACCGCCGCCCGCTTCCGGCACCGCGACGTCTTCTCGCTCGCAGAAGAGCTCTATGCGCGCGTGCCCCGCGACGACGCCCCGCCCCCGTACCGCGAACCGGCGCCCACGCCCCGCGTGCGCGCCGACTGGGCGCTGCTCACGCTCCTCCCGGGCGCCGTGTGTGCGGCGGCCGTGACCGGCGTACGGCTCACCGAGGGCCGCCCCCGCGTCCTCGCGGCGGCCGTGGGCGTGCTCGCCGTCGCCCTGGCCGTACGCCCGGCCCTGCGCCGGGGGCCCCTGGCCGCACCGGCCCGAACCCCCGCCTGGCGCACCGCCACCGGCACCCGCACCTGGACCTGCTGGGTGCTCGCCTACGCCCTGCTCGGCGACGGCCTGCTCCGGGCGGTCGTGGACGGCGGCCCCGACGGCCTGCCGACCGGCGCGGCCCACGGTTTCTGGCCGGTGACCACCGCCCCCGTCCTCGCCCTCACCCTGGCCTGCGCGCCGGCGGCCTGGAGCACCCACCTCTACGCGGCGGGCGCCCGCCGCAGACTCGCGGCCAGCAGGGGCCTGGAGGAGTTCACCTGGGCCGTACGGCCGTTGCTGCTCGGTGCGTTCGCCCTCTTCCTCGGCGCCCTCACCGCCCTGCTCGCCCTGTGCGGCGCCGCGCTCGGCGAACCCGCCGGCTACCCGGCGGGCCTCACCCTCGGCGCCCTCCTCCTGCTCGCCCGCCTCCTCGCCGTCCACAACGTGCCGCAGGGGCCCGCCCTCGCCGCCACGGCCGGCACGGAGGTGGCGGCCGTGGCCCTCGTCCTGGCCGGCCGGCTGCCCGGCTGCGCCTTCCTGGCCGCCCCCGTCGACGCGCTGGTCGACGCCTGGGGCGCGGGCAGCGTCCCGGCCCTCGTCTGCGGCGCCGCCGCCCTCGCACTGCTGTTCCGGGCGACCGGCACCCTCACCCGGGCCTCGGCCCACGCGCCGACGGGAGACCCCGAGTGAGCAGAGCCGCCGATGACCTCGCACGCCTCGCCGAGCCGTCCCGGCGGCCGGTGCCCGGCATCCCGCCGGAGGCAACCGCACCACCTCTTGAAGGAGACCACCAGATGACCACCTCCCGACCCGGACCCGGAGCGTCCGGAAGCACCGGAGTCGCCGGAGCGCACACCCCGGGAGCCGCGCGATGAGGGTTCTGCTGATCGGAGCCAACGGATACCTCGGCCGCTTCGTCGCCGACCGGCTGCTCGCCGACCCTGCCGTCCAGCTCACCGCGCTCGGCCGCGGCGACGACGCCGACGTCCGCTTCGACCTCGCCACCGGCAGCCCCGGCGCGCTCACCCGCTTCCTCGACGCGGTCCACCCGGGCGTCATCGTGAACTGCGCCGGTGCCACCCGCGGCGGCGCCCGGGAGCTCACCCGGCACAACACCGTCGCCGTCGCCACCGTCTGCGAGGCCCTGCGCCGCAGCGGCTGCGGCGCCCGCCTGGTGCAGGTCGGCTGCAGCTCCGAGTACGGCCCGAGCCAGCCCGGCTCCTCCACCGCCGAGGACGCCGTGCCGCGCCCCGGCGGCCCGTACGGCGTCAGCAAGCTCGCCGCCACCGAACTCGTCCTCGGCTCCGGCCTCGACGCCGTCGTCCTGCGCGTCTTCTCGCCCGCCGGACCCGGCACGCCGGCCGGCTCACCGCTCGGCCGCCTCGCGGAGGCGATGCGCCGCGCCATGCAGTCCGGCGACGGCGAGCTCAAACTCGGCGGCCTCGGCGCCCAGCGCGACTTCATCGACGTACGCGACGTCGCCCGCGCCGTCCACGCGGCCTCGCTCTCCGCCGCCCAGGGCGTCATCAACATCGGCTCCGGCCGCGCCGTCCGGCTCCGTGACGCCGCCGCCGTCCTCGCCCGGGTGGCCGGATACGGCGGCGCCCTGCATGAACTGGACGGCCCGCCCGGCCCGCTGCGCGGCGGCATCGGCCACCCCCGGATGGACGGCGAGCACACGGGCCCGGTCGCGTACCCGTACCCGGACGGCTGCGGCAGCTGGCAGCAGGCCGACGTGCGCTGCGCCCGCGACCGGCTCGGCTGGCGCCCCCGCATCAACCTCGAGGAGTCCCTCGCGGACATCTGGATGGAGGCGGCGTGCCGCATCTGACCAGCACCAGGGCGGGCGCCGCGACCACCGGCGTCCGCACCGCCGTCGGCGTCCCCGGCTACGCCCACCCGCTCCTCGCCCCCGCCCAGTGGGCCGAACTCACCCGGCCGGGCACGCCCCTGCACTGGGTCGTCCTCGACGTGGCCAACGGCCCCGGCAGCCGCCCCGACCCGCACTGCCTGGAAGCGGCCGGCCGGCTCCGCAACGCGGGCGTCCGCGTCCTCGGCCACCTTGACACCACGTACGGCGCCCGCTCCCACGGTGACCTGCTCACCGACGCCCGCCACTTCCACGACTGGTACCGCGTCGACGGCTTCCTGCTCGACCGCTGCCCCACCGAGCGCACCGCGCTCCCCGAGATCCGCCGCGCGGTCGCGGCGCTCCGCACCATCGGTGACGGCCCCCACATAGTCCTCGGCCACGGCGCCCACCCGCACCCGGGCTACGCCGAGAACGCCGACCAGCTGGTGACCTTCGCCGGGCCCTGGAGCGACTACCGCTGGTCCCAGGTCGCCGAGTGGACCGCCGACTACGCGCCCGACCGTTTCTGCCACTTCGTGCACGGTGTGCCCCTCGGCCACCTCGACGAGGCGCTGCGCATCGCCCGCTGGCAGGGCGCCGCCACGATCTACTTCACCGACCGGACCGATCGGTGGGGCCGGGCCGATCCCTGGGAGGCCATGCCCGGCTACTGGGACGAATTCGTCTCGCGGATCGGAACAGGTGTCTCGGAATGAAGAAGCCCGTGGCAGTGTTACAGGGAGAACAACCGTAGTGATAGACCGATCAACGGAGTCCCCGTGTCGCTGCCACCCCTGGTCGAGCCAGCCTCTGAGCTCACCGTAGACGAGGTCCGCAGGTACTCCCGCCACCTGATCATCCCGGACGTGGGGATGGACGGGCAGAAGCGGCTGAAGAACGCCAAGGTGCTCTGTGTGGGCGCCGGCGGCCTGGGCTCGCCGGCGCTGATGTACCTGGCCGCCGCGGGCGTCGGCACTCTGGGCATCGTGGAGTTCGACGAGGTCGACGAGTCGAACCTGCAGCGCCAGATCATCCACAGCCAGGCCGACATCGGCCGCTCCAAGGCCGAGTCCGCCCGTGACTCCGTCCTCGGCATCAACCCGTACGTGAACGTGATCCTCCACGAAGAGCGGCTCGAGGCCGAGAACGTGATGGACATCTTCAGCCAGTACGACCTGATCGTCGACGGCACGGACAACTTCGCCACCCGCTACCTGGTGAACGACGCCTGCGTGCTGCTGAACAAGCCGTACGTCTGGGGCTCCATCTACCGCTTCGACGGCCAGGCCTCGGTCTTCTGGTCCGAGTACGGCCCCTGCTACCGCTGCCTCTACCCGGAGCCCCCGCCGCCGGGCATGGTCCCCTCCTGCGCCGAGGGCGGCGTCCTCGGCGTGCTGTGCGCGTCTATCGGCTCCATCCAGGTCACCGAGGCCATCAAGGTCCTCACCGGCACCGGCGAGCCCCTCGTCGGCCGCCTGATGATCTACGACGCCCTGGAGATGCAGTACCGCCAGGTCAAGGTCCGCAAGGACCCGAACTGCGCGGTCTGCGGCGAGAACCCCACGGTCACCGAGCTCATCGACTACGAGGCCTTCTGCGGCGTCGTCTCCGAGGAGGCCCAGCAGGCGGCCGCCGGCTCGACGATCACTCCGAAGCAGCTCAAGGAGTGGATCGACGACGGCGAGAACATCGAGATCATCGACGTCCGCGAGCCGAACGAGTACGAGATCGTCTCCATCCCGGGCGCCAAGCTGATCCCGAAGAACGAGTTCCTCCTCGGCACCGCCCTGGAGGGCCTGCCCCAGGACAAGAAGATCGTCCTGCACTGCAAGACGGGTGTCCGCAGTGCGGAGGTCCTCGCGGTCCTGAAGTCCGCGGGCTTCGCGGACGCCGTCCACGTCGGCGGCGGCGTGATCGGCTGGGTCAACCAGATCGAGCCGTCGAAGCCGGTCTACTGAGCACAGGCTCCGCGGTGGGCGGGGGTTTCGGGCACGAAAAGGTGCCCGGCACCCCCGCCTTCGTCATGAGCAGACCGTGCCGTCCTTCGGGACCGTACCGCTGACCAGATAGGCGTTCACCGCCGAGTCCACGCAGTCGCTGCCGCTGCCGTACGCGCCGTGGCCCTCGCCCTTCCAGGTCAGCTCGACGCCCACGCCCTTGCCCAGTTCGTCGGCCATCCTGCGGGCGCCCTCGTACGGGGTGGCCGGGTCGCCGGTGTTGCCGACCAGCAGGATCGGCGCGGCGCCCGGTGCGCTCACCCCCGGTGTGTCCCACTGCCCCGCCACCGGCCAGTCGTGGCACCAGCCGGCCGAGTCCCAGCCCAGGAAGTCCCCGAAGACCGGCGAGACCTTCTCGAACTCCGCCAGCCGCTTCTTCGTCTCGGCGAGCGTCGGCCGCTCCTTGTCGTCCAGGCACGATATGACCCGTTGGGAGTGCGTGGTCGTGCCGTAGTGCCCCGAGGAGTCACGCTCGTTGTACTGGTCCGCGAGCGACAGCAGCTCCGAGCCGTCGCCCTGCTCGGCCGCCTTGAGCGCGCTGGTCAGCGTCGGCCAGCTGTCCTGGCTGTACAGCGGCAGCACGATGCCGGTGACCGCGAGGCTCTGAGTCAGCTTCCGCCCGGAGGACGTGGGCAGTGGTGCGGCGTCCAGACGCTTCAGCAGATCGGCGATCTTCCGGGAGCCCTGGTCCGGGTCCTGCCCGGTGGACCTGAGGTAGTCGTCCAGGGCCCGCTGGAAGCCGGCGGCCTGGTTCTTCTCCTGGCCGACCGAGTCGGCCGTCGGGTCCACCACCGCGTCCAGGATCAGCCGTCCCACCTTCTTCGGGAACAGGTGGGCGTAGACGCCGCCGAGTTCGGTGCCGTAGGAGATGCCGAAGTAGTGCATCTTCGCGTCGCCGAGGACCTGGCGCATCAGGTCCATGTCGCGGGCGGTGTCGGTCGTCGAGACGTGCGCGATCAGCTTGCCGGCGGCCTTCTCACAGCCCTTGCCGAAGTCGGCGGCGTCCTGGAAGTACGCCGTCTCCTCCGCCGGGGTGTCCGGGGTCGCGTCGATCGACTCGGCGCTCTGGATGTCCTTGTCGCTGCGGCAGCGGATCCCCTCGCTGGCGCCCACCCCGCGCGGGTCCCAGCTCACCAGGTCGTACCGCTCGCGCAGCGCGGAGACGGTGGAGGCGTAGTACGGCATCGTCGAGACGCCGGAGCCGCCCGGACCGCCGAAGTTGAACAGCAGCGAGCCGATCCGCTTCCCCGGCCCTCCGCTCGCCTGCTCCCGGATCAGCGCGAGCCCGATCGTCTCCCCGTCCGGCTTCGCCCAGTCCAACGGCACCTTGAGCGTCGCACACCGCCACTCGTCCCCCGGCGCGGCCGAGTCCGAAGTGGCCTTGCAGCGGCTCCAGTCGAGCTTCTGGGAGGTGAGGGAAACCGGCAGGGCGGCCGAACCGCCCGCAGCGGCAGACGGCTGCCGGGACGCGGCCTTCCCCTCGTCCCCGCCCCCGCCCGACGCCCCGCCGCCGCACCCGGCCACGAGCAGCCCCGCGGCGACAGCGGCCGCCCACCGTACATATCGCAACATGCGCGCACACCCCCCACACAGGCCCTCCGCGCATTCGTTGCGGGAGAGCGGTCAGGCCATAGTAGGCGCAGCGGCCGAAGGCCGTTGAAGCCTGTGGATAACCGCCTGACCTGCGGTTCTGCTACGTACAGACCGTTCCCGCCTTCGGTACCGTCCCCTCCAGCAGATAGCCGTTCACGGCACCCTGCACGCACTTGTCCTTGCTGTCGTACGCCCCGTGCCCCTGGCCCTTGTAGGTCAGCTCGACCCCGACGCCCTTCCCGAGCGCGTCCACCATCTTCCGCGCGCCCTCGTACGGCGTCGCCGGATCCCCGGTGTTGCCCACGACCAGGATCGGCGCCGCCCCGGGCGCGCTGACGTCGGGGTGGTCGGCGGCCCCCGGCACCGCCCAGTCGGTGCAGCTGACCATGCCCCACGCGAGGTAGTCGCCGAACAGCGGGGAGGCGGCGCGGAACTCGGGCAGTTTCTGCTGGACGTAGTCGGCGGTGTACCGCGGCTTCTCGTCGGCGCAGTTGATGGCGATGTTCGCCGCGGTGATGTTGCTGTACTCGCCGTTCTCGCTGCGGCCGTTCATCGAGTCGGACAGCAGCATCAGGATCTTCCCGTCGCCGTCGTACGCCTCTTCGAGACCCTCGGTGAGGTACTCCCAGAAGTCCTTGGAGTACAGGGACTGGGCGATGCCGTTGGTGGCGGCGGACTGGGTGAGCTCGCGGGGCAGGATGCCCGGGATCGGCTTCTTGTCGAGGTCCGCGAGGAGCTTGGCGATACGGTCCTTCACGTCCTGCGGGGTGTCGCCGATCGGGCACTCCGCCTGCTTCGACGTGCATTCCTCGGCGAAGTTGTCGAGGGCGAGCTGGAAGCCCTTCGCCTGCCCGAGCGAGCTCTGCTCCGGGTCCTGGGTGGGGTCGACGACGCCGTCGAAGACGGCCCGGCCCACGTTCTTCGGGAACAGGTGGGCGTAGACGCCGCCGAGTTCGGTGCCGTAGGAGATGCCGAAGTAGTGCATCTTCGCGTCGCCGAGGACCTGGCGCATCAGGTCCATGTCGCGGGCGGCGTCGGTGGTGCGGACCTGCGGCAGGATCGCCCTGGAGTTCTTCTCGCAGGCGGCGTTGAACTGCCTGGTGCGGTTGATCAGCTGGGTGCGCTCGGCACGGGTGTCGGGCGTCGCGTCCTGCTGGAAGTAGTTGTCGAGCTGGGCGTCGTTCTCGCACTCGACGGGGTCGCTGCGGCCGACTCCGCGCGGGTCGAAGCTGACGAGGTCGTAGCGGGTGCGCAGGGCCGCGTAGTCCGTGCCGAACGCGGGGAGCGTGGTGACGCCGCTGCCGCCGGGGCCGCCGAAGTTGAAGATCAGGGAGCCGATCCGCTTGCTCGCGTCGCCGCTGGCCCTGGCCCGGATCAGCGCGAGGCCGATGGTGGCGCCCTTCGGTTTCGACCAGTCCAGGGGCGCCTTCATGGTGGCGCACTGCCAGGTGCCGCCGCCGGGCAGCGGTGACGGCGCGTCGCCACCGCCCTCGGCCTCGTCGGGCGCCGGGCAGTTCTTCCAGTCCAGTTTCTGTGCCGCCAGATCCCCGTCCCCGGAACCGCTGCTGCACCCGGTCGGCAGGGCAGCCAGCACCAGGGCGGCGGTCAGGGCGGCGGCACGGATCCGGAAGGGGTTCGGCATGCTCCCATCCTGGGGTCGTGCCCGGCCACGCGCGCGGGGCGCGAGCCGTCCGAGGTACGCCCGCGCCCCTAGAGCGCGCCCTTGCGGGAGAGGTGGTTGAACGCCAGCCAGCCCGGCAGGACCGGCAGCCACAGGGTCAGCAGCCGGTACAGCAGGACGGCGGGTGCAGCGACCTCCTTGGGCAGGCCGACGGCGATCAGGCCGACGGTCAGGGTCGCCTCGACCGCGCCGACACCGCCCGGGGTCGGCGCCGCGGAGCCGAGCGCGTTGCCGGCGAGGAAGACGACGGCGACGCTGGCGATGCTGAGCGAGGTCGAGCCGTCGCCGAACGCGCGGATGGAGGCGTCCAGGCACATCACGAAGCAGGCGGTCAGCAGCAGCATGCCGCCGATGCCGGTGACGAGCTTCTGCGGCCGCTGCAGCACGTCCAGCATGCGCGGCACGACGCCGGCGAAGAGCGAACGCACGCGCGTGCTGACGAACTTCCGCAGGAACGGCACCGAGGTCACCACGAGGACCAGCACGGCGACGGTCAGCAGACCGGCGATGACCGTGCGGGACGGGGACAGCGACGGGGTCTTCTCGGTGCCGGTCAGATAGCCGAAGGACAGCAGCATCAGGATGTGACAGCCGAGCCCGAACAGCTGCGAGGCGCCCACGCTGGCCACCGCGAGTCCTGGACGCACGCCCGCGCGCTGCAGGAAGCGCGTGTTGAGGGCGACACCGCCGACGGCGGCGGGCGCCACGATCTTCACGAAGGAGCCGGCGACCTGCGCCGCCACGGTCCGCACGAACGGCACCCGCTCCGGCACGAACCCGAGCAGCGACATCGCCGCGGCGACGTAGCTGAGCGCCGAGAACAGCACCGCGGCGATCAACCAGCCCCACTGGGCGTTCGCCACCAGAGGGCCGAACTCGATGTGGGTGAGCTGGGTCAGCAGGTAGTAGCCGCCGATCGCGCCGGCGATGACGCTGATCAGCGTGCGGGGCCGCACCCGCTCCAGGCGGGCCGGCTCCACGGGTGCCTGCGGTCTGATCTTCAGCACCTGGTGCCGGATCTGGGTGAGCAGGTCCTCCTCGCGGGCCTCTTCCAGCGCGTCGTCCAGGGCCCGCTTCTCGGCCCGCTGCTCGGCGCGCACCGTCTTCTTGTCGGGCTTCCCGGCCTCCTCGGCACGGGCCAGCTTGGCCTGCCGGGACGCCTCCAGGACCGCGTCCCGCTCGCGCTGGGCGCGCTCCCTGGCCAGTCTGCGCAGCGTCGCGCGCGTGGAGCGCGTCAGCGCGATCGGCTGGAGCATCGGCAGGCAGTCGGCGACGGCGTCGGGGCCGAGCACGCCGACCGCCGAGGCCACCGCCCGCTCGGCACCCACCCGCAGCCCGAGCGTGGTGACCAGCTGGGCGACGTCCATGCGCAGCAGCAGTTCACCGGCCGCGATCTCGCCGCCGCGCAGGTCGGTGAGGATCACGGTGCCGGAACGATCCACCAGGATGGCGTCACCGGCCAGCCTGCGGTGCGCGATCCGGCGCGACTGCAACGCCTGCACCTGGTGCCAGGTGTGGCGCAGCAGTTCGTCGGTGATGTCCTCGTCGGCCAGCGAGTCGAGGGTGCGGCCGCCGGTGTGCTCGTAGACGAGCATCACGGCGTCGGGGCCCAGCTCGGAGGTGGCGATCAGCTTGGGGGCGTTGGCGCCGGCCGCGATCGCCGCGTACGCCAGCAGGGCCTCCTGCTCCAGGGCCTGGCGCAGGGACTGGAGGCTGGAGCGGGTGGCGAAGCCGCGCAGGGTCAGGTTGCGCCAGGCGCGGTAGAAGAAGCCCTGGGCCTGCTGTTCCCGGTCGACGACCGTGACGTCCAGCGGCGGGCCGTCCTCCAGGGTGACGAAGTAGCGCCTGCCCCGGTCGCCGTTCTCGGTGTCCAGGGCCTCCTCGCGAGCCGCGCCGACCGGGTGGAAGCCGACGTGCCTGAGGCCCGCCAGCAGGGTGCGTCCGGTGGGACGGACGTTGGGGGAGCCGACGGCGTACAGCGTGCCGTAGGCGACGGTCCAGCCGATCAGCACCGTGAGGATGATCGAGAACGGCGTCGTGTAGCCGGTGACGAGCATGGAGAACGCGTCGAGCAGCAGCACGATCCACAGCACGGACCGCCATCTGGGCCGCCGGGACATGCCGACGGCCGTCATGTAGGCGATGACGGGCGCGAGGTAGCCGTGCACCGGGTCGGTGAGGACGTGGATGTCGCCGGGGGAGGGCTGGGTCAGCGCCTCCTGGATCGAACCCGGCGCGGCCCTGGCCACCCACAGGTCGGTGGCGAGGGTCACGCCGTGCGCGAGGACGGCCGCGAGCACGCCGTCGGCGATGCGCAGCCCGTCCCGCTTGATCAGCCGCTCGATCGCGAACGCGACCGGCACCAGCAGGATCGCGATGCTGGAGGCCAGTCCCGCGAACCTGATCAGCAGGTCGGGAGCCTGACCGGTGCCCTTGTTGATGTCCTGTTCGAGACCGGAGGTGGTGCCGTGCGCGACCGCCGAGATGCCGAGCAGCACGGCGATGGCGAGCACACCGACCAGGAGCCGCATGAGGTCGGAGGGGCGGTGCACGCGCGCGGGGAGCAGCGGTTCGTCGCCCTCCACCTCGTCGGCGTGCGCCTCGTCGCACCCGTGGTCCGCCTCGGCGGTGTCCGGGGCCGCGGCGTCCGGGGCCACGGTCTCCGGTCGCGCGGTGTCCGGGTGCGCGGTGTCGGATCCGGGTGTGTCCGGGCGTGCGGCAGCGTCAGAGGTGCTCGCCCCGCCCTCGGGGGGCACACCCTGCTGCTCGGTCGTCTCTTCTTGATCTCGTATCACCAGTCACCGCCCGCACGATGGTGGCATGCTCCACCGACACCCGGGGGCATCAGGGTGCAGATGCGGGGGCGCACAGTCTGCCCCAAGCGCCGCGAGAGGGCGAGACGGAGGCCCGCCGCGGACCGCGCCGGTTGTCGGTGGGGTGCGGCAGGATGGGGCGAATGAGCGAGCAGAGCCTTCCCGAGGACACCCGAGAGGGGTACGTGGACGAACTGCCCGAGTACGCCGAGCGGGTCCTCGAGGTCGCCGAGCGGATCCCGCCCGGGCGCGTCCTGACGTACGGCGACGTCGCGGAATGGCTGGACGAGGGAGGGCCGCGCCAGGTCGGGCGGGTGATGTCCCTCTACGGCGGTGCCGTCCCCTGGTGGCGGGTGGTGCGCGCCGACGGGGTCCTGCTCCCGGGGCACGAGCTGGGCGCGCTGGGCCACTACCGCGCCGAGGGCACCCCGCTGAAGGAGGCGAGCAGGGCCGCGGAGGGCCATCTGCCGCGGCTCGACATGAAGCGGGCGCGGTGGGACGGCGGCGCGGACGCGGGGGCTCACACCTGACAGCTTCCGCCATCGGAGGCCCTCGGGGGGAACCGGTGGCCCGTACGAGGGACACCGGGGACGTCCGTGGCATGACGTACGTTCGTGAGATGAGCGGCGCGCGTGCCGCGAGCGCCCGGGGAGGCGGACGGGAAGAGGCGGAAGCTCTGCTCGCGTCCGGCTCGTCGGCGTAGCGTCGGCTGCGCGTGTCCCGCTCACCCCGCGGCCACCCCCGCGCACGCGCGACCGCGAACCGACCAGCACACCCACCAGGACCGGCGAACCACGTGAGCTCCTCTTCCTCCACCAGGCGCCTGCCGCACCTCCAGGTGCGGCAGGGGAACCGTGGCGCTTACCGACTGGTCCGTACCCCGCCGGCCGACGCGGATCCCCCTCGTCTGGACGCCGCACAGCGCGCCGTGGTTGACCACGGGTCCGGCCCGCTGCTCGTCCTCGCGGGTCCCGGCACCGGCAAGACCACGACCCTGGTGGAGTCCGTGGCCGCACGCATCGCCCGCGGCGCGGACCCCGAGCGGATCCTGGTGCTGACATTCAGCCGCAAGGCCGCCGTCGAACTGCGCGACCGCATGGCCCTGCGGGTGGGCGCGGCCCGCGCGCCCCGGGCGACCACCTTCCACTCGTACTGCTACGCCCTGGTCCGCGCCCACCAGGACAGCGGCCTGTTCGTGGACCCGCTGCGGCTGCTGTCCGGCCCCGAGCAGGATGTCGCCGTGCGTGAGCTGCTCGCCGGACAGCCCGACCTGGAGCGGCTCGGGCTGGACCATGTGCGCTGGCCCGACGAACTGCGCGCCTGCCTCACCACCCGGGGCTTCGCCGACGAGGTCCGCGCGGTCCTCGCCCGCAGCCGCGAACTGGGTCTGGACCCGGCCGCTCTGGACGCCTTCGCCCGCCGTATCGGGCGCCCCGACTGGCGGGCCGCGGCCGCCTTCCTCGCCGAGTACCTCGACGTCCTCGACCTCCAGGGCGTCCTCGACTACGCCGAACTCGTCCACCGCGCGGTGCTGCTCGCCCACCGCCCCGAGGTCGCCCTGGACCTCGCGGGGCGGTACGACGCCGTGTACGTCGACGAGTACCAGGACACCGACCCGGCTCAGGTGCGCCTGCTGCACGCCCTGGCAGGCGGCGGCCGCACGCTGGTCGCGTTCGGCGACCCGGACCAGTCGATCTACACGTTCCGCGGTGCCGACGTCAACGGCATCCTGGACTTCCCGTCGGCCTTCGCGCGCGTGGACGGCAGTCCCGCCCCGGTGCAGGTGCTGCGCACGTCCCGCCGCTCCGGGGCCGGTCTGCTGGCCGCGACCCGGCTGCTGACCCAGCGGATGCCGCTGACTCGGCTGCCCGCCGACAAGGTGCGCGCGCACCGTGAGCTGACCGCCGCCCTGGACGGCGGCCGCGTCGAGGTCTACACGTACCCGACGTCCGGCACCGAGCTGGACAACATCGCCGACATCCTGCGCCGGGCGCACCTGGAGGACGGCGTCCGCTGGAGCGACATGGCCGTCCTGGTGCGCGCCGGCTCCCACACCATCCCGACGGTCCGCCGCGCCCTCACCGCGGCCGGCGTGCCCCTGGACATCGACGGCGACGACGTGCCGCTGCGCCACGAACCGGCGGTGGCGCCCCTCCTGACGGCGCTGCGGGCGGTGGCGGCCGCGGATGCCGCGAGCACCCGGGAGAGGGTCGCGAGCGACCGGGAGGAAGCGCCCTCCTGCTGGCTCGACACCGAGACCGCGCTCACCCTGCTCACCTCCCCCCTCGCCGGCATGGACGCGGCCGACCTGCGGCGCCTCGGCCGTGCCCTGCGCGACGAGGAGCGCGCGGCCGGCAACGCCTTCCCGCCCCCGTCGGACGAACTGCTCGCGCGGGCGCTCGCCGAGCCCGAGCGCCTGGCCGTCCACGACCCCGGGTACGCGCGCGGGGCTCAGCGGCTCGGCGCGCTGCTCAGCCGGGCCCGCGAGCGCCTGACGGACGGCGGTACCGCCGAGGAGGCGCTGTGGGTCCTGTGGAACGGCACGCCCTGGCCATCCCGCCTGGAGCGCTCCGCCCGCCGCGGCGGCGCGGCCGGCCGCAACGCCGACCGTGACCTGGACGCCGTGTGCGCCCTGTTCGCCACCGCCGCCCGCGCGGAGGAGCGCAGCGGCGGCCGGGGCGCGCTGAACTTCCTCGCGGAGATCGAGGCCGAGGACATCGCCGCCGACACCCTCGCCGGCCGCGTGGTGCGCCCCGACGCCGTACGTCTGATGACCGCGCACCGCGCCAAGGGCCTGGAGTGGCGCCTGGTCGTCGTGGCCGGCGTCCAGGAGGGCCTGTGGCCCGACCTGCGCCGCCGCGGTTCGCTCCTGGAGGCCGACCGCATCGGCCGCGACGGACTCGCCGAACCGCTCACCCCGGGCGCGCTGCTCGCCGAGGAGCGCCGCCTGTTCTACGTCGCCGCCACGCGCGCGCGTGAACGCCTCGTCGTCACCGCCGTGAAGGCCCCCGCCGACGACGGCGACCAGCCCTCCCGGTTCCTCACCGAACTGGGCGCCGAACCCCAGGACGTCACCGGCCGCCCCCGCCGCCCGCTCGCCGTGGCCGCCCTGGTCGCCGAGCTGCGCGCGACCACCGTCGACCCGCGCGCGTCCGACGCCCTGCGGGAGGCCGCCGCCCGCCGCCTGGCCCGGCTGGCCGCCCTCGCCGACGAGGACGGCCGCCCCCTGGTGCCGTCCGCCCACCCCTACCGCTGGTGGGGCATGTTCGAACCGACCGAGAGCAAGGTGCCGCTGCGCGACCGCGACCAGCCCGTGGTGCTCTCCGGCAGCGCCCTCGACCAGCTCGCCAACACCTGCAGCCTGCAGTGGTTCCTGGGCCGCGAGGTGAAGGCCGACGCGCCCGCCACCACCGCCCAGGGCTTCGGCAACGTGGTACACGTCCTCGCCGACGAGGTGGCCTCCGGACGCACCCCCGCCGACCTCGCCGTCCTCATGGAGCGGCTGGACTCGGTGTGGAACGCGCTCGCCTTCGACGCGCCCTGGAAGTCGGCGCAGGAGAAGGACAACGCGCGCGTGGCGCTCGAACGCTTCCTGAAGTGGCACGTTCTGGACCGCACCGCACGCACGCCGGTCGCCAGCGAGCAGGACTTCGACGTCACCCTCGAAGCGGGCGACTACGAGGTGCGCATCCGCGGCCAGATGGACCGCGTGGAGGCGGACGGCGAGGGACGCGCGTACGTCGTCGACTTCAAGACCGGCAAACAGGCGCCCAGCGCGGCCGAGGTGGCCCGGCACCCGCAGCTCGCCGTCTACCAGCTGGCGGTCCGCGAGGGAGCCGTCGACGAGGCCTTCGACGGCGTACGTCCCGAGCCCGGCGGCGCCGAACTGGTCCACCTCCGACAGGGCGCCGCCCAGCGCGACGGCGGCGAGACCCTGCCCAAGGTGCAGGCGCAGGAACCGCTGGAGGGGGAGTGGGTCGGAGAACTGCTGGCCTCCGCCGCCGGCAAGGTCCTCGACGAACGGTTCGCGCCCACCACCGGCCAGCACTGCACCCACTGCGCCTTCCGCGCCTCGTGCAGCGCGCGGCCGGAGGGGCGGCACGTGGTGGAGTGAGCGCTGTGCCGTCGATTGCGCTGTTTCACCGAGTGCGGGTGCTTTTATCGATTGTCAGTGCCCGCCGCTAGCCTCTTTCCTCATGCCCGCCCGTATCACCGACCCCGAGCAGCTCAAAGAGCTCCTCGGCATCCCGTTCACCCCGGAGCAGACGGCCTGCATCACCGCGCCGCCCGCCCCGCAGGTGATCGTGGCCGGGGCCGGATCGGGCAAGACGACGGTGATGGCGGCCCGGGTGGTCTGGCTGGTCGGCACCGGGCAGGTGGCCCCGGAGCAGGTCCTCGGCCTGACCTTCACCAACAAGGCGGCCGGTGAGCTCGCGGAGCGCGTCCGCAAGGCACTCGTCCGGGCCGGGGTCACCGATCCCGACGTCATCGACCCGGACCACCCGCCCGGCGAGCCGGTCATCTCCACGTACCACGCCTTCGCGGGCCGGCTGCTGACCGACCACGGCCTGCGCATCGGCCTGGAGCCGACCTCCCGGCTGCTCGCCGACGCCACCCGCTACCAGCTGGCCGCGCGCGTGCTGCGCGAGGCCCCCGGCCCCTACCCCGCCCTCACCCGTTCCTTCGCCGACCTGGTCAGCGACCTGCTCACCCTCGACTCCGAGCTCGCCGAACACCTGGTACGCCCCGAGGACCTGCGGGCCTGGGACGCCGGACTGCTGAACACCCTGGCCGGCGTGAAGCTCGGCAACGCCGACCTGCGCAAGGTCCCCGAGGCGGCCGCAGCCCGCCGCGAACTGGCCGAGCTGGTCGTCCGCTACCGGGCCGCCAAGCGCGAGCGGGACCTGCTCGACTTCGGCGACCAGATCGCGCTGTCCGCGGCGCTGGCCGGCATCGCGGAGGTGGGCAGGCTGCTGCGCGACGAGTTCCGGGTCGTGCTCCTCGACGAGTACCAGGACACCTCGGTCGCCCAACGCGTCCTCCTGGCAGGCCTGTTCGGCGCCGGCACCGGCCACCCGGTGACCGCGGTCGGCGATCCCTGCCAGGCCATCTACGGCTGGCGCGGCGCCTCCGTCGCCAACCTGGACGACTTCCCCGAGCACTTCGCGCACGCCGACGGCCGGCCCGCCACCCGCCAGGCGCTCAGCGAGAACCGCCGCAGCGGCGGCCGCCTCCTCGACCTCGCCAACGGCCTAGCCGAGCCGCTGCGCGCCCTGCACGCGGGCGTGCAGGCGCTGCGCCCCGCCCCGGGCGCCGAGCGGGACGGCACGGTCCGCTGCGCCCTGCTGCGCACCCACGCCGAGGAGATGGACTGGATCGCCGACTCGGTCGCCCACCTCGTCCGCACCGGCACGCCACCGGGCGAGATCGCGGTCCTGTGCCGCACCGCGACCGACTTCGCGGAGATCCAGGGCGCCCTCGTCGCCCGTGACGTCCCCGTCGAGGTGGTCGGCCTCTCCGGACTGCTGCACCTGCCCGAGGTCGCCGACCTCGTCGCCGTCTGCGAGGTGCTCCAGGACCCGGGCGCCAACGCCTCCCTGGTCCGGCTGCTGACCGGCCCGCGCTGGCGCATCGGCCCCCGCGACCTGGCCCTCCTCGGCCGCCGCGCCCGGCGGCTCGTGACGCACACGCGCGTGGGCGACGCCGACGACCCGGACCGCAGGCTCGCCGAGGCCGTCGAGGGGGTCGACCCCGCCGAGGTGATATCCCTCGCGGACGCCCTGGACACGTTCCTGGAGCTGCCGTTCGACGGCGACCGGCCCGGGCAGGGGGACGACGGGCTGCCGTTCTCACCGGACGCGCGCGTGCGCTTCGCCCGCCTCGCCACCGAACTGCGCGAGCTGCGCCGCTCCCTGTCCGACCCGCTGATGGACGTCCTGCACCGCGTCCTCGCCGTCACCGGCCTGGAGGTGGAGCTGTCCGCGTCCCCGCACGCGCTGGCCGCCCGCCGCCGCGAGACGCTCTCCAACTTCCTGGACGTCGCCGCCTCCTTCGCGGCCGGCGACCAGGAGGCGACCCTGCTCGCCTTCCTCGGCTTCCTGCGCACCGCCGCCCAGTACGAGAAGGGCCTCGACAACGCCCTGCCCGGCGGCGAGAACACCGTCAAGGTGCTCACCGCGCACAAGTCCAAGGGCCTGGAGTGGGACGTCGTCGCCGTCCCCGGACTGGTCAAGGGCACCTTCCCGAGCAGCCAGGGCCGCGAGAAGTGGACCGCCCAGGCCAAGGTGCTCCCGCACGCCCTGCGCGGCGACACCGCCACCCTGCCCGACGTCGAGGCCTGGGACTCGCGGGGCATGAAGGCCTTCCACGAGGCCATGAAGGAGCACCAGCACACCGAGGAACTCCGCCTCGGCTACGTCACCTTCACCCGCCCCCGCTCCCTGCTCCTCGGCTCCGGCCACTGGTGGGGCCCCAGCCAGAAGAAGCCGCGCGGCCCCTCCGACTTCCTCTTGGCCCTCCACGACCACTGCGCCACCGGGCACGGCGAGATCGAGGCCTGGGCCGACGAACCCGAGGAGGACGAGGAGAACCCGGCCCTGCACACGGCGAGCGCCGACCAGGTATGGCCGCTGCCTCTGGACACGGCCGCGCTGGCCCGCCGCCGCGCGGCCGCCGAGACCGTACTCGCCCACCTGGACGCCCTCACGGCCGGAACCGGCCAAGGCGCTCCCGCCGGCCACGACACGGCCGCCGTCGAGGACCCGGACTGGCCCCCGCCGCCCGAGGACGAGGAACCCGATCCCGACGAGGACGGCCTCCAGGACACCGACTCCGCCGACTGGGACTCCTGGAGCACCGACCGCCCCACGATCCCGCACCAGGCCACGCCGCAGACCGTGCCCGCCGAGCGCACGCCTGCACACGCCGGCGCCCCGCTGCCCGAGCGCGTCGACCCCGCGTCGGAGGAGGACCTCCTCACCCCCGAGGAAGCCCGCACCATCGCCTCCTGGGACCGCGACCTCGACGCGCTCACCGGAGAGCTGCTGCGCGCCCGCCGGAACGTCACCGACGTCCCCCTCCCCGCCGCTCTGTCCGCGACCCAGCTGATGCGGCTGGCCGAGGACCCGGACGGGCTCGCGCAGGAACTCGCGCGCCCCATGCCACGCCCCCCGCAGCCGGCGGCACGCCGGGGCACCCGCTTCCACGCCTGGGTCGAGGCGCGCTTCGAGGAGCTCACGCTGCCCATGCTGGAGCCCGACGAGCTGCCCGGCAGCGACGCCGAGATCGCCGACGAACGCGACCTCGAAGCCCTCAAGGAGGCCTTCGAGCGCACCGAGTACGCGCACCGCACGCCGTACCGCGTCGAGGCCCCCTTCCAGCTCGCCCTCGCCGGCCGGGTCGTCAGAGGCCGTATCGACGCCGTCTACCGGACGGACCACGGCGACGGGGCGACGTACGCGACGACGTACGAGATCATCGACTGGAAGACCAGCCGTACCCGCCCCGCCGACCCGCTCCAGCTGGCGATCTACCGGATCGGCTGGGCCGAGCAGCAGGGTGTGCCGCCCGAGTCGGTCACGGCCGCGTTCGTGCACGTACGCACCGGCGAGGTCGAGCGGCCGGACGGTCTGCCGGACCGGGCAGCCCTGGAAAGACTGATCGTCGGACAAGCCGAGTGTGACGAACCGCCCGCCGAGGATGTCGGTCCGGGCCGATAGGCTCGTGACCATGAGCCAGACCCCGGACAGCGCCGTCCGCACGTACATCGAGGAGCACCGCGCCGCCTTCCTCGCCGACCTCGCCGAATGGCTGCGCATCCCCTCCGTGTCGGCCCAGCCCGACCACGCCCCCGATGTACGCCGCAGCGCCGACTGGCTCGCCGCGAGACTGACGGAGACCGGCTTCCCGACCGCGGAGGTCTGGGAGACCCCGGGCGCCCCGGCCGTCTTCGCCGAGTGGCCCGCGGGCGACCCGGAGGCGCCCACGGTCCTGGTCTACGGCCACCACGACGTCCAGCCCGCCGCCCGCGAGGACGGCTGGGACACCGAGCCCTTCGAGCCGGTCGTCCGGGACGACCGGCTCTACGCGCGCGGGGCGGCCGACGACAAGGGCCAGGTGTTCTTCCACACACTCGGCGTCCGCGCCCACCTCGCCGCCACCGGCCGCACCGCTCC
>NZ_JAEKKT010000180.1 GCF_019510245.1 Streptomyces sp. | reverse complement strand
CGTAGTCGGCGCCCCAGACACGGTCGATGAGCTGCATGCGGGTCAGGACGCGGCCGGCGTTGCGCAGCAGCATCTCCAGCAGGTCGAACTCCTTGAGGGGCAGGTCGACCTTGGAGCCGGAGACCGTGACCACATGGCGGTCCACGTCCATGCGGACCGGGCCGGCCTCCAGGGCGGCCGGGGTGACCTCCTCGGGCTCGCCGCGGCGGCGCATGACGGACCAGATGCGGGCGACCAGCTCGCGCTAGGAGAACGGCTTAGTGACATAGTCATCGGCTCCTATTTCCAGGCCGACCTCCTTGTCGATCTCGCTGTCCTTGGCGGTCACCATGATGACGGGGACGTTGGAGCGGCCGCGCAGCTGGCGGCAGACCTCGGTGCCCGGCAGGCCGGGCAGCATCAGGTCGAGGAGGACGAGGTCGGCGCCGTTGCGCTCGAACTCGTCGAGTCCGTCGGGGCCCGTGGCCGCCACGGCGACCTCGAAGCCCTCCTTGCGGAGCATGTACGACAGGGCGTCGGAGAAGGACTCCTCGTCCTCGACGACGAGCACTCGGGTCACGGAAGGACCTCCGGGGCGGGAAGCGGTTCGTACGGGGATGACTCGGTGGTACCGGCCTCGTCTTCGAGGTCGGGGTCGGGGTGCTGCGATGCGCGATCGCGGGCCACGCCCGCCTCCGGCAGCCTGAGGGTGAAAGTGGAGCCCTGGCCTTCGGCGCTCCACACCGTGACCTCCCCGCCGTGCGAGGCGACCACGTGCTTGACGATGGCGAGGCCGAGGCCGGTGCCACCGGTGGCCCGTGAGCGGGCCGGGTCGACGCGGTAGAAGCGCTCGAAGATGCGCTCCTTGTCCTTGTCGGTGATGCCGATGCCCTGGTCGGTCACGGCGAGCTCGATCATGTCGCCGCCGGTCGCACTGATCCGGCGGGCGGCTATCCCGACCCGGGTGCGGGCCGGGGAGTAGTTCACGGCGTTCTCGACCAGGTTGCCGAGGGCGGCGGCGAGCTGGCCGCGGTTGCCCCAGACATGCAGGTCGGCGGTGCCGCCGGCGGCCATGGTGATCTGCTTCGCGCCGGCCTGGTGCCGGCACCGGTCGATCGCCTCGGCGACCAGCTCGTCGACCCGGACGGGCTCGGCGTCCTCCAGCGGGTCGTCGTTCTGCACTCTCGACAGGTCGATGAGCTCCTGGACCAGGTTGGTCAGGCGCGTGGCCTCGATCTGCATGCGACCGGCGAAGCGCTGCACGGCCTCCGGATCGTCCGAGGCGTCCATGACGGCCTCGGAGAGCAGGGAGAGTGCGCCGACCGGCGTCTTGAGCTCGTGGCTGACATTCGCCACGAAGTCCCGTCGTACCGCCTCGATGCGCCGGGCCTCGGTGAGGTCCTCGACGAGGAGCAGCACGAGCCGGGAGCCGAGGGGCGCCACCCGTGCGGAGACGGCCAGGGCCTCGCCCCGTCCGGTCCCGCGCCTCGGGAGGTCCAGCTCGACCTGTCGTATCTCGCCGTCCCGGCGGGTGTCGCGGGCCATCGCGAGCATCGGCTCGATGGCGAGTTTGCCACCGCGCACGAGTCCGAGGGCGTACGCCGCCGAGCTCGCCTTGACCACGGTGTCGGCCTCGTCGAGGACGACCGCGGAGGAGCGCAGCACGCTCAGTACGGTGTCCACGCCCGGGGGCAGTACGGGGTCGGTGTGCAGAGAAGTCCTGGTCGGTCGCTTCTGGTCGCGTTCGCTCCAGCGGAACGCCAGCATGGCGATGACACCGGTGAGTACCCCGGCGATCGCTGCCGCTGCGGCGACCGCCGCGTTCACGTCCATGCAAACAGGTTAAGCAGGGGGTACGACATCCCCACAGTCCGCGAGGTGTCAGCTCGAACACTCGTCGCCCAGAGTTCACCTTGGAGCCAGTATTGGTTCATTTGGGGTGGCAGAAACGGACGCGTAGGGACCGGAACGTGGGAGCGTGGGGTTCGCAGCTGGTTTCGGCCACGGGCCCCGGCCCCCGGAACCCCTGGACCACGCATACGAGAGGGAACCCTGATGCGGGACGCGTACCACGAGGAACTCGATTCGATCGGCGACAGCCTGGTCGACATGGCCCGACTGGTCGGATCGGCGATCGGACGCGCCACGACGGCGATCCTCGACGGCGACCTCAAGCTCGCCGAGAGCGTCATCGAGGCCGACCAGAAGGTGGACGAGCTCCATCACGACCTGGAGGCGCGCGCGATAGCCCTGCTCGCCCGCCAGCAGCCGGTGGCGACGGACCTGCGGATCGTCGTCACCTCGCTCCGTATGTCCGCCGACCTGGAGCGCTCCGGCGACCTCGCCCAGCACGTGGCGAAGCTGGCCCGGCTGCGCTACCCGGGCAACGCCATCCCCCACGACCTGCACGCCACCATCCTGGAGATGGGCCAGCTCGCGCAGCGCCTGATGGCCAAGGCCGCCGAGGTGATCATCACCAAGGACGTCGACCTCGCCCTCCAGCTGGAGCAGGACGACGACGAGATGGACCTGCTGCACCGCACGATCTTCCAGCACCTGCTGGACGACCGCTGGAAGCACGGCATCGAGACCGCCGTCGACGTGACCCTCCTCGGCCGCTACTACGAGCGGTACGCCGACCACGCGGTCGCCGTCGCCAAGCGTGTCGTCTTCCTGGTCACCGGCGAGCACGCGGACGACCTGCAGCCCGACATCCAGCCGGTGACGGGCGCCGAGGGGGCGTAACCGCTCAGGTGGGCGGGGCTCGCGAGGTGCGGGGCGGGCGCGAGGCACCCCCATGCGCCGCCGTGCGCTGTTGATGCGCCCAGCGAAACGGGCATGGAATGGGCAAAGGCACCACGCCCTGCCTCCAGGGCACCTAGGGACCTCTAGGAGGGATCCATGACCGAATCCCCCAGCACCACGCCCGACCCCACCCAGCAGCACGAGACCGACCAGCCCGCCGAGATCAAGAACCTGCTCGTCATCGGCGCCTGCGGGTGCGGCTCGGGCTGCGGCTGCGGCTGCCAGTCGGGCAGCCCCTGCCAGTGCGGCTGAGCGGACGCTACGGCGAAGGGCCCCGAACTCCGGTCCGGGGCCCTTTCGCATGCCGTGCCGCGGCGGCGGGCGCAGCATGGAGGGGAGACGGACAAGGCGAAGGAGGTGGGGGCCATGCCGCAGTACATGGACGTCCACCACGGGATGAAGGGCATCACCGCCGACCAGCTGAAGGAGGCCCACGAGGCCGATCTCGCCGTGGAGAAGGAGGAAGGCGTCCACTTCGAACGCGCCTGGGCCGACCCCGCCTCCGGCAAGGTCTACTGCCTCTCCGACGCACCCTCGGCCGAGGCGGTCAAGCGCGTCCACGAACGCGCGGGCCATCCCGCGGACGAGATCCACCAGGTGCCGTTGTCGATCTGAGGGGGCCCACAGGCTGACCTACGGGGCTCAGGCATCTCAGGTATCTCGGACGCCTCGGCGGCCCCTGGGCACGCACCGGGGATCATGCGAGAGTGACCCCATGACGCCGGCACCGGAAGCGGTCGACGAGGTCGAGGAACTCGCGGTGGACGGGCTGCGGTGGCTGACCGGGGCGGCGCGGGAGACGCCCGGGGGCGGCCTGGCCTGGACGACGAAGCCCTCGGACGCCCGCCTCAACCCCACGCTCTACACCGGTACGGCCGGAGTCGTCCCCGTACTCCTCGACGCGTGGCGCCACTTCGGCGACGACTCCTACGCCGACGGCGCCCTGCGCGCGGCCCGCAGCCTCGCGGACTCCGTCGACGGTTTCGACGACGACTCCCTCTACTTCGGCCGTACCGGAATGGCGCTGGCCCTGCGGACCGTTCACGAGGAACTCGGTGACGCGGCCGCCGGCGCCGGGGCCGACCGCGCCCTGCGCCTCGTGCGGTCACGCTTCGACGGCACCCGCTGGGGCGAACTGTTCGAGCTGATGGGCGGCAACGCGGGGATCGGCCTCGGTGCCCTCCTGTCCGGTGACCCGGAACTCGCCGTACTCGCCCTGGAGCCCTATCTCCACACCGCGGAACAGACTCCGGCGGGCGTCCACTGGCCCCACCGCACAGGTGTCGAGGCCCGGCTGCACCACATTTCGCACGGCACCCTCGGCATCGTCCTGGCGCTCGCCCGCGTCGGCGAGGCGACGGGACGGACGGACCTGCTCGAACTGGCCCTGGCCGGCGCCGCGGACGTCGTATCGCGTGACGAGGCGGGGCCGGAGGGCTTCCTGGTGCGCCACTCCACCCCTCAGTACCGTCCCGAGCTGATCGAGCCGTTCAGCTACGGCTGGTGTCACGGCCCGGCCGGGGACGCGCAGGTCTTCCGGCTGCTGCGGGACATCACCGCCGACCCCGTCTGGACCGCCCTGGCCGACCGCTGCTGGCACACCGTCACCCACTCCGGGCTGCCCCGGCGGCTGCGCCCCGGCTTCTGGGACAACAACGGCCGCTGCTGCGGCACGGCGGGCGTCCTCGCCCTGGCCTGCGACCGGATCGCCGAGCAACAGGACGGGCACGACTTCGCCCGCCTCCTCGTCGCGGACCTCACCACCCGCGCGACCCGTGACAGCGACGGCGCCCGCTGGTCCAACATCGAGCACCGGGCCGTCCCCGCCACCCTCGAACCCCACACCGGCTGGGCCATGGGCAACGCGGGCATCGTCCGCGAACTCCTCCGCTTCACGCGCCTGCACCGCGGCAAGCCCACCAGCCGGTGCTCACCTCCGTGACATCTCGTAAGCCTCGCGGACGGCCGCGGGGACACGCCCACGATCATTGACGAGATAGCCGTTGGCCCGTGCCCAGCGGCGTATCGGCTCGTCCTCCGGACGGGGATCGAGCCCACGGGGCCCGGCAGACCTGCCGGGGCCGCTCCAGTCCCCCGAGGAAACCCCCTCCAGCCGGTCCGCTGTCTCCTGGAAGAAGGCGAACAGCGAGGCGTACACGCCTTCCTCGGGATCGTGTGCGTCAGCCCAGGTCCCGACGGTTCCGCTGCGCGTGTCCAGGAACGTCCCGTAGAGACCGTCTCGCTCCGCCGCGATCGGTACCCATTCACGACGCCAGAACGGAAATTCGGGGTCTGGGGACGGCTGCATCTCCTCCAGGCCGACCCGGCTGAGGTAGACCCGCTGAATATCCGTCAGCCCAAGAAGGAGATGGCCGCCGGGGACGGGCACCTCGCACCCCAGTGCCACCAGACACGACTGACCGTCGGGCTGCCTGCCGGCATCGATGTCGTTCGCCAGCAGCCACTGCCACATCTCCCCCGGCAGATCCAGCCCCATACGCAGTTCGGCTTCCCTGACGGCCGCACGGCTCCCCGGCCCGCCGAGCGCAGCGAGAGTCTCGGGATCGTTCCGTCCGAGCCACGCGATCACCCTGCCCCACGCCTTTCGCACGTCTCCTGTCTCGTGCACCGGAGTTCCGCTCATACGTGATCTCCACCCCCTCAGGACGCGCACCTACCTGGAACAGACCCACCCATGTCATCGGCTCCCGGGGAGCCGTGTCCAGCCGGCCGAGGCTCACCTCGCGCCCAGGCGGTCACTTCGACGTGCTCACCGGGCGTCGGATCGTCCCGTCCGGCGCGATCCGGGCGGCGTGGGATCCGAAGTCGTCCTCCGAGAGGCCGGAGACGAGGTCGATCGCGTCGCCGCCCGGCTCCGGGGTGCCGGGCGCCACGATCAGGGTCGGGCGCAGGCGCCCGGACACGTAGCTGCCGTCGGCGCCGAGGGTGACCTGCAATACGCCGCTGGTGGAGAGTGCGCCGCCGAGGCCGAGCACCTTGTAGCCGGAGAAGTTCCCCAGGCTGTAGGCGATCAGACGGCCCTTGTAGAACTCCATGCCCCGCATCACGTGCGGCCCGCTGCCCACCACGAGGTCGGCGCCGGCGTCGATCACCGCGTGGCTGAAGCGGTAGCTGTCGCCGCGGTCCTCGCCGACGAAGTACTCGGTGCCGGGTTCCACGTGGGTGCGGTCCGAGCCCTCCGCGCCGGCGTGCATCGTGACGATCACGATGTCCGCCATCGCTGCGGCGCGGGCGGTGAGCCGCCGTGCCGCGGGGATGTCGGTGAGGTCGTTCGCGCCTCGGTCGGGAGCGAAGCCGATCAGCGCGACCCTGATGCCGCGCACCCGCTGGACGGTGATCTGGCCCAGGCGGCCGGTGAACGGCAGGTTCACGGAGCGCAGCGCGTCGAACGTCTCGCGTCGGCCCTCCGCCCCGAAGTCGTCGATGTGGTTGTTCGCGGTGTTCAGCACCGTGAACCCGGCCTTCTTCAGAAGGCGGCCGTAGGACGGCGGGGCGTGGAACGCGAAGCAGTTCGGTCCCTCCATGTACTCGCACTTGCTGGACCCGCCGGTGGCGAGCGTGCCCTCCAGATTCCCGAGCACCACGTCGCCGGTGAGCAGGCCGTCGACAGAGTCGAAGAACGAGGCGCCGTCATCCGGCGGCAGGTCGTCCGGCAGCGAGCCCATCACGATGTCTCCCACGGCGGCGATCCGCACGTTGCCGACGGGATGGTGCGGCGGCGCCGGCCGCCCGGACGCCGTGGTCCCGGGCGTCCGTCGGTGGGTCTGGGTGGGGCCGATGGCCGCCGCGTCCTCGGGGCCGGCGCGGAATGCGAACACCGCCGCGACCACCACGGCACCGGCCCCGACCAGCCCGAGGACGAACAGCCGGTACCGGCCCACCGCCTGGCGCCGCTCGGGCGCGGGCCGAGGTCGCCGCCCTACGGACCTGATCATGCGCTCATACTATGAGACGGTAACCAATTCGCCACGGAGGGTAATCGCCTGGCGTGTTCCGGAGTTCGCGGCCGCGGCGACAGCCATGTACCGCTCACCCGTGCTGGAGCGGTCACGATCAGGAAAGCCGCCCAGCCTCGCGAAGCGCGTCGAAAGCCAGCTCGTCGACGGCCGAGACCCGGTCCCGATCGGCATAGCGGAACCATGCCTTCTCGGCGATCTCCCTCGACGGGGTCAGCTCACCGCGGTGATCGGCGGTGTAGCAGATCATCCGGAACGGGCCGTGATCGGGATGGCCCTCGCCGATCGCGAAAGTGCCGAAGTGCACCATGGAGCCGGCGTCGATCGCCGCCTGCAGTTCCTCGTCGATCTCCCGCACCAGGGTCTCACCGTCGGACTCGCCCGGCTCACGATGACCGCCCGGGAGATAGAAGCGATCTCTGCCGTGACTACGCGTCACCAACACCCGGTCGTCCCGAACCAGGATCCACGCCACCTTCTCCGGCACATCACTGCCATCCACCATGGCTCGGGACCGTATCGGAGGGCATCGTCCGCGTCAGCACCATCCGCCCTCTGCCCCGCTGCCGGCGACGGCCGTATGAGGAACCCGTGCCGGCGCCTGACCTTGGGGCGCTGTGCCTCCCATCGCGAGCAGGCCTACTCTCCTCCGATGGACGTCTCCCCTTGCTTCTGCCTCCTCTGCGCCCCGACGGAATGGGGCGGCCCCGTGTGGGAGGAACGCGACAGCCGCATCGCCAAGAGTGTCGCGGACTTCGGTTGGCACGTCATGGGCGTGGCCGGCGGTGATGCCCCCGGCGACTGGGGCTACTCGATCGGTCTGTGGCACACACTGCGCAGTCCCGAGGTCAGCGTGTTCGGCCTTCCGTCGCAGACCGCGATGCGCGTGGCGAACGCCGCCGGGGCAGCGATACGGGACGGCAGCCCACTCGAGCCAGACCAGCGCCGGAGCGACGTTCTCAACGGCTACGACGTGGCGGTTCGGCCCGTGCATCCCAGCTGGTACCACGACTTCTTCGGCGCAGGCACCGACTTCTACCGGACACCGCCGCTGCCCATCACGCAGCTGTTCTGGCCGGACAAGGCCGGGCGGTTCCCCTGGGAAGAGGGAGCGGACGAGCGCTGCCGCACACGTCAGCCACTGCTCTGCATACCAAAAGACGAGACCACCGGCCCATGGGCCGACATCACGTGAGGTCGGCGCAGTCTCAACGCGCGCCTCGGGACCGTCTTTCTTGCCCGACTACGGCGGCCGCCCGGTGTTCCCGGTAGTTTCCCGCTCTTTCGGCAATACAGCTTGCCGGGGGACCATGACGGCCAGTGCGAGGTGCTGCCGGTCGCCGCTCTCGCTGCGCATCGCTGCCACCGCAACTCCCCGCCGCCGTCCGGTTGTCAGTCCCCCCTGCTAGCTTGCCCAGCGGAGTGAGACCGGTCAGAGAACCTTCGAGGTCCGCGGTCAAGGGGGGTGGGCACAAAGGTCCCCGGGAGCCACCTCGGGACTATGTTGCAGGCCACAGACCCCACCCCCCTCATCACCTGGCCAACGCTGAACGCCGGTGGGCCGGGCGGACTGAGACGGGCCTGTCCGGCGGCCGTTGTCAGAGGTCTCGCCTGGCCTCCGGCCATGAGCATGATCGGTGAGTACCTGCGCGTCACGGCTGCTGACCTCGACCGAGCGATCCGAGATCCCGAATGGGCGTCGGACTTCGTCGAAGAGGTCCAGGACACCGAAGAGGAGTCTGGGCGAACGACGGCCTCGTCGGCAGCTGACGGCCCAGTTCAACCCAAAAGCCCCCACCTGCCAGGAAACAGCAGGTCGGGGGCTTGTCGGCGTCGGGTTACTTCTTCTTGCCCTGGTTCTTGACCGCCTCGATCGCCGCCGCTGCCGCGTCCGGGTCGAGGTACTGGCCGCCCGGGGTCACGGGCTTGAAGTCGGCGTCGAGTTCGTAGGCGAGAGGGATGCCGGTCGGGATGTTCAGGCCGGCGATGTCGGCGTCCGAGATGCCGTCCAGGTGCTTGACCAGGGCGCGGAGGCTGTTGCCGTGGGCGGCGACGAGGACCGTGCGGCCGGCCAGGAGGTCGGGGACGATGCCGTCGTACCAGTACGGAAGCATGCGGACGACGACGTCCTTGAGGCACTCCGTGCGGGGGCGCAGCTCCGGGGGGATGGAGGCGTAGCGGGGGTCGGAGGCCTGGGAGAACTCCGAGTCGTCGGCCAGCGGCGGGGGCGGGGTGTCGTACGAGCGGCGCCAGAGCATGAACTGCTCCTCGCCGAACTCGGCCAGCGTCGCCGCCTTGTCCTTGCCCTGGAGGGCGCCGTAGTGGCGCTCGTTCAGGCGCCAGCTGCGGTGGACCGGGATCCAGTGGCGGTCGGCGGCTTCGAGGGCGAGCTGCGCCGTGCGGATCGCCCGCTTCTGGAGGGACGTGTGGACCACGTCGGGCAGCAGGTCGGCGTCCTTCAGGAGCTCACCGCCGCGGACTGCCTCCTTCTCGCCCTTCTCGTTGAGGTTGACGTCCACCCAGCCGGTGAACAGGTTCTTCGCGTTCCACTCGCTCTCGCCGTGGCGGAGGAGGATCAGCTTGTACGGTGCGTCGGCCATGGGTCAGAGCGTAATCCACGTATTCGGGGCGGCGGGCGGGCGGCCGTGCGACGTCCCAGGGGGCGGACAGGGGACTGCATCTGTTAATTGAGTGGCTCAGGCGAGCGGTCGGTAAGTAAGTTCCAGTAGCGTCCATTGGCGCTTACAACAGCTGCATCCGCATCGCTCACGTCCGTCCTGGGGGAACCATGTCGTCCGCCGCCCTGCGCCGCGCCGTCCGGGAGACCGTCTCCGGTCTGCCCCGGGAGTTCTGGTGGCTGTGGACCAGCACCCTCGTCAACCGGCTGGGCGCCTTCGTGGCCACGTACATGGCCCTCTACCTGACGCTCGACCGGGGGTACAGCGCCTCGTACGCCGGACTCGTCGCCTCCCTGCACGGGCTGGGCGGCGTGGTCTCGTCCCTGGCGGGCGGGGTGATGGCCGACCGGCTGGGGCGGCGGCCGACCCTGCTCGTCGCGCAGGGGTCCACCGCCGCGGCCGTCGCGCTGCTCGGGTTCGTGCAGGACCCCGTCGCCATCGCCGCCGTCGCCTTCCTCGTCGGCGTGGCCTCCAACGCCTCCCGGCCGGCCGTGCAGGCCATGATGGCCGACATCGTGCGGCCCGAGGACCGGGTGCGGGCCTTCTCGCTCAACTACTGGGCGATCAACCTCGGCTTCGCGGTGTCCTCCATGGGCGCCGGGTTCATCGCCGAGGTCAGCTACCGCGCCGGGTTCCTGATCGAGGCGGGGATGACCGCGGTCTGCGCCGTCCTCGTCTTCCTCCGGCTGCCCGAGTCGCGGCCGCAGCGGGCCGCCGCCGAGGCCGCCGAGGACAGCCAGGTCAGCCTGCTGACCGTGGTGCGCGACGGGCGGTACATGGGCGTCGTAGGGCTGTCGTTCCTCGTCGCCCTCATCTTCCAGCAGGGGTCGGTCGGGCTGCCGGTGGCGATGGGGGAGTCCGGGTTCTCGCCCGCCGACTACGGCATGGCCATCGCGGTGAACGGGATCCTCATCGTCGTGCTGCAGATCCCGGTGACCCGGGTCATCCAGCACCGGGACCCGCGGTCCCTGCTCGTGGTCTCGTCCCTCCTCGCGGGGTACGGGTTCGGGCTCACCGCCTTCGCGGGGTCGGTCGGGGTGTTCGCGCTCACCGTGTGCGTGTGGACGCTCGCCGAGATCGTCAACGCGCCGACCCAGACGGGGCTGGTGGTGCAGCTCTCGCCGGTGCACGGGAGGGGCAGGTACCAGGGGATGTACACGCTGTCCTGGTCGGCCGCCGCGCTCATCGCGCCGCTCATGTCCGGGGTCGTCATCGACCGGTTCGGGGCGCGGTGGCTGTGGGGGGTGTGCGCGGTCGTGGGGACGGCGGCGGCCCTCGGGTACGGGCTGCTGATGCGGCGGCTGCCGGTGGAGCGGCCGGCGGCGGCGGCCGTGGCGGGGGCGGAGGCGGACGCGGGGGTGCGGGCGAGCTGAGCGCGGGGCGGGCCCCGGCCCCCGTACGGCGGAGGGCCGGGGCCCTTTCCATGGCCGTCCATGGGTCGTCCATGGGGGTCGTCCATGGCCGTGGGCGGCGTCAGTTTGTGCAGCCCGGTACCAGACCGACAGAGCAGTTGGTCGGGATGTTGCGGGTGACGGTCGAGTCCGTCACCGAGACCGGCCTGTTGGTGAAGACCCCGCCGGGTGCCACCGTGGAGGCGTTGTTGCGAACGGTGCTGTGGTCGAGGGTGACGGATCCGTTGTCGTTGGCGATGCCGCCGCCCACGGAGGTGCTGGGACCGTTCGCGCTGTTGCGGAAGACGTCGGTGCCCTTGAGGGTGAGCCCGCCGGTGTTGTAGATGCCGCCGCCGCGACCCGACGTGCCCCCTACGACGTTGCCACTGACCTCGGATTTCACCAGCTTCAGGATTCCGCCGTTGGCGATTCCGCCACCCCTGTTGCCCGTGTCCGTGTTGTTCGTGATCTTGCTGTCGTCGATCTCCATCGTGCCGCTGCCGACGTAGACGCCGCCGCCGATCTTGGCGACCCCGGCCGCGGTGTTGCGCCGGATCACGCTCGTGCCGACGAAGGTGGTGCCCCCGGTCTGGGCGATCCCGCCGCCGGCGGTCCGGGCGTGGTTGCGGGCGAACTCGGAGTTCTCGGCGTACACGGACCCCGCGTTGGAGAGGCCACCGCCCGTGTCCGCGTTGTTGAACGCCACGTAGCTGCTCCTGATGCGCGCCCAGGCGTTCGACGCCACCGCGATGCCGCCGCCGTTCCCCGTGGCGGTGTTGTCGGTGACATCGACCTTCGTCAGCGTGAGCCGGCCACCGCTGTTGACGCGGATCCCGGCGCCGTCTCCGCTCGTGACGTACCCGCCGCGGACAGTGAGGTCCTGCAAGCGCAGGTCACCGCCCGAACCGACATCGAAAATCCGGAATGCGGCGGTATTCGCACCGTCACGGACGATCGTCGCACCGTTGCCCCGGATCGTGAGGTCCTTGCCGACGGTCGGCAGGGCGGAGCTCAGGTGATAGGTGCAGTCACGACGGAGATCAAGGGCCTCGCCGTTCCGCGCGTAGTTGACGGCGAAGGCCAGCGCGGCCCCGCTGCACGGAACCGTGTCCGGATCCGCCGCACTCGCCGTTCCACCCGTCACCCCCGTGACGATCGCTGCCGCAACGGCGGCCACACTGCAGAATCTGATGTATCGCATGACTGTCACATGCGACATACAGCACCGAACACCACAATTACGATGATCAGATCACCCGGTCACCGGACGAGATTCCTCCTGTCGGCGGACAGGACGGGTCACGGGTGCATCCGTGCCCCCTTCAGCACCTTGTCCACCGCGTTCCGCGGCCCGTACACCGCAAGCCCCACCAGGTCCAGCTCCGCCGTGGGTACGGCGCGTACCGCCGCCCGGTTGTCGCGGTCGTTCCCGGTCGAGAACAGGTCCGCGGTGAAGACGGCGCGGGGCAGGGCGCGGCCCAGCGCCCGTTCGTGCGCGGACCTCAGGGTCTCCTTGCCGCCCTCGAAAACCAGCACCGGCTGCCGGAACATCGGCAGGTAGGCGATCCCGTCGGCGTCCTCGTACGGCTCCCCGACCACCTCGGGGAGCGTCGCACCGAGGCCGCTGACCAGGAACGCGGTGACGTTCAGCCGCTGCCAGGGCTCCAGGTCGTCCCGCAGCAGCACGGCGATCTTCGTGTCGAAACGGACGGCGTCCGTACGGGGAGTGCTCATGCCCCGAGACTGCCGGGCGTCGTCCCTCCGGGTCTTGTACGTTCTTTGCATGGCCGCCCGGCAGTCCGTCACGCAGGAAGTAACCGCCTGGCGCCCCGCCGTCCCGGGCGTCACCGAGGTCTTCCACGCCCGTTTCACCGGGTACGCGTACCCGATGCACGTCCATGACGCCTGGACGCTGCTCATCGTGGACGACGGCGCCGTACGGTACGACCTCGAACGCCACGAGCACGGCACCCCGGCCGACACCGTGACCCTGCTGCCGCCGCACGTCCCGCACAACGGCTCCCCCGCCACCGCGGACGGCTTCCGCAAGCGTGTGGTCTACCTGGACGAGAGCGTCCTCGGGGCGGGCCTGATCGGTGCGGCCGTCGACGGGCCCGACCTGCGCGACCCGCTGCTGCGGCGGCGGGTCGGCCAGCTGCACTCCGTCCTGGTCCGCCGCGGCGACGAGCTGGAGGCCGAGAGCCGGCTCACCCTCATCGGCGAGCGGCTGCGGGGCCTGCTGCGCCCCCGGCACGCGGACCGGGAGCCCGCCGCCCCGGTCCCCGACCCGGCCCTCGCCCGTTCCCTGCGCGAACTCCTCGACGAGCGGGTCGCCGACGGGCTCGCCCTGGAGGAGGCGGCCCGGCTGCTGCACGCCCACCCCGCCCACCTGGTACGGGCGTTCAGCGGCGCGTACGGCATCGCCCCGCACCAGTACCTGATGTCCCGCCGCGTCGGCCGGGCCCGCCGGCTGCTGCTCGACGGCGTCCCGCCCGGCGAGACGGCCACCGCCACCGGCTTCTACGACCAGGCCCATCTCACCCGGCACTTCAAACGGCTGGTCGGGGTGACGCCGGGGCGCTACCGGGGCAGCGCGCGCTGAGCCTCGTACAGGTTCCGTGGCCGTACCGCGTCCCAGGTGCCGTACAGCTCCAGGCGGGAGTTCAGGTCCCCGGTGAAGTCCGGTACGTCGATCTGGTCGAAGTCGGTGACCGGGTTGAGGCCGACCGTCGCGGAGTACGGGGCCAGGCCGTCGAGGCGCATCAGGCCCGCGCGGCCGTTGGTCACCCGGACGTTCCAGTGGGTGAAGCGGGCGCCGAAGAGCGGTCCGGCGTTGGCGTCGCCGCCGTGCCGGCCGTTGTTGTTCACGGTGATGTCGGTGCGGACGTTGGCGAACGGCAGGCCGCGGTGGGAGTCGAAGGTGCCCATCTGCATCTCGCCGCGTGACCAGACGTTGTGGGAGGACAGCCCCTCGACGTTGATGCCGTGCAGCTGGGTGTCGGCGGGGGCGGGGACGGTGCGCTGCTCGACGGTGAAGTCCTCGATCAGGTTGTCGTGCGAGCCCTCGCGGCAGAAGTAGGGGTGGTGCTCGCCACGGCCGCCGACCCGGGTGCGGCGCAGGGTGCAGGCGGAGGCGGCGACCAGGCCGAAGCCGTTGTCCACGTTGCGGACGGTGACGTCGTCCACCCAGCAGTCGTAGGCGCACTGCAGGACGACCCCGTTGTAGCCCTTGTCGAGGAGGTGCGGGGACTGCGGGGTCTCCATGACGTCGAGGGTGAGGCCCTCGACGCCGGATCCGGTCAGCTCGCGGACGTGGGTGGTGAACTGCGGGTTCCACTCCGGGCGGAGGTCCAGCGGCAGCGGGCGTTCCAGCGTCACCCTGCGGCCGCGCACCGCGGTGACGCGGACGGGCCACTCGTAGGGGACGTACGACAGCAGCTTGGTCTTGTCCTCCCAGTAGTACGACGCCGGTCCCGGGCCGCCGCCGGACATGTGCTGGAGGAGGGTGTGGGCGGGGTCGTCGGCGATCCGGAGCAGGACCAGGCGGCCGGGGCGCAGCCGGGAGGGGTCGGCGACGGTGACGGTCCAGTCGCCCTGCCGGGCGGGTCCGACGGGCGTCAGCTGCTCCCACTCGTCCCGCTTGTTGCCCGTCCAGCCCTCGAAGGGCCAGGCCTGGGCCCTGATCGCGGCGACCAGGGAGTCCCAACGGGGCTCGGGCGCCAGCCAGATGAGCCCGCCCGCCCAGGACCACGCGGACTTCGTGCCGCCGTAGCGGGAGCCGTACGGGCCGATGAGCTCGGTGAGGTTCTTCGTCGCGTGGAGCGTCGTACGGCCGCTGCCGGCGCCGCGCAGCACCACGTTGTCGTGGCCGATGCGGATGAGGCCGTCGATGCGGAAGGTGCCGGGCGGGATGGTGACCGTGCCACCGCCGGCCCGGGCGGCAGCGGCGATGGCACGGTTGATCGCGGGGGCGCAGTCGGTGACGCCGTCGGCGACGGCGCCGTACGCCCGGACGTCGGCGACGACGGGCAGGCGGCGGATGCGGGCCGCCCCGGCCCGGCCGACGTAGGGGATCTGCGGGTGGGTGAACGGGGTGCGCCGGAACTCCCGCCAGAGGGAGGGGACTTGTCCGCCGGAGGCGTGGGCCGTGCCGCCCGTCACGGCGGTCGCGGCCACGGCCGTGGCGCCGACGAGCAGGGTGCGTCTGGTGAGGGGGCCGGTCAGGGGGCCGGTCCTGCCGTGGTGGGCGGTGCTCATTCCGTACGTCCTTCCCATGGCGGCTTTCATGGTTGTGAACGACGTTCATATCCGCGTCGGCCGTGAGCATGCCACGACGGCCCGGCACCTCGAAAGAGTCGTGCAGGCTTTAATCAGGTATGGACCTGAAGTCAGTCAGCGGGGCGCTCGATCAGGTGCGTGAACGCGTCCAGGTTCCGCGTCGACTCGCCCCGGGACACCCGCCACGCGTACTCCTTGCGGATCGCGGAGGCGAAGCCCAGCTCCAGGAGGGTGTTGAAGGCGCCGTCCGCGGCCTCCAGGACCTGGCCGAGGAGCCGGTCGAGGTCGGGGGCGGTGACGGAGGAGAGCGGGAGGCGGGCGGTGACGTAGACGTCGCCGAGGCGGTCGACGGCGTAACTCACGCCGTACAGCTTGAGGTTGCGCTCCAGGAGCCAGCGGTGGACGGCGGGCTCGTTCTCGTCCGGGTGCCGGATGACGAAGGCGTTCAGGGAGAGGGAGTGGCGGCCGACGATGAGGGAGACGGTCGTCTTCAGCTTGCGGGTGCCGGGGAGCTGCACGACGTAGGTGCCCGACTCGGGGCTCTCCCACTCCAGTTCGGCGTCCTTCAGGACGCCCTCGATGACCTGCGCCGCCTGCCGTTCCTGTGCACCATCACCCATGGGCCGAGCGTACGCGACGGCGGTGGGACTGGGTCGCGGCCAGGTAGACGTCGGCGGTGGCGGCGGCGGCCGTGTCCCAGCCGAAGTACTGGGCGTGCCGGGCGGCGGCGCTGCCGAGACGGTCCGCCAGAGTGGCGTCGTCGGCGAACCGGCGCAGCACGCGCGCGTAGTCGGCGGGATCGTGCCCGCGCACCAGAAAACCGGTCTCGCCGTCCCGTACGGCCACTGGCAGGCCGCCGACCGAGGCGGCGAGGACGGGGGTGCCGGCCGCCTGGGCCTCTATCGCCACCAGGCCGAAGGACTCGCTGTAGGAGGGCATGACCAGGACGGAGGCCGCCCGGAACCAGTCCGCGAGCTGCTCCTGGCCGACCGGCGGACGGAACCGGACGACGTCCGCGATGCCGAGCCGCGCGGCCAGCTTCTGCAGGCCCTCCGGCTTGGCGAGACCGCTGCCGCTGGGGCCGCCGACGATCGGTACGACGATCCGGGAGCGGAGTTCGGGGCGCTCGTCGAGGAGCACGGCCACGGCGTGCAGCAGCACGTCGGGGGCCTTGAGGGGCTGGATGCGGCCCGCGAAGAGCGGGATCAGGGCGTCCTGCGGGAGGTCCAGGCGGGCGCGGGCGGCCTTCCGCCCGTCCGCCGGGCGGAAGCGCTCGAGGTTCACGCCGGGGTGCACGACGGCGACCTTGGCGGGGTCGGCGCTGTAGTGCCGGACGAGTTCGTCGGCCTCCTCCGCGGTGTTCGCGATGAGGCGGTCGGCGGCGGAGACGATCTGGGTCTCGCCGATGACCCGGGCGGCGGGCTCGGGGGTGTCGCCGTCGGCCAGGTTGGCGTTCTTGACCTTGGCCATGGTGTGCATGGCGTGCACCAGCGGGACGCCCCAGCGCTGGGCGGCGAGCCAGCCGACGTGGCCGGAGAGCCAGTAGTGCGAGTGGACCAGGTCGTAGTGGCCGGGGCGGTGCCCGGCCCAGGCCTGCATCACGCCGTGCGTGAAGGCGCACAGCTGGGCCGGGAGGTCCTCCTTGGCGAGGCCCTCGTAGGGGCCGGCGTCGATGTGCCGGACGAGGACGCCGGGGGCGAGTTCGACGGTGGGCGGGAGGCCGCCGGAGGTGGCCCGGGTGAAGATCTCGACGTCGATGTCGATCGCGGCGAGGCGCTGCGCGAGCTCGACGATGTAGACGTTCATGCCGCCGGCGTCGCCGGTGCCGGGCTGGTGGAGCGGTGAGGTGTGCACGGAGAGCATGGCGACGCGGCGCGGCCGGCGGGCCCGGCGGAGCCGGGAGGCAGCCGACGGGGAGCGGCGCCCGAGCCTGCTGACGTACTGGCTCACGTGGCGGTCCTCTCTCGGTGCGGGCATGCCGGCGGGAGGGCATCGAGTGCCGTCCAACGGGGTGCAACGCGGAGGGGAGGATTCCCATTCCGGGGGGTGAGGTTTTTGCCGGGACATTACCTCGGGTCGCTCAACCGTTCGAGGGCGGGATGCGTGGGATGGTGCGGTTGGGGGGTCCGGCGCGGGTGGGTGGGGGCTGGTCGCGCAGTTCCCCGCGCCCCATGCGGGGCGCCTCACCTCGGGGCGTTGCACTGTTTACCCTCTTAGGCATGAATGCCCGCGCCGCCTCCCTCCCCCGCTCTCGGCCTCGCCCGAGCGGGGGGACCCCCATCGTGGGGACGGTGACGCGCGGGACCACGAACCCCAATCGGCTGCGCCGTATGGACCGGTGGATTGCCGCCACCCACGGTGCGGAGTTGCGCCGCGCGGGCGATCCGACGGCCGTGGACCTCGGTTACGGTGCCGCGCCCTGGACCGCCGTGGAGTTGCTCGGCCGGCTGCGCACCGTCGCGCCGCGCGCGTGTGTCGTCGGGGTCGAGATCGAGCCCGCGCGGGTCGCCGCGGCCCGCCCGTACGAGCGCGAGGGGCTCGCCTTCCGGCACGGCGGGTTCGAGATCCCGGTCCCCGAGCGGCCGTTGCTCATCCGCGCGGCCAACGTGCTGCGGCAGTACGACGAGGGCGAGGTCGCCGGGGTGTGGCGGCGGCTGTGCGGGCGACTGGCGCCCGCCGGGCTGCTGGTGGAGGGGACCTGTGACGAGATCGGGCGACGGCACGTGTGGGTCGCTCTCGGGGCGGAGGGGCCGCGGACGGTGACCTTCGCGACCCGGCTCGGGTCCCTGGAGCGCCCGTCCGACCTCGCCGAACGACTCCCCAAGGCGCTGATCCACCGCAACGTGCCGGGCGAGCCGGTGCACGCGTTCCTGCGGGACTTCGACCGCGCGTGGGCGGCGGCCGCACCCTACGCGTCGTACGGCGCCCGGCAGCGGTGGATCCGGGCGGTGCGGGACCTGACGGCCGACTGGCCGGTGACGGACTCGGCGGTGCGCTGGCGGCAGGGCGAAGTGACGGTGGCGTGGGGGGCGTTGGCACCGAAGGCCTGATGGGGCGGGGTGGGGCGGGGGCGGACCGGATGGGGAACGATCTCGATGAGTCGTTCGTCACAAAGGCGGGAAGATCGTCATGCTCGGGGGGAAACCGGGGAGGAACCCACCTGCCGTTACCTCTGTCGTTTTGCGCCACACCGTGGCACGATCCTCCACGCGCATAAGTTACTGACGGTTAATCAGTTTTTCGGAGGGGGCGGTCATGGGACCGGACAAGCACACCGTCCGGCCGGGTGGGCGCGGGCTCCTGGCGACGGCGGTGACGGTGGTCTGCGCGGTGACGGTGCTGGCGGCACCCGGCGCGGCGTTCGCGGCGCCCGGCCCGACACCCTCGACCAGCCCCTCACCCAGCACCTCGGCCTCCGCCGGCGGCTCCGCCGCCTCCGTGACCGTCCCGCCGGACAAGGACCTCGAGGCCGTACAGGCGAAGCTGGACAAGCTCTACCACGACGCGGCCGTCGCCACCGACGCGTACAACGCCGCCGAGGAGGCGGCCCGGAAGCAGTCCGCCGAGATCGTCGGCCTCGCCAGGAAGATCGTCAAGGGGCAGCAGAAGCTCGACGCGCTGAAGGAGCGGGCGGGCCGGGCGGCCGCCGCCCAGTACCGCAGCGGCGGACTGCCGGACACCGCCCAGCTGGTGCTGAGCGACAACCCCTCCGAGTTCCTGGACGGAGCCGGGCGGGTGCTCCAGGGCGAGCGGGCGACCAAGGCCCTGATCAGGGAACTGTCCCAGACCCAGCAGGACTTGAAGCAGTACGCGGCGGACGCGGCCGACCAGTGGAACAGGCTGGAGGCGGGCCGCAGGGCGAAGGCCGCCGCCAAGAAGAAGATCACGCAGCGGATCGCCGCCGCCGAGAAGCTCCAGTCGACACTGGAGAAGAAGCAGCGGGAGCGTCTCGCCGAGCTGGAGCAGGAGTCCGCCTACAAGGCGCAGACCGCCTGGCTGGACACCGGGATACTCGACGAGATCCACACCAAGGCGTCCGCGGCGGGCAGGAAGGCGGTCGCGTTCGCCACCGCCCAGCTCGGCAAGCCGTACGTGTGGGGCGCCGAGGGCCCGGACTCGTACGACTGCTCGGGGCTGACCTCGCAGGCCTGGGCGAGCGCCGGGAAGCCGATCCCGCGCACCTCCGAGGAGCAGTGGAAGCAGCTCAGGCACATCGACGTGAAGGACATGCGCCCCGGCGACCTGATCATCTACTACGACGACGCCAGCCATGTCGCGATGTACATCGGGGACGGCACGATCATCCAGGCCCCGCGCCCGGGGCGGACGGTGTCGATCGGCGGCGCGGGGTCGATGCCGATCCTCGGGGTGGTACGACCGGACGCCTGAGCATCCCCGAGCGGTTTCGGCGTGATATCCCTTTCGTGAGCTGCGCCATGTGACCGAGTCCACCGCAACGCCCGCTCAAACTCCGGCCGCACGTGACCTTCGTCATCCCTGCCGGGCGGCCCTCTTGTCCAACTGCGGTACGGCAAACGGCATATGACGCTGGCCTGAGACAGAGCGACGCGGCTCACACCATTCCGTTGCGGCGGCCAGTACCGCTATGGTCCCCGTCGGGTGGGTCGAGGTCCCTCGCCCCGCCATGCCCTCGGGGGGAGGGAAGGAACCCAACAGATGCCCGTACCCGTACCGCGGCAGAGAGCGATCCCGGCCGTGGAGAGTGGTCAGGCGCCGGCCGCCGCGCCCGCACAGGGCGGCGGCCCCCTCATGGAAGAGGCCAACCGCACGGAAGCCGTCACCCCGAACACCGGCGGCACCACTCTCACCCTGCTGCTGATCGAGGACGATCCGGCCGGTTCGCCGGTCCTGCCCGAGTTGCGGGACGCGTCCGGCACCTCGATCCGCGTCCGCACCGCCCGCAACCTCACCGAGGCCGAGCGGCTGCTGACCGACGACGTCCACTGCATCCTGCTGGACCTGGCGCTGCCGGCGCCGGGCGGCAAGGACACGGAGGGCGAGCTCGCCGTGCTCAAGCACGTGCTGGAGCTCGCGCCCCGGCACGCCGTGCTGGCCCTCACCGCCTCCGGTGACGCCGAGCGCGGCACCGAGGCCGTACGCGTCGGCGCGCAGGACTACCTCTTCCGGGACGAACTGGACGGCCGGCTGCTGAGCCGCGCCATCCGCTACGCCGTCGAGCGCAAGCGCTCCCTCACGACCGAGCGCAAGCTCGCGGAGGGGCGGCTGCGCGCCCAGGAGAACCGCCGGCTCGAGCGGGGCCTGCTGCCCACGCCCCTCCTCGACGGCTCCTCGCTGCGCTTCGCCGCCCGCTACCGCCCCGGCCGCTCCCGGGCGCTGCTCGGCGGTGACTTCTACGACACCGTGCGCACGCCCGACGGGACCGTGCACGCGATGATCGGCGACGTGTGCGGGCACGGCCCGGACGAGGCCGCGCTCGGCGTGGAGCTGCGGATCGCCTGGCGGGCGCTGACCCTGGCCGGGCTGTGCGGCGACGAGCTGCTGTCCACGCTCCAGGAGGTGCTGGAGCACGAACGCTCCGACGAGGAGATCTTCGCGACGCTCTGCACCGTCGACATAGCGCCGGACGCGCGCCGGGCCGGGCTGTGCCTGGCCGGGCACCCGGCGCCGCTGGTCGCCCGGCCAGGACGGCCGGCCGAGCTGCTGCCGTACGAGAACAACGGCCCGGCGCTGGGGCTGCTGAAGGGTGCGCGATGGCCGCGGATGCAGGTGGAGCTGGGCGCCGAGTGGAGCCTGATGCTCTACACCGACGGCCTGATCGAGGGCCGGGTGGGCTCGGGCGGGGAGCGGCTCGGGCAGGACGGGATGGTCGAGATGGTCCGGCGGCAGCTGGCCTCCGGCCTGACCGGGGAGGCGTTGCTGCGGGCGGCGGTGAATGAGGTGCGGCAGCTCAATGGGGGCGAGCTGACGGATGACGTGGCCGTCGTTCTTCTGGATCGGGGGCTTTGAGCGGCCGCTCGCCGTTTCCGGTTCGGTGGCCGGCCGCGTGCGGGTGCGTGGGGGCTGGTCGCGCAGTTCCTCCCCCAGCCTTCGGCCGGGGGACCCCCAGCGCCCCTTTGGGCCGCGCCCCAGCGGGCGCGCGTCCTGAAGGGTCAGCGGCCGCCGTTGTACGGGCCGTACGGGCCGTCGCTGCTGCTGCCGCCGCGGCGGCCTCGCCAGCCGCCGCCACCGCCCGACACCTGCTTGACCGCGGGGCGGACGTCGACGATGTAGACGATGCTCGCCACCACGCCCGCGATCGGGAGGATGGAGAGGATCGAGAAGAGGTAGCTGACGACCAGGGCGACGGCCAGGATGATCAGCCAGAACATCTTGTTCTGCTTGTCGGCCGCGCGGAAGGCGTCCTCGCGCCGGATCGCGGCGTCGACCAGCCCGAACGCCGCCAGGGCCATCAGGACGATCTTCAGCAGTCCCAGGAACCCCGCGAACCCCAGCATCAGCATGCTGCCACCACCCGCTCTCTCCCGATCCCTACGCGGCCACCGTACCCGTAGAACGGACCGGGCACCCTCAAGGTGCCCGGTCCGTACGTTCCCCTGACGCGTGCGCCGGTTACTTGGCGGGCGGGGTGGGCTTCCTGACCGGGGTGGCCTTGCGCGGGGCCGGGGTCTTCTTGGCGGCCGGGGCCTTCTTCGCCGCGGCGGCCTTCGGCTCGTCCGCCTTCTTCTCGCTCTCCTTGGCCGGGGCCGTGTCGGGCTTGCCCTCGACGGCGATGGCCAGGTCCTCGATCTCGTCGGCGGCCTCGCCGCGCCAGGTCCGCACGGCCTGCTCGCCGTGCTCGGCGACCTTCTCGTAGGTCTCGCGGGCCTTGACCGCGTACTCGGCGGCCACGCCGACCTGGCGCAGCGCGAAGTCCTGGGCGGACTCGCCGAGCTTCTTGAGGTCGCCGTCGAGGGAGACGATGAAGTCGTTGACCTTGGACTGCAGGCTGGCCTGCGCCTCCTTGGCCCTGACGCCGGCCTCCTTGGCGCGGGCGGCGGCCTTCTCCTGGACGGCCTTCGGGTCGGCCTTGCGGACCGCCTCGATGCGGGCCGGGGCCTCGGCGCGCAGCTGCTCCACCAGGCCGGGGACCTTCTTGGCCTGCTGCAGGGCCAGGTCGGCGGTGCCGGCGGCGAAGTAGAGGGGAGTCGGGTCGCTGAGGGTCTTGCGCAGGTCGTCGGTGATGGCCATGGTGATGGTCCTCCCGTATTAAAGTTCGGCTGAGGGTTTTGTGGTCCGCGGCGCGGCGGCCGGCGCGCTTGGCCGGCTCATCCGGCCGTCCGCCGCGGATCGGTCTCGCTGTCGGCGTCGTCGCCCTCGGCGCCTGGGGTCTCCGTGTCGCTCGCGCGCTCCTCGCCCGACCCGAAGCCGTTCTCTTTCCTGAACGACTCGTAGATCTGCAGCAGCACCTGCTTCTGCCGCTCGTCGAGGGTGGGGTCGGCGAGGATGACCGCGCGGGTCTCCACCTCGTTCAGATCCCGCTCGGCGTCGAGGATTCCGGCGCGGACGTACAGCGTCTCGGCGGAGATCCGCAGGGCCTTGGCGACCTGCTGGAGCACCTCCGCGCTCGGCTTGCGCAGCCCGCGCTCGATCTGGCTCAGGTACGGATTGGACACCCCGGCGGCATCGGCGAGCTGCCTGAGCGACAGCTGCGCGTTGCGCCGCTGTTCACGCAGATACTCACCGAGATTGCCGACGTTCAGCGATGCCATACCTCCACCCTGCCTCATCCTCGCTAACAATTGCAAGCACCTGCTTGCAAAAGTGTGCCGCGCCATACCCGGATGCCACCTGGACGGCCGAACGGGCCGCGCTCGGGCGGGTCCGGCGGGGTCGCTGCGCTCCGGAACTCAGAACGGCAACGGCCTCGCGTGCACCACGTCCAGCCGGGACACCGCCCTTGTCAGCACCACGTACAGCCGGTGCAGCCCCCGTTCCTCGCCCTCCGCCACCGCCGCCGGTTCCACGGCCACCACGTGGTCGTACTCCAGGCCCTTGACGGCGCTCGCCGGGACCACGGCCACCCGTGCGCCCAGTTCGTCCGGGCCCGCCGGTTCGATGCCGGCGGCGGTCAGGGCCTCGCGTACTGCGGTCACCTGGGCGTCCGCCGCCACGACTCCCACCGACCCCTCGTGGGCCAGGGCCTCCCGCACCGCGGTGACCGTCGTCGCGGGCACGTCCCGGGTCGGACGGATCGTCACCTCGCCGTCGCCGCGGTAGGACCGGGCCGGCGGCACGTCCGTACCGAGGCGCTCCAGCAGCCGGTTGGTCAGGGCCACGACCGCCGCCGGGACCCGGAAACCGGTGGTGAGCGGGACGACGGCCGCCTCCGGCTTGCCCAGGTGGCCCAGGACGGCGGCCCAGCTCCGTGCCGACCAGGGTGTGGTGGCCTGGGCCAGGTCGCCCAGGACGGTGACGGAGCCGAAGACCGCCCGGCGGGCGATCGCCCTGCACTCCATGGGAGACAGGTCCTGGGCCTCGTCGACGACGATGTGGCCGTAGCCCTCGGGGTGTTCGACGAGCCCCGCGACCTCGTCGAGGAGGACCAGGTCGGCGGCCGACCAGCGGGCTGACTTGCAGGAGCGCGGCGGGCGGGCCCAGAGCAGGTCCCGCTGTTCGCCGGGGGTCAGCACTCCCTCGGCGGCCGCCGCCAGCACGTCGCGGTCACTGAGGAGTCCGGCCAGCACCTCCTCCGGGCGCACCTTCGGCCAGACGGTGTCGAGGCAGGCGCTCATCGCACGGGAACGTTCGAGGCGCCGGGTCCAGGCGGCGGGCTGCGGGCCCGCCCGCCGCTCGGCCTGGAGCTGTACGGCCCGCATCGCCCGCCCCCGCACCCGTTCCCGCCCGACGGCGTACGACGGTTCCTCGTCCCGTACCCGCTCGACGATCTGCGTCAGCGCGGCGGCGGAGACCCGCCAGGTGTACGTGCCGTCGGAGAGCGCGAGCGGGCTGACGGCGTCGGTGCGGACGTGGGCGTACAGGGCCCGGCGCAGCACCTCTGCCATCCGCGGGTCGTGCTTGAGTGCGGCGGTGCGGTGCGGGTCGGTGCCGGTGACCGGGTGGCGGCCGATCTCCTCCGGCAGGGTCCGCTGCCGTACGCCGGTCTCGCCCAGGGCCGGGAGGACCTCGGAGATGTAGGAGAGGAAGGTGCGGTTGGGGCCGAGGATCAGCAGGCCGGCGCGGCGGATGCGCTGGGGGTGGGTGTAGAGGAGGTAGGCGGCCCGGTGCAGGCCGACGGCGGTCTTGCCGGTGCCGGGGGCGCCCTGGACGCAGACGGAGTCGGTGAGGCCGGCGCGGACCAGGTCGTCCTGGTCGGGCTGGATGGTGGCGGCGATGTCCCGCATGGGGCCGACGCGGGGCCGTTCGATCTCCCGGGTCAGGATGGTGCTCCCGGTCCCGGCCTCGCCCCTGCCGAGCCGCTCGTCCTCCAGCCCCGTGAGGTCGGCGGAGTCGCCGCGGCTGCCGGGTGCCCAGCCGAACCGCCGCCGGACCGCCACGCCCTGCGGGTCGTCGGGACCGGCCTGGTAGAAGGCGCGGGAGACGGGCGCCCGCCAGTCGACGACGAGGGGCGGTGCGGCCGGCTCCTCGCTGATCCGCAGCCGGCCGATGCGGTAGCTCTGCCCCGCGTGCTCCCCCGCCTCGAAGTCCAGCTTGCCGAAGAACAGCGGGCCCTCCGGCAGCTCGCGCATCTCCTTGGCCCGGCTGCGCAGCCGGTACCCGAGCACTTCGGCGTCGGCACCGGACGCGGAGACGTCCTCACCGGTGACGACGTGCTCGACGGCGCCTTCGACCATGCGGGCGAGGGCGGCTCGGCAGGTGTCGTGGTAGGCGCGTTCGCGGTCGAGTTCCTGCTGCATGGGAGAGAGCATAAACGAGAAATAGTGACCGGGTTAAATTTTTTACCGGTACTCAGCCGATGTCCGCCAGAGACCGCTCCAGCCGCCCGAACGCCTCCTCCGCCGCCCTGACCGCGTCGTCCCGCACCTCCTCGACCCGCTCCCCCGCCGCGATCCGCCGCCAGTTGTCCTGGGCGAGGATCCGCTGCACGGCGATGATCTGGCCGGCCGCCAGCCTGGCCGCCAGGGTGCCGCCGAGCGCCTCGGCGAGCGCGGCCTCCGACCGCTCGAGGTAGGCGTACTGCCGGGCGACCAGGGTGGGGGTGCTGTTGAGCAGGGTGTGGAAGGCGAGCACCTGGGGATGGTCGTTGAGGCCGGTGACCGGGTCGTTGTGGGCGAGACCGGAGAGGAAGCGGGCGCGCAGCACGCCGACCGGGGACTACTCCCCGGAGGCGCCCGCGACCAGCCGCGCCGCCTCCGTCTCGTGGTCGGCGATCCGGTGCAGGACCAGGTCCTCCTTGGCCGGGAAGTACCGGAACAGCGTCGGCTTGGAGATCCCGGCCGCGGCGGCCACCTCGGCGACCGACACCGCGTCGAACCCCTTCGCCAGGAACAGCCGCACGGCGATGTCCGACACGTCCTCGTACATCCGCCGCTTCTTGCGCTCACGCAGGCCCATGTCACCCATGGGGCGAGCCTACGCAGCCAGGGTCAGGCGGGGGTCGCCCCGGCCGCGCGGACACGTCGTACAGACAGTGCAGCACCAACCGCCGGTCGACGATGCAGATCTTGTCGCGAGACGGCTGCCCGGGCTCAGGACAGACTCGCGCTGCGAGTAGATCCGTACTCGCGACACCACCGCATCAACGCCGTCACGATCCTGCGGGTTCCCGGCACCTCGTCGAGCCCCAGCGAAGGCGCGGCGACGGTCAGCACCTTGCGCAGTTTGAAGGCGGCGGGCGCGATCTGCCACCAGCTCGGTTCCGAACCGGCGTCCAGCTCCAAGGCGGTACGGATCACGTCGGTGAAGACGGACTGGGCCCTCTTGTAGTTGAGCAGACGTTCCAGGTCGTCCTCCCAGCCGCTCGAGATGCCGGCGCGGACGCCTTCAACGGCCTCGGACCACCGCTGGGCAACGGCACGCTCATGTCGTGCCGGATAACGCATCAAGTGGAGATGCGTTGCCAGGTCGTACAGCGGGTCGCCCAGCATCGCGAGTTCCCAGTCGATCGTCCACAGCCTCGACTCGGCGTCGACGATGAAGTTCTCGCGATGCAGATCGGCGTGCAGCAGACAGAAAGGGCGTCTGGCCAGCCCGAAAACGTTTTTTCGGAGGTGCCTGAAAGAATCTTCACCCAGCCAGAGATCCCCGAAGAGCCCGTCGAACCTCTCCCGGTTCGCCAGGAAGACGCGTTGCTCGGTAAAGAGGACGAGACGTTCAAGAAAACCCTCAGAGTCACCGTCATCGGCACGGTCGTCGAGCTTGCACCGCCGGTCGACCCGGAGGAAATCAGGTCGAATCACGACCATCTGCCGAAAGAGGTCCATGATCTGACGGAGATAAATGTCGGGGATCACGGTCCCCGATTTATGAAAGTAAGCGAGGGTGTCGCCTTCAATGAAACGCTGCAATCCGATTCCACCGACATCAATGATATCGGGAATTCCAAGGATCTGACCATGAAGAGCCCTCAGAAGATTCTCTTCGGAATCAAAGCATCGACGATCGAACCACAGGAGATCGGCACGTGGCTCCCGGCATTTCCAACGACCCGATCGCTCCCCCTCCATTTCACCGGGAAGCGGAAAGACGTAAGTTTCGTGGTGGTAACCGTGGAGCGGTCCCTCGACCACGCCCTCGTCGCCACTCATCTCGACCGCGTGCAGCCGAGCAGGGGAAGCCAGTTCGGGTGTCATTGCCCGTTTCTTTCGCCGTGACCCTTCCGAAGGGTGCAGAAGTGGGAGCACGGTACTCCTGTGCTGGCGTGCATCGTGCCAGACGTCCACGACTCGTCGGACACGGTCCTCACCGGACGACGAGTGGACGTACATATGTGCAACGATGAATCACCTCCGTCCGTTCAACCTGCCTCCTTCGCGCGTCATGAGCTGCGGTGCTGGCCGCCGCGCCCGGCGTGGTCCACACTGGCCGAGGCGACAGGAGGAAGCCCATGAGCAGCGCAGCCGATCACGGTGCGGCTCTGCGGGAGTTGCTGAAGGACGTGCATGCCGTACTGCTCGACTTCGACGGGCCGGTCACCGACCTGTTCCGCGGCCGGTCGACGGCCCCCGTGGCCGACGAGATCAAGGCGGCCATAAGGGGGGTCTGGGGCTTCGTCGATGCCGAGGTCAACGCATGCGAGGACTCCCACGGCATCCTCCGCCTGCTGCGGGAGATGTACGACCGGCCTGCGCCCGAGCCGCTCGACCCCCGGGGGCTCGTCGCGGCCGAGCGAATCGTCACCGGATACGAGTACGAAGCCGTCAAAACAGCGAAGCCGGCGCCTCATCTGGTCCCCCTCGTCGATGTGCTTTTCAAGCACGGTCCACCGCTCGTCATCGTCAGCAACAACTCCGACGGACCCATCTGGGAGTTCTTCAAGGGCGAGAGAGTCCAGCGTCAGGAGAAGGTCTGCGCCGTCGTGGGCCGCGACCCGCTCCTACGCGACATGAAACCCCACCCCGGTTCGGTGCTGCGGGCCCTGGAGCTCCTCGGCCTGCCGCCCGAGTCGGCCCTTCTCATCGGTGACCAGTTGACGGATCTCAGTGCGGCACAACAAGCCGGGACTCCCTTCCTCGGATACACGCAGTCGCCCGAACGCGGGGCGCGGATGCTGGACCTCGGCGCGCAGTACGTCGTGTCCTCTCACGCACCCCTCATCGAGGCTGTGAAGAGCATGTCGAGTCCCAACTGACCTGCTGGTGCCGCGGAGTCCCGCCAGGCATGATGGCTGCACGGAGAGCTACCGGGCAGCGTCGGCGCCATTGAGCTGCGGCGCCACAGGGGGTTTGGGTGTCTTCTCGCAGTCGAGGTGGCAATGGCCCGACCAGAGTCGACCGCATCCGGTCGACTCTGAACAGTTGGAAGCCCCGCATCGTCAAGTCGGCGCTGGCGCTGACCGCGGTCCTGCAAGGCGCCGGCGCCCTGATCGGTCCACTCGGCGACGCCCTCAAGGAGCAGCAACTGCTGGGCGGTTCACTCGCTTCACTGATCGCACTCATCCTCTACGACGCCATCAGCGAGCCCGGCTCGAAAGAGGTCGCGGGTGTCTACGTGTTCGCTGACTCGGACAACTTGCATGATGAATTCAAGGAAGCCTTCAGCGATCGCAGTGTGCATGTCGATTTCTCCGGGTTCACCATGGAGACACTGCTTGAGGCAATCGCCGTACCGATGCGGAAGATGGCCGATCGTGAAGTACACACGGTCGAGCTGCATTTTCGCATAATCATCGCCCATCTGAACCTTCCGATGGGGCTTCCGGGTGCCCTCGTTCCAGCGCCGAGAGCGAACGAGTCGGACACGGCGAGGTATTATTTCAGGGACTCTCCAAAAAATCGCGAACGCATGCGCGAGGAGTTCACCAAACCCAACTGGACCAGACTCAAAGCCATGCTCAACGCCATACAGGCGAAAAATCCAAGAATGACCATATCATGCGAGATCCGGGAGGCAACACAAATACCGGATCGGAAATTGTACATCCTGAACCGTGAGCGAGTCTTCACCACTCCTTACGGCATCGAACCGGACACCGTGGGACCCCAGGGAAATCAGTACGAGATCCTCGACGCACAGGGGTTCGCACCGCTCTACGGCCGAGCCCGCTACATCGGTTGGCATCGGAAGTCCAACTCCCATCAGGCCAGGGAGATCGCGGATCACCACATCGCGTGCTACGAGAACCTGTGGCAGAAGCTCGCCGAGATCAAACCGGAGCACCCCGTGATCGGCGACCCCCGGTGGACACGTCCGGGGCAGCAGAGCGCGTCCGCATAGCCGAACTAGTCGGCAAGCAGGTTCCAGACCGACTCGAACCAGGACCGCGTCTTCAGCACGAAGACCGATCCCGGCGAGTTCGGGTCGGCGTCCTCGACGTGGTGCGTCAGCATGGCGCCCAGTCCCAGCACGTCAAGCGCGTCGATCTCCTCGCCGGTGTCCAGGATGATGGGCCGTTCGATGACCTCGTAGAGGGCATGGAGGACCTCTGTCATGTTGATGACGTAGAGCTTGAAGGCCGGAACCAGCCGCACATGCCTGACCTGTACGTCGACCGCCGGCACCCACCGCTCGGCCTGGAGGTCCCGCAGGGTGGTACGCAGGGAATCCGTGTGCCGGTCGGTGATGGCACGCAGCCGCTCCCGCAGGCGCGGATCGTCCTTGTCCTGCCTGATCACGGGGTACGGCAGGTCGAGCAGAGGATCAGGCAGCAGCAGCCGTACGACGATGCTGCCGGGGGCGATGACACCGGCCCGGATCCGCTCGGCCTGGAGCCGGATGTGAGTGTCGAGAGACTCAGAGGTCAACGTGAAGACGTCCAGGGAGACTTCGGGTTGCTCGAACGCCTCGCTTATCAGCGGCTGCAACGTCATCGCCTGCCGTGACCTGCTGGCCTTCGCCGTGGTGGACTGCACGCGCTGGACCTTGACGACCCGCGCCGGGCTGCCCTGGCGGGACTCGATCCACCCCTCGTTGCCCACTTCGCGCACCACCCGCTGCACAGTGTCACGGGACACCCCGAACTCCTTGGCCAACTTGCCCTGGGCGGGCAGCTCGGTACCCAGCTGGTACGTCCCGTCCGCCATCCGGGTCCGAAGCGCCTCGGAAACCTGCCGGAACGCCCTGCCACCGCCGTCACGTGCCTGCCTGGCCGCCATACAGCGAACGTTCCTGCCTCAACCGCCGTGCAAACACGCGCCGGTCAGGCAGGAAGCCCTGCTGCCGCAACCGGTTGACGGATCAATCTGCCTGGACATGCCTGATATTGACCGGCAACCAGGCAGATCCGCCCCATGCCCCCTAGTGCCGCAGCGTCTCCAGCAACGGCCACAAGGACCCCACCACGTACTCCGCGCCGGCCTCGGTCAAAAGCTTGGCTTTCCGTGCGTTACGCGCGTAGCCCAGAAACGGGACGCCGGCCGTCCGGGCCGCCTGGAAGTCCGTGGGTGAGTCGCCGATCATCAGGGCCGCGCCGGGGGCGGCGCCCATCGCGTTGAGGGCGCGGTTGAGGCAGTGCGGGTCCGGCTTGAGGCGGTGCAGGTCCTGGGTGCGGCCGTATATGTGCGGGGCGAAGCACGGGGTCAGGGCGCGGTCGTCGAGGTAGGCGCGGACCACCCGGGGGGAGTTGTTGGTGGTGACCGCCATGCGCGCGCCCCGCGCCCGCCACGTCTGTATGAGGATGTCCGCGAACGCCGTGGGCATCGCCGTCGACGTGGCCCGCAGTTCCTCCTTGGTGAGACGTTCCTCCAGCTCCGCGACCAGGTCGCTGCCGGGATGCCGGCGGTCCACGGCGCGCAGGACGAGATGCGGGTCGAGGGAGTCCCGCTCCGTCTCGGTGACCAGGCCGTGCAGGCCGCGGACCGCCAGCCAGTCGACCAGTTCGCCGGCCACGCCCGCCGCCGAGTGTCCCGCGAACAGCCGGCAGATCGGCCCGTCGAAGTCCCAGAGGACGACACGGGCGCTTCTGACCAGTTCCGCGATCTCTTCGGTCGTGTCCTTGCTCTTGGCTGCCACCAGTTCAGTCTGCGTCGTATCAGAAGTCACTAAGAGAGTGTCAGGTCCGTCGTGATGGTTTCCCAGAGGGCGTTGAACCACTTCTGCGATTGCTCCACGAACGCGGCGTCCCGTTGGCCGGTTCGCTTCTCGAAGGAGAAGAGGAGGGACTCCGAGCCGACGGCGTCGTACATGTCGAGCAGGCCGTCCTCCGTCTGCTCCTCGCGGCGGGTGACCGTGTAGTAGGCGAACAGCGCCTCGGCGTCGTTGAGCAGGTACAGCTTGATCGGCGGGGTGAACGGCAGGGCCCGGAAGGTGACGTTCACGTCGATCTTGTGGGTGGAGCGCAGGCCCTGGAGGTTGTACTGGAGGACGTGGCCCTGGGCGTTGCGCATGCCGAGCCAGCGGTTGTGGACCGTGTCGTCGTCGCCGTCGACCGCCGTCGGGAAGGCGAGGGGGATGTCCCGGCTGGGGAGCAGCACGCGGACGTCGATGCGCTCGGGGCGGATGCGGCCCTCGTGGATCATGCGCAGGGGCTCGGCCAGCGCCGGCAGCAGGCTCTGGGCGGTCAGGCAGGCGGCGTCGATGCGGACGTGAGCGGCGGCGAACGCCTCCGTCATGCGGGGTCCGAGGCCGACCATCGTCGGCTGGGGCTCGTCCAGTGCCGCGGGCCGGGGCTCGGCGATGCGCGGCGGGCTGCCCTTGCCTACGTCGACGAGGTAGCCACCGTCCTGCAGCACCCGCACGGCCTGGCGCACGGTCCCCCGCTCCACACCGAACTCCTCGGCCAGTTCGGCCTGGGTGGGCAGGCGGTCGCCCACCTTGAGGTCGCCCGAGCGGATGCGTTGCCGCAGGGTGTCGGCGATCTCCTGAGGTGTGCTGCCGGCGTTCACTGCCACGTTCTCCTGAGTCACGACCAAACGCTACAACTTTGATCCATCTAGGGGGAGTTGTTTGGAGGTTGTTTATAAGTAGTGGCCAACTGGGGACAACTTAATCAGAGTTGGTCACCAACTTGGTTGAGTTGGCGGAAGCCTTGCTTCCCGACTGATGGGGGGAACCACCATGCCCGCCGCCCTCGCGCTCCTCTCCGCCGCCTTCGTCGTCGGCTTCGAGCAGATCGTCCAGTCGAAGTACGGTGCCACTGGCATTATCGGCCTGCTGTTGCTCACCGTGGGCATCAAGGCCAAGAGCCCGGCGTTCAGCTCCGCCGGGGCGGTCCTGCTCGCCCTGGTGCTCGCCGGGCCCGCCCTGTAGGAACCGCTCCAAGAACACAGGGGCGGCCCTAGGACGTCAGGTGCAGCTCCGAACTGATCGTCCCCCACAGGGCGTCGAACCACCGTGTGGACTGGTCCACGAACGCGGTGTCCCGCAGCCCCGCGCCCTGTTCGAAGGCGAAGAGCATCGACCGCGTGCCCTCGGCGTCGTACGTCTCCAGGTGCTCGTGGTCGATCTCCCGCTCGTGGCGCCCCAGCGTGTAGTACGCGAACAGCGCCTCCGCACCGTTGAGCAGGTACAGCTTGACCGGCGGGGTGAAGGGCAGCGCCCGGAAGGTGACGTGCACGTCGATGCCGTGCGTGGCGCGCAGCGCCAGCAGGTTGTGCTGCAGCACCTGGCCCTGTGCGTTGCGCTGGGCCAGCCAGCGCTCGTGCACCGCGTCCTCGGCCGAGGCGTCGGCCGCCACCGCCGTCGGGAACGCGAGGTCGATGTTCCGGCTCGGCAGCAGCACCCGGACGTCGATCTTGGCCGGTTCCAGCCGCCCCGCGTGGATGAGCCGCAGTGGCCCGCCGAGCGCGAGGTTGAGCGAGACCGAGGTCAGGCAGAGCGCGTCGATCCTCACGTGCGAGGCCGCGAAGGCCGCCTCTATGCGCGGGGTGAGGGCCACCATGGTCGGCTGCGGGGGCGCTGCCGGGCCCACCGCGGGGCGCGCCGGGCCGAGGCCCGGGGCGACCGTCGCCGGAGCGCCCTTCGAGACGTTGGTGAGCAGGTGCTCCGACTGCAGGATGCGCAGTGCCTGCCGTACCGCCCCGCGCTCGACCCCGAACTCGTCCGCCAGTTTGGCCTGCGTGGGCATGCGCTGGCCCGGCCGCAGCTCCCCGGACCTGATCCGGGTGCGCAGCTCGTCGGCCACCTTGTGGTGTGACGCCTGAGGCCGCTGTGACCTCTTCCGTCCATTGACGGAGGCGAGTTCCGGGTCCACGGACAAACAGTACAACTTCCCGCCATCTTTCGGCAGTTCACGGGAAGGTGGTTATGAGTCGCATCCAAGTGGAGATAAGTACTGTGGAGTTGGTCGCCAACTCCAGCGACATGGTCATACTTCCTCGACGGTTGGCCATCCGGGTTCCCTTCCGGAGGGGAGCCGGGAGCCCGGTCCACCTGGGCCGGCCGTCGGGGCGCGCGGCCAGCACGACCGGCACAGTCACAACTGAACACCGACAACCGAACACAGGCAGACCCGCACAGCCACAACTTCACAGCTCGCTACGGATGAGCAGAACAGCTCAGCACAGCACAGCCACAAGTGAACACAGGTGATTCAGGCACCGTCCCCGGGAGGAAGGAGCGCCTCAGAAGATGTCCGGGCACCAAGGCCGCCCGGACGCGCGCAACAGGGCGTCGGCCTCCCGGGCGGCGCCCACTCGCTCTTCCTGGACCCGTCCGAGAGCGTGCAGCCGCGCCACGGACTGGTCACCGAGCCAGACGCTCGCCAGCTCGGCGATGTCGAGCGCGAGGTCGGGGGTGTCGGTGGTCGGGGTGCAGGACGCCCCATCGGGGGAGGCGTCCAGCCGGAACCGGCCGCCGGCCAGCCCCTGCCGGTCCGCCACCTCCAGGACCAGCGAACCCGCCCTGTCGTACGTCCGCGCCTCCAGGGCCCGTACGACGTCCAGGATCCGCACCCACAGCCAGTCCGCCTGGTTGGTGATCCGCGCCGCGCGCGGGTCGGGCAGGTAGTGCGGCAGCAGGTCGTCCGGCGACCGCCAGCCGCTCTTCACCCTGGTGATCCAGTCGATCGAGCACAGGTAGTGCCACAGCGCACGCTCGGCCGCCGGGGTGGTGCCGAGCAGCCAGTGCACGTCGGCGGTGTTGTACGGCTGCTTGCCCTGCCAGTTGTCGTCCGACTCGTAGGACGCGATGCCCTCCACCTCGCCGGCCGCCGAGCGGTACACCGCGAAGTAGGGCTCCTTCCACTCCTCGTCGAAGCGGACCGCGCCGGTGCGCAACTGCCACCACAGCTCGCTGCGGCTGACCGCGCCCGGGGTGCTGCGGCGGACGCGTTCATGCAGGTCGGGGCCGAGTTTGCGGATGTCCTCGCCGTCGACGAGGTCGATCCGGCCACCGTCCTCGGGGCGCGCCCAGCGCGGGTCCAGGCCGGTCCGCGGGACCTCGACCGTCCACTCCGTCAGCGTGGTCGCCGGACCGAAGCCGTAGCGGCCGTAGATCCGGTACTCGGCGGCGATCAGGGTCGCGACCACGTCTCCGCGCTCCTTCGCCGCGGCCAGGTCCTGGCTCATCATGCGGGTGAGCAGGCCGCGGCGGCGGTGGGTGGCGGTGACCGTGACGTTGGAGATGGCGTCGGCGGGGAGGATCGCTCCGCCGACCGCGGTCAGCTCCTGGTCGAAGGAGCGGAACGTCGCGACGATGGGGGTCCCCCCGTTCGAGCGAAGCCGAGAATGGGGGAGGGGGCCGTCGAAGGCGCCGAGAAGTCTGCCCGGCACGAACTGCCTGCGGCGGGCTTCGAGTTGCTCCGCCGAGAGGGTGGGGCGCTGGAGGAAGCCGGTGGACAGGGCGCGGTGCCAGTCGGCGAGCTCGGGTTCGGTTATGGGGCGGACTTCGACGGCGTCAGTCATGACAGCACGGTAGGTGTTGGGTGGGGGTGGTGCCGATTGAATTTCGGCGGCCGGCCGGTGGGGGCTTGTCGCGCAGTTCCTCCCCCAGCCTTCGGCCGGGGGACCCCCAGCGCCCGTTTCGGGGCGCTCCGCCTCACGTCAGCAGATCGTCGACCTGGGCCTCACCCTCCCGGTAGCGGCGGGTGATCTCGCCGCTCGAGTCGTCGGCCGTCCGCTGCAGGCGCTGCCTGCGCCGCGACACCTCCTGCTCGTAGCGGACCAGACGGCCCATCGCCGCGGTCAGCTCCGTGTCCGTACGGGCCTGGAGGTCGGAGAGCTCGACCTCGGCCAGCATGTCGGCCGCCAGCCTGCCGTACTCCTCGTTGTGCGGAGTGCCCAGGGTGACGTGGCGGGCGGAGGAGCGGTGGCGGGCCGGGGCGTCCGTGAGGATCTCCGGGAGCCGGTCCACGACGGCGGCGGCACCCGCCGGGGAGCGGCGGGCCAGTTCCGCGCGCAGGATGTCGATACGGCCCTGGAGCAGCCGTCGTACGTAACTGAGGTCGGCCTCGTCGCGCTGCGCGTCCCGGCGCAGGACGCGCAGTTCGGGCAGGCTCAGGCGGCCCAGGTCGTGCTCCGGCGGCTCCGCTGGCAGCGGGATGTCCTCGCCGCGCTGTGCGGGCGGCCGGGGCAGGCTCTGCACGCTCTGCGTGCCCTGCGTCTTCAGTCGCCCGGTGCTCGGTGTGCTCATACGTCTCAACCGTCCCCTCGACCGGCGTGTGGAAGCATGGTGCCACCCCAAGTGGCCGCAATGTGACCGAGTGCCCCCGAACGGCCCTAGTTGGGATGTTAAGGATCAATAATGGGCCCCCTGTGAGGGCCATGCGAGCACCGGGCATGATGGTGCGCATGCGAGCGGTGGTACAGCGGGTGGACGGCGCGAGCGTCGTCGTGGACGGCGAGACGGTGGGCGCGATCGAGGGCGAGGGCCTGTGCGTGCTCGTCGGGGTGACCCACGAGGACACCAAGGAGAAGGCGGCCCAACTCGCCCGGAAACTCTGGTCGATCCGCATGCTGGCGGACGAGAGGTCGTGCAGTGACGTCGACGCCCCGCTGCTCGTGATCAGCCAGTTCACGCTGTACGGCGACGCCCGCAAGGGGCGGCGGCCGACCTGGAACGCGGCGGCGCCCGGCGAGGTGGCGGAGCCGCTGGTGGACGAGGTGGTCGCGCAGCTGCGGTCGCTGGGGGCGACCGTGGCGACCGGGCGGTTCGGGGCGCAGATGAGGGTGTCGCTGACGAACGACGGCCCCTTCACCGTCCTCCTGGAGATGTGAGTCCTCCCCTCCTCGAAGGGAGGGGAGGACTGCGCACGGCGGGGTTACGGCTCGACGATCACTTCCTGTGCCGCGGCCGTCTCCCCCGCGACCAGCCGGGCGTCCGTCGGGACGTTGCGCTTGACCAGCGCCAGGGCGACCGGGCCCAGTTCGAAGTGGCGCACCGACGTCGTCACGACGCCGATCTTCCGGCCGTCCTCGCCCTCGTCGGCCACCCGGATCTCGGTCCCGTGCGGCGGCAGGTGCACCTCGCTGCCGTCGAGGTGGAGGAAGACCAGGCGGCGCGGCGGCTTGCCGAGGTTCTGGACGCGGGCCACGGTCTCCTGGCCGCGGTAACAGCCCTTCTGGAGGTGGACCGCGGTGCCGATCCAGCCCAGCTCGTGCGGGATGGTCCGGTGGTCGGTCTCGAAACCGAGCCGGGGCCGGTGGTGCTCGACGCGCAGCGCCTCGTAGGCGAGCAGCCCGGCGGCAGGGCCGGCCTTCCCGGCGTACGCCTCCAGGTCGGCGCGGGGCAGGAAGAGGTCACGGCCGTACGGCGTCTCGCGTACGACGGCGCCCTCCGGGGCCTCGGCGATGGAGCCGGCGGGCAGGTGGACGACGGCGAAGTCGGCGGTGCGGTCGGCGACCTCCACCCGGTAGAAGAACTTCATCGACTCCAGGTAGGCGATCAGCGCCTCCTGAGTGCCCGGCTCGACGTGGGCCCAGACGGTCGTGCCGTCGTCGACCAGGTACAGCGCGTGCTCGATGTGGCCGTGCGCGGAGAGGATCAGCGCCTCGGTGGCCTCGCCGGCCGGCAGTTCGCTGACGTGCTGGGTGAGGAGCAGGTGCAGCCAGCTGAGGCGGTCCTCGCCGGTGACGGCCACGACCCCCCGGTGGGAGAGGTCGACGAAACCGGCGCCGTCGGCGAGGGCGCGCTGCTCGCGGAACAGGTCGCCGTAGTGCGCGGCGACGCCTTCGTCCACGCCTTCGGCGGATACCGCGCCGGGCAGGGACAGCAGGGGGCTCTTCATATGCGTAAGCCTACGACTCGGTAATTGAACTCTGGACGGACGCGGACGCGGCGGATGCCGCCGTGGCTCTCTTCAGCGTGCAGTCCTTGCAACGCCCGAAGATCGCGAAGTGTTTCATGTCCGTCTCGAAGCCGAAGTCGCGCCGCAGCTTGGCGGTGAACTCCGCGGCCACCGCCACGTCCGCCTCGATCACGTTCTCGCAGTCGCGGCAGACCAGGTGGATGTGGTGGTGCCGGTCGGCGAGGTGGTACGTCGGTGCACCGTGCCCGAGATGGGCGTGGCTGACCAGCCCCAGCTCCTCCAGGAGCTCCAGGGTCCGGTAGACCGTCGAGATGTTGACCCCCGACGCGGTCTTCCTCACTTCACCGAGGATTTCGTCGGGGGTCGCGTGCTCAAGGGTGTCCACGGCTTCGAGCACGAGTTGCCGCTGCGGCGTCAGCCGGTAGCCGCGCTGCCTGAGGTCGCTCTTCCAGTCGGTGCTCACCACACCGAAAGTCTAGAACTACTTCCGAAATCCAGAACTACTTGAAGAACGCGATCCCGTCGTCCGGCATGTCGTCGGGCAGGGCCTTGGCCCAGCGCTCGACGTCCTCCGGGGTGACGACCTTCTTCAGGTGCGCCGACATGTAGGGGCGCAGCTCGACCTCGGGGGTCTGCTTCTCGCCGACCCACATCAGGTCGCTCTTGACGTAGCCGTAGAGGCGCTTGCCACCGCTGTAGGGGGCGGAGGCGGCGGTCCGGGCGACGGCGTCGGTGACCAGGTCGATCTGGGGCTTCTGGTCGGCCATCTCGCCGTACCAGATCTCGATCACGCCGTCGTCGCGGACCATCGTGACCTCGACCTTGCGGTGGGCGTCGATGCGCCAGAAGCCGGACTCCGTCTCCAGCGGGCGGACCTTGTTGCCGTCGTGGTCCAGCACCCAGGTGCGGGAGTGGTACTCCAGGAAGTCCCGTCCGTCGTGGCTGAAGGTGACTTCCTGGCCGAAGTTGCACTTCTCGGAGCCCGGGAAGTCGTGGACACCCGCGCCGGCCCAGCTGCCGAGCAGAAAGGCGAGCGGGACCAGGTCCTTGTGCAGGTCGGACGGAATCTCGATCATGAGTGGTGGTTCCTAGACTCGGGCTCGGACTCGGTTCAGCGCTGGCCCTGGTACAGCTTCTTCACGGTCAGCCAGGCGAAGGCGAGGACGCCGACGCAGACCAGGACCAGCAGGGTTTCGAAGAAGGCTTCCACGGGTGCTCCTTGAGCGAGGTCGGGCGTACGTACAAGAGCCGGGCCCCAGCTTACGCGGCCCGGGCCCGGCGCTCTTGGCGAGGTGTACCCCTGCGGGGTCAGTCCAGCAGTTCGCTCTGCAGGGTCACCGTCTGCTCGAAGGGGACGGCGGGCGCGCTGCCCTTGCGGGACTGGATGATCACGCCGACGGTGTCGCCGGAGGCCAGGTAGGCCTGCCGGGCCTGCCGGGCGCCGTACGGCTTGAGCTCCGTGTAGGGCGCCAGCAGGACGTGCTCGATCCGGGCCGGGTCCGGGAACTTCCCGTCGAGTTCGTACTGGTCGCCGTCGCGCAGCGCGTAGGACGGCGCCGCCTGGCTCATGAACTTCCCGTTGAGGATCGCCTCCGCGACCGCGGCCGTGTCGAACTGGAGCAGGTAGATCCGGGTGTGCGTGCCGTCGGGGGTGGTCCAGCCGCGGGCGGTGATGTGCCGCAGGCCGTTGTCGACGAGCGTCTGGCGCAGCTCCTCGCGGTCGTCCGCGGTGGCGAACTCGGCGAGGAAGCCCTTCGTCGGCAGCCAGCCGTCCGTGCCCTTGAGCGAGGCGTCGACGGTGCCGCCCTCCGGCGCCGGCAGGACCAGTTTCCGCAGGTCGGCGTAGTGGGTGCCGGCCGGGTTGCGGGCGTCGTCGTTCGGGCCCGGGCTGCCGGAGGGCAGCGGGGGCTTCACGAGGACGGGGTACGTCCAGCGGCCGTCGGAGTGCGTGGCGAGACCGGGTACGTCGGTGCGGTCGAGCCGCGTGATGCCGTACGCCGTTCCGGTCCCGACAACCCCGAAGACGGCCACGGCGGCGACCCACCGGAGCGTGGCCCGCAGCAGCCGCCGGTCCTTCTTCACGGGCTGCGCGACGTCCGGGGCCGGGAGCGGGTCGGGGCCCGGGGCCGGGGCCGGGAGCGGGTCCGAAGCCAGAGCCGGGGCCGGGGCCGAGGCCGGGGCCAGAGCCAGAGCCGGAGCCACGAGCAGGTCCCGGGCCGAGGCCGCAGCCGGGGCCGGGGCCGAGGCCGCAGCCGGAGCCGGGGCCGAGGCCGCAGCCGGAGCCGGGGCCGAGGCCGCGGCCGGAGCTGCGGCCGGAGCCGAGGCCGGAGCCGGAGCCGGGGCCGGAGCCGGAGCCACGAGCAGGTCCGGGGCCCGGCCGGAGCTGCGGCCGGAGCCGAGGCCGGAGCCGGAGCCGGGGCCGGAGCCGGAGCCACGAGCAGGTCCGGGGCCGAGGCCGCAGCCTGAGCCGGAGCCGGGAGCGTGGCGGAGGCCGTGTTCGGGGCCTCGTTCGGGTCCGTGTTCGTGTTCGTCTCGGTGGTCATACGGCCGCCCCCGGGTCCTTGATCCGTTCGAGCTGGGCGTGCAGCATGTCCGCCGCGCTCTTCGTGTCCAGCGGCTTGGCCGCGGTGGCCGTGGCGGCGACCAGGACGTCGCCCACGTAGCCGTAGCAGAGCATCGAGTCCAGCTTCTCGCCCGAATCGGCCGGCGGCAGGAAGCACGAGGTCGAGTCCTTGTACCCCGCGATCTCCGGGCCCTTGCGGAAGATGTCCAGCGAGTCGAAGAGCTCCCGCTCGGCGGTGGCGATGGAGCGGACCGTGGCCCGGTTCTCCATCTGCGCCAGCTGGATGTCCATCGTGTACTCGTCGTCCTCGGCCCCGGCGGTGTACAGGTAGCTGCGCATCACCATGCCCTTGACCGGGTTCCTGTCGATCTGCCGGTCCAGCTCCCGGCGCTGCGAACGCGGCAGGTCCTGGATCGACTCCTTGCGCAGCGCCGTGGCCTGGGCGCCGGTCAGCCGCACGTCCGACCCGAACCCGGCCAGGTCCGGGCCACGCCCGTACCGGCCCTTTTCGTACGGCAGCAGCACCCCCTGGAGACCGGTCTCCGTCGCCGCCCGCACGCTCTTGGAGTCCTTGGGCAGGCTCCAGACCGGGGCACCGGGGTCGCGGTCCGCGGCACGCACGGTCACGACCGTACAGGCGGCACCCGCGACGACGGCCGCGGCGAGGACGCCGGCGGTGACGAAGACACCGGTACGCCGCCGGGACCGCGCCGCCGGAGCCGCAGCGTCGGGGGCGGGGGCGGGAAGGGGCACGGCGGAAACGGCTTCGGGGATCGTCGGCTCAGAAACGTCCTCGGAGAGCGCCGAATCGGACACGGCGTCGGAGAGCGGCGACTCGGATACGGCTTCGAAGACCACTGGCTCAGATATTTCCCCGGAGACCGCCGCTTCAGGAACGGCCTCCGGGAGCGCCGACTCAGGAACGGCGTCGAGGACCGCCCGCTCGGATACGGCCTCGGAGACCGCCGGCTCGGGGACGGCCGTGCCCGGTGTCGTGGTCTCGGGGTTCACGGATTGCTCGCTCACAGCCGCTCCATCTGCCGCTTCGCCAGATCCATGATCTTCGCCTTCGGGATCGGCTTCGTGTCGTAGACCCAGATCTCCATGGCGATGTCACCGCGCCAGGCGTGTGCCTCGGCCGAGTACATGTCCAGATAGCCCGGCTTGCTGTCGGGCTTGTGGTGGACGTACGCCATGCCGTCGCCGGTGCCGGGGACCGGCCAGCTCTCGGTGTCCTCGGCGGCCGAGTCGGCCCAGTAGTACGCGTCCGCCGCCGCGTCCTCGGCCGTCGAGCCGTTCTCTTCCTGCCGGTACTGGATCAGCCGGATCTCGACGCTGTAGGTGCTGCCTTCCCGCCAGGTGGTGGCGGCCGCCCGCCGGAAGTCGTCCTCCGCGACCAGGTTGCGGAAGGCCGCGGCCGGCTTGTCGAAGGTGTCCGCGTACTCGGTCAGGTCCATCCAGCCGTCGGTCCCCACCGTGTACAGCCCCTTGCGCGCGCCGCTCGGCTTCTTCAGCAGCAGCTTGCGCAGGTCGCCGTCGACCTTGACCTTCCGGTCCTCGGCGGCCGACAGCGGCTCCGGACCGGCGCCCTTCGCCTGCGCGACCGACGGCTGGGAGAGGGACGGCAGGGCGGTGGGCGTCCGGTCGGCCTGGACGAGGTAGCCGACGCAGGCGCCGGCCACGACGCCGAGCACGGCGGCACCGGCGATCAGCGCGGCGGTACGGCCCGCCCTCCGCCCACGCGCGGGCGAGGCGTCCGGAAGCGATTCCGGCGCTGTTTCCTGTGGTGGTTCCGGCCGAGGTCCCGGCGGTGTATCTGGTACGTCCATTTCGTCCCCCTGTGCACAAACGGGAGCACGGATTCCTTGATCCGCGCGCCACAGGAGACTCGTGGTCCGTTCAATGAGTTGTACAAGGATTAATTACGATCAGGACACCGCCGCCAGCCCGACAGTCGCCCCCGCCGCGAGCAAGAGCACGAGATTGAGGGCCACTTGGCGGTCCCCCATCCTCAAATGGACCCTGACCGCGCCGACCTGGAGCAGGACGAACCCGACGGCGGCGGCCAGGCCCAGCCGGGGCGCGACGCCGGTCAGGCGCGGCAGGACGAGGCCGGCCGCACCGAGGACCTCGACGCCCCCGATCGCCCGCACGGCCGGCATCGGCGTGCCGTCCACCCACGCCATCATCGGCAGCAGCCGCTCCCTGCTCCCCACGACCTTCAGCCCGCCCGCGTAGAGGTAGAAGAGGGCGAGCAGACCGGCCACCACCCAGTACGCGACGCTCATGAGGAGGTGGCCGGCTCGGTGGCGTAGCGGCTCATGACCTCGGCGCTCACGCTCGGGCTCGGCGGCTCACCAGTGGCGAACAGGTCCCGCAGGTCCCGGAAGTACTGCACGTACAGGTCGGGGGTGAACGTGCTGAGCATGACGGCCGGTTCGCCGGTGACGTTGGCGAAGGTGTGCGGGGCGCCGGGCGGCACCATGACGAGGGTTCCGGCCGTGGCGTCGTACTCCTCGCCCCCGACGGTGAAGCGCACCGAGCCGGAGATGACGTAGAAGCCCTCGTCGTGCCGCGCGTGCCGGTGCTGCGGCGGACCGGGGGTGTGCGGCGCGAGGACGGACTCGGCGAGGCCGAGGCGGTGGCCGGTGGTACGGCCGTCCTCCAGGACGCGCATCCGGGTGGTGCCGAGCATCAGCACCTCGCCGTCGCCGGGCCCGACGACGGATACCGCGGGATGGACGTTGTTGTCGTGAGTCGTCATGCTCCGATTCGACGCCCAGGGCGGTCCAGCCGTCCAAGACCTGTTCCGCCGACCCGATACCCGATCGGTATCGTTGCTGTATGGAGCGTATAGAGCGTATGGAGCTACGGACGCTGCGCTATTTCGTGGCGGTCGCCGAGGAACTCCACTTCGGCCGGGCCGCCGCACGGCTCCACATGAGCCAGCCTCCGCTGAGCCGTGCCATCAAGGCGCTGGAGACCGAGGTCGGGGCACGGCTCCTCGAGAGGTCGCCGGCAGGGGTCGCGCTGACCCCCGTCGGGGCCGTCCTCCTGGACGAGGCCCGCGCACTGCTCGACCAGGCCGACCGGCTGCGCGTGCGGGTCGCGACGGCGGCGGGGACCGCCGTCCTGACCGTCGGCCTCCTCGGCGACAGCACCGATCCGGGGGTACGGCGGCTGGCCCGTGCGTACCGCGAACGCCACCCGGGCGTCGAGATCCGCATCCGCGAGACCGACCTGACGGACCCCACGTGCGGGTTGCACGCCGGTGCCGTCGACGTCGCCCTCACCCGCGCGCCGTTCGACGGAACAGGGCTGGCGGTGCGGGAGTTGCGGGCCGATCCGGTGGGGGCGCTGCTCCGCGCCGACGATCCGCTGGCCGGCCGGGAGAGCCTGGAGCTGGCCGACCTCGCCGACCGGCGCTGGTTCCGGTTCCCGGAGGGCACGGACCCGCTCTGGCAGTCGTACTGGAACGGCGGGGAGGCACGGGAGGGGCCGGTCGTGCGGGCCGTCCAGGAGTGCCGGCAGGCGGTGCTCTGGAACGGCACGGTCGGCATGACGCTCGCCGGCCACGACCCGGGCGACGGGCTCACGGTCGTACCGGTCGCCGACATGCCGCCGAGCCGGGTGGTGGTGGCGTGGGCGCAGGGGGACGGGAATCCGTTGCTGCGGTCGTTCGTGCGGGTGGCACTCGCGGCTTACGGTTGACCGGGGTCAGAGGAAGACGCGAGCGACGTCGAGCCACTTCTTCGCGTCCTCGCCCACCGCGGTGAGGCCGGTCTCGGCGAGGGACCTGCGGTGCGTGACCCGGAGGCAGAAGTCGAGGGCGCTGCCCCGGATCCGTTGCGCGGCGTCCTCGGGGCCCCACACCCAGGTCCGGCCGTCGGGACCGGTCAGCTCGACCCGGAACGGCTCGGTCGGCATGGGCAGTTGGGCCGCGTAGAAGGACAGCTCCCGCCCGATCACTCCCAACGCGGCGATGTGCCGGAGCCGGCCCGTCGCGCGGTGCGGGACACCGTGCGTGTCGTAGACGTCCTGGCCGTGCGCCCACGTCTCCATCAACCGGAGCGGCACCATGAGCGTTGCGGTGAGCTGCGAGCCGTACCAGGGGAACGCGTGGTCCAGTGCCGTGTCCCGCAGCGCCGCCGCCACCTCGGCCCGCCCCGCGCGCCACTCCGCCAGCAGCGCCGGCCGGGGCCTGGCCGCACCCTCGGCGGCGTCGCGATCCGCGTCGTGCCCACCCGCGTCGAACGCGTCGGGCTTCCGTACGGCGACCAGCACGTTCGCGTCAGCCGCCGCGAGGTGAGCGATCTGGTGGGCGATCGTCCAGCCCTCGGCCGGCGTGGGCAGCGACCAGTCGGCGTGCGCCGACACCAGCGCGTCGAGCTCATCGCCTTCGGCGACCAGGCCGGGCAGGCCGAGGTCGCGATCTAATCCGGAGGTGTCGAGGCCGTAGTCCAGCATCAGCGCCCCACCCGCTCGACGAAGGCCGCCCAGGCGGAGGCTTCGAAGAGGAGGGTTCCGCGGGAGGGGTCCTTGCTGTCACGGACGGGGACGAGGGAGGGGAGATTGGCGGCTACTTCGAGGCAATCGCCACCAGCTGTGTTGCTGTAGCTGCTCTTGTGCCAGGAGGCGGTGCGGAGGAGGTCGTCGGAGACTTCGATGCACTGCCCGCCGTCGGAGTTGCTGTAGCTGCTCTTGCGCCACGTTACGTTGGTCAAGTTGATGGCTCGCACGGCACTTCCTCCAGCATCCGCAAGATGAACGTCCGCGACTCGGCAGGGCTCAACGCCAGGTCACGTACGGCATCATAGGTGCGGTGCAGGTGCTCAACCCTGCTTGTTTCTTCGACCAGTTCGCCCCGAACGTCGTTTTCTGCATAGGCCACCGTGCGACCGTCCGGCAGCCGCAGGAACATCACGTCAGTGCTCGCCAGACCATGTAGGCCAGTACCGAACGGCAACACGTGGAGCGCGATGTTCGGGCGCTCCCCCGCTACCAACAGGTACTCCAGCTGCTCACGCCACTCCCCCTGGTCGCGTAGCGAATTACGGAGCACGGCCTCCGAGAGAATGACGCGAAACGGCGGGGCGTCGTCGCCTTCCAGGACCGTCTGCCGCCCAATCCGCGCGACGACTTGCTGCTCCAGTTCCTCGTCCTTCAGACCGCCCGCCGCCAGCGCCTCACGCACGTACGCCGGAGTCTGGAGCATTCCCGGCGGACGACTCACGGCGTAGTGCCACAGACTCACCGCCTCCGCCTCCAACACCATGTACCGCCGGTACTGCTCCTTGAACTGCGACGGATCCCCAACCGCCAGCTCCCACAGGGCCAGCAACAGCCCAGGCGTCCCGTAGAACTGATCCAGCGCCTCCACGACCTCCGGGCTCCCCAGAGTCCGCCCGCTCTCCATCTTCCCGAAGTTGGACGCGTCCCAGCCCAGTTCCTCCGCCAGCTCCCTTAAGCTCACCCCCTTCTCCGCCCGCAGCAACCGCAGCTCCTCCGCGAACCGCTGCCTCGGCTCCTGACTGCGTCCCGTCACCACCCGCCTCTGCGGCACCGAACCCCTCCCGGATTCCCCGTGGAATTTGTGGAATTAGCGCCGCCAGACGGGGAAGAACCGCTCCTCCTCGGCGCGCCGACCCCACCTCCCGGCCATCCTCGTAGCAGCCTCGACACGCAGAGTAGTCCAACTCTCGCATTTCGTATAGATGTTGGACAAAAGGAGCGAATGCCATGGAGCCCGGAACCCTGCTCTACGACACCGCAACCGACCAGGTCGGCGAGTACCGGGACCAGTCGGGGCCGTACGCGATGCTGCGTCCCGTGGGGGGAGGGAGAGAGTGGCAGGCTCATCCGTCGACGCTGCGGCCTGCCACCGACAGAGAGCGGCTCAGTGCGGGCGTACGGGCGGCGAACGACCGTACCCGGGCCCTGCCACCGGACCCCGAGGACCTCAGCCGGCCGCCGTGGCCCGTGCCCGGCTGCGCCGAGTGCACGCACCTCGACGACCGGCGGCAGACCGCGCGCGCCGCCCACGACCACAGCGCGGCCACCGACGCGAACGTGCTGCTGCGCCAGCACCAGCGGGCGGAGCACCCGTGACCCGCCGTCTCTTCCGGTACGTGCCGTACGGGATCGTGCAGGGCGCGGGCGCGGCGCCCGAGTACGCGGTGCGTGTCGGGGGACGAGGAGGACTGCGGGGCCGAGTCGGGGGTGTGCGGGCATCCGGCGCAGGTGGAGGAGTGGCAGCGCAGGCATACGCAGGAGACCCGGCACATGTGCTGTCGGCGCGTCTTCGCCGACTACGCGGTGCTGACCCCGGCGTAAGCCGTTCGGCGGGCGCCTGCCGGTGTCTGTCGGCTGCGGCGCACTCACGCCGCCCCGGAGCCCTCGCCCGGCGGCCGGCGGATCAGGTGCAGACAGACGACCGAGGCGACGAACGTCCGCCGTTCGGAGGCGTCCAGGCGGGGCGTCATTTCGACGACGTACTGCTGCAACCCGAGCCACGGGTCGATGGTGCTCACCTCGACCCGGCCGAGGATCTCCGGCGCGGGATCGCCGCTTTCCGGGTCGGCCTCCGTGAGGCGCCATTCGACCGACGCCGCACTCAGCCGCGTGAGAAGGAGTCGGCGTCCTTGTTCGGTCCAGAGGCTCAGCTGCCGCGACTTGACGAGTCCACGGGCACCGGCGGTGCCGATCTCCCGGTCCGCTCCGTCGACGAAGTGGAACCGCACCGGCCCGAACTGCTGGAACGACTCGGCCCAGGAACGCTTCTCGATTCGGACGACGACCTCGCCGGACGTTCTCGTCAGGACGAAGTGCATGTGGCCGATGTCCGTGACCTCGGCGAGCGGGGTCCCCTCCACGGTGGACACGGCCAGGGCGGGGCCCCGGTACGTGCGCCACTTCGAACGCTTCGGCTGCCCCACCACGACGGCTTCCAGCGCGAACAGATCGGGTTCCGCCATCGGTCGCCCCTCCCCCGCCCCGGCTCCCCTCGACCGGGTACCTCCACTGTGGCCGAGAACCCGTCGGATACCCACCCCTCGGGGGTACATCGACGCCTGCACCCCGTTCACCGTCTGATCAGAGCTGGTTCGGGCCGAACCGCCAGGCACGGAGCTTCTCCGGGTTCCGTACCGCCCAGATGTGCCTGATCCGGTCGCCCGCGATCTCGAAGGCGAAGACGGTCGCGACGGCGCCGTCCTGCTCGGCGACCAGGCCGGGCAGGCCGTTGACCGTGCACTCCAGGAACGTCGTGCGGTGGCCCGCCACGCGGGCGATCTCGGCGTAGGCACGGGCGATCCGCTCACCGCCCACGATCGGGTCGAGGTGGGTGACGGCCAGCCCGCCGCCGTCGGCGGTCGCGGTGGCGTCGGGGTCGAGCAGGCCGATCAGGGCGTCGATGTCCTTGGCCTCCCACGCCGTCCGGAACCGTTTGACGATGCCGGCCTGCCCGGCGTTCGGGCCCGCGGGGGCCTGCGCGGTGCGGATGCGGCGGCGGGCGGAGGAGGCCAGCTGGCGGCAGGCCGCCGGGGTGCGGCCGACGATCTCGGCGACCTCGCCGAAGGGGTAGCGGAAGACGTCGTGCAGGACGAACGCGACGCGCTCGGCGGGGGTCATCGCGTCGAGGACGACGAGGAAGGCCATCGTCACCGACTCGTCGAGGGTGATCCGGTCGGCCGGGTCGGCGCCGCCGGAGCGCGCGGTGGTCCACTCCGTGGGCTCCGGCAGCGGTTCCGGGATCCACTCGCCCACGTACGTCTCCCGCCGGGCGCGCGCCGAGCCGAGCAGGTTGAGGCAGATGCGGCCGGCGACCGTGGTCAGCCAGGCGCCGGGTGATGCGATGGCCTGCCGCTCGGGCGCGGACATGGCGTACCAGCGGGCGTAGGTCTCCTGCACGACGTCCTCGGCGTCGGCGAGGGAGCCGAGGAGCCGGTAGGCGAGGTTGATCAGCTGACGGCGCTCGCTCATGACCGCGCCGAGGCCCTGCTCGCCCTGCTCGCCCCGCTCGCCCCGCTCGCCCCGCTCGCCCCGCTCGCCCCGCTCGCCCCGCTCGCCCTGCTCGCCCTGCTCGGCTCCCGTGGTCATGGCCTGCCGTCTCCCTCGCTCGCCCGTGTGGCTGTGCCCCTACCCGGTACGACAGAACAGCGCACCGGAATGTCAGGCCGGCGGGCCGCCTCACATCCGGCGGGGCTGCGTTGTCGTACCGGTGAGCACGACGACAGGACGAGACGACCAGGGGACTTCGATGAACGACTTCCAGGCCATCGCGGACCGCGTGGAGATCGAGGCACTGCGCGGCGAGTTCACCGACGCGGCGATGATGCGCGACCGGCCCCGCCTTGCCTCGCTGTTCACCCCGGACGGTGCCCTGCGCATGCCCAACATCCCCGCCGAGCAGATCGGCCGCGAGGAGATCATCGCCGGGGGCGAGCGGCTGCAGAGCCAGTGGGACTTCTTCGTGCAGAACACGCACCCCGGCACGATCCAGATCGACGGCGACACCGCGACCGGCCGCGCCTACATCCAGGAGATCGCCCGCACCCTCGACGGCCGCCAGGGGCTCAACTACGCCGTCTACCACGACCGTTACCAGCGCACCGCGGAGGGCTGGCGGTTCGCCGAGCGGGTGTACGAGGTCAGGTACCTCGACACCTCCCCACTGGCGGGCACGGCACCCCGGACGGTGCCCGCCTCCTCCTTCGCCGACCCCGCACCGGCCGAACGGCTGGAGCTGACGGCCGCCGCGCTGCGTGCCAACGGCTTCGCCGCCGAGATCCTGGACGACGCCGCGGCCGCGCGCGCCCGCGTCAGGGAGCTGCTCCCCGAGGGCGCCACCGTGTTCACCGGAGCCAGCGAGACGCTCCGGCTGTCCGGCATCGACGAGGACATCAACACCGGTGGCCGGTACGACGCCGTCCGCCCGCGCGTCCTGGCCATCGACCGGGCCACCGGCGCCGACGAGATCCGCCGGCTGCTCGCCAGTCCCGAGTACGTCGTCAACAGCGTCGCCGCGGTCACCGAGACCGGCTCGCTCGTCCTCGGCGGCAGCCAGCTCCCCGCCAACGCCGGCGGGGCGGCCCACGCGGTCTGGGTCGTCGGCGCGCAGAAGGTGGTGCCCGACCTGAACACGGCGCTGCGCCGCGTCGAGGAACACGCCCTCCCGCTCGAGGACGCCCGCGCCCGGGAGGTGTACGGGTCACCCAGCGCCGTCAACCGGCTGCTCGTCCTCAACGCGGAGCCCCGCCCCGGGCGCGGCACGGTGCTGCTGCTCCGCGAGGCCGTCGGATACTGACCGGACGCGGCGGGTCCTGGTCGGTGGTTACGCTTCCGGCATGGCGAAGAAGCTGGTGATCAAGGTGACGGCGGGGGCGGACGCCCCCGAGCGGTGCTCGCAGGCGTTCACGGTGGCGGCGGTGGCCGTGGCGAGCGGCGTCGAGGTGTCGATGTGGCTGACCGGCGAGTCCGCGTGGTTCGCCCTGCCGGGCCGGGCCGCCGAGTTCGAGCTCCCGCACGCGGCCCCGCTCCCCGACCTGGTCGACTCGATCCTCGCGGGCGGCACGCTCACCCTCTGCACCCAGTGCGCGGCCCGCCGGGACATCACGGAGAAGGACGTCATCGAGGGCGTACGGATCGCGGGCGCGCAGGTCTTCGTGCAGGAGGCGATGGCGGACGGGGTGCAGGCGCTCGTGTACTGAGCGCTCCGCAGGAGGTGCCGCGACGCGTCGTCTGCCGACTGCGGCGCCGTCGTGGCTGGTCACGCCCACGCGGCGGTAGCCGCATATCGGATACGGCCCCGCGCCCCTGGCCCCTACGGGGCGCGGCCGTCAGGACCTCGGCCGCTTCTTGCCGTCCAGCTCGTCCCACCACTCGTCCGACTGCGGATCACCTGAGGGGTCGTCCCACCAGCGGTCGTCGGGTCCGCGACGGTTCGCGACCATCGCGGCGACCGGGGGGATGACCATGGCCACCACGCACATCCCCACGGCGGCGGGGACGGACCAGATGCGCACGACTGCCCACGCCAGGACGAAGAGACCGATGCAGATCCCCATCATGACGAAGTAGACGCGACGGCGACGGGCCAGCATGCATCCAGGGTAGGTCGACCAGGGGCGCCGGGCACGGGACGGGCGAGAGGTACGGGCCCGCCCAGGGACCGACGGACGGAGTCCGGCGCAGCGTCACGAAGCCTGCGAAGCAGTGCGAGCGACGCGTCAAGAAGGGGCGACGCGACGGCGACGGGCCGGCATCCATCCAGGGTAGGTCGGCCAGGGGCGTCGGGCACGGGACGGGCAACGGGTGCGGGCCCGCGGTGCGGGGAAGGTGAAGGGCCGCGTCCACCGGTTCTCTGAACGGTGGACGCGGCCCTTACGGGTGTGCTCTCAGACCGCGATCGCGACCTCGGCCAGGCCGCCCTGCTGGGCGACGACCGTGCGGTCGGCGGTGGCGCCGGGGACGAGGGCGCGGACGGTCCAGGTGCCCTCCGCCGCGTAGAAGCGGAACTGTCCGGTGGCGGAGGTGGGAACCTCCGCGGTGAACTCGCCGGTCGAGTCGAGCAGGCGGACGTAGCCGACCACGGGCTCGCCGTCCTTCGTCACCTGCCCCTGGATCGTGGTCTCACCGGGCTTGATCGTCGAGGGGTCCGGGCCGCCGGCCTTCGCTCCACACATGCTGATACTCCAGAGGTCTTGAACGGTCGGTCTGAGGGTGTTACTTGTTGGCGCCGAGCTCGATCGGGACGCCGACGAGGCTGCCGTACTCGGTCCAGGAGCCGTCGTAGTTCTTGACGTTCTCGACACCGAGCAGCTCATGCAGGACGAACCAGGTCAGGGCCGAACGCTCGCCGATACGGCAGTAGGCGATGGTGTCCTTGGCGAGGTCCACCTGCTCCTCGGCGTAGAGCTCCTTGAGCTCGTCGTCCGACTTGAAGGTGCCGTCGTCGTTGGCGTTCTTCGACCACGGGATGTTGCGAGCGGTCGGGACGTGGCCCGGACGCTGCGACTGCTCCTGCGGCAGGTGGGCCGGGGCGAGCAGCTTGCCGGAGAACTCGTCGGGCGACCGCACGTCGACGAGGTTCTGCGAGCCGATCGCCGCCACGACGTCGTCGCGGAAGGCGCGGATCGCGGTGTTCTGCGGCTTGGCCTTGTAGGTGGTCTCGGTGCGCTCCGGGACCTCCTCGACCAGCTCGCGGGCGTCCAGCTCCCACTTCTTGCGGCCGCCGTCGAGGAGCTTGACGTTCTCGTGGCCGTAGAGCTTGAAGTACCAGTAGGCGTAGGACGCGAACCAGTTGTTGTTGCCGCCGTAGAGGATCACCAGCGTGTCGTTGGCGATGCCCTTCGCCGACAGGAGCTTCTCGAAGCCCTCCTGGTCGATGAAGTCGCGGCGGACCGGGTCCTGCAGGTCCTTGGTCCAGTCGATGCGGATCGCGCCTCGGATGTGGTTCTTCTCGTAGGCGGACGTGTCCTCGTCCACCTCCACGATCGCGATCTCGGGGTTGTCCAGGTTGTCCTGGACCCAGTCGGCGTCGACCAGGACGTCGCTGCGGCTCATGCTCTTTCTCCTCCGGGGCAGGTGCGGCGGGGCGTGCGAGTGCGGGTGCGTGCGCGTCGGCGCGCACGGATGCCCTCGGCAGGGAGGGCAGGGGGGATGCGGAGGCGGCGCGGCCTCCGCCGTCAGAAGGGGCGACAGAGCATGGCGGCGACGCGGCACAGGTCGACTGCCCGCCGCTTCGTGAGATCCGCCTGACGCTTCATGGGCTCGATCGTAGGGACGGATAACCGGGCATGTCACCGGCATGTCGTATGGTGAGATGCGATCGTCCGAATTGTGGGACGCCAGAGGGCGGCGAGGCGTGGTCCCGGGCCGGCCGGGCGCCTGTATCGGTCACCGCATCTACTGTACGGACACAGCCGTCTCGCGTGGTGGACCGGCGCCGGTGCCGCCGTGCCGCCTCCTACCCGGCCAGCTTGACGTTCGAACCCTTCACCGCGATCTCCACACCGTCCTTCTCGGCCTCCACCTTGTCCAGCTTGATGCCGCCGGGGAGCTGGTCGATCGCCTGCTGGAAGTCGGAGGCCTGCCGGAGGCGGTCCTCGGCGAGGCTGACGCCGGCGAGCTTGGGGAGGTTGTCGGCGTGCACCTGCACGGTGTTGTTCTTGACGGTGACCGAGCTGAGGACGTCCACCTTCTGGTGCGCGCTGACGCCGGGGACGGTGACGTCGACGGTGACCTTGATCTTGCCGTTGCCGCCGTCGGCGAGCCCGACGACCTGGCCGGTGAAGCCGAGGCCGAGGTCGGCGGGGGCCGTCCGGGCGTTCTTCAGCAGCTCGTCGTAGGAGATGAGCGCGGTGCCGGTGGCGGTCTGCGCGGTGGCGGAGCTGTAGTCGCCGGTGAAGGTGACGTCCTTCATGTCGGCGTTCAGGTCCTCGATGCGGATGGTCTTGCCGGTGGTGCCGGTGGTGGCGTCGTAGTCCTTGATGCCGACGTGCACGTCGTCGAGGGTGCCGCTCGCGACCTGGGTGAGGAACGGGAAGCCCTTGATGGAGACGTCGGGGGTGGTCGCGAGGTTCTCCGTCGTCTTCAGCTTGTCGGCGGCCTCGCCCTGGGCGAAGTGCACGGCGACGCGGTCGACGATCACGAAGAGGACGCCGAGGACTACGACGACGATCAGAAGGATTCGTAGTGCACGCATGTGGTCGGTTTCCCCCGGGGTCGGCTGCTCACGTCGGTCCCGCCACGCTAACCCTGCGGGAGCGGGCCGACGGCGAATTGTCGAGCAGCTGTGACACTGGGGGCGCTGGTGGTGCTGGGGGCTGCCGCCCCCAGGCCCCCGCATCGGGGGGGGAACCGGTGCGTGGTCCGCGTGCGGGCCGGTGGGGGCTGGTCGCGCAGTTCCCCGCGCCCCTTACGGGGCGCTCGACCTCACCCTCCCACCGACCGAGTCGGGTGGGCGGGCGGGAAAAGCTGTTCGGCCTCGCCTTGTGGGAGACCGAGACGGGTGGGTGGGTGGGAAAGGCTTTTCGGCCTCGCCCCCGGAAGGGCTAGTGGAGGATCCAGACCACCGGGGCCGCTGCCGTGAGGGGGAGGGCGACGCCTGCTGTGAAGTGGACGAACCTGGACGGGTAGTCGTAGCTCGCCGCGCGGTGGCCGATGAGGGCGCAGACCGCGGCCGACGCTCCGATCAGCGCACCCTTCGCCCCCAGCCCCGTCATCCCGCCCACCGCGATACCCGCGCCCGCCGCGGCCAGCAGGGACACGACCACCGAGGCCGGCGTCGGCAGGGGCAGCGCCCGGGCCAGGACGGCCACTGCGACCGCGGCCGCGCCGACCGACACCGTGTCGGGGTCCGCGCCCAGGTAGCCCGTCGCGATGATCGCCAGCGCGGAGGAGGCGACCGTGGCCATCAGGCCGTACATACGGGTGTCGGGGTCCGCGTGCGAGCGGAGCTGCAGGACGAGCGTGAGCAGGACCCAGACGCCCAGCGGGCCGAGGATCGCCGCGGGGGCCTGGTCACGGCCCGCCACCAGGACCGCCACGTCCGCCGTGACCCCGCCCAGGAAGGCGAGCGCGATGCCCTGCCGGGCCGGCCACATGCCGTTCAGGCGGAACCAGCCCGCCGCCGTCACGGCCTGGAGGATCACCAGGGGGACGACGAGCGCGTACGACGAGATCGGCGCCGCCACCGCGAGCAGCAGGCCCAGCAGCGCCGTGAGCAGCGCCGGCTGCATGCCGGGCTCGATGATCGGCGAGCGGCCCTCCAGGCGGGCCCGCTGGGCGTCCGTGACCCGCGCGTTGCCGGCGAGGGTCGCGGGACCGTAACCCGTGTCGGGTTCGGCGGGAGCGGGAGCCGGCGCAGGGGCGGCGGAGGGCGCGCTGTACGCCTGCGGCGGCTGTTGTTGCTGTTGCTGCTGCTCGGCGACGTACGGCTGTTCGTACGGCTGGGGCGGCAGGTACGCCGTCTCCCCGCCCGCCGCCATCGGCGGAGGAGCCGCCGCGCCCTGCACCGGCGCGTGCGTCTGCGTCTCCCAGGTCTGGCCCTGCCACTGCTGCGTGGCGTACTGCTCGTCGTACCCCCACTGCTGCTGCGCCTGCTGCTGGTAGGGGTCGTAGCCCTCGTACGGCTCGTACGGCTGGTTGGTCATCGCTCTCGCTCACCCTCCTGCGAACGGCGGGAGCACCTCGACCGTGCCGCCCTCGGCCAGCCGTACCGTCTCATGTCCGCGCGTGCCCACGGGGTCACCGTCGATGAGGAAGGAGCATCGCCGCAGGACGCGCGTCAGTTCCCCGGGGTGTCGCGTGCGTACCGCGGCCAGGGCCTCGGCGAGGGTGTCCGCGTCGTACGGCTCCTCGGCGATGCCGGCGGCGGCCTTCGCGGCGGCCCAGTAGCGCACCGTGACCTTGGGCATCCGGTTCCTCAAGAGAGTCGATGAGAACAATCAGTCGGCTGTGTACCTGTGTACAGGGTCAGGCTAGCCCGCCCGGGACGCCGCCCAGTCGCCGATCCTGGCCAGCAGCCGGTCGCTCGCCGCGTGTTCGGCGTGGCCCATGCCGGGCTCCAGCCAGAGCTCGGCGGCGCCGCCTGCCGCGTCGGCCAGCATCCGGGGGTGGTCCACCGGGAAGTAGCCGTCGCTGTCGCCGTGCACGATCAGCAGCGGAGCCGGGGCGATCTTCGGCACCGCCTCCACCGGGGAGAGCGGCACCGGGTCCCAGTCCCGGTGGTGGATCCGGGTACGGAAGCCGTAGCGGCCCACCAGCCGGCCCTCCGGTCTGGTGACCAGCCAGTGGACGCGGCGCATGGGGGCGGTGCCCCGGTAGTACCAGCGGGCGGGGGACGACACGGAGACGACCGCGTCCACCCCGGCGTGCAGCGCCGCGTGCCGCAGGACCACCGAGCCGCCCATCGAGAAGCCGACGGTGACGACGCGCGCGTGGCCGAGGTCCCGGGCCCACGCCACCGCCGCCGCCAGGTCGAGGACCTCGCGGTCACCGACGGTGGTGCGGCCGCCGGACCGGCCGTGGCCACGGAAGGAGAAGCTGACCACCGGCGCGTAGTCCGTCAGGGCGGCCACCACCCGTCGTACGTGTGGCCGGTCCACGTCTCCCGTGAAACCGTGGGCCATGACGAACACGAGGTCACGGGAAGGTGGCCGGGAGCCGTCGTATACGGCGGAGGCGGGATCGTATACGGAATCGATGGAAACCCCGTCGTCCGTGCGCAGAAACGTCCGCATAGAGGCGCTTCTGCTCGTCTCATATGTCGGACGAACGGCGGAACGTGCCACATGACCTGCCGGACCGATGCTCATGTGGGCTATTCTGCTGGGCAGAGGACTCGGGCAGCGCCGCCACCGGGTCCTTTTGTGCTTTCGGAAGGGCTGTATACGAAGCGGGAAACTCCAGGTGACCGCGGATGTACGGAACATCGGGAGCGCAGCGCAGTGTCGTTGCACACAGTCCTCGCAGGGACCGAGGAGGAACCAGACATATGAGTTCTCTGCTGCTCCTGACCAACGCCCTCCAGCCGTCGACGGAGGTGCTCCCGGCCCTTGGCCTGCTCCTGCACAACGTGCGGGTCGCACCGGCGGAAGGCCCCGCCCTCGTCGACACCCCGGGCGCCGACGTCATCCTGATCGACGGCCGCCGTGACCTCCCGCAGGTCCGCAGCCTCTGCCAGCTGCTCCGCTCCACCGGCCCCGGCTGTCCGCTCATCCTCGTCGTCACGGAGGGCGGGCTCGCCGCCGTCACCGCCGACTGGGGCATCGACGACGTCCTCCTCGACACCGCGGGCCCCGCCGAGGTCGAGGCCCGGCTGCGGCTGGCCATGGGCCGGCAGCAGATCGTCGCCGACGACTCCCCCATGGAGATCCGCAACGGTGACCTGTCGGTCGACGAGGCGACGTACAGCGCGAAGCTCAAGGGACGGGTCCTCGACCTCACCTTCAAGGAGTTCGAGCTGCTCAAATACCTCGCCCAGCACCCGGGCCGGGTGTTCACTCGTGCACAGCTGCTCCAGGAGGTCTGGGGCTACGACTACTTCGGCGGCACCCGGACGGTCGACGTGCACGTACGACGGCTGCGCGCCAAGCTCGGCGTGGAGCACGAGTCCCTGATCGGAACGGTCCGGAACGTCGGTTATCGATTCGTTACGCCCGAGAAGGGCGACCGGGCCGCCGAGGCGGCCAAGGCGCACGCCGACCGGCCAAAGCCGGAGGATGCGGACGCTTCGGCGGCCCTGGACGCGGTCGAGGTGCCGGCGGAGGCGTAGTCCTCGTCCGGGCGGCGCATGGCCGTCGCCCGGCCGGGGCATTGCTTACGCAAGCGAAGCTTCGGTTCGCCCTGCCCAGAGCGGGTCCATCCGCGTAGACTCCGCGCGTGGCCAAGGTGACTCGGGATGATGTGGCGCGGCTGGCGGGGACTTCCACCGCCGTTGTCAGTTATGTCATCAACAACGGACCCCGGCCGGTCGCCCCGGCCACGCGCGAGCGTGTCCTCGCGGCGATCAAGGAACTGGGGTACCGCCCGGACCGGGTCGCCCAGGCGATGGCGTCCCGGCGCACCGACCTCATAGGGCTCATCATTCCCGACGCCCGCCAGCCGTTCTTCGGCGAGATGGCGCACGCGGTCGAGCAGGCCGCGTCCGAGCGCGGAAAGATGGTGCTGGTCGGCAACACCGACTACGTCGGCGAGCGCGAGGTCCACTATCTGCGCGCGTTCCTCGGGATGCGGGTCTCGGGCCTCATCCTCGTCTCCCACGCGCTGAACGACCTGGCCGCAGCCGAGATCGAGGCCTGGGACGCCCGGGTGGTGCTGCTGCACGAGCGGCCGGAGGCGATCGACGACGTGGCGGTGGTGACGGACGACCTCGGCGGCGCCCAGCTCGCCGTCCGCCATCTGCTGGAGCACGGCTACGAGTACGTGGCCTGTCTGGGCGGTACGGCGGAGACGCCGGCCGTCGGCGACCCGGTCTCCGACCACGTCGAGGGCTGGAAGCGGGCGATGGCCGAGGCGGGCCTGCCGACGGAGGACCGGCTCTTCGAGGCGCCGTACAACCGGTACGACGCGTACCGGATCGCTCTGGAGATCCTCTCCGGCCCCACCCGCCCCCCGGCGATCTTCTGCTCCACCGACGACCAGGCCCTCGGCGTGCTGCGGGCGGCGCGGGAGCTGCGCATCGACGTGCCCGGGGAGCTGGCGGTGGCCGGCTTCGACGACATCAAGGAGGCGGCGCTGGCGGATCCCCCGCTGACGACGATCGCCTCGGACCGCCCGGCGATGGCGCGTGCCGCGGTGGACCTGGTGCTCGACGACGGGCTGCGGGTGGCGGGGTCGCGGAGGGAGCGTCTGAAGACGTTTCCTTCTCGGCTGGTGGTGCGGGGTTCCTGCGGGTGCGGGTAGTTCTTTGGGTTCCGGTGCGTGGTGGGCTTTTGACCGTGGTGCGCGTCGTTCTTTGACTGCCGGTGCGTCGTGGTTGCTCGCGCAGTTCCCCGCGCCCCTAAAAGAAAGGGGGCTGCGGTGAGCGCCCCTTTAGGGGCGCTGGGGGTACCCCCCAGCCGAAGGCTGGGGGAGGAACTGCGCGACCAGCCCCCACGGCGCGCACCCACAGGAACGCCCTTCATGAACGGCCCATGAGAGTCCTCCGCGACCTGCGAGAAGGTTCCTTATATCGGGCAAACGAGCTTCTCGCGGCGTTCTCAGCGGGCACTCAGGGAGCTCTCATGGTCACGGGACAAGCTACTTGTCATGACCGAGAGCTTCCGCCGCAGCGGCGAGTACGAGAACCCGCAGGGTCCCCAGGGTGACGCCTACCAGGGCGCGTACCCCCAGCAGCAGCACGCCTCCTCCCCCGTCAACCCGGAGTGGCCGCCCCCGCCCACCCACCAGCCGACGCAGCAGCCGGCGACCGACGGCGGCCAGGGCGGCTACGGTGGCGGCGGTACGGCCGTACTCCCCGCCGTCGGCCCCGAGGCGGAGCACCCGGAGCACTCGGCCCACGCCAAGAAGAAGCGCCCCCGGGGCCCGATAGCCCTGCTCGCCGCGGTCGCGATCGTCGCGGCGGCCGTCGGCGGCGGCACCGCCTACGCCTTCCAGGAGCTGACCGGCAAGAACGAGGTCGTCTCCAGCAGCACCACCACCAGCGTGGTGCCCTCCAGCAAGAAGGGCGACGTCGCCACGATCGCCGCCGCCGTCAGCCCGAGCGTCGTCGAGGTCAACGCGACCCTCAGCAACGGCACCTCCACCGGCTCCGGCGTCATCGTCACCAGCGACGGCGAGATCGTCACGAACAACCACGTGATCTCCGGCGCCCAGTCGGTCAAGGTCTCCACCAGCGACGGCAAGTCGTACACCGCCAAGGTCGTCGGCACCGACAGCTCCAAGGACCTCGCCCTCCTCAAGCTCGAGGGAGCCTCCGGCCTCCACCCCGCCACCCTCGGCAACTCCGACGGCGTCCAGGTCGGCGACACGGTCGTGGCGATCGGCTCGCCCGAGGGCCTGACCGGCACCGTCACCAGCGGCATCGTCTCCGCGCTCAACCGGGACGTCACCGTCTCCACCGACGAGGGCCAGCAGCAACAGCAGGGCGGCGGCGACGGCCGGTGGCCGTTCTCCTTCGGCGGCCAGCAGTTCAACGGCGACACCGGCTCGTCCACCACGACCTACAAGGCCATCCAGACCGACGCGTCCCTGAACCCCGGCAACTCCGGCGGCGCGCTGATCGACGCCAGCGGCGACATCGTCGGCATCAACTCCGCGATGTACTCGGCCAGTTCCGACTCCTCGTCGTCCTCCTCGGACGCGGGCAGCGTCGGCCTCGGCTTCGCCATCCCGATCAACACCGTCAAGTCCGACCTGGCCAAGCTGCGGTCGGGCTCCACCAGCTGAACCACCGGCAAGAGCACGTAGGGAGCACGTCATGATCAATCAGGTTTCGCACCCGATGTCCGCCGACAGCCCGGCCGGTACCAGCCTGGCCCTTGCCGTGGCGTACGAGCTCCACGCACCGACGGAGGCCGTGGTGGCCCCGACCCCGGCCCCCCGCTCCCCGGAGGGCGTGGTGGCGCCGACCCCGGCCCCGCGCGCACCGGAGGTCGTGCCCGCCCCGCAGCTGATGGGCCTGCGCACCTCCGCGGCCCGTCCGCACCAGCGCAAGGTGCCGCTGAGCCGCATGACCCTGGTACGCGGCTAGGGGCGTACCGCCCCACCAGCGTGCATACCCGACAGCCGCGAAACATGCGAGGCTGAGAGGCGTCCCGACCAAGACCCACCGCACCCCGAGGAAACGCGAGCGATGAGTTCCGCCGATGGCGACCGTGAACCCCAGCGCATCCTGATCGTCGACGACGAGCCGGCCGTACGCGAAGCCCTCCAGCGCAGCCTCGCCTTCGAGGGGTACGAGACCGAGGTCGCGGTCGACGGCGCGGACGCGCTGGAGAAGGCGACGGCCTACAAGCCGGACCTGATCGTCCTCGACATCCAGATGCCGCGGATGGACGGCATGACGGCCGCCCGGCGCATCCGCGGCGCCGGCGACACCACCCCGATCCTGATGCTGACGGCCCGGGACACGGTCGGCGACCGTGTCACCGGCCTCGACGCCGGGGCCGACGACTACCTGGTCAAGCCGTTCGAACTCGACGAACTCTTCGCCCGTATCCGAGCCCTCCTGCGCCGCAGCTCCTACGCGGCCACGGTCGCCGACGGCGTCCAGGAGGACGAGGCGCTCACCTTCGGCGACCTGCGCATGGACCTCGCGACCCGTGAGGTCACCCGGTCCGGCCGCCAGGTGGAGCTGACCCGCACGGAGTTCACCCTCCTGGAGATGTTCATGGCGCACCCGCGCCAGGTCCTCACCCGCGAGCAGATCCTCAAGGCCGTCTGGGGCTTCGACTTCGAGCCCTCGTCCAACTCCCTCGACGTCTACGTCATGTACCTCCGCCGCAAGACCGAGGCCGGCGGCGAGCCCCGCCTCGTCCACACCGTGCGCGGCGTCGGGTACGTCCTGCGCCAGGGCGGCGCCGAGTGAACAGGCTCACCGCCCGCTTCCGCACCCTCCCGATCCGCGCCCGCCTGTCGATGCTGGTCGCGGCGGCGGTGGCGTTCGCGGTGGCGGCGGTTTCGGTGACCTGCTGGTTCATCGTGCAGGGGAAGCTGTACGAGCAGCTTCAGAACGACTTGCAGAAGGAGCAGCGCGGTCCGGTGGTCGGGGTCCTCAACAACGCCCTCGCCGACTGCTCCGAGACGCCTCAGGACAACAACACCTACCGGAGCAACTACGGCCAGGGCGTCACGCTGGACGGCAGAGTCTGCCTTCTGCCCGGCTCCACAGGCGAGATCAAGGTTTCTCAGGCCGACAAGGACACCATCAAGGCCGGGAACACCGACGTGCTCTACTTCCGCAACGGCACCGACAAGGAGGGCAATGCCCTTCGCGTGATGATCCAGGTGTTCCCCACTCAGAGTGGCTCCTACGTCGGGCTGATCTCTGCCGTTCCTCTGAAGAACACCCAGGACACCCTCAAAGACCTCGCCCTGATCCTCCTCCTCGTCTCCGGCGTCGGAGTCGTAGGCGCCGGAGCCGCCGGCCTCGCCGTCGCCCGTGCCGGTCTCCGCCCCGTCGACAAGCTCACGGAGGCCGTCGAGCACGTCGCCCGTACCGAGGACCTGAGCGTTCGCATCCCCGTGGAGGAGGAGTCGGACGACGAGATCGCCCGCCTCTCCCGCTCCTTCAACAGCATGACCAGCTCGCTGGCCAGCTCCCGGGAGCTCCAGCAGCAGCTCATCGCGGACGCCGGCCACGAGCTCCGCACCCCCCTCACCTCGCTCCGTACGAACATCGAACTCCTCACCCGCAGCGAGGAGACGGGCCGCCCGATCCCCCCGGCGGACCGCAAGGCGCTGCTCGCCTCGGTGAAGGCGCAGGTGACGGAGCTGGCGTCGCTGATAGGCGACCTCCAGGAACTGTCCCGCTCGGAGGGTCAGCGCGGTGAGCGCGTGCAGATCGTGGCCCTTCAGGACACGGTCGAGGCGGCCCTGCGCCGCGCCCGGCTGCGCGGCCCGGAGCTGACGATCACGGCGGACGTCCAGCCGTGGTTCGTACGGGCGGAGCCCTCCGCGCTGGAGCGGGCGATCGTCAACATCCTCGACAACGCGGTGAAGTTCAGCCCGGAGGGCGGCAAGATCGAGGTCACCCTGGAACGCGGCGTCCTGACGGTCCGCGACCACGGCCCCGGCATCGCCGAGGATGAACTCTCCCACGTCTTCGACCGCTTCTGGCGCTCACCGAGCGCGCGCGCCCTGCCCGGCTCCGGTCTCGGCCTCTCCATCGTGGCCCGCACGGTCCAGCAGGCCGGCGGCGACGTCACCCTGTCCCGCGCCAACGGCGGCGGCACGGTGGCGACGGTACGACTGCCGGGGGCACCTACGGCTCCGCCGGAAGTCTCGTGAGAGGTTCGCCTTCCTGCCAGAAGATCTCGTCGTTCCGCCAGTCCATCTGCCACGGCGGCCCCATGAAACCATCAGTCACTCGCCGGGTCCCAGTTCTCGGACCCGGTAATGAATCTTCGCTGCCTCTTCAAGGAGCGCCTTGGCTTCGGCGCTGTCGGTGCACTCGTACGCGGCTCGATGTTCGAGATCGCGCACGTGCGCGTCCAACTTAGGGTCCCGTGCGATGGCGTACGCGCCCCACCATCGAGCCATGAACGCAGGCACAGGACCGAGGTCGTAGGCGTCGCCGATCGCCCACTTCCAATGCTCTTCGAAGTCAGGGAGAAGCTCGGGAGTCTGCTTGGCGATGGCTGCCCGCAAAGCATCCGGCGTCCGCTCCGGCATCGGCGGGATGACCTGGTCGTTCTCCGTGGCGTAAGCGGTGATGACCGATGCCCTCCTTCGGCGCTTCAGGTCTACGACCATAGCCGCCCCGCACTCCGTGGATCAGCCGTTCGTATCGTGGTCACGGGATCCAGCGTGTCGGCGGCAACGCTTCGAAGATCAGGACTTCGGGCATATGTCACTCGAACGTGCGCCGACCCACCTCTCCCTTGACCCCGTCCACGAACACGGACCAGGACGCGGCCGAGAAAAGGAGAGGACAGACGGCCGGGAGCTTGCTGTCCCGGACGGGGACTATGCCGGGGTGGCCGTCGGCGACCTCGACGCAGTTGTTGGCTCCCCCGTCGCTGTAGCTCGACTTGCGCCACACGGCGGTGCTGAAGTCGGGGGTGCGGGTCATGATCCGTGCTCCTCCAGTAGGCCCCTGATGAACGCGAGCGAGTCCGGCGGGGACAGTGCCAGGTCGCGGAGCCGATCGTAGGACAGTCGCTCCCGCAGGATGTCGTCCGGATCTTCGAACAGCCAACCCTTGCTGTTGCCTTCCGTGTAGGCGACAGCGCTCCCGTCCCGCTGCCAGAGCAGCGTCAGCGATCCGCTCATATGGTGGTGCGCCCCCACGGAGAAGGGGAGTACCTGAAGCGTCACGTTGGGCCACAGCGCGGCAGCCTCAAGGTGACGCAGTTGGTCCTGCCAGGTCTGACCTTGCGCGGCGGGGCGTCGGAAGGCGAACTCGTCCACGATGACACGGACTTCGGGCTGCGGCTTCTGCCTCAGGAGGTACTGCCTGCCCAGTCGGGCCGCCACCTGCTCCTCGACCGACTCGTCTCCGTCCGCCGTTGCCAGCGCCCCGGACAACACCTCACGAGCGAAGTCCTCGGTCTGGAGAAGTCCCGGAATGCCCGGCGAGAACACCCGGATGACCCGGGCCGTCGCCTCCAGTCCCATGTATTCCCTGTACTGGTCCTTGAACGCGTCCAGCCTTGCCACTCTCCAGTGGCTGATCAGCAGATCACCGGTGCCGTAATACCCGTCCAGGTCCTCCATCACCGTCACCTTGGACAGCCGCTCCCCGGACTCCAGCCGGCTCAGGTAGCTCTTGTCGTACCCGGTCTCGGCAGCCAGCTGCCCCAACGACTTCCCGGCCTTGTCCCGCAGCACCCTCAGCGTCTGGCCCAGCACGGCCCGCCCGGAAACCGGCCCCGCGTCAGCCTGTTCACGCACGTCACCACCCCTCCCCGTTGCCCGGAGCCGCCGTCAACGCCGACCCCCTTCCGCAGCGTACGGGTCAGCAGTGACGATCAGGACACGAACAGTGATCCCCCCACCCCAAAGGACCCCGGCATGCGCCTCCTCCCCTGGACCAACCTCGACGGCAACCCCTGCTACCTCAGCGCCGACGACCACCGGAGCAGCCTCTCCCTCCTCGCGGACAGCGTCGAGGTGGCTCAACTCGCCTCGGGCAAGGACGTACTGGCCGGGGCCCGGGCCGTGCTCGCCGACAAGAAGGCGGGCGAGTTCGCCGTACGGTCCGCCCTGACACGGGCAACCGAGTCCTTGGAGGACGTGATCCGCATCGCGGTCAGCCGGGGCGGGCGAATCCCCGGACGTGAACTGTGAGGCCGCCACGGACTACGCGCGCGATCAGGTACGCCGACCACGCAGCTCGATGAAAGCACGGGCTCAGCGGACCCCAACGCACGTCGCTGGAGGATCTTGAGAAGCGGCTCAGTCTCAACCCGTTCGGCCCGCCTGCGATCAGCATGCACGACAACAGTTGGTTGGGCTGCGTTCGCAGGTGGCTTCGTCATCTATATCGTGACCGATCGCGATGTGGCGATCAATGCCATCGACCTGGTCGCAACGGACGAAATCCTGTCGCGGGCTCAGTAGAAGCCGAGCATTCCCGGGGAGTCGATGCCGATGGCAACGATCCCTGGCGGATAGCGGTCTTCACGGTCCGTCAGGAGGATCGACATCCCGTTGAAGTCGGGACGCGGCAACGCCGCATACAGGGCGTGGCAGGTGTCGGCTCCGCCATAGCCGTCGCGGATCATGGTTCCGACCCTGGCCGCTGCGGCCGTGTTCAGCTCGTCGACTTCGACGGACGAGAAGGCGAGGACGCGGTGTGCAGTTCCCTCGTCCTCCGACTCCGCCTGCATGAGGCAGATCGCCGGGATGCGCAGGAGATCGCCGGGGGTGCGCGCCATATTCGCGGCCAGGAGGTTCAGCGTCTTGTGGCCGGCCGCCAACGCACGGGTCGCGCTGGTGTCGAGGATGATCACGCTGCTGCGGCTCCCCTGGCCGCGCGCGCCTTCTCCGCGGCGATGCGACGGATGTTGCCCAGCACGTCAGGAGCCCGTTCGAACTCCTCGTCGCTGATGTCGAGCCCGATGACATCCCGCACCACCTTGCGATCGGCGGCGAGTCGCTCGGCGATCTGCTCGGCCGTGGGCTGCTGGGCCGCCAACTCGTCTACCAGCTGCCCCAGTGTCAGCCCTCTTTCCTTGGCGATCTGCGCAAGGTGATCTCGGGCCTGCCGAGAGACCTGGATCGTGGTGGTGTCGGTCATGAACTCACCATAGCCACTCTATGAAACCGATTCGAGCCTTCTTCCATCGGCTTCACCCGTTCGTGGCACTCACCCGCGCTTCGGCCCCGTGATCGCCTCCCCGATCACGAACCCCTTGGCGGGACCTTCGGGAACGGTGACCTCGGTGCCGTAAGGGACGCGGTGGATGTCCTCCCAGTCGGCCTTCTCCGGGCGGGGGCCGGTGAAGAGGGTGACGGCGCCCTGGCCGTCGTAGTCGTCGATGATCACGTACACCGGGATACCTGCACGGGCGTACTCGCGGCGCTTGCGGATGCGGTCGCGGTCCTGGTTGCGCTTGCCCGGGGAGACGACTTCGACAACCACATAGACGGCGGAGGCCTCCACTCCCAGCCCTTCCTCGTCGGCATGCGCCTCCAGGTCTTCCGGAGCGACGAGCGCGTCCGGGATCCAGCCCTTCCGCTTGTGGATCAGGTTGGTGTCCTGGTGGCAGGCGTACTCGCCCCCGTCCAGGAACTTGTCCAGTGCCCGCCGCAGACGGTTCGTGATCTGGGCGTGGGTAAGACGTCCGGTCGGCGACACCTCGATGGCTCCCTCGATGATCTCAGCGCGGTAGCCCTCGGGGAGTTCCATGGCCTTCCATGCCTGCCACAGGACCTCGTCCAGGTCGGGTACGTTCACGATGTCAGCCGAAGCCTCGGACATGGTCTCGGGCCTCTCATGTGCGAGAGCGGTCAAGGTGGCACCTCCTCATCAAGTGTGGGCTGGGCGTGCCTGCGGCACAAGCAACGCGATCACGGTAGGTAGGACGACACCGGTGACCTGGCGATATGACTCCAGACCACCCGTTCGAGCGATGACGGAACGGTCCGCCGATAGCCGGCCCGAACCGCCTCCTGACGCCTCAGGCAGCCGCCATATCCTCTCCCCAGTCGCGCACCCGTTCGGTGCGTATGGGGAGGGGTTCGGATCGTGGACGAGGGTGGAGTCGAAAGGGAGTACCGGAAGCGGCGGAAGCAGCCCCGGACGCAGCTCCTGCTTCTGGGGCTGCTGCTGGTGAACGCATTCGTCCAGACCAACCGGGTCTCCGCCGACGGGGGCAGCGGTAGGGACTGGTGGGGGCCGCCGGTCTTCGCGCTGGTGATGGTCCTGGCGATCGTGCGGATCGCGCTGGAGCAGTTCCGGGCGCACACCAGGGTCACGGCCGCCGGGATCACCGCGCAGGGGCCGGTGCGGGCGCGGACCTGGGCCTGGTCGGAGGTGTACGACATCCGGGTGGAGCAGGCGCCGCGCGGTTCCGGCCGGGCGGCCCCGCGGTGGCTCACCTACCTGTACGACTTCCAGGGCCGCCGCTTCCTGCTGTGGCACCTCAACGACTGGCAGCTGGACGACCCCTACGCCGAGGTCGCGGAGTTGTGTCTGGCCGCGGCCCCGCTGCGCAGCCTCACCTGGGAGCGCCGTCCGGACGTCGAGGAGCTGATCCTGCGCGGGGCCGCGCGGCGGAAGGCCTGGACGTGGGGGGCGTACGGCGCCATCGCGGTCTTCTGCCTCATGTTCGTGCTCGACGTCGCGCTGATCGCGGTGGGGCGTCCGGACCATCCGTTCGTGCTCTTCGTCTGCGTGCCCCTGGCCTCCGGCGCCGCCCTCGCCCTCGTACTCGACCGGTACTGGGGCACCCGGCCGCCGAGCTCCCCGGCCCGGCAGCCGTAGCCCATCCACATCCCACCCCCAGCCCCGTCACAGACGCGGCCGTGTGGGACGGGATCGGGCCGCTGCTACCACCTGAGGATCATCGTCTCGTCCGGGACCGGCGCCGCCGACTCCGCCGCGATCGCCTCGGGGAGCGGGTGCGCCAGGGTGGCGTAGGCGCCGCCCCGGGCGAGGAGTTCGGCGTGGGTGCCGGCCTCCACCAGGCGGCCGCGGTCGACGACCAGGATGCGGTCGGCGTCGGGGGCGAGGGTGAGGTCGTGCGTGATCATGATGGTCGTACGGCCCGCCATGAGTCTGCGGAGCGGAGCCACCACCTGGCGGGCGGCGATCGCGTCCAGGCCCGCCGTCGGCTCGTCGAGGACGAGGACCGGGGCGGCGCGGAGCATCGCGCGGGCGATGGCGATCCGCTGGAGCTGACCGCCGGAGAGGGCGGCCGTGCCGGGGGCGATGTGGGTGTCGTAGCCCTCGGGCAGGGCGGTGACGAAGTCGTGGGCGGCCGCGTCCCGTGCCGCCTGTTCGATCTCGGTGTCCGTCGCGCCGGGGCGGCCGCACTCGATGTTCTCGCGGACCGTGCCGTTGAGGATCAGCGTCTGCTGCGGGAGCAGGGCGACGTTCTCGCGGAGGAACTCCAGGGGTACGTCGGTGAGCGGGACGCCGTCCAGGCAGATCACGCCGGCCGAGGGGTCGTAGAAGCGGGTGAGCAGCTTGGAGAGGGTGGACTTGCCGGCGCCGCTCTTGCCGGTGACCAGGACCAGTTCGCCGGGGCCGGCGGCGAAGTCGACGTCGCGGAGGGAGGCGCGGGGGGACTCGGGGTAGCGGAAGGAGACGTTGTGGAAGCTGACCCAGCCGCGGACCGGCCAGGGGCCGACGGGCCGGGCGGGGTCGGTGACGGCGGGTTCGGCGTCCAGGATCTCGCCGATGCGCTCCGCGCCCGCGGTGGCCGCGGTGAGGGTGAGGCCGAGCTGGCCGAGGTTGCGCACCGGCGGGTAGAGGTAGCCGAGGAAGGCCGCGAAGGCGAGGAGTTCGCCGAGGGTCATGCGGTCTGCGGAGATCTCCCAGACGCCCAGGCCGATCACGGCGAGTACGCAGAGGGTCTCGACGACCTCGACGAACTGGGCGTACATCTCGCTGAGGCGGGCGCCGCGCACGCTCGCCCGCATCCAGGCGCGGGCCTCGACGTCCAGGCGCTTCTCCTCGTCCCGGCGGCGGTTGTACGCCTGGGTGAGGACGACGTTGCCGAGGGACTCCTCCACCACGGAGGTGATCGCGCCGTCGGCGACCCGCTCGTCCTGGGAGGCGGTCCTGATCCGGCCGGAGAAGCGGCGGGCGGCGAAGAGGAAGAGGGGGGCGAGGACGAAGGTGGCCAGGGCCAGGTCCCAGCGCAGCCAGAAGGCGGCGGCCGCGTAGAAGACGGCGGAGAAGGCGGCGGCGACGGTGCCGACGACACCGGAGACGACCATCTGCTCGATGGCCTCGACGTCCCCGGTGAGGCGTTCCACCAGGTCGCCCTGGCGGTGCTTCTGGAAGAAGTGCGGGGGCAGGTCCTGGACGTGCCGGAAGACCTTGGCGCGCAGCCGCAGGACGAATCTCTCCGCGGTCCAGGTGGCCAGCGAGTTGCCGAGGTAGCCGACGAACGCGCCCACCGCGGCGACCAGCAGCCAGGCACCGGCCGGGCCCCAGAAGGCGGCGAGCGAACCGGCCTGGAGGGCGTTGTCGGTGAGGTCGGCGAAGAGCAGGATCGCGGCGGTCTCGGCGAGTGCGGACACCACGACACACGCGATGATCATCCACAGCCACCTGCGGTCGCCGCGGGTCAGCGGCCAGAAGCGGCGGAAGGCCGAACGGGCCTCTCTCATGGTCTACAACTCCCTTCGGGGACGGGGTCGGTACGGACATGGCCGAGGCGGGGCCACCGGTGCGACCACGCGTAACCGGTGACCCCGCCTCGCTGCGTACGTCAGTGCCTGTCGCCGACGGGGCGCTTCGGCTCCGGCTTCTTCGGCGCGGGCTTCTTCGGGGCCGGGGCGGGCTTGCGGTGCTTCTTGACGGGGACGATCTTGTGGAAGCTCATGGTGCTGTTCCTCTCTCTGACGACGTGTGTCGTGGTTCTGCAACAGTTTTTCTACTGGCCAGCTGCAACAACCTGTGAATTGATTTGAATTACTCTGTAAATGCTTTGTCAGCGCTCGTCGCCGACCGGGCGGCGCTTCGGATCGGGCTTCTTCGGCGCGGGCTTCTTCGGGGCCGGGGCGGGCTTGCGGTGCTTCTTGACGGGGACGATCTTGTGGAAGCTCATGTCCTTCTCCTTCGTTCTGTCGTCCGCGCCGTTCGCTTTCGACATGGAAAACATTACGCGACCCAAGAGCCGGAGAAAGCCATTTTCAGTTAGACCTCGATGAATTGCGGCTGAGATGAAATTTCAGGAGCAACTGGGAACCGTTCACCGCCTCACATAGGTTTTATCCAGCAGATGCAACAGAAAGGGCCCGGTGCGCACGGGTGTGCGTACCGGGCCCTGGGTGGGGCGGAAGCGGGTGCTACTGGACGATCGTGATGCGGTTCGTGGCCGGCGGCGCGAGCGGGCTCGTGGCCGAGGAGTTGGCCGTCAGGTACTGGGCGAGGGCGGAGAGGTCGTCGGTGCCGACGACGTCGTCGGTGCCCTGGCCGAGGGTGGTGAAGCCGTCGCCGCCGCCCGCGAGGAAGGAGTTGGTGGCGACGCGGTAGGTGGCGGCCGGGTCCACGGCCGTGCCGTTCAGCTTCACGGAATCGGCGACGACACGGTCCGCGCCTGTCTTCGTCAGGTCCAGCGTGTAGGTGAGCCCCTTGGACGGCAGCAGGATCTTCGGAGCGGCCGCGTTGGTACCGCTCACCTGCTCCTTGAGCACCTGGATCAGCTGGGCCCCGGTGAAGTCCTGGAGGTTCACGGTGTTGGCGAAGGGCTGGACCGTGAAGCCCTCGGCGTACGTCACGACGCCGTCGCCCTCACTCCCCTTCGCCACGTACGTCAGCCCGGCCCGTACCCCGCCCGGGTTCATCAGCGCGAGGTCGGTCTCCGGGTCCAGCTCCTTGCCGTAGGCGAACTGGGCGTCGGCGATCAGGTCGCCCATCGGGGACTCGGTGCCGGTGTTGTTGACGTCGGCGGAGATGTAGCCGATGGCGCGGTTGCCGATCGGGGCGGCGAGGGTGTTCCACCTGCCGATCAGCTCGGTCATGTCGGGCGCCTTGGCGACGTCCCGGGTGACCACGTGGTTCGCCGACTTCACGGCCGTACGCGCGATGTCGCCGGTGCGGCGGTCGTAGGTCAGCGTGGTGTCGGTGTAGAGGCGGCCGAAGGAGGCGGCCGAAGTGACCATCCGGGGGTTGCCGGCCGGGTCGTCGACGGTGCAGACGTACGCGGTGTGGGTGTGGCCGGTGACCAGCGCGTCCACGGCCGGGGTCACGTTCTTCGCGATATCGACGATCGGGCCCGAGATGCCGCTGCCGGCGCCCGCGGAGTCGCAGTCGTAGTTGTAGGTGGACGAGGCCGGGAAGCCGCCCTCGTGGACCAGCGCCACGATCGACTGGACACCCTGGCGCTGGAGCACCTTGGCGTACTTGTTGATGGTCTCGACCTCGTCCTTGAAGGCCAGGCCCTTGACGCCGTCGGCGGAGACGATGCCGGGCGTGCCCTCCAGGGTGACGCCGATGAAGCCGATCCTGACGTCCTTCTTCTTCCAGACCCAGTACGGCTTGAGGATCGGCTTGTCCGTCTTCTCGTCGAGGACGTTGGCCGCCAGGTAAGGGAAGTCGGCGCCCTTGAACTTCTTGTCCGTGTAGCAGCCGTCGGTGGGGTGGCAGCCGCCGTTCTGGAGGCGGGCCAGTTCCTTCGCGCCCTCGTCGAACTCGTGGTTGCCGACCGTCGTCACGTCCAGGTCGAGCTTGTTGAGCGCCTCGATGGTCGGCTCGTCGTGGAAGAGACCGGAGATGAGCGGGGAGGCGCCCACCATGTCGCCGCCGGCGGCGGTGACGGAGTACTCCTTGCCCTTGCGGGCCTGCCGCAGGTGGGTCGCGAGGTACTCGACACCACCGGCGTCGATCGTCTTGGTCGTCCCGTCGGCCTGGGTCTCGGTGACCCGGCCCGAGGAGCCGGACGGCGGCTCCAGGTTGCCGTGCAGGTCGTTGAAGGAGAGCAGCTGGACGTCCTGGTAGCGGCTCGGGCCGTGGTGGCCGTGGCCCGTGCCGGAGTGCGCGTCGGCGGGCAGCGCGCCCGCCAGGGCCGCGACGGCGGCGAGCCCCGCGGCCGACGCGAGCAGTGCGTGGGAACGCCGTCTGGACGGTCTGGACTTGGCTTGCATGGGACCCCCCTGTGGGTCTGCCGAGAAGTGGCCCGGTCCGGCGCAGCCTAGGGTCAACGCGCGTAGCGCAACAGGGGCTTCATGGTTACATCTTGGTTTCCGGTTGCCCTGCCCTTTACCTTCCTCCGGTGTCCGCACTTTGCCGATCCTGCCCCGTACCCTCGTACGCATGACCAGCGACGACACCGCACGGCCGCCCATGTACTCCCGCTCCATCGACACCTACTCCGCGCTCACCCCGGATCAGGCCGAGGCCGTACGGGAACTGCTGGCGGAGGCCGCACGGTCCGACGGCCAGCAGCCGGTGTCCGAGCAGGGCCGCCTGCAGCTGAGCGGCGGCGCCCGGGAGGGCGTCTCCCACCTGCTCCTCTCGGCCGGCGACGAACTCGTCGGCTACGCCCAGCTGGAGGACACCGACCCGGTGGAGGCGCCGGCCGCGGAGCTGGTCGTGCGCCCGGCCCACCGGGGCCACGGCCACGGCCGTGCGCTGGGCGCCGCGCTGCTGGCCGCGTCCGGCAAACGGCTGCGGGTCTGGGCGCACGGCGGCCACTCGGCGGCCCGCCACCTCGCGCAGGTCCTCGGTCTCACCCTGTTCCGCGAACTGCGCCAGATGCGCCGCCCGTTGACCGCCCTGGACCTGCCGGACCCGAAGCTGCCCGAGGGCGTCACCGTCCGCACCTTCGTCCCCGGCCGGGACGACGCGGCCTGGCTCGCCGTCAACGCGGCCGCCTTCGCCCACCACCCGGAACAGGGCTCGCTCACCCAGCGCGACCTGGACGACCGCAAGGGCCAGCCCTGGTTCGATCCGGCCGGCTTCTTCCTCGCGGAGCGCGACGGCGAACTCCTCGGCTTCCACTGGACCAAGGTCCACGAGGCGGAGCGCCTCGGCGAGGTCTACGTCCTCGGCGTCTCCCCCACCGCCCAGGGCGGCGGCCTCGGCAAGTCCCTCACGACGATCGGGCTGCGGTACCTGGCCGAGCGCGGCCTGCCGACGGCGATGCTGTACGTCGACGCCGACAACACGGCGGCGGTCGCGGTCTACGAGCGGCTGGGCTTCGTGACGCACGAGACGGACCTGATGTACCGGACGGAGACGTGACGGGGAGGAGGACGGGGGTCGCGATGACCGGGGCCTGAGGGACCCTCACCGGTGCGGTGGCCGCCTGCGGTTGACCAGGTAGGCGGACCTGCCGAGCACGGCGACGGCGACCGCCGCGGCGAGCACCTTGACGAGGGGCCCGGCACCGCCGGCCAGGGTGGCCGCGGCGAGGACGAGGACGACGGCGGCCGACAGCCAGGGCATCGCCCTTTCGGCCGATCCCCCGTCACGGAAGGGGTTGTCCACGTCTGTCTCCTCATCGACCCCGGCAGCGGCCGCCTGCCGCCTGCCGCCTGTCGCCTCCATCATGCCCGCGTCAGCCCGCCGGGCAGTCGCCGTCAGCCCTCCCGGCAGTCGTCCGGGCCCTTCGGCACCCGCACGCCGAGCAGGCGAGCCGCCTCGGTCGTGGTCGTGTGCGGTGAGGTCAGCTGCTGCCAGTGGGACTTCACCCGGGCCGCCACCGTGTCGTGCGGCTCGCGGAACAGTTCCCGGACGACCTCGGTCTGCTGGGCCGAGACGGACATGGTGCCGCCGTCCGGGGTGAGGACCGCGGCCGAGCCGGCGAGGCTGTCGTCGATGCGGAGGTGGCGGAAGGTGTCCTCGGGGGTGGGGTCGGTGGCCAGGGCGAGCCACATGGTGGTGACCGGGCGGGCGTCGCACATCTCGACGGAGGCCTGCTCGTTGCCGGCGACCAGGACCCGGGCGACCCCGACCGCGAACTCGGGGACCCGGTTGCCGCCCCACTGGGTGCCGACGGTGACCGTGCCGGGGGTGGAGCTCGTCGGGAGGGTGGCGTCCGTGGTGAGGTCGGTGATCTCCTGGATGCGCTGGCGGACGGTGAGGTGGGTGGTGGCCTGCTCGCCGCCCGCCTCGGACCGGACGCGCCGGACGACTCCGGCCCAGTCGACGGTCCAGCCCTTCCAGTCCGGGTACGCGCAGTACCGGGAGCCGGCCCGCTCGACGCACGTCTGGAACTTCGCCGGGTGGTCCGCCTCCGCCTTCCGCTCGGCCTGCAGACCCGTGGAGTCCCCCGCTGTCTGCCCGGCCACGCCGGCCACCGCCGCCGCCAGGGCCACGGCCGCCGCCGCCTTCAGGAGCCGCGACCGGCCGCCGGCCACCAGCATCGCCGCGCACACCGCCAGCGCCGTGAGCCCCAGCAGGTAGAGCGCGTGCCAGCCCGCCGGGCGGCCCAGCAGTTCGTCGGGGACCGGGGTGCCGCCGTTCTGCAGCACCGCCGGCCACAGCCAGTCCACGCCGTGCGTGCCCGAGCCGCGGGACAGCAGACTGGCGACGAGCCCGATCGCGAGCAGGAAGAGCAGCGGGGCCGCCGGGTGGGGCAGGACCCGGGCCAGCAGCACGCCGATCGCACCGGCGAGCAGGACGGTCAGCGGGGCCACCGCCAGTTCGAAGACCGAGCCGTGGCCGACCGCGCCCGGCCGCAGCGCCGCCCGGGCGAACTGGACGTCGACCACCAGGGCCACGCCGACCGCGAAGGGCACGGCGGACAGGGCGTGGGCGAGCGAGCGGCGCGCGGGCGACATCGCCAGCACCCCGAACTGCTCCTCCAGGCCGCGCCGCCGGGCGAGAAGAGCCGCCCGGTGCACGCACACCAGCAGGGCCACGGCGAACAGCTCCGGGCCGCCCTGGGTGGAGCGGTCCACGTCGTGCAGGACGGGATAGGCGTCCATGCCCTCGTCCTGACCGAACAGGCCGTACCCGACGTAGGCGAGGTACAGCAGGCCGAAGACCAGCAGCGGTATCTGGAGGAGGAGCTGACGGGCCTCGAAAACGGCCAGGGCGAAGACGGACGCGGACGCGGTGTCGCGCTCGCGGGGCTCACCCCCGGCCGTCTCCGGCTCCTTCACGAGTGCCGTCGTCATGCCGCCGCCACCTCCGTGCCCCCGGTGCCCGCCGCGTTCTCCGCGTCGAGGACCAGCAGGTAGCCGTCCTCCAGGGTCGGTTCGAGCAGGTCGGCGCCGGTGGGCGGGTCGCCGACGTTGCGGAAGGTGCCGGTGCCGGTGCGCCAGCCCGCCCGGACGCCCGGGGCGCGTTCCGTGCTGGTCCACACGTGTCCGGCCGCGTGGGCGGTCAGTTCCGCCGGTGTGCCGTCGAAGCGGACCCGGCCGCCGGCCAGCACGATCACCCGGTTGCAGAGCATCGCCACGTCCTCGGTCTGATGGGTGGACAGCAGGACCGTCCGGCCTTCGCCCGCCTCCGCGACCAGCTCCCGGAACCGCATGCGCTGTTCGGGGTCGAGTCCGACCGTCGGCTCGTCCAGGACCAGGAACCGGGGGTCGCCGACGAGCGCGGCGGCCAGCGCGACCCGCTGCCGCATCCCGCCGGAGAGCCGCTTGATCCGCTTGCCGCGTACGTCGGCCAGGCCGACCTGGTCGAGGACGCGCCGCACCTCCCGGTGGCGTCCGCCGCGGTCGGTGAGCTCCTTGAGGATGGCGACGTAGTCCACGAACTCGAAGGCCGTGAAGTCCGGGTGGAAGCCGGGGGTCTGCGGGAGGTAGCCGAGCGTGCGCCGGACCGCGAGCCGCCCGGCCGGGGTGGCCGGGTCCTCGCCGTGCACGGTGAAGGCGCCGCGGTCCGGCGGTACGGCGGTGGCGAGGACCTTCAACAGGGTGGTCTTCCCGGCACCGTTGGGCCCGAGCAGGCCGGTGACACCGTCCGTCAGGGACAGGGTGACGCCGTCGAGCGCCGGGGTGCCGCCGTAGCGCACGGTGAGGCCGGCGGCGGAGACAGTGGTGTTCAACGTGGGACTCCAGCGATCAGTAGGGCTTGGCGTCGAAGCGGTCGCGCACCTGGTGCAGCAGGAGCGTCGCCAGTGCGGCGAGCGCGGCGGCCGCCGACTGCCCGGCCGTGGTGAAGGCGATGGAGGTGTGCGTCGGGTGCATCGCCGCCACCGCCATCAGGGCGGTCCACGCCCCGCCGACCAGTCCGGGTCCGGCCAGCGGGCCGAGCCGGGCGGAGAGGGCGAGGCCTGCCGCGGTGAGCGCGAGGGCGGGCAGCAGCCAGCCGAAGGCGAGCAGGCCGTAGCCGGGCAGGGCCAGCGCGGCCAGGCAGTTGAGGCCGAGGGAGGCGGTCAGCGCGGCCACGGTACGGATCATCAGCAGCCGGAAGCCGTGCGTCGGCGCGACCGCGGCCATCTCGTACGTCGGGTCGAGGACCGGGCCGTAGGACAGCGCCACCGCGGCGAGCGGGAGCAGCGGGGCGAGGGCCAGGAACAGGGCCGGGGCGTCCACCGCGTGGACCACCAGGACCGTCGCCGCCAGCACGAACGCCACCGAGGCCAGCCAGGAGCGGCGCAGCACCGGAGTGGCGGTGAGCAGCTGTGCGGTGTGGTCGGCGACGCCGAGGCGGACCAGGAGCCGTTGACCCGGTCCGGGCCGTGGGGCGTCGAGTTCGGCGTCCAGGCGCTCCCAGCCGGCGTCCAGCGCGACCGGGTCCGACACGGACGCCAGGACCGCCCTGCACTCGGCGCAGGAGCCGACGTGGGTGTCGGCCGACCAGAGCGCCGGCGGCGCCAACTCGCCGTGCGCGTACGCCCGTAGATCCTCTTCAGACACATGCCAGGTCATGCCAGCTCCTCCCGCAGCTGCTTGCGCGCCCGCATCGCGCGGGTCTTGACCGTCCCCGGCGGGATGCCGAGCAGGACCGCGGCCTCCCGGGTGGTCAGTCCGTCGATCACCGTCGCCTGGAGCACCGCCCGCAGTTCGGGCGAGAGCCGGACCAGGGCCCCGGCGAGGTCCCCGTGCTCCACCCCCGCGAGCACGCGCTCCTCCGCCGAGGCCTCGTCCCGGTGCCGCAGCCGGGCCAGTGCCTGCCGCAGCCGGCCGCGGGCCCCGTCGCCGCGCAGCGCGTCGACCAGCCGCCGTGACCCGATGCGCCACAGCCACCCGGCGGCGTCGGCGTTCACACCGTCCTCGGTGGTCTCCCGGTACCGGGCGGTCCCCCGCCACACCGCGAGGAAGGTCTCCTGCACGACGTCGTCGACCAGCGCCGGGTCCGCGCACCGGCCGCGCAGCCGCGCGGTCAGCCACGGCGCGTACCGCCGGTACAGCTCCTCGAAGGCGCGCCGGTCCGCATCCGCCGCGACCGCGCGCAGCAGCTCACCGTCGCTTCTCGTTCCGCTCACGTCTCCTCATCGCACGAGCCCCGCCGATCGGTTCACCGATCCCGGGTTGACATTCGGACGGCACTTCCACCACCCTTTCACTACTCAATTAGTGAAAGGGTGGTTGTACGGGTGGTCGAGTACCGCATCGACCGGCGCTCCGGCGTCGCCACCTACGTCCAGATCGTCCAGCAGACCAAGCAGGCCCTGCGCCTGGGTCACCTCCAGCCGGGAGACAGGCTGCCCACCGCCCGCGAGGTGGTCGAGGCCACCGCCATCAACCCCAACACCGTCCTCAAGGCCTACCGGGAGCTGGAGCGCGAGGGACTGGTCGAGGCCCGGCGCGGCCTCGGCACCTTCGTGAAGCGCTCGCTCGGCACCTCCCCGGCCGCCGAGTCCCCCCTGCACGGGGAGCTCGCGGACTGGGCGGCCCGGGCCCGCGCGGCCGGCCTGGACCGCGACGACGTGGCCGCACTCTTCACCGCCGTACTCGAACAGCACTTCGCGATGCACCTCCAAGGAGAGAGTTCATGACCGACTCCGCGATAGCGGCGTCCGCGCTCGGCAAACAGTTCGGCCGGCGCGGGGGCTGGGCGCTGCGCGACTGCACCTTCCGGCTCCCCGCCGGGCGGGTCTGCGCCGTCGTCGGCCCCAACGGGGCGGGCAAGTCCACGCTCCTCGCCCTCGCCGCCGGTCTGCTCGGCGCCACCGAGGGCGGGCTGGCCGTCCTCGGCACCACCCCGGCCGAGGCGCGCAGCCGGGTCGGTTACGTCGCCCAGGACAAGCCGCTGTACCCGCAGCTCACGATCGCCGAGACGCTGGCGATGGGCGCCGACCTGAACCCCTGGCGCTGGGACCCGGCCGCCGCCCACGAGGTCGTGGCCGCCGGCGACCTGGACCCGAAGTCACGGGTCCGCGCCCTCTCCGGCGGCCAGCGCACCCGGGTCGCGCTCGCCCTCGCCCTCGGCAAGCGGCCCGAGCTGCTCCTCCTCGACGAGCCGATGGCCGACCTCGACCCGCTGGCCCGGCACGAGCTGATGGGCGTGCTGATGGTGCAGGCCGCCCAGCACGGCACCACCATCGCGATGTCCTCGCACGTGGTCGCCGAACTGGAGGACTCCTGCGACCACCTGCTGCTGATCGGCGGCGGCCGGGTCCGGCTGGCCGGCGAGATCGACGACCTGCTGGCCGCCCACACCCGGGTCGCCGCCCCCGCCGACGCCGACCTCGCCCCGCACACCGTCGTCGACTCCCGGACCACCGGCCGGCAGCTCAGCGCCCTGGTCCGCCCGACGGGCCCGCTGCCCGCGGACTGGCGCACCGCCGTCCCCTCCCTGGAGGAGCTGGTCCTCGCCCACCTCCGCAACCCCGAGGCTCCGGCCCTGACCGCGGTGGAGGCCACCGTATGACCACCCTGACCGCACCCGCGCCGGCCCCCCGGGCCCACCTCACCCGCTGGCTGCTGCGCCTGCACCGCCCCGCGCTGTACGTCTGGACGGGCCTGGCCCTGGTCCTCGCCGTCCTGCTCCTCCTCCTGTACGGCCCGCTGACCGACGCCGCGGCCGACGCCTGGCGCCAGTACGACGCCTGCACCGACTGGCAGCGGTGCACGTACAACCAGAAGGCGATCCTGCGCTACAAGGACTGGTACAACTACGCCACCCTGGCCGCGGCCGCGGTGCCCTTCCTGGCCGCCGCCTGGGCCGGTGGCGCGTTCGGCAAGGAGCTGGAGTCCGGCACCGCACGGCTGGCCTGGACCCAGTCCAGCACCCCCGTGCGCTGGCTGACCGTACGGCTCGCGGTACCGGGCGCGGCCGTCGCCGGCGGGACCGCCCTGCTCGTCTGGCTGCACCACCTGGTCTGGGCCGCGGGCGACGGCCGTATCGACACCGCCAAGCAGTGGTACGACGTCCCGACCTTCCACACCAACGGGCCCACCCTCGTCGCCCTGGCCCTGTGCGGCCTGGCGGCGGGCGCGCTCACGGGCCTGCTGTCCCGCCGCACCCTGCCCGCCCTGGGCCTCGCCCTGGTCCTGACCGG